>JAZGEM010000097.1:0-61281 GCA_036478745.1 Cocleimonas sp.
GAAGCTCTTTTATATTCATGCGTGCAAGTGTTGACGCTTTTGGACCAATCGCTTTAATTGCAGTTCGCATCAGCGTTGCCGCCCTATTTCTATTCTTGTTTTTAATGAAACCATCACGCCGACAGGAGTTTATCCAAAACTGGAAAACGCTATTTATTGTAGGTCTTACTAATTCAGCCATTCCCTTTAGTTTTCTAGCCTATTCAAGCCTGACTTTAACAGGAGGAACAGTTTCCATTTTAAATGCGATGACACCTGTTTTTACTGCATGGATTGCACATATCTGGCTAAAAATTCATATGACAAAATTACAATATTTAGGTATGTTAATTAGTCTATTAGGGCTGATATATCTTGTATCGGATAAAGTAGAACTATCCATTCAATCATGGCTACCGGTATTAGCTGGGGTCGGTGCTACAATTTGTTATGGCATATCATCAAACACCACTAAAAAATATTTAAGCAATGTTTCAGTGATGACATCAACTGCAGGGAGCTTATTTTTCTCAGCATTGTTACTGTTAATCCTGTCACTGTTTTTCCTCCCAGACTTCAATCAAATAAGCTCAACAGACTGGCTATATGCCATCATTCTAGGTGTTCTTTGTACCGCGATCGCATTTATTATTTACTTTAAACTAGTAAAAAATATCGGTCCTTCAAAAACAGCCAGCGTCACTTTTTTAATTCCGATCTTTGCCTTTCTCTGGGGTTATCTTCTATTAGATGAAGTCGTTACTACGAAGATGTGGATTGCAACGGGCATTATCTTATTGGGAATGGCATTAGTAATGGAGTTTATTCATAAGAAGCACGACGATTAGTAGTTAGATATCAATGGCACCCCCGCCTTTTTTAGACAATTGTGCAAAAAAGGTGGGGGTGCCATTTACTATGACTTACACCTCAAAACCTTGCAAAATACTGTCATTCAATCGGTATCGCATAATGAATAATGGATTCATCCGAGTCTTCACGATAATCATCACCATATATCTCTAAGTCCGCCGCATAACTATGCTTTTTATTCGACTGCATTAACCAACTTGAATAAATATAATTCACCGTATCATTAATGTTTTTCACATTTCCTTTATGGGTAAATTTGGCATAGCTTGATTCGGCTATTTCAATTACTTCCATACCCTGTGGTAAAGCGGATCTATCCACTTCATTCACTTCACACACAGCATAGTACTCAAGTAGATCTGTTTTATCTTTAGTCTGCTGGATGACTCCATAGGCAATATCAGGGTTTCGATTTTCTATCTCAGACATTCTTGGAATAAACTCATCCCATAAAGCAGGAAGCTTATCCGCAAGATTATTCTTTTCTGAGTCAACACTATAGAACTGTGTTCTTAGACCAACACATTGTATTTTTGGCTGTGTATATATTTCAGGAACCAATGACACATTGTTATTAATATGTTGTAAATATTCGCTATTGAATTCTATTTTCTTCTGAAAAATATTTTTATTGCCGATTTTTCTGGCTTGATTAGGCGTCATATCAAAGGTGTTTTTAAATGCTCTAGTGAAACTTTGCTGTGATTCAAAACCCGCAGTCAACGCAATATCAATGATTTTGTTGTCTGTCGATAATAACTGCTCAAGAGCATTAGACAACCTTCGAGAGCGTATATAGGTTTTCAATGTTTCATTGCTTAATGCTTTGAAAATACGTTGAAAATGCCACTGACTTATCCCTGCATGCTGAGCAATTTTTACTAAGCTCAATTCAGAATCTAAATGTGCTTCGATATAATCAATACTTTTTTGTATTTGGACTAAATAATTCATTCTATTTTGAAGACCCTACTGACATTAACAAAAAAATCACCATGTCTCATTTTTCTTTAAGAAGCTAACAATCTCCTGCTGTGCCTCTGCAACTATTTCATCCGCCCTATCCATATATTGATTTAAACCGTATGCTGCTATCGACTCTGATTCAATCCCAATAAAACCTAAACACGCTTGTACAAGAGGTACGGCATAATCCATACTTTTGATCGGCTCTTCACTAAAGTCTCCACCTGTGGTCATAAGGATTAACGCCTTTTTACCCTGACAAAGCCCTTCATAACTGCCATCATCCTTTATTCTGAAGGTGTGACCATTTTGAATAATCGAATCAATCCAAGCCTTCACCGCAGCAGGCACACTGAAATTATACATCGGAAAAGCAATTACAATTTGCTCTGTCTGTTGCAGTTGCTGAAGTATTTTATCCGTACTTTTAACTACTTCACTCTCACTTTCAGTTAATTCCAAGCCCATGAAATTTCTCTTTAATAAGGCATTGAGGTTATCTTCTAATAATAATGGCGGAGGGGTTTTAACAAGATCAAGGTGAGTAATATCAGAGCTATTCAAAGAGGTCTGCAAGAAAGTATCAACTAACTTTTTAGTATTAGAATCGTGGCGAGGTGTGTAACTAACAAGTAATGTTTTAGACATAATGAATACCGATCAAATTAAACGAATCATCATTATGTCTTTAGTGAGTGGATTAGTTTTGATATTTTGTGCTTTTTTAAACCTCACCCCAAAAAAAGATACCTTGAAAAATAATCCACAGGAAATTAAACAACAAGCTTCCTGTCGATTAAGGCTAAGTAGGTTTATAGACTTTTCAAATACGCCTTAAACTCATCCCCAAAATCAGGGTGACGCATGGCGTATTCAACATTCGCCTTCATATAGCTAAGCTTAGAACCACAGTCATGGCTCTTACCAGTCATGTGAAATGCATTAACTGTTTCGCTTTCCATTTGCATTGCAATAGCATCTGTAAGCTGGATTTCTCCACCTGCACCTTTAGGTGTTTTTTCGAGTAAATCCCAAATCGAAGAAGCAAGAACGTATCGACCCACTACGGCAAGATTTGAGGGGGCTTCATTCTGTGGTGGCTTCTCGACAACTTGCGTCATTTTGGCATAATCACCACCCCTTAGTTTTACCTCACCCACATCAGCAACACCGTAGCTGCTAACTAATTCCATTGGCACTGGCTCCACCATAATCTGACTTTGTTGATTCTCTTCAAATAGGCGAATCATCTCAGCCATATTCTCTTTGCTTAAATCACAGCTGACTTCATCAATCAAAACATCGGGCAAAACCACTGCAAAAGGCTCATCACCGACCGCCGCTTTAGCACACAAAACCGCATGTCCCAAACCTTTCGCCACCCCTTGGCGAACATGCATAATCGTCACATTATCAGGACAAATCGCACGAACCTCTTCAAGTAAAGCTGTCTTATTTTTCTCCTCAAGAGAAGACTCAAGCTCATAACTCACATCAAAATGGTTTTCAATCGCACTTTTACTCGAATGCGTCACCAATACGATTTCAGTAATTCCCGCCTCAATACACTCACTGATGATGTATTGAATCATCGGCTTATCAACGACAGGCAACATCTCCTTAGGAATCGCCTTCGTTGCGGGTAACATGCGCGTGCCAAGACCCGCCACTGGAATTACTGCTTTACGTACTGTTTGATTTGTCATTTCTAGAATAAACTCTTTGATTAATTATTAGACAATTTTCTCATACTTAAACAATTAGGTCATTACACTTTGTCTAAGAATACACACCTGTTGACAATTTAAGGGCACTTTTGCTGAGCTTGTAGATGGCACCCCCCTATTTTTTACACAATTGCATGATCCTAGGATCATGTATTACAAAGCACCGCAGCCCGCTTAGGTGCAGGGTAACCTTCAATGGTTTTATTCTGATCATCAGGATCAAGAAAGTCTGTAAGGGATTCAAACGTCATCCAGTCTGTTTTGCGTTGTTCTTCAATACTTGTCTGGCTTATATCTACGATTCGGACATTTTTAAATCCGACCCGTTCCAGCATACGAATTAATAATTCTGGAGTAGGTAAAAACCAGACATTTCGCATTTTTGCATAGCGATCTTGTGGAAGTAACACTGAATGGTCATTCTCGTTTTGAGATTCGATAATTAATGTTTCTAACAGTAATTCACCACCGGGGCGGAGAAAGGTTTTCAGTTCTTGGAGGTGTTCAATTGGCGAGATACGATGATATAAAACCCCCATAGAGAAAACCGTATCAAAACCTCTACCCTTAAATTTTTGATTAAATGCAGGTAATTCTTCACCTTTAAAAGGCAATAAATGCACGGGCTGCTTGCCGTTTGCAGCTTCGATATATTTCTTTATAGTGGCAAATTGGACTAAGAAAAACTGACTAGGATCAGCGCCAATAACCAATTTAGCACCCTCACCTAGGATGCGCCACATGTGATAACCATTACCGCAACCAATATCTAATACACGACGATTCTCTAAAGGTGCAAGGTGTGAGCGAATACGTTGCCATTTCCAATCAGAATGCCATTCGGTATCAATATGAATACCAAATAAGTTATACGGGCCTTTACGCCAAGGATGGAGTTGCTTGAGAAGCTCTTCAAGTTGTTTCCGTGTATCACTGTCAACGTCTTGCTGATTTCCTATCAGCAAAATATCTGTATTTAGATTAATTTCTGAAGGTGTAATTTCAGGTAAGCCTGACAAGATTTCTTGCCACTCTTTTGTTTTACCATGCTGTCTTTGAGCAAAAACTTTATCGAGTTGCGCGGGTAGGCTTTCTTGCCACTGGCTAAAATCATTAGCAATTAAGTCAGCATAAAGATCATCGAAATCAAATAACATTTTAATTGCTACCTTAGGATTTTACTGCAATTAAAGAAGCAAAGTTAAAACTTTGAAACCATTGCCATGATTGCTCAAAACCCGCTTCTTGCAAACGCGACTGATGTACTTCTAAGGTATCAGGAATTAAAACATTTTCAATCGCAGCACGTTTTTGGCTAATCTCAAGATCACTGTATCCATTAGCACTTTTAAAGCGGTGGTGCCATTTGATGTGTTGTTGGTTTTCTTTGCTATCAACAAATACTAGCTTCTCAGACAAAATTAGCACCCCCCCCTTTTTTAGACCTTTGTAAATCTTCTGTAATAATTGCAGACGTGATTCAGGCGCTAAGAATTGGAGAGTGAAATTTATCACCACGACGGATGCATTGGAAATGTCTATCTGTGTAATATCATCACAAAGGATGTGCAAATTGGCTTCTGGCATTTGCCTTGCTAAACGCGTTTGACTACGTTTTACCATGGCTTTCGAGTTATCAACACAGATGTATTCCAAATCCAGCATGCGTGTTTGGCTGTGAATAGAAAGTGTTGCTGCACCTAATGAGCTACCAAGGTCATATATTCGGCTATGATCTTGCGCGTAATCACTCGCTAAAACACCTAGCAATGAAATTACCGTTTCATAACCTGGCACAGAGCGCCGAATCATATCAGGAAAGACATCGGCAACGGTGTCATCAAAGGTAAAATCAACAACCTGTTGATCTTTAGCAAAAACCTTATCTTTTTTCATAACAAGCAATAACTAGTCTAGCTAATATCGCCCGGCCATTTTGTATCTGCCGGCAGTCTTTCAAACTTTACTTTTTCAGCCGTGCGCTTTTTGGCATCAGGCCCCATGAAATACAAGTAGGGTCCGACAATAGATTCTGGTAATGCTAAATCATCCATGTCTTCACCGGGGTAATTCGTTTTACGCATTTGAGTACGCAAAGGTCCTGTGTCAATACTATTAACGCGAATAAAACTCTCATCAACATCATACTCATCAGCAAGAATATCCATCATCGCCTGTGTGCCAGCCTTGGCAATACCAAAGGCACCGTTATATGCTTTTAATGAATCATGTGCGGAGAATATAATCGCAGGGTCTTTGGCTGCTTCTAGAAGCGGTAAACAGGTTTGTGTAATCAAAAAATTGGCATGTAAGTTAACACTAATTGTTTTTGACCATGTCTCAACATCATATTCTTTAAACGGCATAAAAGCGGGCAGCCAACCTGCATTTAAAGCAATGCCATCAAGTCCACCGAGTTTATCTTGAAACACATCTGCCATATCTTGATAATCTTTGGCTGTCGCACCTTCCATATTGATGGGATAAATTGCAGGTTCTGGGTAGCCTGCATCTTCAATTTCATCATAGACATATTCAAGTTCTTTAAGTTTTTTCCCCAACAAAACAACCGTTGCACCAAAGCGCGCATAGGCAAGTGAAATAGCACGACCAATGCCAGAGCCTGCACCTGTCACCAAAATAACACGGTCTTTAAGCAGATCGTCAGCGGGGAGATAGTCTAATAGTTCTTTATTCATATTGTTTCATTCGTACAGGGGTTTATTATTTGGTAACGCTAATAATTGCATAAGTGACGGCATATCGTCCAGAATAATTATTAAACTTGAGATCTTAGCAATTATTAAAAAAAGGGGGGATGCCATCTACTCTTTTAAACATCGATCACATCACATTGACTGTTTATCATTTACAGTTTCCTTTTTTAACCCTAGCCATTATAATTTGCCGTCATTTCAAACAAATATAAATTTTAGGAGAAACAATGCCGTTTCCAGATGCTTTTTACCGTTGGCGCCCTCACCCTTGGCATGGACTTGATGCAGGTGATGATGCCCCTGAAATTGTCAATGCTTACATTGAGATGACACCTTCTGACCCTGTCAAATATGAAACAGATAAAAAATCAGGTTATTTAATGGTTGATCGACCACAACGTGCTTCATCATTACAACCTTCACTATACGGTTTTATTCCACGTACTTTTTGTGGTAAACGGACTGCCGCTTTAATGGGACAAGAAGGACTAAAAGGTGACAAAGATCCACTCGATATTTGTGTGTTTTCTGAAAGACCCATTACCCGTTCTGATATCCTTTTACATGCACGTGTTTTAGGTGGTTTGCCGATGGTTGATGGTGGAGAAGCAGATGATAAAATCATCGCTGTTTTAGCAACCGATAACATTTGGGGTAATGCACGAGAAATAACGGACTTACCCGAAGTTCTGATTGAAAGACTTGATCATTACTTTAATACTTACAAAATGCTACCCGGTAAAGAAAGCAGTGTTTCGATTGGTGATCCTTACGGTAGTGAACATGCGCATAAGGTTATTAAGGCTTCAATGGAAGATTACTCAGAGCGATACGGCGAATAGCTTTTTGTATGACTAAGTAACTCATGATATAAAACCATGTCTTTTGACATGGTTTTTTTTGACTAGAGAAATATATGGAACAAGCTATAGAAAGACCTGCTGGCGTGATTGTAATCGCTCTGTATAATATTTTTGGTGGGCTCACAATCTCCCTAATGTTTAGTGTGGTGTTTTTATTAGGTAACTTAATGTTAACTATTTCAGCTGAATTTTCCTTACTCGTCTTTTTATTTTTCCTATTAGTTTTTACCCTTGCCATTATGATGTTTGCAGCCGCTTATGGCTTGTGGACTTTCAAGGCTTGGGGGTGGCACTTAAACTTCTGGTTATATCTAATCGCTATTCCCTTGATGATTGGGTTTCTGATTTTTGATCCTGATTCTAGAAAACTTGAAGCTGCCTTTTCTATTGGTATTTCATTGATTGCTTCAATCGCGATTGTCTACTATCTTAGAAAAGATCAAATTAAACGCTTATACATCCGCAAAACTGTATACGGTTAGCGCCTTCTCGCTTGAGTCTTGGAGCCACTTTTAGTCTTACTTTTAGCATTTCTCTTATTGGTCTTTTTATATGAGAATTTCTTCCCTGCTTTGCCTTTATTCGGCTGAGCCTTGACCTTAATGCGATGATGAAAGTCATTACCTTGTTTACTATTCGTTCTGCCCTTCTCTAAGCGTGGCGTATATTCAGGAATTAAATGCTCTTTGCTATTACCGATCAAATCTTCTCTACCCATGCGTTTTAAAGCGGCACGAATCATTACCCAATTTTCAGGATCGTGATAACGTAAAAAGGCCTTATGTAATTTTCTAGTTTTTGCCGTTTTAGCGGTATCGATATGTTCCGTATCTGAACCCACCGTTTTTAGTGGATTGATACCAGTGTGATACATCGCGGATGCCAATGCCATTGGGGTGGGAATAAATTGCTGTACTTGGTCTGGCTTAAACTTATTCTCTTTTAGCCAAATTGCCAGATTCAACATATCTTCATCGGTGGTTCCTGGGTGTGATGAGATAAAGTAGGGAATTAAATACTGTTCTTTATCCGCTTCTTTAGAGTAGCGCTCAAACAATTCTTTAAAACGATAATAACTGCCAATCGGAGGTTTCATCATCCTTGAGAGTGTGCTTTTTTCAGTATGCTCAGGAGCGATTTTTAAACGACCACCGACATGATGAGTAACTAATTCTTTAATATATTCTGGATCACGAATAGCCAAATCATAACGTAGCCCTGACGCAATAAAGACACGTTTAACACCACGAACTTCGCGTGCGCGTTTGTACAATTTTGTCAGTGGCTTATGGTTTGTGCCTAAATTTTCACAGACACCAGGATAGACACAAGATAATCGGCGGCAAGATTCTTCAATTTTATTACTCTTACAAGAGAGCCGATACATATTCGCCGTTGGACCACCTAAATCAGAAATAATACCTGTAAATTCAGGAACATTATCACGAATAGCTTCAATTTCACGAATCACAGAATCTTCTGAACGACTTTGAATAATGCGCCCTTCATGCTCTGTTATCGAACAAAAGGTACAACCACCAAAGCAACCACGCATAATATTAATCGAAAACCGAATCATATCGTAAGCAGGAATTTTCAAATCGCCATAGGATGGGTGTGGTTTGCGCGTATAAGGCATTTCAAATAGTCGATCAAACTCAGGCGCACTCAAAGGCTGTGGCGGTGGGTTTAGCCACACATCGCGTTTACCATGCATTTGCACTAATGATCGTGCATTGCCCGGGTTTGTCTCCAGATGAAACACTCGCGAGGCATGTGCATAAAGTACTTTACTCTCTACCACTTGATTATGTGATGGCAGGCGTATCACTGTTTTAGTACGATCTAGTTTTCTGGGACGTTCATTAAAGTGAATAATTTGTGTCGCACCACTATTTAATCTAGCTTCTGTTTTCTTATCCTCTGCTGCTGCATTTTTATCACAATCTTTGCTTTGAGTAGAATCAATATAAGGGTTTGCATCGGGATGTTCGATTGAGCCAACTTCATCAATATCTGTAGAGTCAATTAGAGTCCAACCTTCTGGAACACCTTGGCGCATAAAACCTGTGCCGCGAATATCAGTAATTTCAGCCATTTTTTCACCGCGCGCAAGACGATGTGCAAGTTCTACAATAGCTCTTTCAGCATTGCCAAACAGCAGCATATCCGCTTTAGAATCAGGCAAAATAGAACGACGAACTTTCTCAGTCCAGTAATCATATTGGGCAATACGACGTAGACTTGCCTCTATTCCGCCAATAATTACGGGCACACCTTTAAACGCTTCACGCGCACGTTGTGCATAAACGACGGTAGCGCGATTAGGTCGCTTTCCCGCTTTTGCCCCTGCGGTATAAGCATCATCCGAACGCGGCTTACGATCTGCGGTGTAATGATTCACCATTGAGTCCATATTGCCTGCTGCAATACCAAAAAAAAGATTCGGTTTACCCAGTTTTTGAAAATCCTCTGCAGAGCGCCAATCAGGTTGTGAAATAATCCCCACACGAAAACCTTGCGACTCTAATAAACGCCCTATTATCGCCATTCCAAAACTAGGATGATCAACATAGGCATCACCCGTAACAATAATAATATCGCAAGAATCCCAACCTAGGTCATCCATTTCATCTCGTGACATCGGCAACACCGTAGCCGTACCAAATTTATGTGGCCAAAATTTACGGTAAGAGAAAATGTCTGGGGCAGTGATATTCAAAGCTGATTACTTACAGATAGCGTTTAACGGAGGAATTTAAGTTTAGCGTTATTGTACCCGTATTTCCAACTGTGTACTTGAATAAACACAATAACTGTTTCTTTCTCTACTCATAGCAACGGATGTAGAATAAATATATGACAAAATACATCCCCTTTATTTTTGTACTACTTTGGTCAACGGGGTTTGTTGGTGCAAAGTTTGGGCTTCCCTATGCGGAACCTTTTACACTCCTGATGTGGCGTATGCTGTTTGTGGTTCCTTTGTTTTTACTGCTTATTGTCACCTTAAAACGCCCTAGAATTAGCCCCTTTGATACGGCTATGCAAGGGCTGGTCGGTTTACTCATTCATGGCATTTATCTAGGAGCTGTATTTGCCGCAATTGATACAAATATTTCTGCTGGATTAACCGCGCTGTTTGTAAGCTTAAACCCTATTGTTATCGCTATATTCTCTGGGCTGGTATTGAATACATCCATTAGTAAAAAAGAATGGTTAGGCTTACTCATCGGTTTAGCGGGTGTGACAATCGTTCTTTATGGCGCATCAAGTTGGGAAGGCGTTATAACCCTTAAAGGAATTTTTTGGTTGGTTTTAGCACTATCAAGTATGGTTGCAGGCACTTTGTTACAAAAGAAATATGCACAAAAGGTCGATCTTATAACAGGGTCATACTATCAGTACATTGCTGCATTTTTATTTTTTGCACTTGTTTCATTAACGATGGAAACGGGGAAAGTTGATTGGAGTATTAACTTTATACTGACACTTTCATGGCTAATACTTGCTTTGTCTTTAGTCGCGATCTTATTATTGCTCTACATGATTCGTCACGGCGAAGCGAGCCGTGTGGCGAGCTACTTCTACTTAGTACCGCCACTTGCTGCCTTTTGGGGTTGGTTATTTTTTGATGAACAATGGAGTTGGCTGACGCTTATTGGTTCAGGATTTGTTATTTTTGCGTTGATATTAATTCGACCAAGCAAAGCAGGTTCTAATTAAGGGAAGCTCTGATCAAGTCCAATTTTAGAGTGCTGCTCTAAACTAGGATACTCTAAACTTAGTTATCATTCAGAGTCTTAGTTGTCATCCAGAATAATGGATAGTTGCTTGTTATAAATTGCTTCAAGATCTTTTAAGTCAATAGGTTGTTGTGAGTTAGCCTCATCAGTATCACTAGAGTCCTTTGAGTCAATACGCTTCTCTATTGGCTTAGCCGATTCAACAGAAGTGGTCGACTTCTCAATAGAATATTCTAGTACTGGAGAAGCTTCTTGCTTAACCGTTTTCTGAGTATTGTTTTCTTGTGTAAGAGGTTGCTGGCTAGAAACGGGTTGATGAGAAACTTTCTCATTAGCCACCACTTGCTCAGTAAGTTTTTCTATTTCTTGATTAGTCCTAGCTAATTCCTTATCTACATCACTCGTATCCACGCTAACTTTAGCTTGATCTACAGAATTTTTTTCATAATAAATAATTTCATCAAGGCTGACTTTATCTGAATTAACATCAGAATTGACTGAAATAGGATAATGAACAATCCTGTTATCTTTAACGATTATTCGGACTGCTTTAGTAAGCACGTAAAAGAAGGCTGCTATAACGACAGCGATAATCAAGACATTTCTTAATGCCTTCTTTCTTTCATGTCGCAGACGACTGTCTGAATCGGGTAAATACCCAGTTAAATAATCATGACTCATGTTGAAGTACTATCAAACCGCATTAATTGCGAGTTATTATTATTGTATTACCCATATCATGCCATAACTGAAAAATCTATCAAATAAATCTGACTAATGGATTGTATTAAAATAAAACTTATCAGTCACAATGATCCCAAATAGTATGGCACCCCCACCCTTTTTACATAATTGTAAGAACCTCATACAACACCTTGAGCGTCTCAGTAATCTCAGCGCTAGAAACATTTAACGCAGGCATAAACCGCAGACTGCTTTCTCTAGGCGCATTGATAATCAAACCTTTTTCAAGACAACTTGCTACTATGTCATCAGCATTTAAATTCCCAATATCAAGCGCCAATAATAAACCTTTACCGCGCACTTCGCCTAAACCGTGCTGCTTCGATAGTTTTGTAAGCCCTGTAACTAATTTCTCACTTCTATCATTCACATTTTTTATAAAGTCGGGGTTTGATACCTCATCCAAAATAGCATTAGCAACCGAGGTCATGAGTGGATTACCATTAAATGTTCCACCTTGATCACCGAACTCAAAGACGCAACAATGTTCTTTTGCTAATAAAGCAGCAATCGGAACACCTCCACCTAAGCCCTTCGCAAGGGTCATAATATCAGGCTGGATAGTGTAGTGTTCATAAGCAAATAACCTGCCTGTTCTTGCTACGCCGGTTTGAATTTCATCGACAATAAGTAATAATTCATGCTGGTCAGCTAATTCTCTTAAGGCTTGAACATACTCCGTCTCAGCAGAAATTATTCCCGCTTCCCCCTGAATTAACTCCAACATAATGGCTACCGTTTGATTATCAATGGCTTCCTTTACTGCTTCAATATCATTGAAAGGAACTTTAATAAACCCCTCTGTTTTAGGCTCAAACAAAGGCTCAAAAGCTGTTTTACCACTTGCAGACATCGTGGTTAAGGTCCTACCGTGAAAACTATTTTCAAAAGTGATGATTTTCCATGCCTCTGACTTATTCAACTTACCCCACTTTCTAGCCAGTTTAATCGCGCCTTCATTCGCCTCAGCACCACTATTAGCAAAAAACACCTGATCAAAAACCGAATGATTCACCAGTGTATTTGAACAATCAATCATGGGCTGATTATAATAAGCAGGACTTGGGTTGATTAATGTCTGGGACTGCTCTGCTAAAACTTCACTAATAATACGAGGGCAATGCCCTAAAGTATTCACCGCCCAACCTTGAATAAAGTCCAAATACTTCTTACCCTGACTATCCCAAAGCCAGCTACCTTTGCCCTTGGTAAAAATAATATCGGGTCTTTTTGTTATTTGCATAACGGCATTTACATTTTGTGTATTCATTTCAATTTAATCTCTCTATTTATTTCAGGCATAAAAAAAGCCACAGCAATTGCTGTGGCTTTTGGATTCTAACAACCCTTCTTAGGGCATTAAGCTAATTAAACTTTAGACAGACTCCATTCAGGCACAGCATGACAGCGACAACGTCGTCGTAAAACCAGTGCTAAATATTGAATTTGAATAATGCTTTGCATAAAATAAGTATGGCTAGCCATAGGGAACAGGTCAAGAGTTATATGGCACCCCCGCCTTTGTTACATAATTGTGGATAACACAAGTTTCATTACACAATACATCCAGTATCTTAAAGTATGCGTATAATGCAGTGTCAAAACGAATACTTTGAGGCAAAAGAATGCTCTTTAACAAGATATCCACCCTACTTTTACCCTGTCTATTGTTACTATCATTTGTAAGTTATGCAGATGATGATAAAGACAAAATTGCAGAAATCTTAGCCTTAAATGAAACACCTGATGGCGTGGTGTTTGAATTACTCGGCAGCGAAGATGGAGAATACCTTCCTAATGCACTGAAAAAAGTAAAAGCATTTAAACAGCAATTACAAAAGAAATTCCCAAAGCTAGAGGTTGCCGTTGTCTCCCACGGTGCTGAGCAATTCGGCTTAACCACAAAAAATAAAGAAGAAGCAAAAGAATCACACAAGCTAGTACAACGCTTAGTTGCTGACGATGTACCCGTACATATTTGTGAAACGCACGCAGGCTGGCGCGGCGTAGTTGCTGAGGATTTTCCAAGCTATATAACAGCTTCTCCTCAAGGACCAGCACAGATAAAAATGTATCAGGAATTAGGATTTATATTAGTGTTGGTTGAGTGAATTTTATTTCAAAGTCTCGATTCGCTAGAGCAATAAATTTGATTATTATTAATTCAATGAAAGAGTTTAATGGCACCCCCGCCTTTTTTTGATAATTGCCAAAACACTTGTTAGAAGCACGTTTAATCTATTCTAGATTTGACAGCCGAGTATAACAATAGTTATACTTTTATCATGAAGACCGCTATTTCCATTCCAGACCCAATATTTAAAGCCGCAGAAGGACTTGCTCAGCGCCTTGGGATTTCTCGAAGTCAGCTTTATACAAACGCTTTAGCTGAATACACAAAATTACGCAATACCGAAAATATTACCGATAAATTAAATAATATATACTCTGAAGAATCTTCAGAACTTGATAAAGAATTATCCTCTATGCAGTTTCAATCACTTGAAAAAGAACAGTGGTAATAAAGAAAGGTGAAGTTTGGTGGGCTTCTTTAGGAGACCCCAGAGGCTCAGAACCCGGCTATCGACGACCTGTAATTATCGTATCAGCCAATGAATTTAATAAAAGTGCAATTCAAACCGTCATTGTTGCTGTAATAACTTCAAACTTACGTTTAGGAGAAGCTCCAGGGAATTTTTTGATCTCAAAAAAAGAAAGTGGTTTAACCAAAGAGTCTATCGTCAATGTCTCCCAACTATTAACATTGGACAAATCATTTCTGGTCGAAAAGTCAAAAAAACTTTCCGAAAGAAAAATTATTCATTTGAATGAAGGTTTAAAAATTTGCTTGGCCATTCAATAACTAAGCGCCGCACATTAATAACAAAAATATGGCTATTTTTATCTAATGGCACCCCCGCCTTTTTTTGATAATTGCCTTACCCTATATCTTCACCTTGCCCAGACGTAAAGCATTACTCACCACCGTTACTGAACTCATACTCATCGCGGTTGCCGCTATGATTGGGCTTAATAAAATCCCAAAGAAGGGAAACAGAATGCCTGCTGCAATGGGTATTCCGATTAGGTTATAAATAAAAGCACCAAATAGGTTTTGTTTGATATTTTTCATGGTGGCTTTGGATAAGCCGATGGTTTTTGTCACGCCGTCTATGGATGCACTCATTAACGCTATATCGGCTGCTTCTAGGGCGACATCTGTGCCTGTTCCTATGGCGATTCCTACATCAGCTTGGGTCAGTGCTGGGGCATCATTTATGCCATCTCCTACCATTGCGACTATTTCATTTTGTGCTTGTAAGGATTTGATTTTTTTGATTTTATCATTTGGCATAACGTCTGCTATGACTTCATCAATGCCTAGTTGTCTGGCAACAGCTTGTGCTGTATTAGCATTATCACCGGTTAACAACACGGTTTTTAAACCTAAGTCGTGTAAGCGTTTTACAGCCGCTTTGGAGTCGGCACGAATCGGATCAGAAATTCCCATTAAGGCTAGAAGCTCGCCTTGTTTAGCAAGGTAAATAGGCGTAGCGCCTTCTTTTGCTAATTCTTCAGCTTCTTTTAAACGATTACCCAGATCAATATTTTGATCTTGCATTAATTTGGCATTCCCTAAAAAATAACCTTGATTATTAATATCAGCACGAATTCCGCGCCCTTCAATGCTCGTGAAATTTGTTGCTGCTTTATAGCTAATATCTTGTGATTTTACCTTATTGATAATCGCCAATCCCAAGGGGTGTTCTGAGCCTACTTCAAGACTGGCAGCGATAGAAAGCACCTCATCTTCCTTTAGATTTGATGTTAAAGAAACCGTGGTAAGCTGCGGATTTCCTTCCGTTAAGGTTCCTGTTTTATCTAACACAATCGTCGTTAATCGACTTGCCTGTTGAAGTACTTCACCGTTACGAATTAGGATCCCATTTTCAGCGGCTCGCCCTACGCCAACCATAATCGAAATGGGTGTTGCTAAACCTAATGCACAGGGACAGGCAATCACCATGACGGTCATTGCAACCACAATCGCATAGGCAAGCTGTGGTTCAGGACCAAAGAAATACCAAAGTGCAAACGCTACAGCCGCAATGATTAACACGACAGGAACAAAGACGGCTGCTATTTTATCGACCAAACGACCAATCGCCGGTTTACTCGACTGTGCTTTGCGAACCAGATCAATAATATGCGCCAATGCGGTATCACGTCCAATGCCTGTGGCGCTCATTAAAAATGTGCCTTTGGTATTTAATGTACCACCAAAAACTTTGGCATCTTTGCTTTTATCAATCGGCATCGGTTCGCCTGTGAGCATGGACTCATCAACAAAAGACTGCCCTTCGATTACCACGCCATCCACAGGAATTTTCTCACCTGGGCGCACCCGTAAGGTTTCTTCTAAACCCACATCAGCGATTGGTATATCAATTTCTTCACCATTGCGAATTGCGCGTGCCGTATCCGGTTGCAAACCAATTAAGCGTTTAATCGCCAATGAAGTCCGTCCACGCGCTTTGGTTTCTAAGGCTGCACCTAGCGATACTAGCGCAATAATGATAATGGCTGATTCAAAATAAACATGATGGGCGATTTGTGGCATAGATTCTGGAAACAGCACAATCAATGTTGAGTACAACCACGCCGTGCCTGTTCCCATGGCAACCAATGAGTCCATATTGCCACGACCATTTTTTAAAGCCGTCCACGCTCCACGAAAGAAATGACCACCGACAAAAACTAAAATTGCCAGCGTGACTCCACTAATGATTAACCAAAAAGTACGCCCTTCAACAAGATTCGGCAACCAACCCATTAACATACTAATAAATAAGCCAAAGCCTATAGTACCTGCAATGATAGCTCGCCACCAAAGGGTATGATAAGCCTTGAGTTCTTGCGCTTCTTTTTCTGTTTCATCTGCCAAAGAGGTTAATTGCTGCGCACTAAAACCCGCTTCTTTAACCGCTGCTAATAACGCATCCAGTGAAAAATCACCCGCAACTGAGGCGGTTCGCTCACCTAAATTAACCTGTGCTGATGTCACACCTGCAACACCATTTAAAGCCTCATCAACCGATGAAACACAGCCCGCACACATCATTCCTGCAATGGATAGTCTAATCTCTGACATGTTTATTATTACCTAATCTGCCTTTAAGCTTTTGTCGTGGGATAACCTGCCTCTGAGATAGCCGTAGCGATTTCAGAAACATCAATATCACCACTAACTGTGACGGTCTTAGCTTCCAGATCAACTTCAACAGAGTCAACACTAGCAATATCTGCCAACACCTTCTTTACATTCGTTTCACAGCCACCACACATCATTTTTTCCACGTTGAATTTCGTTTCCATATTTCTTCCTAAAGTTATTGAGATAACAAGTATAAACTCTCTAGTGCACTATAGGGTCAAGGGTCAGGAATTAAAGATAAATATATGTCAATGGCACCCCCCCTTTTTTACAAGATTGGGGTTAAATAAAAATTTTTTTTATTAATGACACGAAAAATATAAATTATTGATTGAAAACAATATTAGTTCTTAACCCAATCATCTGATTTAGTTTAAAAATACACATGCTTAAGGTAAAGTAGCCTAATCAAAATAACAATAACAGCAAAGACAATGAGTAACGTTAAGGTAATCTCAGCATACTTTCGTCCATTAGCTAAGTCTTTACAATTTAGTTTTACGCTAGTGATTGTCTTCTTCTTGCTCTATTCTGGAAGTTCATTAGCCGCCCCTTTGCAATTTTTAACAAAAAGTACAGTGCCTGAAACGGCATTTGAAAATACTGCTATTGCCTTTGTAAGAGACTTTACAACAACAAATTCATTGGATGATTCGGTAGATCGTAATGTAGGTTTGGGCTTTACATATCCTTTCGGTGGGGTAAATTATACCACTGTCAATATTGTCTCAAATGGCTTTCTACGTTTCACCGCAATTAATAACACCTATTTCAGCAACAATACGCTAGCCAATATCGATGCTGCGATGCCCCATGCCATCCTTCCTTATTGGGATGATTTGAATCCCGCTACGGGTGGAAATATAACGTATGGTAGATTTGGTAGCGCACCCAATAGGCGTTTTGTGGTCACTTGGAATAACGTACCTCACTATAATGTTTCAGGACAGTATTCTTTCCAAGTAGTACTTTATGAGGATGGCGGTATTCGCTTTCGTTACGATGCCACTTCTGATGCCAATGGTAATTCAAATGGCGGAGCTACAATTGGCGTGATTGAAAATAATACCTTTTTTGATCAACACTCCTTAAATACTCCCATTAATCAAAACCAAGATATTCTCTACACTCGTCCCACTGATGTCAGTATTAAAAAGATTTCATGCGCTATTCGTGACCCTATCAATATAACAACTAACCCTAAAAGAGTCCCAGGCGCAACCATCCGCTATGCTATTGAGATCAGTAATGCAGATATTGGTAGTGCCAGTAATATCGTCGTGGATGACTCTGTACCCGCTACATTTGATATAGCTTCAATACAGAATTTACAAATTATAAATGGTGCCTGTGATTGTACTGGTGTGGTTTCAGCTAGTGCAAACCCACCCCCAGGAACAGGGAATGGTGTACACCCCATAAAACTTAACTTTGGGACTTTACTGGGAGGAAGTGCCGCGACACCGACTAAGAAATGTGGTTATTTTGAAGTTAATCTTCAGTAAAATCTACGCAAAGAAAATGTCCATACATTTAAAGAGCGCCGAATAAAGACCTTTTGCTAATGGGTGAAGCTCAATGGCACCCCCCCCTTTTTTACATAATTGTATACATCAGCTTCTTTCACTCAAAGCTTGCAGTTTATACAATACTGACGATCAGGATGGTGATTCATAAAGCTTGGAACTCTCATGTAATGAGACTCCTAGTGCTTCTTCAAACTCTTTTTTTCGTGATGATTGAGCAACTTCTTGCTTTGATTCATCGTTTAGATTGGAATTAAAAATACCCGCAGCACTAACGGGTAAAAAATCTTGATAGGTTTTCTGCTGGCTATCAAGATTTGCTACATCACTTTCATTATCTCTATTCGCATAATACGCTAAACCTTGATCATAAAGTGCTTTGTGATTATCTGGAAAATCTGAGAAAGCCTTTAACAGTTGAATGGGGTAATCCGATGGATTTACATTTAAAGAGCGAACCTGTTGCATTAATTTATCATATAAAATTCGTCCCTTCGGTGTTAATGCAAGCCCTCTTTGTTCAATCTCTCCAAACCGTGCAGTATGAGTTCCTGATTTCCCATCGCTAAATTCTATGGTTTCTTGCAGCGCTAAAAAACTGGTTTGGCGCAATAAGATAGGGCATTTTCTTGGGGGTGGACCTTCAACAACCGCTTTGGCATTAAAGCCTTGCCTTGAAAGCTCTAATTGTACTCGATCAATGTCTAAGGTTTTTGGCGTTAAATGATTAATATGAGGCCCTTTGAAAGAGACAATATCGGTTATTAATCCATGCGCTTTTTTTAGTGCTAGATACGTCTTCTGATCAACATTGGCTTTTTGATGCCAGCGAAACACATCTAAAGATTCAACAATAAAGCTGTTTACCTGAGCCTTTGTTAAGCCTCCATTTGTTTCAAATTTTTCAAGTAATGCGATTAATCGAGAAGAGAAAATTTTGCGCTTGCCAAGAATAGTTTGTGCTTTTTCTCTTAATTTTCTGTCTTCGATTAAATCAAGTCTTAGTAATGAGGTAAATATACGAAATGGGTTTTGTTGAAGGTCTTGCTGGCTTAGCGGTCTAAATGCAGTGGAATGAACAGGGATTCCAGCCACACTCAAGTCATAATAATCCACGGGTTGCATTCCCATGACGGCAAACAAACGACGCATAGTAAACAGCTCTTCGTTAGTACCAAGTCGTATCGCCCCGTGGTGTTCGCTATTTAGGTTTTCATGATCAACGTCATTAAAAGAAAATGTGTTTTTTTCCAGTGCCTCTTTATTCACTTTTTCAACCAAAGCAACCATGCGGGCATATTGTGGTACTTCTTCTTTATACATGGCTGATAATGCCGCGCTGAATTGCTGGCGAATTTTATTGCTTGAGATTATTTGTTCGATAGACATTACTTGTCCATTAACCCGTTCAAAGTATCGGTCTCATGAGTTAAATATTTTCCCTGGATTCATAATCCCATTAGGGTCAAAAACATTTTTTAACGCCTTCATATAGGCAATTTCTTGTTCACTTCTAGAATAGTTCAAGTAGTCCCGTTTGATCATTCCCACACCATGTTCGGCTGAGATACTGCCTTTCATTTTCTTGATTAAACTGAAAATATCATAGTTAATGTTTTCGCAAATTTCAAAGAAAGCCTTCACTTCCATGTCTTTTGGTTTGAGTATATTCAAGTGTAAATTACCATCTCCGATATGACCGTACCAAATCACCTCAAAGTCGGCATAAAGCGTGCTTACCATCTGATCAAGTTGATCCAAAAAACGTGCGATATTTGAAACCGTCACTGACAGGTCATTTTTGTACGGAATCAAGTTGGATATAGATTCCGAAATATCTTCTCGTAAGCGCCACAGATCGATTGACTGCTGCTCACTTTGGCTCATCACCGCATCGATAATCCAACCTTTATCAGAACACATTTCAAAGGTACTGAGCATTTGATCTTCACGACTATCATTTTCATTTTCAAACTCTAGCAGAATATAAAACGGTGCTTGTTGCTCAAAAGGACGAGTTAGATTTTGCGCCTGAAGTACATGCTGAAGTGCCAATTCAGAAAAGCATTCGAAGGCAGTTAGCGTAATTGTCTCTTTGAATGCTTCGAATACATTCATAATCGTATTAATATCAGTGACACCTAACACAACGACACTTAGCTTTTTAGGAGTCTCTGCCAATTGCATGGTAGCTTCGGTGATAAAACCCAGTGTCCCTTCCGATGCGATCATCAAGTGTCGCAGGTCGTAACCAGTAGCATTTTTTTGTAAGCCATTATTTAGTTCAAGGATATCACCCTTACCCGTAACAACTTTGAGACCCAGTACCCAATTACGGGTGAGACCATAGCGAATAACCTTAATCCCACCTGCATTAGTCGCTATATTTCCTCCAATCTGACTAGAGCCTGAGGACGCGAAATCAACGGGGTAGATAAGATTATTATCTATCGCAAACTGCTGTAGTGTTTGGGTAATTACGCCAGCTTCACAAATCACGCTACGATCAAGCGGGTGAAACTCACGGAGTTTATTCATTCGCTCAAATGAAACAACTACCTCTTTATTACCGGCAACGGCTCCACCGCTTAATCCCGTTCTGCCACCTGAGGGAACCAGTGCAATATTGTCTAAATTAGCTAGATCGACTAAGGCTTTAACCTGCTCGGTAGACTCAGGAAAAACAATCGCTAGCGGATCAGCTTGATAAACATTTGTCCAATCCTTGCCGTAATGTTGTAAGGAATCGCTATCAAAAAGGATTTTATCTTGCGAAAAAATTGTTTTAAGTTTATCCAACCTATCCATTTTGTACTCTTTTCATGTGACTTAATATTCAGATTATAGGATAACAAAGGTAAGGTGTATCCGAATGACACAATTAAAAGTACTATGATTAGCTAGACAAACGAAAGTACCATTCGCATAATAAACTTCATTATAAATATTGAATGGCACCCCCGTACATTTTGGAAGATTGGTATCTAATACACTCCAGTCGCACTAATGTAGTAGTCAAAACATAAGTTTTGGAATAAAACCTGTTTATAAAGTTTAACAGAGACTAAAATATCTCAACTTCTTTACGCGTTTCCGTTTCCATATTCGCAATACTACCAAACTGTTTCATCATTTCATCAGCACCTTCTTGTGCCATAAAATTCTCCATAAAGCCTTCTTGATGCGCTTTACTTTCCCACTTAACGATGCAGTAAACTCTATCTTCAGCATCAATTCCCGAATCACGACTGACAAAACCCTCAGCCTTCGCTATATCCTTATCAATTTCTTCTGATAATGCTTTCCAGTTTTCAAGTTGCCCTTCATGTAATTCAAAAGATTCAATAATTGTGAATGGGTTCATACCTTGTTCCTTTAGTTTGTTTAATTTGGAAGTAGAAGTATAAAGTAACACTACTGACAGCATTGTGTCAGTAGTAATTAAAAACGATATAAAATGGGGTGAAAATTGAATGGCACCCCCGTACATTTTGGAAGATTGATTAAAGCCTTACTTATCTCCCTAACCACTCCACAATCAGTTATAAGCAATAGATGATTACCGAGGATTGCTAAAATTCTGAGTCCAATAATGGCTAAATTTTGAATTGTGATTCGTTGATACAGCCATACCCACTTCAGTAACGTTCGCACTCATAATATTCTGGCAATGCCCCGAACTTGCTAACCAACTATCCACGGCTTGTTGCGGGTTGTCCCTTGTTGTACCCGCAGAGATATTTTCAGAAAGCCAAGACCAGCTATAGCCATAAGTCGCGACACGATCTGCCATGGTGCTTTTCTTCTTTAAAGCAAAGCCACTCCAATCTGAAACTGTGCCAGAACCATCGTGTGAAAAAGTATCGCTTTCTGATAGATCCTGACTATGCTCGTATGCCGCCTTGTATAACTTGTCACTCCAAGTTACCGCTGGAACAGCAGGGAAAGTCCCTGTACCACCACAGTTTGTTGCGACTGATCTTGCGTTATTTATAATGGTGAGATAATTAATAATTTCTGCCTCAGTTAAAGCAGGTATCTGATGTGCATCGTTTGGGTTTGCAATGATTGAGACACTACGCGTGACTTCTATGGCAGTATTTCCTGCCGCATCAGAAACATTGTAAGTAATTGTAAAGGTAGTTCCGGGCGTAGCATTTGTATTGACACTATCACCCGCAATTATAATATTAGCAGTGATATTTCCGTCTTGGCTATCTGTTGCCGTTGCACCCGCATCGTTATAAATAGAACCTTCAACGACTTCAAAAAGAGAGTGTCCATTGAGCTTTATTATTGGAATAATATTATCCATTTCAGTTATAGGCGATGTTGTATCTGCATCAATGACTAGAGCTGGAGTAGGCGTCGCAACAACTGGCTCGTTATCGTCACTTTCAGAGTTTTCAATATTTTCTGTATTCGTTGACGTTTGAATATCACTGTGATTACTTATTTTGTTCCCCCCACCACAAGCAGACAATAAAACCACAAGAAAAATATTTAGGCATATCAAACGACTATTTGACTTAAGAAAAAACATTGTAAACTCCACCATTATTTTTAGAATATTGATTTAAGGAGCCTCTGATTAAGTCCCAAAAAATTCTGTAAGCTTACAAAGGATTATGCTTAGGTTCGGGGTTTTGGCATCACACAAAATTTATAGGGCTTAATCAGAGGCTCCTTTAAAGACCTTAGTAAAAACAGACAGTTCAATTTACCTTTTTAAATTTTTTTGTTTATATTTGAGATCGACAATATAGAGCTTAGCTTCTTTGTTTTGATCTAATGGGACAGAGATCAGAACGTTATAGGACTAAATACCTTCAAAACCCTTTGTCTAGATTCTTCATCAATCAATGGCTCATGTGTGTAATTTTCAAGAACCCCATTGATTTCTTTTAAAGAAGGCATCAAAAGCGCTTTATCTTTTGCTTTAATATCGTAGCGGTTTATTGTTCTTAGTAATGCTATCGAAGCGCTGTTTAAACTTTTATTTTGTCTTGGGGTTGGGTTATCGTGGGGGGTTGCTAAGCCTAACTTCTGAATAATTTGTTGTACCACATCACCTTCATATTTAAAGACTGAAACGTTATTTTCACCAAACACGGTTTGGCACTCGCTAACGAAGCCTTGATAATTCAAATGTTGAGAAAACCATTCGAACTCCAACATTTCAGCAAAGGATAAATCTTTGCCATAACACGGGTTGCCTTCAATTTGTGGGTTGCGAATACATTGTTTGTAATAGCTTTCAATAAACGCAAGTGGCTCACGAAACCATACCCAAACTTCAACGTCGAAGAGTTTACTCAGCTCATATAAAAGCGCTTTTGATTCATCAGGAAAATCCCACCAGTAATTATAAATACCTTCAGATGAGAGAATAATGGTGTGGGTGTCTTTTTGAACTTGCGAGATTATGTTCTTAAAATTTTCTAGAAAGCTATCCAAGTTTATAGTGACTAGGTTTTTCTCAAACCATTGGTGTGTAGGTGCAGTGGAGTTTTGTAATTTTTCAAGATTATGCGGATAAAGAATCCCTTTCCCTCTGAGCTTGCGTTGTTTTTTATCGAGGTAGACTTGTAAGCTCGTTGTGCCCGTTTTTGGTGTACCAGCATGGATAATCAACTTTAGTTTCTGTAATTTTAATTGCTCTAGTGACTGCTCAAATGGTTTTAATAACTCAGTCAGTTCCTTAGCGAAATAAAGTTTTGATTTTTCCATAAAAGGACACCTTTTGACTAGAGCAACTGAAATAGTTCAGACTTAGCTGCCTTTTTATCAAAAGTAACCGTATTCCCTGCTCCCATTTCAGAGTGGGTTTGTGCCAGAAAATAATCTGCAAATCCTGCGTTGCCATTTTGATAACTCTGTAATGCTTGTTGTGCTAAATCAGAATCTTCCATAACAAATTCTTGTGTAATTAAGATTTGCTGTATGACATTTGAAATATCCTTTCTAGAATATCCATAAGCATTTGATAACACCCAAGTGAGCTCGCACAAAACAATTTTACTAATAATACCCGCATTATCTAAACTGAGTTTATCATCAATAAACTGATTCGCCTTATCAGCTTGTTGCTTGTCATCCTGTGTAATATATCGAACCAACACATTCGTATCAATACCGATCATTTCACTCATTAGGCACTAGCACCTTTAGCGATTGCCGCATCCATTTCTTCAAGTGATACAGGACTTTTAGGCTTAGATAACATCCCTTTTAATTTTTTAACAGAAGCAGTCCTAGGAACAATTAATAATTGTCCCTCATCCGTAATAGTAAATTCCAATTTATCACCCGCTTCAAGATGTAGTTTTTCACGAATTTCTTTTGGGAAAGTTACCTGCCCCTTAGATGTCATTGTCGCCTGCATTATCTTACCTTTTTATATATTCCTTACTTAGAGTAAGAATAGCATGGTAATACTACTTTGTCGCGAAAGGATACGAAAATGTTATTCCTTCGACCTTATGATTTTGTAATGGCACCCCCCTTTTTTACAACATTGCAATTGTTTTCTTATAGATATTATGAGTGGTTAGCCATACCAGTATTTCTGTTTGTAGAGTGTTTGATTGGTTTTCCATTTGAAGCTGAGCGCCATAACGCAAGTAAGCATAAAGACAAAGCAAATAATGAAGCATAAAAAATAGTTGACGTTGTCATATTTCCTAAAGCAGTAACCCAGCCACCGTGAGGGTGTTGAACATAGAGGAAATTACTTAATAATACTTGTATCAAAAAGAATCCTGTTAAAAATAGCACGATAGCATTTATCGAATTTTTGTTTATTGGCGTTAATTTATTCATTTTTCAGCTCCTTTAATTGTGCTCATGTTTTATTAATGTTCTATTTATACAGCATAAAACACATAAAGGAAACAAAAAGAGAATATTGAACTTTTACTCTGAGCCAAATTAATAGAATGGAGATCATCCAATTTGATATTGATTTGCTTGTATTCTAGATGAAGGAGTTCTACAGCATCCGAGTTAAACCAAACTTGTCTATGAGTAGTGATACGCCTTACATGACCAATGTTTTGTTTACCAAAGTGATGTATCAAAGTTGACTTACCAGCTCCATTAGATCCAAGCATAAATAGAATCTGACCAGATTGAATAGTTAACTGCTTTTGACCTTCACTTTGAGAAGGATAGAGTAAATTAAAATTAATATTATGACTCCGTACTCTTTTTTATTACAAAAAAGGGACGCAAAAAGCGTCCCTTCTAGGATAAAACGAAAATGTATCCGACAAATATTTAAAGCAGGGTTTTTGTTCAAGATCAAGGCGGGTATTGAATCTCAGGATCGAAGCGTACACTAGTACGTGAGAGTCTGAGATTCAATGCCCAACGCCAAGATTGGACAAAAAGACTCTTTAAATTACATCATGCCACCCATTCCTCCACCCATCCCGCCCATATCAGGCATAGCCGCTCCAGCACCTGCTGGCTCAGGCATATCAGCAACCATAGCTTCAGTAGTAATAATCAATCCAGCAACCGATGCGGCATTTTGAAGTGCTGCTCGCGTTACTTTAGTTGGATCAAGAATTCCCATTTCAATCATATCGCCGTATTCACCTGTACGTGCATTGTAGCCGAAGCTGCCTGCGCCGTTTTTAACTGCGTTTACGACAACCGATGATTCATCACCAGCATTTTGACAGATTTGACGCATTGGTTCTTCCATCGCACGTAGTGCAATTTTTACACCCATGTCTTGGTCGTGGTTGTCACCTGTTAGGTCTGTGATTTCCTGTAGTGCGCGAATTAATGCTACACCACCGCCTGCGACTACGCCTTCTTCAACGGCTGCGCGCGTTGCGTGAAGTGCATCTTCTACACGGGCTTTCTTTTCTTTCATTTCAACTTCTGTTGCAGCGCCAACTTTGATGACTGCTACGCCGCCAGCTAATTTTGCTACACGCTCTTGAAGCTTCTCTTTATCGTAATCAGATGTGGTTGTTTCCATCTGTGCACGGATCATGTCTACACGTGTTTTGATTTCATCACTCGAACCTGCTCCGTCTACAATAACCGTGTTTTCTTTATCAACAACAATTCGCTTAGCAGAACCTAAGTCTTCCATCGTCAGTGTTTCAAGGCTCATTCCAACTTCTTCAGAAACTACCTTTCCACCCGTTAGGATTGCAAGGTCTTCAAGCATGGCTTTACGACGATCACCAAAACCTGGTGCTTTAACAGCCGTTACTTTTACGATACCGCGCATATTATTTACAACCAATGTTGCGAGTGCTTCACCGTCAATGTCTTCTGCGACAATTAAAAGTGGCTTGCCCATTTTTGCAACGCCTTCGAGTGCTGGAAGAAGATCACGGATGTTTGAGATTTTCTTGTCATGTAAAAGAACCATTGGTTCTTCTAGCTCAGCTGTCATGTTCTCTTGGTTATTCACAAAGTAAGGTGATAGGTAACCACGATCAAATTGCATGCCCTCTACAACTTCAAGTTCATTATCTAGTGCAGTACCTTCTTCAACAGTGATAACGCCTTCTTTACCGACCTTATCCATAGACTCTGCGATTATGCCACCAATGCTTTCATCAGAGTTTGCAGAAATTGTTCCAACCTGTGCGATTGCATCTGAATCTGCACATGGCTTTGACATGTCTTGTAGTTTTTCAACTGCAACACTCACTGCTTTGTCGATACCGCGCTTAAGATCCATTGGGTTCATGCCAGCCGCAACTGATTTCATGCCTTCGCGAACGATCGCTTGAGCAAGTACTGTTGCTGTTGTTGTGCCGTCACCTGCGATATCAGATGTTTGTGATGAAACTTCTTTCACCATCTGTGCGCCCATGTTCTCGAACTTGTCTTCTAATTCGATTTCTTTAGCAACTGATACACCGTCTTTAGTGATTGTTGGTGCACCGAATGACTTATCTAATACAACATTACGTCCTTTTGGACCTAATGTAACCTTTACTGCGTTTGCAAGAATGTTTACGCCTGCTACCATTTTAGCGCGTGCGTCATCTCCAAAAATTACTTCTTTTGCAGCCATGATAATTTCCTCTAATTTTGTTTTTTATGTATAAAACATCTATAAATATACTTAATAATAATTGTTCAGGGCGTTTAGATTTATTCTGGAACAAGGCGCTCTCTAAAAGCAACGCCGTACCAGGACTAAAAAGTAAATGCCCTGTGCAATTATTTATTCGATGACTGCTAGAATATCTTCTTCCTTCATCATCAATAACTCTTCACCGTCAACTTTCACAGCGGTTCCTGCGAATTGACCGAATAAAACGTTGTCACCAACTTTCACATCCATTGCGCGAACGTCGCCAGAATCTGTAATTTTGCCATTACCTGCGGCAATGATTTTGCCACTGTTTGGCTTTTCTGTATTGGCATTATCAGGAATGATAATTCCACCAGCGCTGGTTTTTTCTTCTTCTGTAGGGCGTACTAATACGCGATCATGTAAAGGGCGAATTGCCATGGTTAACTCCTTTGAATATTTAAATTAAATTTGGTCTGAATAAAATAACTAATCTTTGTTAGCAGTCTAACTCAGAGACTGCTAATGATAAGGTCTGATTTGGGTAATTCAAGGATTATTTACGATTAGTGCTATCTTTTGAGCTTATTACGATTGGATCTTCGTTCACTTCGGTAAATTCACCTTCATAGATATTAGAATCTGATCCAAAAGGAGCGCTACTTCCACCCTGAGAAAATCCGCCCATACGCGCACTCATACTAACCGCAGAACGTTTTATGATATTAGCGGCTATAAACTTTCTAGTAAAAGGTAATAAACACAAAAAACCGAAGGTATCGGTTACAAAACCTGGTGTCATTAATAACGCCCCACCCACTGCTAGCAGGATGCCTTCGACCATTTCTTGCGCGGGAAGTTTTCCCTGTCCCATGTTTTTCTGAAAGCGTGCCAGTGTGGATAAGCCTTGTTGGCGTAATAAACCTGCTCCAATAACAGCGGTTAACACGACTAATAATATAGTCCACCATACACCGATCACTTCCCCTACTTTAATTAGGAAGAAAATCTCAATAATGGGAACGACTAAGAACAATACAAAAAAAATGGGGAATGAGCGCATTTAGATCAGGTGCCTATAGTTTTTTTCTAAGTAGGGGTTTTAATAGTAAATATAGCGCTTAAATTTATTTTTTCAATGATACTCCAGCAATATTGGTCTCACAGTATTATGGCACCCCCCCTCTTTTTAGATGATTCAAACTTGTGCTAACATTATCAACCTTAACGCTTACATTCCACATAAGACCTTAGCACATATAAAAACAGGAAATTCTCCATGCCGTATTTAATCAAACTACATTTTCCACGCTTTGCCAGTTTATTACTCATCTTAATAAGTCTAACAACTTTCGCAGAGGCTAAAGAAATGGGGAAAGTAACTGGGACGGCGGATGTTGTTATACCCAGCTATTTTAAAGATAGTTTCTTGGATTTTAGGGAAGATGCAGCAGATGCGGCTGACTCTGACAAACACATGCTGGTATTTGCTCATTTAAAAGGTTGCCCCTATTGCGACAAAATGCTCAAAGATAACTTTGTTAATTTTGAAAAAGAGGGTGGTAATAGAGATCTCATCGAAAAGAACTTTGACAGCATCCACCTTAATATCAAAGGCAGTCGTGATGTCGCCTTTGATGAAAATACAGATGTGACCGAAGTCGAATTAGCGCAGGCTTTGCAAATTAAATACACACCAACATTACTGTTTATGAACGCTAAAAACAAAGTGGTGACACGAATAAATGGTTATCGTTCTCCGAGAGAATTCAAGCAGGTGTTAAACTACATTAAGGATAAAGCTTATGAAAAAACTGACTTTCCTAGCTATCGTTTGAGCCATTTAACGGACTCGGTTTATACCTTATTAGATCATGAAAGTTTTATCAAAACCGCAGACTTAAGTCAGTTCACTAAATCTAAAAAACCCTTAGCTGTATTATTTGAAGATAAAACCTGTGATGAGTGTGATCGTTTTCACACTGAAATTTTGGATTTAGCAGAAACGAAAGTGTTGATGAAGCAATTTAACGTTGTAAGGTTAGACGTACTTTCAAATAAAAAGATTATTGGTCCACAAGGCGATACAACAACGGCTCAAGAACTACTAAAAGAAGCGGGAATTAGCTACCGTCCAGCAATGCTGGTTTTTGTTGATGGTAAAGAGAAAGAAAGACTCACGGGTCTGCTAAAATCTTTTCATTTCCAGCAGTTACTGAGCTTTTTCATCAAAAAGAAATATAAAGAATACCCAAACTTTATTGCTTATGGTGATGAATACTCAAAGAAGATACTGGAATCGGGAAAAGATATTGATATCTGGAAATAAAAAACAGGATATTTCTTCTAGATATTTGTAATGGCATCCCCCCCTTTTTTACAAGATTGCATCTATTTACCGTATTTTCAGCGTACAATATGTGATAATTCTTTAACTAGTATAATAATGACTAAAAACAATATGATTAATAAAATATTTCTTTCTCTTCTTGTTTTACTTTTTCAAGTTAGTATTTTTGCAGCAAGCTCTGATGACTTATTAAAGCCAGATGATGCGTTTAAAGCATCCATCACATCAAATTCTCCTGATAAAATTCAAGTGACTTGGGATATTGCCGATGGCTATTATATGTATCGCAAGCGCTACTCTTTTAAAAGTGACACACAAGGTATTACACTGGGTGAACCTGTTTTCCCAAAAGGTAAAATAAAAGAGGACCCCGGGTTTGGGACAGTTGAAGTTTATCGGCATAAAATGCTTGCAGAAATACCGATTATTCGCAGTGATTCATCGGCAAGTATTCTTTCATTAAAAACCTCATCACAAGGCTGTGCGGATATTGGTGTTTGTTATCCTCCACAGAAAAAAATACTGTCGTTAAAACTAGCGGCGGCGGCTACATCAGAACCAGCCGCAGCGATTAGTAAAAGCCCAGTTGCAGCTAAGAAATCATTTAGCCTTGCAGATGAATTAGGCATTACTGGGATTAACAACGCCAATGCCCCTCTTCCACCTGATCAAGCATTTGCATATGACGTTAGTGCAACGGATAAACAAAGCCTGAATGCTCGTTGGAATATTACTGAAGGTCATTACCTTTATCAGCACAAATTAAAGTTTTCTCTGATTGATCCTGCTGAAGGTGTTTCTCTGGGGCAGCCTATATTACCAAAGGGTAAAGCAGAGCATGATCAATATTTTGGCGATATTGTTATTTATAATAAAGACTTTGATGTCAAAATCCCTGTTATTGGTAAGGCAGATTCTATTACTGTTAAAGCCTCTTACCAAGGCTGTTCAAAGCTGACAGGAATTTGTTATCCACCACAGACTAAAACACAAACCATTAATCTTGCTAGTGCTGCTGACAGTCCTGCATCAGCTGCAAATAAAATTGCTGTACCTGCTGTTGCAGAGGCAGCTAAGTCAACTTCGGCTAATTCGAATAGCAGTGAAGATATTACGTTTAATAACACTCAGAAGATCTCAACCGGGAATGACTTCCTCGATAAGAGCTTAAATAGTAATAATCTTTTAGGTATTTTCTTGGCAGCATTAGGCGCTGGTTTATTACTTGCTTTCACCGCTTGTATGTATCCAATGATCCCTATTCTCTCCAGTATTATTGTTGGTCAAGGTAAAGAAGTCTCGATGCTGAAGGGTTTGGGCTTGTCATCTGTTTATGTTCTCTCTTTGGCTGTTACATTCGGCATTGTAGGTGCTATCACCGCATCGGTTGCCAGTGGTGTCGGAATTCAGGCTTATTTTCAAAATCCTTGGGTATTGAGTGCATTTGCACTTCTTTTTATTGTTCTTGCCTTTAGTATGTTTGGTTTTTATGAAATTCAAGTACCTGCAGCTTTACAGAGCAAATTAACGTCCTTAAGCAATAACCAAAAAGGTGGGTCACTTATTGGCGTTGCTATTATGGGCTCGCTTTCTGCTTTGATCGTTGGTCCTTGTGGCGGCCCTGTTCTCGCCGCAATGCTTGGTTATGCTGCAGCTTCATCGAATATGCTCAATGCTTTCCTCGCCCTATTCGCATTGGGGCTTGGTATGGGCTTACCATTACTGGTCGTTGGCGCAGGTGGCGGCAAGTTGCTCCCTAAAGCAGGCAACTGGATGTCTATTGTCAAAGCGGTTGCAGGAGTTATTTTACTTGCCGTTGCACTCGTTATTCTTGAACGCATGCCAAATATCTTCCCAACGGGTTTCACTATGTCTCTTTGGGCATTGTTACTTATTGTCAGTGGTATTTATCTCGGAGCATTGAACGTCATTAAAGAAGGCGCAAGTGGCTGGATGAAGCTATGGAAAGGTCTTGGCTTCGCCGCTATCGTTTATGGCGCGATTGTTATGTTTGGTGGTCAGATGGGCGGACAAAGTGTGACCGACCCACTTTACGGAGTAAACCTAGCACCTGTGACAAGCTCAAGCGATGAATCAAATTCAAGCAATTCAAGCTCTCATGTCAGCTTTAAGCGTATTAAGAGTATCGAAGATTTAAAACGCGAAATTTCTACTGCCAAAGGGCAAAACAAAGCCGTGATGCTTGATTTTTATGCTGACTGGTGTAGTTACTGTATTAAGTATGAGCGCTATGTTTTTCCAAAAGCTAAAGTACGAACGCATTTAGACAAGATGGTATTATTACAAGCCGATGTTACTGCTATGGATAAAATAGACACGGAATTGATGAAAGCACTGGGCATATCGTTGCCGCCTGCGATTCTATTCTTTAGCAAAAATGGCAAAGAAATTCCTTCTTCTCGTGTGGTAGGTGATATGAATGCTGATGCGTTTTCCGCTCACCTTAAAAAACACCTAAAATAATCAAGTAGACACATCAAAATGAAAAAAACCAATATAGCCATCTTTATTATCTTGGCCGCAAGCTTATTTGCCGTTTATGGACTCAGTAAATATACACAGAGAAGTGCCCAAACAGGAAAAGTGGCAACGGACTTTACACTGCCTAATATCAACGGTGGAGATTTAAAGCTATCTGATTATAAAGGCAAGTTAGTATTACTTAATTTCTGGGCCTCTTGGTGCCCCCCCTGTCGAGCTGAGATACCTGGGTTTATAAAAATACAAAATACCAATAAAGATAATAACTTCACTTTTATTGGAGTCGCTATTGAAGACAAGAAAAGTGCAAAAAGTTATGCCGAAGAGATTGGTATTAATTATCCAAGCAGTTATGGACTTGATGAGTCTCTCAAAGTAGCAGAGAAATACGGAAATGCAGCGGGCGGCTTACCTTATAGTGTTTTAATTAGTCCAGATCAAAAAATTATCACGGTTCATAGTGGTTTTTTAAGTGAAAAACAACTGCAAAAAATGATTGATGAAAATAAAGTAAATTAATATTTGATCTTGCTAGTAACTACCCCTATACTTTGCGACCTCTGATGCGGGGTGGAGCAGTCTGGCAGCTCGTCGGGCTCATAACCCGAAGGTCGTAGGTTCGAATCCTGCCCCCGCTACCAAGTTTGAGAAAGATGATTACTGCTCGCATCTTTCATAATAAAAAAGCCCCGTTTTAACGGGGCTTTTTTATTATTTTATGTTTAGAAATTTTAGGTGACCATGACGTGCAAACGGCATTAGACAATTTAGTAAAAAGCACTGTTGAAGGACTAGGCTATACACTCTGGGGTTACGAGTATCGCCCACGTAGTGAAAGCGCACTATTACGGATTTTCATAGAAAACATAAAAAACGATGAAGGTATTAGCGTTGATGACTGTGCGAAGGTAAGCCGTCAGATTGGCGCTGTAATGGATGTGGAAAATATCATTCCAGTAGCCTATATTTTAGAAGTTTCTTCACCGGGGATGGATAGGGTGTTATTTTCTGCTGAGCAATACCAAGACTACATCGGTGATACAATAAAAATTCGTACACGTACACCAATAGAAGAAAGAAGAAATTTTAAAGGGTCTCTCGTTAAAACAAGTGATACGATTGTCACTGTTAAGGTAGATAAACAAGAATTTGATATACCATTTGAGTCAATAGATCGTGCCAGACTAGTACTGGACTAAGGGTTGAAATATAACTATGAGTAAAGAAATATTATATGTTGTTGATGCGGTTTCCAATGAGAAAAATCTCAGCCAAGAAGATATTTTTGAAGCTGTAGAAATAGCGATAGCTACGGCTACTCGTAAAAAATATGGATCAGAGCAAAGTTACCGAGTAGATATTGACAGAGAAACAGGTGATTATGAAACATTTCGTCAATGGGAAATCATGGATGATGAAAACCCAGACTTCGAATCACCTGAAAGGCATATATTAAAAAGCTACGCTGATGATCGCAAACTCGGTCTTGAAGTCGGTGAGTTTTTAGAAGAATCTGTAGAGTCTATCCAATTTGGTCGAATTACGGCACAAATAGCCAAACAGGTTATTATGCAAAAGGTACGTCAAGCTGAGCGCCAAAAAGTTGCAGAAGCATTTAAAGATAGCGTCGGTAAGTTGGTGCTGGGAACCGTTAAGCACGTTGATCGTCGCGGTATTATTATTGACTTAGGTGAAAACAGTGAGGCATTAGTACCTCGTGAGATGATGATACCGCGTGAGATGGCACGAACCGGTGATCGCATGCGCGGTATTTTGCAAGAAATTGATGAAGAAGGTCGTGGTGGTCCTAAGCTCATGGTCAGTCGAATTGATGATGCTTTTCTTGTCGAGCTAGTAAAACTGGAAGTCCCAGAAATTGGGCAAGAACTAATTGATATTATGGGCGCTGCTCGTGATCCAGGTTCACGCTCTAAAATAGCGGTACGTGCTAATGTGCCAAATCTTGATCCTGTAGGTGCTTGTGTTGGTATGCGCGGTTCAAGAATACAAACCGTTACCAATGAAATGAATAATGAGCGTGTCGACATTATCCCTTGGGATGAAGATATAGCTAAGTTTGTTATTAACGCTATGCAGCCTGCAGAGGTTTTATCTATCGTTATTGATGAAGATAAGAGAAGCATGGATATCGGCGTCGATGAAGAAATGCTTGCACAAGCAATCGGTAAAGGTGGTCAAAATGTACGTCTTGCCAGTAAGTTAACCGGCTGGACACTCAATGTAATGAGTGAAGAAGAAGCAGAGAGTAAAAGTCGTAGCGAACAATCGATTCTGGTTTCTCTATTTGCAGAAAAACTGGATGTTGATGAAGAAGTGGCTAGCATTTTAGTTGAAGAAGGTTTTTCTAGCTTAGATGAAGTCGCTTACGTTCCTACTGAAGAATTCCTAAGTATTGAGGAGTTTGACGAGGAACTTACGGAAGAACTCAGAAGTCGAGCCCGTAATGCCCTACTCGCTCTAGCTATTACGGGTGAAGGTGGTAAGCCTTCTCAAGACCTACTGGAAATGAAAGGTATGAGTAATGCCTTAGCACAACTATTAGCCAGTACAGGAATATGCAGCATGGAAGATCTTGCTGAACAAGCTACCGACGAATTAACTGAAATTGAAGGTATCGACGAAGAACAAGCGGCAAAGTTGATCATGACTGCGCGCGAACCATGGTTTGCTGAGGCAGAGGCAGAAGAAAAAGCCAATAAATCTGCTTCAAATGTGTAAGCTAACAGGAGAATATATAAATGTCAGACATTATAGTAAAACAACTCGCCGAATTAATTGGTGCTCCTGTTGAAAGCCTATTGGAGCAACTAGGTAGTGCTGGAATTAAAGTCTCTGGTGCAGACGATAGCATCACCGACAAACAGAAACTAAAGTTACTTGAATATATCCGTACGGGTCAGTCAACAGCTAGCACTGCAACTAAGTCTTCTGGGAAAATTTCTCTTAAGAAACGTTCAAATAGTGAAGTAAATGTTTCTGGTTCACAGGGTAAGCCAAGTGTGTCGGTGGAAGTAAGACGAAAGAAGAATTTTAGTCGTTCAGCCGCCGCACCTGTTCAAGAGACTGATACGTCGAATACTGAAGAGTTAACTTCTTCATCAAGCCGCAGCGATGACTTAGCCGAGCAACTTTCAAACGAAACAAAAGCCAGAGAAGAAGCTTCAAAGAATTCGAAAGCAGAGCGTGAAGAAAATAGTCAAAGAAAATCTGATGAAAAAGTAGAAAGAGAAGCAACTAAGGCAACGGCAGAAGCGAATAAACAAGCTTTGGTCAATGCTGAACAAAAGCGCAGAGAAACGCAAGAAGCCTTACCTACTGATCCAAAAGCGCGAAAAGAAGCACTTGCAAAAGCTGCTCGCGAAGAAGCCGCTTCACTATTCAAAAAACGTCCATCTGCAAAACGTCCTGAACCAAAAAAGGTCGCAACTACTACAACTGGAAAACCCGCCCCTGCAACTGCACCTAATGTAAATGCAAACAAAGGCAAAAAGAAACCTTTCCAAGGTCGTGGGCCAGCACCAGGCAAAGGACAGCTTCATGTTAAGCAGGGTCATAGCGGTCGTCGCAAGAAAAAAGGGAAACAATCAAGACATCTTAAAATTGAACAATCAACTGATCATGGATTTGAAAAACCAACAGAGCCAGCGACTCACAATATCGACATTCCTGATACGATCGTAGTATCGGAGTTAGCATCTAAGTTATCCGTTAAAGGTGGCGATGTTATAAAAGCCATGATGGAAATGGGTGTAATGGCAACCATCAATCAAGTTATTGATCAAGATACTGCAATCTTAATTGTTGAAGAAATGGGTCACACTGCTACTGCGGCACAGTCTATAGAAGAGCAATCGTCCACTGAGTCTTTATTAGAAGATACGAGTCATTATGAAACTGAGGCACGTCCTCCTGTTGTCACTATAATGGGACACGTTGACCATGGTAAAACATCTCTTTTAGACTATATTCGAGAAAGCCGTATTGCCTCAGGCGAAGCGGGCGGTATTACCCAACATATTGGCGCTTATCAAGTAGAGACGGAAAAAGGTGTTATTTCGTTTTTAGACACACCAGGTCATGCCGCATTCTCACAAATGCGCGCTCGTGGTGCTAAAGCAACTGATGTAGTTATTATTGTTGTTGCTGCTGATGATGGTGTAATGCCTCAAACAGAGGAGGCAATTAAACACACGAGAGCTGCAGGTGTACCGTTGATTATTGCAATCAACAAGATAGATAAAGAAGCAGCTGATCCTGACAAGGTAAAAAGTGAACTTTCCAGTTTTGAAGTTATTCCAGAAGATTGGGGTGGTGAAGATGTTTTCGTTAATGTATCTGCTAAAACAGGTGATGGCGTAAGTGATCTTCTCGACTCTATTTTAGTTGTTGCAGAAGTTCTAGAGTTAAAAGCACGAAAAGAAGGTCCTGCTAAAGGTAGTATTATTGAGTCCAGTATCATAAAAGGTCGTGGTGCTGTGGCTACGGTATTAGTACAAGAAGGTACATTGAAAAAAGGAGATGTCGTCCTAGCAGGTTCAGAATTCGGTCGGATTCGTGCTATGTCTGATGATTTAGGCAAGGTAATTACAGAGGCTGGGCCATCCACACCCGTTGAAATATTAGGACTATCTGGTACACCATCTGCGGGTGAAGACTTAATTGTTCTTAAACGCGAAAGAAGAGCGAGAGAACTCGCAGAACAACGTCATGAAAAAGAACGTGAAACCCGTTTTGCTGCACAACAAGCTGCTAAATTGGATGAAATGTTTGAGAAAATGCAAAACAGCGAAAAGAGTACACTCAATGTTCTTCTTAAAGCCGATGTACAAGGTTCTCTAGAAGCACTCAAAAACTCTCTAAATGAACTCTCTACAGATGAAGTCGTTGTTAAATTTGTATCTTCGGGTATAGGCGGTTTAAGTGAGACTGACATCAGTCTTGCACAATCCTCTGAGGCCGTTGTTATTGGTTTCAATGTACGCGCAGATGCTTCTGCACGACGTGTTGCTTCTGAAGCTGGAATAGAGATCCGTTATTACAGCATCATCTATGAATTAATTGATGATGTTCGTGACGCTATGAGCGGAATGCTCGCACCTGAATTACGCGAAGAACTTATCGGTATTGCAGAAGTTAAAGATGTCTTTACAGGCTCTGGCTTTGGTAATATTGCAGGCTGTCTCGTTATTGAAGGTAAGATCAAGAAAGACGAACCCATTCGTGTTTTACGTAACGATGTGGTTATTTACGAAGGTGTACTTGAGTCGCTTCGTCGCCATCAAGATGATGTAAAACAAGTCGCTATGGGCACTGAATGTGGTATTGGTGTTAAGAATTATGACGATATTCAAGCTGGCGATCAGATCGAAGTATTTACACGTACTGAAATCGAACGCTCATTGAGTAAGTAATAATAAGTCATGCCTTACGATTATTCCCGCACAGACCGCATTGGTGAGCAAATAAAACGTGAACTTGCCATGCTAATCCGCAATGAAATTAAAGATCCGCGTGTTAGCATGGTTAGCATTCTCGATGTGACCGTTACCAAAGACTTAACTCAAGCTAAGGTTTATTTTGATGCCTTAAATCAAGAGGAACACGAAGCTTGCGGAAAAGGTTTGAACAGTGCGGCTGGCTTTCTGCGTCGTGAATTAGGACGTGCGATTAAACTTCGTAATACCCCTTCCCTACAATTTATTTATGATGATACTGAACAACGTGCCAATGATTTATCCCACGTAATTGATCAAGCCGTAAAATCAGATCAACATTAATTAATTACCTATTAGCAGAAAAGCATTGTGAGCAGAAAAAAAGGCAATGATATCGATGGTATTTTACTTCTCGACAAACCACTCGGCAGAACATCTAACTCTGCCCTGCAAAAAGTCCGTTATTTATTCAATGCAAAAAAAGCAGGTCACACAGGAAGCTTAGACCCTTTAGCAACCGGTGTTTTACCTATTTGTTTTGGACAAGCAAGCAAAGTCACTCCTTTACTGCTCAACTCTAATAAACGCTACCTATGCACACTAGAGCTTGGTAGTATCACCACAAGTGGTGATAAAGAGGGTGATGTTTTAGAGACGCGCGAAATAACACCCTTCAATGAAACAGAAATCGAAACCATCCTCCCAAAATTTAGAGGAGAAATAAAACAAATTCCTCCCATGTACTCCGCCTTAAAGCACAATGGTCAGCCACTTTATAAACTTGCAAGACAAGGAATAGAAATCAAACGTAAGGAACGAGAAGTAACTATTCATAAACTCGAATTAGTTGAGTACACAAATAATACGATTACATTTGATGTCATGTGTAGCAAAGGCACTTATATTCGTACACTGGCACAAGATATTGGCGAGGAATTGGGTTGTGGTGCACATTTATCAATGCTTAAGCGTACTGAAGTAGAACCCTTTGATTGTAGCAAGCTCTATACTATTGAAGAAATAGAAACACTTGCTACAGCTAATGATTTGGATAAAACACTACTGGCAATAGATTCTGTTCTACAAGATCATCCCTCTCTCACACTTGCAGACGAAGAAACGGCGCGAATAAAAAATGGCTTAAAAGTTAGCCGTAGAGATATACCAAACAGTCAGTTAATTCGCCTTTATGATAGTAAAAAGAGTTTTATCGGTATTGGTCGATATTCCAGTGATCATCAGCTTGCTGCAAAAAGATTAATGAAAACCAATTAAAACTATTACCTACTCTCAAGGGCGTGCTACAATGCGCGCTTTTTACGCGTAGTCGTTATTAAACGATTACTATTTCAACCCAATCTACCTTTAGTCAGACTAATTGTAGGTACTAATCTGGAACTTAGGAACTATGTCTCTGAACGCAGAAACTAAAGCGAAAATCGTAGCTGAATATCGCTTGTCAGACACTGACACCGGGTCTTCGGAGGTGCAGGTTGCGCTTTTAACAGCAAATATCAGACACCTTACGGAGCACTTTAAAACTCACAAACATGATCATCACTCACGTCGTGGTCTTTTAAGAATGGTTAATCAGCGTCGTAAGCTGCTTGATTACTTAAAGCGTACTGAAAGCGCTCGCTATCAAGGATTGATTAAGCGATTAGAATTACGTCGTTAATACGTCATTAAAACAAAAGACGCTTCTATTAATTTATGGATGAATAGTTTGAATTTAAAATCTCAACTAGCAATATTGGCAACTACTTGCAATCTAGCAAGCTTGAGCTACCCTGCTTTTGAAGGATTCAACGCTGACGCTATAGCATCCATGAATAGATATAAAAGTATCTAAAATAAACACCGCATATATTGCGGTGTTTTTATTTATTCAGTCACATTAGGTTGTTTATAAAAAACAATTAACACTAGTCGCTTTTTATAAACACCCTTCGTGACATACACCAAAGGAAAAACATTATGTTTGATGTTGTAACAACAACTTTTCAGTATGGAAACCATACTGTTGAATTAGAAATAGGCGAAATTGCTCGTCAAGCACACGCAGCCGTTAAGGTTGATATGGATGGAACAGTCGTATTTGTATCGGTTGTTGGAAGAAAAGAAGCTAAACCAGGACAAGACTTTTTCCCGCTCACAGTAAACTACCAAGAAAAGACTTATGCTGCTGGTAAAATCCCTGGTGGTTTCTTTCGTCGTGAAGCGCGCCCAAGTGAAGGTGAGACTTTATTAGCACGTTTGATTGACCGCCCTATTCGCCCGCTTTTTCCTGCAGGCTACATGAACGAAGTTCAAATCATCATCAATGTTGTTTCATTAAACCCTGATGTTTTACCTGATATTCCTGCAATGCTAGGCACATCTGCTGCACTTTCGGCTTCTGGTATTCCTTTTGCTGGCCCTATCGGCGCAGCATCGGTTGGTTATAAAGATGGTGCATATATTCTTAACCCAAGCGTTGCACAAATGAAAGACTCTGACCTTGACCTTATGGTTGCAGGTACATCCGACGCGGTATTGATGGTTGAATCAGAAGCAAAAGAGCTTTCTGAAGAAATCATGCTAGGCGCGGTTGTATTTGGTCACGATGAAATGCAAGTAGCTATTTCTGCAATCAGCGATTTTGCAAAAGAAGTAGGCAACGAAACATGGGAATGGACAGCACCAGAAAAAGACAAAGCTTTAGCAAAATCTGTTGCAGAGATTTGTGAAGCAGATCTTAAAGATGCCTTCCAAACTGCTGACAAGATGGATCGTCAAGACAAGGTTTCTGCTGCAAAATCTAAACTTATGGATACTTTGGTTACAGATGCAGATGACTCTGCTGATGCTGGTGATGTTTCAGGCGCATTCTATGACTTAGAAAAATCTATCGTTCGTAGTCGCATTATCGCAGGTGAGCCTCGCATTGATGGTCGTGATAGCAAAACGGTTCGTGCGATTGAATCTCGTGTTGGTGTACTACCACGCACCCACGGTTCTGCGCTATTTACACGTGGTGAAACTCAGGCCTTGGTAGTAACAACGCTGGGGACTACACGTGATGCACAGATCATTGATGCACTTCAAGGTTCTTACAAAGATCACTTCTTACTACATTACAACTTCCCTCCATATTCTGTAGGTGAGACTGGTCGTACGGGTAATCCAGGTCGTCGTGAGATTGGACATGGTCGTTTAGCTAAGCGCGGTGTTCTTGCGGTAATGCCTGATCAAGAGTCATTCCCATACACCGTACGTGTGGTTTCTGAAATTACAGAATCAAACGGTTCAAGCTCAATGGCTTCTGTTTGTGGTACTTCACTTTCATTGATGGATGCTGGTGTTCCAATCAAAGCGCCTGTTGCGGGTATCGCGATGGGCTTAGTTAAAGAAGGTGGTGATTTCGCTGTACTAACCGACATTTTGGGTGATGAAGATCACTTAGGTGATATGGACTTTAAAGTAGCAGGTACTAAAGATGGTATCAATGCGCTTCAAATGGACATCAAAATCCAAGGCATCACCAAAGAAATCATGGAGCAAGCACTAGAGCAAGCACAAGTAGCTCGTTTGTACATTCTTGATGAAATGAATAAGGTGATTTCTGAATCTCGTACAGAAGTTTCTGATTTTGCACCACGCTATGTCACCATGAAAATTAATCCTGATAAAATTCGTGAAGTAATCGGTAAAGGTGGCGAGACTATTCGTGGTATTACTGAGCAGACAGGTGCTCAGGTTGATATTGATGACACGGGAGCTATCAAAATATCTGCCGTTGACGGCGCGGCGGCTAACGCGGCTAAAAAGATCATCGAAGATATTACCGCTGAAGCTGAGGTAGGCACAATCTATAACGGTAAAGTGGCTAAGATAATGGAATTTGGTGCGTTTGTAACAATCCTACCGGGCAAAGATGGTTTGGTTCATATCTCACAAATTAGTGATGAACGTGTTGAAAAAGTTGGCGACCATCTTAAAGAAGGTGATGAAGTACGTGTTAAACTACTTGAAATTGACCGCCAAGGCAGAATGCGCTTAAGCATGAAAGAAGTTAAAGATGGTGAGTAAACTTTAGTTTACAACCATTCGTCAAAAAGGCTCCTTCATGGAGCCTTTTTTGCGTCCATAATAAATTGGTTGCGTATATATACCCACAAGACGATAATTTATTAACAACCTAATTGACCACACAAAAGAAATAATACAATGGAAGATATTTACGCTGATTTATTACAACAAACAGCATCAGGTGACCAACTAGCTTTTAAGAAGCTATATGAAATGACATCGCCCAAATTAATGGGACTTTGTCTACGTTTGATGCAAACAGAATCTCTTGCTGAAGATGTTCTTCAGGAAGGGTTTATTAAGATCTGGGATAAAGCAGACACCTATACACCGGGAAAAGGTAAAGCAATGACTTGGATGTCCACTGTCGTTCGAAATAAAGGTCTGGATAAGCTAAGAAGCTTAAAGACAAAAGCCGCAGAGACCGAAATTCAATATGAAGGTCTAGAGTTTGCAGCGACAGATTTGGAACCAGATTCATTAGAAAATTTGAGTCAGGATGTAAAAGGTTTAATGGCCTGTTTGGATAAACTGAAACCTGCTCAACGAGAATGTATATTGTTGTCCTACTATTATGGACATACGCATCAGGAACTAGCCAAGAAAATGGATAGACCCCTGGGAACAATTAAAGCCTGGATTAGAAGAGGGCTTGAGGATATTAGACCATGTCTAAACTAAATAACGAAACGAAGCGCTACCAAAACCCGGAGCTATTCGAGCAACTTGCGATTGAATATGCTGTCGGTTCAATGCAAGGTCGTGCCCGCAAACGCTTTGAAGCACTTATGGATACACACTTTTATCTTCGTGCAACCGTCGATGCTTATGAAAATAAGTTCGCGCACTTGGTAGAATTAGTACCTAAAGCCCAGCCATCTGATGCTGTTTGGAATAAGATTGAAGCACATATCAGCGCAACTTCCGCGACTCATGTTAAAGAAGAAAAAGTTGCTTGGTGGAAATCCAATTTCTTTAAACAAGGGTTTGGTTTAGCTGCAATGGCATTTATTGTTTCGGCAGTATTATTATTCAACCCGATGACACCCGATGCTACCGCTTATAGCGCTGTCCTAGAGTCAGGCTCTTCCAAGACAGTTGCTGTGACTAAAATCCAAAAATCTGATATGAAGCTTTCTGTTGATTTAAAGATGCCAGTGAAATTGGAGAGTGGCATGGAACTAACCCTATGGTGTCACCCTAAACATGGTGGCAAACCAATGAAAATGGGCGTAATTTCTAAAACGGGTAAAACTGAAATCATAATTAGCAAAGAGGAATGGCGAAATATGGAAGATGTTGGACTATTAGCTATCAGTGTTGAAAAGAAAGGTAATGAAATTAATATACCAACAGGTAAAATTCTTATAAAAGGAATGTTGAATATCGTGTCTTCTCATTAGATAATTGGCAATATGCCAAATCTAAAACTGAACGATAAAAACACCATACCTACATCTAAGCCTCTGTATCGTTCTATGCAGAGGCTTTTTTTATGTCTACTGTTGAGTGTCTTCTCCGTATCGCTCACTTCTTGTGCCTATTCAAAGACAAGCTCGTATGACTTCCCTATCCTTCCCAAAAACAGAAGTGACGGTATAACTGAAAACTTTATGCAAATAAAGTTACTAGGAAGCATTGCGCTAAATCAAAGTAGAATTAATTCGATACCTATATCTGAATTTTCTGGACTAGCTTGGGATACAGATGAGCAAATTCTTTATGCTATATCTGATGAAGGTCGTCTCTATCACCTCAAACTAGGTTTTGATAGCAATAAATTAACAAGCATGGAAGTTGTCTATGCCACGCCTTTAAATGACATTATTGGTAGCAAGTTAAAAGGTAAGTACAGTGACTCTGAAGGATTATCAATCATTAATGGAAACAATAAAATTAAAGGGGATACACAACTCATTGTTTCCTTTGAAAACAAGCCCAGAGTTGCTAAATATTCTACAAAGGGAAAGTTATTAGCAAAGGTTAAAATCCCAAAAAAGCTAAGAAAAAGAAAAAGTTATCGTCACAAAAATAAGGCCTTAGAAAGTGTCACCATTCATCCTAAATATGGCGTCATCACTGCAGCAGAATACCCACTAAAAAAGAATCATATGAAAAAGCATACCCTCTACGCTACATCCTATTCAGACACAAAAAAATCAGCAAAGAAAGTTTGGCATTTTGCAGCATCACACGCAACTAACAGCGCTGTAACGGGACTAGAAACCTTACCTGATGGTAATATACTCGTACTTGAAAGAGCTTATCAAAACCCGATCACACCTATTATCATAAATCTACGACGTGTCTATCTAGATAACTGCAATAAAAAGCAACACTGTAAAGTCGAGACCATTGCTAATTTTAATGGTATAGATGGCTGGATTTTAGATAATTTTGAAGGCGTAACACATCTTCGTGAAAATCAATATTTAATGGTATCAGATGACAATAACAACCCCTTACAAAAAACTATTCTGGTTCATTTTGAGATAATAAATTCAAATCAATTAAGTCAGAAAAATAATAATTAAAATCTGAAGACTTTGTTTAAACATATGCCTACACTCAGGTTATGAATAATAAAACCTTAGGGCATTTAAGCTCAAAAGAAACCTGGGAATTCTTACAAGAACACCCAGAAGCTAAACTTATTGATATACGATCATCAATGGAATTTCTCTTTATCGGTCACCCTAAAGAGTGTATTCATATTGGCTGGATGGAAGAGCCCGACTGGGATATTAATCCAAACTTTGTAGAGGATATCAAAACGGTACAAACTGATAACCGCCCTATTGTAATGATCTGTCGCAGTGGTAATCGTTCTGAAAAAGCAGGGGTTCAATTATTAGAAGCTGGACTCACCAATATTCATCATGTGACAGATGGTTTTGAAGGTGATCGTGATGATGACAATCATCGTGGTACATTAAATGGTTGGCGTTTTGAAGGGTTGCCATGGGAGCAGTGCTGAACTTATTGATCACCACAAACAGGGCACTTTGGATTATTAGGAATTCGCACGGATTGCCATTCCATATTGAAACCATCAAATAGCATTAATTTGCCATTTATATTATCCGACTTCCCCGTTAACACTAAAATTGCCTGCAAAGCCTGTAGGGTACCGATAACGCCCACAACCGGTGATAACACGCCTTCCATTGCACAGGTTTCGGTATTTTCATACTGCTCTTTATAGAGACACTGATAACAAGGTCCATCAGTATTCGGAACATACGTCGCTATCTGCCCTTCCATACGAATAGCAGCACCTGAAACCAGTGGCTTATTCACCTTTACACAGGCACGATTGATAGCAAATCTGGTAGGAAAATTATCGCTACAATCAAGTACAACATCTGATGTCTTAATATACTTTTCTAACTCGTTATCATCCAACTGCCAATCCAATGCATCAACCACACAATCAGGGTTAATCTCTGCGATGGTTCGTTTCGCAGAAAATGCTTTTAACTCACCAATATCTTTCGTGCGATGAATAATCTGACGCTGTAAATTGGAATCTTCAACTTGATCAAAGTCACTAATAATGAGCCGACCTACTCCTGCCGCTGCCAAGTACATCGCGGCAGGTGAACCTAAACCTCCCATGCCAATGATAAGTGCAGTGGAATCTAATAGCTGTTGTTGCCCAGACTCACCGATTTGACTAAGGCGAATTTGACGTGCGTAACGGCTTTTTTGTTGCTTATCCATATCGTCTGGCTAATACAACAACGAGTAAACGTGTTATACATGAATTGTTAAAAAAAGGGGGGGGTGCCATTATGACCTCAGTAACAGAGAACGCTTCTTGGGATAAAAAGTGTGAGTTGACCTATAAGCCGGGTTCTGTCGTGAACAATCATTCATCTGGATGATACGTCGCCGTACACCTCAAGCGATCTACCCGGATACAGTGCGGGTACACACCTATTGCATCCCTATTTGATCTTGCTCCGGACGGGGTTTACCTTGCCACAAACGGTTGCCCGTTGTGCGGTGCGCTCTTACCGCACCCTTTCACCCTTACCAAACTAGCCGAAGATATTACTATCTAAAGGCAGTCTGGCGGTCTTCTCTCTGCTGCACTAGCCGTCAGCTCGCGCTGCCCAGACGTTATCTGGCGTCCTACCCTAAGGAGCCCGGACTTTCCTCGATTTAAGCCGAAGCTTAAAGCGCGATTGCTCGGTCAACTCACAGGGTAAAGTGTAGCACCAAACTATAATGGCACCCCCACCTTTTTTTGATAATTAGTTATTATTCAGTCAAATATGAACGTATGGCACCCCCGTACATTTTGGAAGATTGTCTGCGATACTTATTATTACTCAATCTCTTCTAAGTAGAGAAAGTGAAATCCACTCAATTGATGTTTAAAAATCAGCCTGCAAGCCAACAAAAGCACCCTTAGTTTCCACATCAAATGACAACTGATCAAAATCTTCAACATCAAAGCGCTGGATGCGGTAGCCCGCTTTTACACCGAGATCTACAGCTATGAGTTCAAAATCATATCGTAGTCCTACAATAGCATCTGTCATGCTATTGCCTTCAACGCTTAAGAAATGAATATCTGTATACCCTGTTAGATTTGTTAAAGGGAAAGAAACCTCAGCATCAAAATAAACATGTGGTAATATTTCTGAAAAAGGTAAACCTAAGTAATGACCATCCTGAAAATCAGTAACGCCTAAACCGACATCAATAGAAACCATATCATTATCTAAAATTTCATAATAGCCCGTATAATCTATTTTAGTATAATCGTAAGCGGAACTATCCACCTTTGAAATGGATACTTTTAAATTAGGTAAAAGCGGAACAGGATGTTCGATTGTAGCACTGACAAAAACACTCTGGCTTTTACCTGTTACGTTTTTTGAAGCATTCCCTGCATCATAACTGGGTGACCATAAACCTATTTCTATATCAGCCCCTAACAACGTATCAGCTTGTAAGTTAGGCATTATCATTATACAAAATAGTGCTGTTAAATATTGTTTACGAATATTCATTCGTGGAACCTATGATTAAAATATGTGCAATTATCACTGATAAATGGATAAAGTAAAGGCTCTAATTGAGTCTATTCGAAATCGTTATGAAGGCAGTGCATAGAATACCGTAATGGCACCCCACCCTTTTTTTGATAATTAGAGACCTAATTACTATTCAAATACTTAGCTATCAGAACAAATAGCACGGTAAATTAACTGCAAACAATTATCGGCATAGGCATCGATCGTCTCTTCTGCATTATGGTATTTCCAAGGTTTTAAATAGCGCTCCTGAATTAATGATAATGCCATTGTTGCGACAAAGTCAGCCTTATGACAGGAATCTTTAGACGATGCCAACTGACTAATTAAAGTATTAAGTTCTTTCACTTGAACTAGCTCAATCTTTAACGAGCCTTCTTGATCCGCCTGAGGCAGGCTTTTTGTTTCGAAATATAAAAAATAAAACCACGGTTGCATCAATGTTGAGGCATACAAATAACCGCGAATTAAAATTTCCAAAGCCGCTTTAGGGTCTGCTTGCTCTCGTGAGTCTTCAACAATCTCAGCACAAATCACCGCAACCACGTCTTTTACAATAATCGCAATCGTATCTTTACTGGAAATACTGGAGTACAGCCCTCCCATACTCAAGCCTGTAGTCGTTGAAAGGTCGCGCAATGACATCGCCTGAAAGCCAATTTTTGGTGTTACCTTAAACGTAGCATCAAAGATTTTACGCAGGCTTTTAACCGCAAACTTCTCTTTACTGACTTTTATTTTATCGCTATTTCTTTGAAAAATAAGCGAATAAAGCGCATCGCCTTGATAGGAAAAATCTCTTTTAAAGTCAGCAAAATTGCGTTGATTTAAATGTTGTAAATGATGCGCTGTAGCTGACACTAATGAACCTTCTAAAATAATTATCTTGACTTATAGTGTACACCGTTATTTAATTAAAAGCGAACGCTCGCTCTTTTATTAGTCTATTTATAGAGTTGTCGCGTAAATAAAGATAATATTAACAATCAACATGCAGGTAGTTGTCATGATTAACACAATACTCATTTTAATCGGTCTTACAGGACTTATGAGTCTTGCCTTTCGAGGAAGCCCTATAAAACTAGTCAGTCTCCTATTAGGTGCATTAACACTTTCAGCGCTGCTCACACCAGCACACTGGCTTTTAGTAACCGTATTTACCATGGGTACACTGGTATCACTGATTTTTACGATTCCTTTAATTAGGATGAAGCTAATTTCTAACCCTGCCCTAACCATTATTCGCAAAATACTCCCACCTATTTCAGATACCGAACAAGAAGCTATTGATGCTGGTACCGTGTGGTGGGATGGTGAAATTTTTAGCGGCAAGCCAAATTGGAATAAATTGCTTTCAACGCCTATTCCAACAATTAATGATGAGGAACAAGCTTTTCTTGATGGTCCTGTAGAAGAGCTTTGTAAAATGTCTGATGCTTGGAAGATCAATCACGACTGGAATATTATTCCAGAACATATCATCCAATATGTGCGTGACAATGGCTTCTTAGGCATGATAATCCCTAAAAAATACGGTGGTCTTGAATTATCCGCAGTTGCCCAATCACAGGTACTTTTAAAATTAACCAATACAGGGGGTGGCATTAGCTACCTTGTCGGCGTTCCAAACTCCTTAGGACCGGGTGAATTATTAATAAAATATGGTACTGAAAAACAAAGAGATTATTATTTACCTCGCTTAGCTAGCGGTAAAGAAATCCCCTGTTTTGCCTTAACCGGTCCAACCGCAGGTTCTGATGCAACCTCTATTCCTGATGTTGGCGTGGTATGTAAAGGAGAGTGGCAAGGAAAACAAGTCTTAGGCATGAAACTGACCTTCTCGAAACGCTATATCACACTCTCCCCTATCGCAACATTAATTGGATTAGCCTTCCGTTTGCAAGATCCCGATGGGCTGATTGGAGACACAAAAGATTACGGCATTACCTGTGCAATGATCCCACGTGATGTCGAAGGGCTTGAAATTGGTCGTCGTCACCTACCCATCGGTGATGCCTTTTTAAATGGTCCCATTACAGGCGAAGATGTTTTCGTACCTTTAGATGCCATTATTGGTGGTCCTGAAATGGCAGGAAAAGGCTGGCGGATGCTAGTTAACTGTCTATCTGTTGGACGTGCCATTACCCTACCAACTAATTCCGGTGCCGTCGCTAAACGTGCCGCGATGACCAGTAGCGCCTATGCTAATTTACGCAGTCAGTTTGGCGTACCTATTAGTAAGTTTGAAGGTATCCAAAAGCCATTAGCGCGTATCGCTGGCTTTAGTTATATTATTGAAGCAGCACGTATTCAAACCATTCAGGCCATAGATTACGGCAGTAAACCCAGCGTGGCATCTGCCATTTTGAAATACCACACTACCGAAATGGCAAGGCAATGTGCCATAGATGCAATGGATATTCATGGCGGTAAAGCCGTTATAAAAGGTCCCAACAACTATATTTCAGCCATGTATGAATCCATTCCCGTCGCCATAACTGTTGAAGGCGCTAATATTCTCACGCGCAATTTAATGATCTTTGGACAGGGTGCAATCCGCTCACATCCTTACGTTTTAAAAGAAATGGAACTCGCCCACGCCGAAGACAATAGCGCTACAAGAGAGGCGTTTGATAGCACACTCAGCGCACATATTGGATTTGCAATCCGCAACTTCTCTCGCGCCTTTGTTCTTGGAATTGGTCTCCCATTCGCAGGAACTGCCACTAGAAACAATGAGCGCAATCAGTATTACCAACATATTAATCGACTCAGCAGTGTCTTCGCCTTAGTTGCTGATGCTTCCATGCTAAGCCTTGGTGCAAAACTGAAATTTAAGGAAATGCTATCCGCACGTTTAGGGGATTTACTCAGTACCCTATTCCTTGCTAGCATGGTATTAAAACAGCACAAAGACAATCAGTATGCTGAAGATGAATGGCCTATCGTTCAATGGTCACTCGATCATCTATTTCATGAATACCAAATTGCTTTTGATGAGCTTATGGAAAACTATCCAAACCGCGCTCTGGCACAAGTCATCAAGATAGCCGCATTCCCAATTGGTAGACGCTTCAAAGCACCTAAGGATAAACTAGAAACTCAGGTTGTAGAATCAATTAGCGAAGATACGGACGCAAGAGAACGTTTAATATCAGGACTATTTATGGATGTAGCAGATAACAACCCTGCAGCAAAAGTGAATCAAGTATTCCTAGACAGTCTAAAAGTTAGACCAATACAACGCACTATTCGAGCAGCCATTAAAGCCAAAAAAATTGATAAACTTGTTGGCACAGCACTGATTGAAGCAGCCCTTGCAAAAGAGATTATTTCACCGCAAGAAGCGCAACAACTGACTCAATTTGAGGAAAAATTAATGAGTATCATTAATGTCGATGACTTTGATGAATCTGAATTAATACGTGTTGATTATGAGGAAGATAACAAAGAAAGTTCATGGCGAAAAGCAAGTTAGTACTTATATTACTTACCCATATAAAACGAAATTCTCCCCGCCTCTCTTTTACTAAGAGGGGCATTTTTTTAACCTCGCAAATACTTTCATAAGCTGTGATGGCACCCCCCCCCTTTTTTTGATAATTAGAGACCTTTGCACGAAGTTGCTATTGTTTAATAAAAGCGTAAGGCTTTAGTATCGGCTCAACTGTTTCAGTGTATTGCTCTAAAATCTCAGGTGCCTTCAAAATACTTTTAATAACACTTAGTGGGTCGGTTACTTCTCCATTTCTGTACTCTGCAAATGCTTTGCTATAACGCTCAATTAAGGTAGTGCGGTTAAGCTTAATCGCTGCTGCTAGAGATAAGATTATCCCTCTTTTATCACCACTGAAATAGACTTCTTCTGCTTGTTTTAGTGACTCTTCAAAATCTTCTCGCCTAAAAGCATCAACAGCTAAGGGGATCCGAAACCATCCTGGAGTAATAAAACTCATTGCAATACCCTCTTTGATTTCTTTAATGCCTGTTTCCCACTCGCCTTGTTGAACGTTTACCCAACCTACTAAAACGTGAGGTTCTGGATTTGAAGGGTTCATTTCTATGGCAATTTTAAAAGATTTCATAGCCTCTTCGTTTTGACCTTTAGACATAATAATCGATCCGTAATTCTGATGAGCAAGTGCATTTAAAGGATCAAGTTTAATGGCTTTTTTTAGCGCATTTATGGCTTTTATATACGCGCTATCATCTTCTTTAACTTTGCGTCTTGTCCAATCAAAATAGAGCATAAGACCATGTGCTGCCCACAAAGTACTATTAGGTATGTTTTGATCGGTTGCTTCTTTGAGACATTTTCTCGCGGCATTTTCATCAATAAGCTCTTTAGATAGGTCATAGGCGTAAAAAAGGACAATACATTCATAACTTGAAGTGTTCGATGTATTATCCTGCTCTAAGCGACTGCGGAGTCGCTTCATCGCACCAAGATGCATCATTCCTGCAGAACTAGTCATTTTAGTGATAACGCCTTTAACACCATCATATATCAATTGATTAAAGCCTTTATCATTAGCTAAAACGCTAACGTCCTTACTCCAAATAACTTCATCGGGCGTTGTACTGCTTAAAATTAATGTTGCTTTTATGTGCTTACCTGTATTAATAAGAGCACCATTGAGGCGGTAATCGGCATGCATTTTACTATTCTTATGCAAGTGACGTTCTGTATTTTTAGCATCACGTACGCGTATCATTGAAAAATGTGAAAGATCTGATATTAATTGATAGCGTATGCCCTTTGCGAAAACGGTATTACCCATATCATTCGTTAAATTTTCAAAAGGCATGACATCGACAAAAGGAGTTTCATATGAACTTAACTGACTTGAAGAAATCCTATTATCTTGTTGCTTTGGTGCCAATAGTTTTATGGCTATAGCCGAAAATACTAGTAAGGATGCTACAAGCAACCAGACTTTAGGACGTTTAATTAAACTAGAGGAATCCTGAGTTTTATTTAGCAGTGCTTGAGTTGTATCAGTTTGAGAGTCTTGATAAGTAGCTGCATTTTGAGGTGTTTTTTCTTCAAATCTAGGCACATAAGATCCTTTAGGCATGCTGATAACGATAGGGTCATCAATGCCCGTATCGCTATAATACTTATCTAGACGTTCTCGAACACGCCCTGCCATAATACGAACAGCAGGGTTTGTATCAGTATCAAAATCTTCCTCAAAACCTAAAGCTTCAACGGCAATGGTATATTGTTTTAGAAACTTTTCTTCACCCGCAATTGCCTTTTGAACAACATATGTTAAAAATAGCTGTGTTTTTTTTGCATATTTAAAATGAGTGCTAGCAAGAATTTTTTGTAGTTGTTTTTCTACCTGACCTTTGTTGGTATCGTTAAGCGTTAATTGTTTTTGTGTCTGATTTTGTGACACCGAATAGCTCCAAAAGTAATATCAAGGTTATATAGAATATAGCAGATTTATCATAATACAGGCAGTCATGGTTAAAATGAATAAAGAGATGTCACTTTTATCAAAACATACATCAAAAAAACATGTTTGATTTACAAGGGTTAGAGTAACCAAATAGGATCAACAAAATGAAAATTAACACTGCCTGCACTTTATTTGCTGAAGCTGAACAATTACATACTGCTATCGCAGACTTCTCATCCAATGGTTCTCGTGCCAGATACGCAGATTGGTTAGATAAACAAGGCGATACTGTACGTGCAAATACAGTGAGAAAAACCATTGAAGCCTATCAGAACCTTGATGGTAATTGTCTTAAAAATTTAAGTGGAAGTGCTGACTGGCAAGGTATGCTTGGCGTACCACTTTTAAAAACTTTCATTGATAATATGGAAGGCTTTGAACAAGAGGAATTGTTTAAATTTCGAGACTCAGTCTTTACTCATTTACGTCCCGCACTATCTCTAAGCTATTCCCCAACGACTCAAGAACCTAAAGTAGCAAGTAGTTATTTATGGGGTTTACCTGATCTTGCCGAAGGTGAATCGTGGCCAAAAGTCGCAGAAGTTTCAAATTGGTATGACGCAAAAGATGATTTACCTGCTGACAACCATTGCGCTTTTATTGGACAGTTTGCCTTTCAAGATTTTAGCCAAACAGTTCTAGGGCAAGAGCTGCCAACACAAGATGGCTTTTCAGTATTCACCTACACAGATGCCAATCTAGGTGTAGTAGAAACGCTGATAAAACCTTGGAATCCAAATGCTACTTTAAAGAGACAAAATGCTCCTGAAGATCTGATAAAAGACGCATCAGGAGATCAAGTGAATACACCAAAAAAAGCGCATACAATTGAATTAAAAGAAGTTCTTTCCTTACCCGATGCAACTGGCGGAGCATACACCTCAATCATTCCGAACTGCGAATGGGGAGAATACTTCTATGATTATTACTACACCCTAATGAGTGTCTGCGGATCAGGCTTAGGGTTTGGCGGGTATTTACAAGGCACAAGTGGCGAAGACCCATCACCTGATGCTAAATCACTTCGCTTTGCGGTATTACGAACCGATCCAGACTGTGGCATCGTACATTTTTCAATCCCTTCCAAAGATCTAAAATCAGGACAGCTTAACCGTATTGCCTATGTCTGGAATGACTGGGATAGTTAGTGACATAATATATAATGGCACCCCCCCTGTTTTTTGATAATTGTACTGTGAGGAATACTATTCAACTGACTTAATCGCCATTGCTTGGCGATACAATTCGTTTTTCTTCTTACCAGTTATTTTTGCTGCTAGGGTTGCGGCTTGTTTTACGGGGAGTTGTTCATCTAAGAATATTTTTAGGAGGTCTTGTGTGGTGCTTTCTATTGCATCACTTTCGCTTTGTTTTTCACTGCCTTGAAGCATTAATACAAACTCACCTTTTTGATGCATTGGGTCTGCGCTAATCCATTCTTTTAATTCGGCTAGATTGCCCCGAAAAATTTGTTCGTAAAGTTTGGTTAACTCACGCGCTAACACGACTTTTCTTTGCTCTCCAAAAATTGTGTTCATGGCTTCAATTGTTACCACAATGCGGTGACTCGATTCATAATAAACTTGGGTGCGCTGTTCTTTTAGGTTTTCCTTTAAGGCTTTATTTCGCCCAACGGATTTCGCGGGTAAAAAACCTTCAAATGTAAACCTATCTGTGGGTAAACCTGCAATGGACAAGGCCGTAATAATGGCACTCGCACCAGGAATCGGCTCTATTGGAAATTCGCCACCGAGTTGATTAACAAGATGATATCCCGGATCACTAATTAAAGGGGTTCCTGCATCACTGACAAGTGCAATATTTTTACCCACACTTAGCCATGCTTTTATTTGTGATATTTTATTCTGTTCATTGTGATCGTGAACGGCGTGTAAATCACCTTGAATACCATAGTGAGTCAGTAGTTTACGTGTATTTCTGGTGTCTTCGGCACAGATGATATCCACTTTTTCCAGCGTTTCTAATGCGCGCTTGCTTATATCACCGAGGTTTCCAATAGGTGTTGCAACGATATAAAGTGTTCCGTATTTAGAGTCTGTTATTTTCATATGGACCTTTTATTAAGTCGATTAGAATTTAGCGCAGGAAAAACTGTCGCTATTTTTCACAAAGTGAGACGTAATAGTCGCTCTATTGCGCCGATCTTCGTGTAAAATATCGGCAATTTTAACAAGTTAAAAATAATTAGACTTCGTCAGAGATTTCATATGGCACCCCCTCCTTTTTTACAACATTTATGTTATATTCTGATTAGTTTTTATACACTGAAGATGGATTTTCTATGCCGCAAAAAATCACTAAAAAGCACCTTATCTTAACCACCCTCGGGGGATTGTTTCTATTCCTAGGCGCTTGTTCTTCAGTGTCCGATATTATACCGCAAATTCCACTGCCCCGAGTTGATAATCACTCGCTACCAACAGGGCAGGATATTCAACAGGCAAATGCTTTTTTAGCGGCAGGTAAGAAACGCGATGCGGCGGGTGCTTATTTTTCCGCGTCTAATAATTACCGTTCACCTGAACGAGAGCGCCTTATTTTACAAGCCGCTGAATTGGCCGCCTTGTTAAAAGATAATGCACTGACGCAACGCTATTTAGCACCCGTTAACTTTTCCAGATTAAATGTGGAGAATCAGGGACGTTTTCGATTTGTACAGGCACAGCTTGCTTTGAATGATAGAAATTACCGAGAAGCATTACGTCTTTTACCACAACGAGTGAACAATTTACCAATGGCTTTAGGTAATAAAATACTTGGCGCACGCATGCTAGCGGCACAATCTAGTGAAGATAAACTAGCGCTGGTTCAGGAGTTAGTTTTACAAGAATCCAACTTAACTCAAGCACATGAAATTCGACTGAACCATGACCGAATCTGGAGTCATGTACAAAAAATTCCCACTTTTAAGTTGGACGAAGGTAGAAAGCAGATTAAGCATTCTGTCTTAAGAAATTGGTTGGGCTTGGCTTTCATAAATAGAACATCAAAAAACAATAAGGAAAAGTTAAACACTGAGCTTAGTCAATGGCTACAAAGTAATCCTACTCACCCCGGTCTTGTTAAGGCAAAGCAATTAGTCGGCACGACTTCTTCAGCTACTGTCACACCTTATAGTGGTGGTAGCAACACGGCTGAGCTAAAAACTGAACCAAAAAAAATCATTGTTAAGAGCGACAAAAGACAAATTGCCGTACTACTTCCTCTAACGGGTAATCTAGCAACGATAGGCAAAACACTTTTAAAAGGCATTAAACAATCACACCAAGATCAACTCGGTAAAAGTGAATTGCAAATTTACGATACAGCAACAGATTCAATAGAGAATATTTATCAAAAAGCGCTGAGCAAGGGCGCCAATTTTGTTATTGGACCTTTCAGCAAAGGCAATATTTCACGTATTGCAAAAAGCAAACCAAGCGTTCCAACGTTAGCGCTTAATTATGTTGATCAAAATGCGATAAGTTCAGGAGCTAATTTTTACCAGTTTGGTCTTTCCCCCACAGATGAAGCCGTGCAGATAGCTCAGTTTGCATTAAATCAAGGGCAAAAACGGCTTGCTATATTAACCCCAGACTCCTCATGGGGTCGGCGTTTACAAGATGCAATGCGCACTGCCATCATTGAGCGAGCAGGAAAAGTTGTCTTGCTAAACAGTTATCCAAACCAAATAAATAATGTCTCCAACATAGTACAAAGTTTAACCACAAGAAGTCGCGAGTTTGATGCTATTTTAATGGCAGCCTCACCCTCGCAAGCACATGTTTTATACCCCTCAATTCGTGAGCGTTTACCAACCACACCTGTTTATGCCAGTTCTCATGCATTTAAAGGCTTACTCAATACGCAAAATGACATAAGCCTAGATGGGTTAATTTACACTGAGACACCTTGGGTTTTAGATGGCATTCAAAAGAACATTAAACCAAAAACAGATTTCCCAAGGATCTATGCCATGGGCATGGACGCCTTTGTCATTTCTAATAATATCGACACCTTAAAAACGTTTGGAAAAGTATTAAGGGGTAAAACAGGTGGCATCCACTTATCCCAAGATGGTAGCCTGCATCGTAGTTTACGTTGGGCACGCTTTAAAAATGGTAAACCCGTGCCGCATGGTGGATAAGCAGCTCTCACTATTTGGTAAATTACTCAACTCTACACCTGCGAAAATGCTAACTTCTCGCAAAAAAAGCGGCAATAAAGCGGAGCAGGATGCCTGTGCCTATTTGCAAAAAAATGGTTTAATACTCTTAGAAAAGAATTTCTTGACCAGAGCAGGTGAAGTTGACTTGATTATGCAAGATGACAGCATGTTGGTTTTTATTGAAGTTCGCTACCGCAAAAACACAGACTTTGGCGGTGCAGCTGCCAGTGTTACCCTGAGCAAACAACGCCGTATTATAAAAGCTGCACTCGCCTACCAACAAAAATATGCCCCCCAGTCGTCTATGCGCTTTGACGTGATTGCTATTGAAGGCGATAATGAGTCAATTGATTGGATAAAAAGTGCCTTTGATGGCTCAGCCTATGAATAACAACCGCATAGACTTCTTTCGAGAAGCTGCTCCCTACATCCACAAACACCGTGGAAAAACCTTTGTCATCGCATTTGCCGGTGAGGTTATTGAGAACGCGGCGTTTAGCCAAATCATTCAAGACATTGCTATTTTATCGGCACTGGGTGCAAGGGTTGTTCTGGTTCATGGCGCTCGCCCTCAAGTCGATGCTCATCTCGGCGCACTTCAACATGATATTCAGGTTGTCGATGATATGCGGGTAACAGATGACCTAACCTTACAAATTGCCAAGGAAACTATCGGCGCATTACGCGTCGAAATAGAAAACCAACTCAGTCATGCACTTAGCACCCCCCCTGTTATTAACGAATCGCTTGGCGTGCTTTCAGGTAATTTTATCACGGCTCAACCGTTAGGGGTTTATAACGGTACGGATTTTCAACACACGGGTACGGTGCGTAAAATCAATGCTACTCTTATCAAACAGTTAGTTGATGCTGGCAGTATTGTGTTGCTTTCATCATTAGGCTTTTCTCCTTCTGGTGAGGCATTTAATTTACGTTATGAAGATGTTGCTAGCTCCGCAGCCAAAGCACTGCAAGCCGATAAGTTAATCTTTATACACGCTGATGCAGCAACACCAACAACAGATGTCGAGCTACAATATATCGACCAGTTTATTGAGACGCATCCACAGCAACAACGTTTACTTAATCACATTAAAACAGCCTTACAAAATGGTGTTAAACGCGTCCACTTAGTCAGCACTGAAACAGCAGACAGCTTACTTTTAGAGCTTTATACACGCGATGGTATTGGCACCATGTTTAATGCTAGTCAGTATGAAACCATTCGCCAAGCGCACATTGATGATGTCAGTGGCATCATTGATTTAATCGAGCCGCTGGAAACAAAAGGCGCACTCATAAAACGCTCGCGTGAGCAGTTAGAATTAGAAATTAATAAATTCAGTGTGATAGAACGCGATGGAAAAATCATCGCTTGTGCCGCGCTTTACACTATTGATAAGACAAAAACAGGTGAACTCGCCTGCCTTGCTGTACACCCTTCTTACAAAGGTGGTGGACGTGGTGACAGGCTATTAAAGCAAATCACCCATCAGGCAATGCAACAACATTTAAATCAATTACTGGTACTTACTACACAATCAATTGACTGGTTCAAGGAACGAGGCTTTAAGGCGGGTCAAGTATCTGATTTACCTGAAGCGAAAAAGACACTGTATAACTTCCAACGTAACTCTAAAATCTTATTAAAAGAGTTACTGATAAAAGTTTAGCAACGATATGACCTCTCAAGCTCACACAAGTGAGATGGCACCCCCCCCTTTTTTACAAGATTGCATTATCTATTATGCCCATTAACACTATTCTAAACACCATTATTATTAACGATAATATTGGTACATCAGGTCAACCCACACCCACTCAGTTTCTGGATATTGCCGATGCTGATTATCGAACGGTGATTAATCTTGCGATGCCAGACTCTGATAATGCGTTGCCTGAAGAAGGTAGCTTTGTGACAGAACTTGGGATGAATTATTTCCACATACCCGTTCCCTTTGATGCCCCAACTGCTGAGCACTTATTATTATTTTTTAAGTTAATGAAAACGGTGAAAAATGAAAAAGTTTGGGTACATTGCGCATTGAATATGCGCGTATCTGCTTTTATGCAGCATTATCAAAAGTCTATTCTAAAACTCGATGAAGCTGATTGTATTCCCATCTTAAAAAATTGGAAGCCAGATAAAATTTGGCAAGATTTCTTAAAAATACAATAAAAGCATACTACCTATAAATAAATGATTAAAAACTAGCCTACACACAAAATAATCTTGTGTACAGGCTAGGTTTTAATCATTTTAAGCCTGAAATATATACAGCTAAAGCAGTAATCTCATCGTCCGAAACCCCTGCCATAACGCCCTTCATAACGCCGCTCATGCCATTACTTCTTTTACCATTCTTTATATCAGCCATTTGTTGAGTCAAATACTCTTTGCTTTGCCCAGCAATTTTAGGATAAAGAGGCATTATGGGTGATTTAGCATCAGCACCATGACAAGCAGCACAACCTTTTGCTGTATAAGCATCTGCACCATCATCAGCCATTGCTGATCCAGCGACTGTTAATAGTAATGATGTTACTAATGTTGACGTAAGCTTTTGAAATTGAATCATACTTTTTCCTTTATAAAATATTGTCTAAAAAATAGAGAAGCATATTGAATATACAGGCTGAAGACATTGATATATATCATTTTAACAAAAAAATTAATAATGGATATTCATAAAAATTTTATATAACAATTACAACAGAATAAACTCCTGTTGCTTTACCTATTCGCCCCAAAAATATCATTAAATCGCTTTGAGAATGGTAGCGGAGGCAAAGGGGGTAATGGCGGGAGTATATGAGATTTTCCCGTATCTTCTGCTTCGGTAAGCTTCCCTGTAATCATATTTTTAAGCGGCGGGAAGTTATTGGCAAATCGTAGTAGTGCTTTTCGTGCAAACTTTGCTGGGCCCGTTTCTAAGGTAAATAGTCCAACAATGGTATTGGTACCGTGATATAAAAATTTAGTGACATGCATATGATCTTTTTCGTACTTTTTAAGCACACTTAAATCACTGTAGTCTTTACCCTTTTCTTGCGCCTCTTTTATCGCGGTTGCTAATGAATCAGCACCCCGAATACCCAAATTAAAACCATGTGCCGTCACAGGATGCATACCCACTGAAGCATCACCTAGCACCGCATAACGATTACTCACAAAATTATCTGCGTGTACTGCAACTAAAGGATAAGAATGGCGCTTGCCGACTAAGCTTATTTTGCCCAAACGATTACCAAACCATTCAAAAATTTGCGCATTAAAATCTTCATCGCTCATATCTAATAAAGCATCTGATTTCTGACTATTAATGGTAATAACCACAGACGACATATGACCCTGCATTGGCAATAAAGCCATGGTTTTACCGTAGTGAAAACACTCAAAAGCCGTCTGTTCATGGTCAACTTCATGCTCCATACGACAAACTATCGCCGTTCGCGAGAAATCTTTCATATGCGCACCCACGCCCATTTGGCGACGAGTGCTAGAAAAGCGACTATCGGCTGCAACTATCAAAGGCGCAGTTAACGTCTCACCAGAGGATAAAGTCACCGTGCCCTTTTGATCATCTGTTTTGATCTTATCAACACTGGTTTCGCTGAGAACTTCAACATTATCCAACGTTGCCACTTCATCATAAAAGGCTTTACGAATTAAATGATTTGGTATCAAGTAACCCAAAGCCTCCATGGACTCAGTTGGACGCACAAAATCTAAGGAATAGCTGGAGTCACCATTAAATACTTTGGCCGTTTTAATTGGTGAAATGAGTTCAGGTTTAATCCTATCCCATGCACCTAAGTCTTTCATTAATTTGACTGTAGCGTGGGTCAATGCGATTTCACGACCGTCTTCTGCGGGGTTTTGAATACTCTCAAGTGTGGCTCTTTCGATCATACCAATCTTCAAATTAGTATCCTTTAAGGTTCGAGCAAAACTCAAACCCGCAGGACCTGCACCCACTATTATCACATCGTAGTTTATATCGTCACTCTCATCATTCACATCACTCACCTACTTTTCATACACAGTATTTTTTGTCAGTATTATTGTCAAATTTTTAAATCAATTATACCCTTATTTCTTCTGAAGTTTCTCCAGATCTGTCAAAATCTCAGCAACATGTGCCTTAGGGTTCACATTTCGATACACCTTAGCCAACTTGCCCTCAGGGTCAATAATAAAACTATGCCGTTTTGCGATTTTAAAAAGCAATAAATTTCGCAGAGAACCATAACGCTTAGCCACCTTTCCATCAGGATCAGCCAACAAAGTAAAAGGCAACTGATGATTCTTAGAGAAATCAGCATGACTTTCATTATTATCAACACTCACACCCCAAACAGCCGTATTCTTCGCCTTAATCGCCACAATATTATCACGGAAACTACATGCCTCAGCCACACAACCCGGCGTTTCATCTTTAGGATAAAAGTACAAAACAATCCATTTACCTTTCATTTTACTCAAGGTTTGAGACTGCCCCTTTTGATCTGTTAAAGTAAAATCAGGAGCTTGAGCACCCACAATAAGTGAACCTTCTGCTGACACGATGTTTGCTCCTATGGTTAAGAAAATAGTGATAATGAGTTGGATGGTTAGTTTCATGGAGGGATTATAACACTAATGGCACCCCCGCCTTTATTTGAAGATTGCTTTAGCAGCCCACCAAGGGCAATAAAGTATATCGTTACAACCGCGCAGAGGTTGTCGATGATGGTTGAGACTCATACACTCTAAACAAAGAATAGTTAATTCAGATTTCATAAAGGAGGTGTCGATGTTGGTCGAGTC
>JAZGEM010000098.1:0-3123 GCA_036478745.1 Cocleimonas sp.
TTAGCAAAACTAAAACAATGGGAATAATAAATTTATAAGGAACATAGTCCTGCACCACTGCAACAGAAAAAGGCAAATGGGAATCTATTGTCTCGCCTTGATTGACTATTGTGATATGAGCTAAATAATCACCCGCACCAAAGCTATTGAAATCTATTTTTGCTTCAATCGAGCCTTTTTTGATCTTTTCCGGCTTCTGGTAATAAATTCGAGCCCCCTCTGGTTCTTTTGTTAGTTCAAATTCAACTGTTGTTTCACGAAGTTTTTTCCCTTCATAGTCTATAACCAAGTGTGTTAGTCCTATCTCCGGGATTGAATGACAATAACTTTCCCCTTCTGATATTTCAGGTGTGTAAGCGGAAAAATGAACAACTTCATCGCCAACTGAAATACGGCAGGTATCTACTTCTCCTTTTGCTCCTCTATGTGCATTTGCTGGAGATGACAGGAAAAAAGTAAAAAATAAAATAGACAATATGGACGTCGTTTTATTGAGTCTGGAACAAGCAGAATCCTGTCTTGAGCTATTTTCATTCATCTGTGTGTCAGTTACTTTTTTTGAAATATTTTTATATTTCATGATTATATTCCCCTCTTAGTGATAACCCTTTATTTATTGTGGACTGGTTTATAAATACCAGCTCTTTACAATGAATCTACTATTCTAATGATAGACCTAAAATATATAATTCCGCAATCGACCGATTATTCTAGGGTAAACCACAGTGATTTTGACTCATGTTGCTTTTTTACGCAACATTATTAATTCTTTCATTGTCAAGTCACTATTCACACACATTCTTGTAAATTTGTAACTGCTTAAATAGCCATGCTTGATTAAAGTTAACCCAAAGTATATGCATTCACTTGCTGTACTTTTGGGGGGAGAATGTTGTTGGACTTTTATATATCAATAATTAAATTCATAATTTATTTCACCATTCACCCTAGAATAATCAATGAGCAACAGATTTTTCTAGGTTTATTTAGGAGAATTCAAATGATTAACTTAAATCAAGCTATTTATTTTTTTAACACCAAATATTATTTGCATCCACGAATTGTAAGTACAGCTCTTTTGATGGTGTGTTTTTTTGCAACTATTTCTGATGGCCATACAAAACCTAAGAGAAATCATCATTACCCGAGCTACTATGATCCTTCCAGATACACAGGGCCTCAGATTGGAGATTTGCCGGAAGATCTTCCCGAAGCCAATCAAGGAACATTTGAAGGCGGTTATACAGAAACTATAACTGATACACATGAGGGAAATGTATTACAAGGTCAGGATCAACGGGAAGATGGAAAATTTAATGTACCAACTAATGGTGCTCCAAGTCCTTTATATGGAGCTACTCCTTTTAGCCAACAAATGCTTCGTTTTGAGGAGTTTGGAACCAAACGTCTAAAATTGTGGAAGAAAAAACCTCCCAGAGGCTTGGCGTTCGTTACCCACAGCGTTTGACGCTCAAAGCACACCAGATGGCACACAACTTGATGATTTTTTATCACAACGAATCTGGCCTGCACCTAATAAATTTTCAAATACCTGGCATATGAATCCATGGCAATCAGAAATTGAACAGTTCTTGGGGCGAAATCTGGATTATCCTCCCGCAGAAGGAAGACCTCCTGGTCTTGGGTGGTCACACCAGCGTTGGAATGAATTCAAACCTAAAAAGTATTTGCAAACTGTGACGACTGGTGCTCGTTCTAATGGTGGTCTGCGCGATAGTAAACAAATGCATCACTATCGTGATGGAGAATTCGGTAAAAATGGACTTTATCACAATACGGTAGGGAAACCAGATTTTGAAGGCACTACTAAAGGAATTGATATTAAATTCCATCCCAATATGCCAGAACAGAATCAACAATCAGTTTGGACATTTGACGGAACCTTTCCGCCTAAATTACTGAAAGTTCGTTATGGAGAACCTGCATTAATGCGTCACTATAATGCATTACCTATTGATGTTGGCGCAAACCGTGGTTTTGGTGTTCATACAATTACCACTCATGAACATAATGGACATAGCCCCGCTGAGAGCGATGGCTATGCCAATGCTTTTTTCTTTCCCGGACAATTTTATGATTATCGCTGGCCCATGCAATTGGCTGGTCGTGATTCTATTAATACAGATGCGAAAGACCTAAGAGCAGGCGCTCCAGATGGTCATGGCGGTATCAAAAAAATAGCAGGTGATTGGCGTGAAACCATGAGCACTCACTGGTTCCATGATCACATGCTCGATTTTACCGCGCAAAATGTTTATAAAGGCAGTGCCGCTATGATGAACTATTACAGCGCGATAGATCGGGGAAACGAAGCCATTGAAGATGGTGTCAACTTGCGTTTTCCCAGTGGTTCAGATCAGGACTGGGGTAATCGCGACTATGATGTTAACTTGTTATTAGCTGAAAAAGCATGGGATAAGGAAGGACAACTTTGGTTTAATCCTTTTAATCAAAAAGGCTTTATTGGCGATGTGATGACTGTTAACTGGTTATACAAACCCTATTTCGAGGTTCGTGCGCGTAAATACCGTTTTAGATTGTTGAATGGTTCTGTCTCTCGTTATTTTAAAGTGGCACTTGTCGATCAGAAAGGACATCCAGTTCCATTTTATATGATTGCTAATGATGGCAATATTATGGAGCACACGGTTTATTTTGAAAATGGTGAACTACCTACTCAGGGGATAGCAGAGCGTTATGACATTGTTGTAGATTTTAGCCAGTTTAAAGAAGGTGATAAAATTTACATGGTCAATCTGTTACAACATAAAGATGGGCAGGCGACTGATAAACCTATTCCTTTAGCGGATATTGTAAGCGGTGTCTATCAAGCAGAACAGGTTGATGATAACGATGATGGTATAGCAGATCGTTGGGTTAACGGTGACCCGGTTGTAGGTAAGTTCATGGAATTTCGTGTTCAAAAATATACCGGTGAAGATCGCAGTATGGATCCAGCTATGTATGTTGCAGGGAAGAAAAAAATGATTCCTTTGCGTAGACCTAGCGAAGAAGAGCTTGCGAATGCCACTCACCGTTCATTCGAGTTTGAAAGACAACCAACCGATGATAAACCTTGGGTTATTGAAACAGATGGCGGTA
>JAZGEM010000099.1:0-22690 GCA_036478745.1 Cocleimonas sp.
CAGGGTCGTAAAATGATTGTAGCTCTTGATTAAGAACACCTGCAGGCCATGAATTATCCGAGTTTGGACTAAACCACTTCTCATTGACGTAATGCACGAACTTGCTATTCGCTATTTCATCCCCAAGATAGTAATCAGCCCAAAAATAATGCGTAGAAAGGCGTTCAAAAAACTCACCTAGCGCACTAGCTAGTGCTGCTTTTTTAGAAGAACCCTTACCATTAGTGAAAAGTAACGGGCAGTCTCGATCACGAATATGGACTGACCAAACATTCGCAATAGGGTTTAGCCAAGATTGCTCAATTATATTGAAATCTAGTGCGCCCAATTTTTGCTTCATCGAAGTAATTGAATCTTCAAGTGCTTCATCTTTACCGGGAATATGGGTCTGTACTGGCATGTGAGGATCTCTATATAATAAGAGACCTCAGCATAACTCAAGCACAAGTTAAAATGGCGAATGATTTCCACTATTCTGACCAAATAATCGTTCAATAGACTACTATTAAACTCATTTTTGGTCAGAATAATAAAAATATGACCTCATTTTTCTTTTTGTACTGTTATGTTGAGGTCTCTATGAATTTTTTGCATCTAATGACATAGAATAGTAGTAATTAACACATGAGTTACATTATGAGCCCACAAAATCAGAATAATTACTCAAGACGAGTTCCACTATGGATCATCGTATTAGTATCTGCATTGCTCATCGTATTACTCGGTTCTGCTAGCGTAGTTGCTTATAAAAAATCACAAAGTGACCCACAATTTACAGAAGAGCAAACAGGACTAGAATCTCGCAAACAAGAAATTTTACAACAAACCGACGTTATTGATTTAAATTGGTTACGAACACTTAATCCATTGGTGAAAAATGTAAAAGGAAGATTGATGTGGAGCAATACTTTACAACAAGGAATGATGGAATTTAGTAATTTGCCTAAGTTATCAGCAAAGCAACGGTATAGGTTATGGATTTACGATCTTGTTGATGACATCAGCAAACCAATTACTGCCATCACATTTAAACAAACGACCCATATTAGTCATGATTTTCTTATTTCATTCAATACTAAAACGCCCATAACTTCGCCATTAAAGTTTGAACTGATTTTAGAGGAGGAAGGCAAACAGAATGGTTTACCGCTTTTACTTGCCCAACCATAGCTTCCTATCCCTTATGACTTCAGCAGATACAATCATTATTTGCTAGTATCACTACAATATTTAATCGTGTAGACACCCTATGAGTAATGAAAACGAAACAGAACAATCTGGCTTAGCTTTTACTGAAGCAAAAGAATCAAGAGAGTTTTTAAAAAATGAGCTTGATAAGAAGCAAGCATTACTAGCGCAGATGACATTAAAAACTGCTCCAATTGATCGTGCTAATTTACAGTATGAAACTGCTGATATCATGCTTGATATAGGAAATGCGGGCATGCAAGAAGCCGCATGGGGACTCGCTAAAGAAGCTTTTCAAATTTATATGGACGAAGACCAAATTGATGATGCCGTCAATGCCTTAGATTTGCTTTACCGCACTGACCTTCCTGCTAGTGTAGTCGCCCTAGGACATGCAATGTGGTTATCTGTAACCTACCCTATAGACCCAGAGTTAAGCATAGTGATGATGAAAAATCTAATCGATGATACTCCACCCAAATCAGATGGGGCTGCTGTGGCTGCTGCCACTGCACATTATATCGCTGACTTACGACTAAAAGACGAGAAGCGTGAGAGTGTTATGTTCCTAACAACTAACCTACTCACTCAAGTAGCAGAGAGACATAGCAATATCACCGACCAAGGACAATTAAATTTTTGGATGGACAAATTAGAACTCAATGACCCTACTCAGTTTTTGCCAAAACTCGCGCAGGTTATTGATGCAATAGTTGAAGGAGATTGGTGGTTTGATAAAGATGAGTTACGCGCAAAACTGCCTGTAAATTAATTAGAAGTACTGCAATGAATGAAACTTCACCATATGATTTTTCATATCTCTACCTTCCTCATCTATAAAAAAGGACTTCAATGAAGTCCTTTTTTATAGTTTTTTACATCAAATCATCTTCGATTAAGAGAAAATCCCTTTAAGTATATAGAAAAACATAACCGATAAGATCGCACCAGCTGGTAAAGTAATAATCCATGACATAAATATATTACCCACCACACGCAGATCTATTGCTGCAATACCTCGAGCAAATCCAACACCTAGTATTGCCCCAACCAAAGTTTGAGTTGTTGACACAGGCAGTCCTGTATAAGAAGCAAGAACAACCGTACTTGCCGCTGCAATTTCAGCAGAAAAACCTCGTGTTGGTGTTAGCTCAGTAATGTTTTTTCCTACCGTCGCCATAACTTTATAACCAAGCGTTGCCAAACCAACCACAATTCCTATTCCACCAACTAACAATACCCAAGCTGGCAATGTAGATTTAGAAGCCAATTCACCACTTTGCGCAATTGAAATAACTGCCGCCATCGGTCCTACCGCATTCGCAACATCGTTAGAACCATGCGCAAATGCCATTGCTGAAGCTGTAAATACCATCAAAATAGCAAATATTTTTTCTACGCTTGCGTAATGAAATTTCTTATCTGCCTTTTCATCAAACTTAATACGACGGATAAGAAAGACCCCTAGTAGCGCAATCGCAACTCCTAGAGAAACAGCATAAACGAACTCCATACCGACCGGAACATCTATTCCAATATGCTTTAAACCTTTCTTAATAGTCACTAATGCTATTATAAAACCAACAAAGAATAGATAAAATGGTCCATACCTTTTAGCATTATTCAGGGGGTTTTCAGTATTAATAACCAGCTTCTGAATACTGGTAAACACGGCAAAGGCTATTGCACCAGCAAGTAATGGGGATACTATCCAACTCAATACAATCGTACCAACTTTACCCCAACTAACAGCTTCCATACCCACACCTACAGCAGCAAAACCTATTACGGCACCAACAATACTGTGTGTGGTAGAAACAGGCCAACCCTTAATGGATGCGATTAACAACCAAGTTCCAGCGGCTAACAGGGAAGCCAGCATGCCCCAAATCAATAAATCTGGGTTCCCCGCAAAGGCATCTAAATCAACAATACCTTTACGGATGGTTTTAGTAACCTGCCCACCTGCAAGGTAAGCACCGGCAAATTCAAATATTGCGGCAAGAATGATTGCTTGTTTAATGGTAATTGCTTTAGAGCCGACAGAGGTAGCCATTGCATTAGCAACATCGTTAGCACCAATACCCCACGCCATAAAAATACCAAAGACGGCGGCGAGCGTTATATAAATCGTCGTCGTATCTGAGAAAAATTCAGCCATTTTAACTCTCCTATCGAGCTAACATTAGTGATAAGCGACTACCAACACGCTCAGCATTATCAGCAACATTACCAACCCAATCTATTAGGCGGTAAGTGAAAATCACATCAACCGGACTTAATTCAGCTTCCAGTTTAAATAACGTTTGTCGTAGACCTTCTTGCATAGTGTCAGTTTCACTCTCAATAGCGCCTAATTTGGATAACATCTCACCAACACGGTCAACTTCAAGACCACGAAAGCCTGTTTCAATAAGCTCATCAAGTTCATTAATCGTTTGTAACGCTTGTTTTACTGTATCAATACAGCGAATGGTAAAAGCTAAAAAAGGAGCATTCATTTCTTCTGGTAAGCTCATCTTACGACCAACAATCAATGAAGCTACATCTTTTGCTTGGTTGGCGATAATATCTTGCCTCAGTAACACGTCAAGTACATCACGACGATCGACAGGCATAAATAGACCTTTGGGTAGATGGTCTCGTAATTCTTTCTTCATTTCATCCGCATCATGCTCTGCGGTAGTTATTGCTTTCTGAGCTGCAAGCGTTTTATCATGATCTGAATCAATCATGCCTTCGATGAGAGGTTGCAGGTGTTTGATGCCTTTATATACCCTTTGCATGTGTTCTTGAAGGGGGGTAATAGGTGAACGACCGAATAGGCCTGACATGTAGTTTTTAGTAACCATAACAGAGCACCACTAAATCCTTGCATATTTATGCATTAATGAGTTGCGCGAATTCTATTGTTTGTGATTACTGATGTAAAGCCTAAATATATCCCAGTATGATGCTACTCAAATAAAAACCTAGTTAAATAGTGACAATCTACTCAACCCGAGACAAAGGCGACACGTATAGCATCAAGCTTAAGTTGAGAGTTTGTAAAATAGGATGCAAGACTAGCTGCATTGTCTTCTAACTGCTCAACTTCTTGCTCTCGAATATTCGGATTCACTTCTGCTAAAGCTTTTAAACGCTCAATATCTGCTTTAGCCTCTACATTAAGTTTCTGTTGAGCTTCTTTTATAATTGTTTCTTTTTGTGGTTTAGCCAACGTCTCTGCTTTTTCTACCATTAATTGAATCTGTGGGCGAGCATGTTGAATAATTTCCTGTGTGGTACGCTTATTAACAAATTTTGCATGTTCGTTAATCGTATTATGAGTTAGTGTCTGACTTAAATCTCTACCTGAATTATCTAAGGCAACTCGAACTGTAGATTCAGGTAGATAGCGGTGAATTTGTAAATATTTTGGTGCAGGACAATGAATATTATAAATAGCTTCAAGAATCAAAGTCCCCGCAGGTAAATCTTCTGAACCAAGTTCCATTGCACAAAAAGTAGCATTTCCAAATTCACTGGTCAGGATCATATCCATTGCACCAACCACCATTGGATGCTCCCAGCTTATAAACTGCATGTCCTCTCGGGAAAGTGCAATTTCACGTTGATACGTTGCAGTCATACCATCTTCTGGCAAACCAGGAAAGTTGGCATTCATCATATGATCCGTAGGTTTTAATATAAAACTATCAACACCATGAACTTGTTGATCCACGCCATATTTATCAAAAACATTATCCATATAACCGCTTAACAGTGCAGTATGTTCAGATTCTAGCAAGCCATCAATAAATTCGTAAGCGGTAGTTTTATCACAAGAGTTTAGCTCTAAAAGGCGATCTCGCCCCTGTTGCATCTGTTTGAGTGTTTCATTGGTTAATGTTTGACTGCGTTTAATCAAATCAGTGAATTTTTTAGTATCTTCGTTTAACAGCTCACGTTTGATTTCACCTTCAAAAACTTCAAATACACTATGCCCTACTGAGCAAACATGCTTAAACGCATTTAGCCCCTGATCATACCAATCAAACAACTTTTGCTGAGCAGAACTCTTAAAGTAAGGTACATGAATTTGAATATTTTGCGTTTGACCAATTCGATCTAATCTACCAATTCGCTGCTCGAGTAAATCGGGGTTAAGTGGTAAATCAAATAAAACTAAATGGTGTGCAAATTGAAAATTACGCCCCTCACTACCAATTTCAGAACACAGTAATATTTGAGCACCTAACTCATCATCAGCAAAGTAAGCAGCAGCACGATCGCGCTCAATAATACTTAAGCCTTCATGAAAAGCACTCGCATTGATACTGGTTCTGAGACGCAAATATTCTTCCAAGGCCAAGGTGGTTTCTGCATAAGCACAAATTAACAGCACCTTATCATTCGGGTGCTTCTCCAACCAATCTTGCAACCAGATAACACGAGGATCTTCAGCAATCCATTGTTCTGCTTCAAAACCTTTTTCAGGGTGAAGGCAAGTATCTAAATTTTGCTTATCTTGTGCTCGGTATATCTTTGGCAAGTCCATCTCATAATAATGTAATTCTCGCTGAGGAAATCCGCCAACAGAATCACGCGTATTACGATAAAGAACACGTCCTGTACCGTGACGATCAAGCAGGTTTTGTATTACTGAAGTTGCATCTTGGCTCACTTCAAATTCAGCGACAATTTTCTTACCAAGATAGCCTTCTAACTGGGTCAATTTATCAACATCACCCACATTACTATTTGCGTCCAAAAGCCATTGCACCAACTCATTGACAGGCTGGTAGTTTGCATCTTCTTCGATATAACTCTGTAAATCAAAAAATCGATCTGGATCAAGTAATCGTAAACGCGCGAAGTGCCCCTCTACACCAAGCTGTTCAGGTGTAGCCGTAAGTAATAGTAAGCCAGGGATTTTTCTTGCGAGCGACTCAATACAAACGTATTCATTACTCACATGTGATTCAGTCCAACTTAGATGATGAGCTTCATCCACAATCATCATATCCCAACCGGCATCAACTGCTTGCTGGTGACGTATTGGGTTCTCTGTTAAAAAGGATAAACTACACAAAACCAATTGCGCACTCTCAAAAGGATTGATTTTATTATCGGCATCACCTTCATCTTCGATACCAAAACAGCGATCTTCATCCAACACCGTAAAGTGCAAATTAAAACGTCGCATCATTTCCACCAACCATTGATGCACCAGAGTCTCAGGTACTACGATAAGGCAACGACTAACTCGTTCACTCAATAGTTGCTGATGCAAAATCAAACCCGCTTCAATGGTTTTACCCAAACCCACTTCGTCTGCAAGCAACACTCTTGGATCGTGGCGCTGCGCAACTTGATGTGCAATATATAGCTGATGCGCTAATGGCTGAATACGAGGGCCAAGTAAGCCATAGCTTTCAGATTGTTGTTGGCGATGTAAATGTTCTAACGTAGCTACCCTAAGCTTAAAGTGCCCATTTCTTTCGATTTGCCCTGTGAACAGTCGATCTTGCGGCTGACTAAATTGGGAAAAACTATCAAGCTCAAGCTCATGTATCTGCACTTCTTTACCAGACTCATCAACTCCTTGATAAATGATACAGTGATTATGTTCTGAGTGCCCTGTAACTGTAATTTTAGAACCTTCACCCTCTGTGATTACAATGTCACCAACAGGGTATTTAACGCGACTTAAAGGCGCATTATCACTGGCGAACACACGGGTTTCATCCACAGCAGGAAATGTTACGGTTAGGTGCCTACCTTCGACTTTTTCAATAAAGCCAATTCCAAGGTCTGATTGAGTATTACTTACCCATCGTTGTCCAGGGTGAAATTCTATATTCATAAATTCAGTTTAGTTTAGCTAGTGAATAAATTGGGGTATTCTGAATAAATATTTGATTAGGTCAAGTTTAAACACTGAAATATTGAAAAAAAGGGGGGGGGTGCCATCAAAAACCATTGATCAAGTTTAATAAAATGGACTTTTACACGTTAAAAGGAAAGTCACGAGATCAAACAGGGGATTTTTTCGATAAGCTGACTGTTATAAAAATATCAATACACTTACTATATAAAGTAATTATTAAAAATTACTTTATAAAATGAAAATTAATCAAGAAAGTTTCAACTGGAGCAATGAAGAATATAATAACTTCAGCCAAGAGGTTCAGCTTTTAAAACACCAATACGCGAACTCTTCTTTATTTAGCAATGAAGCATTACTTGATTTACTCGATAATTACCCAAGAAAGTGGCTACAGTGTTACACCATGGGAACTGATCCAGAAAAACATAATGACTGGACGCCTGTTCACATTGCAGACTCTACAGGTAAAGAAATATTGGAAGCCGTTGAAAAAGGTCGATTGTGGGTGAATGTAACCAATATCGACAAATATAACGACAATTATGGGAAGCTGATTGATAAAATGTATCAACAGATTGGTGATAACTGTTCTGCAATTTCCAATATCAGAAGCTGCTTTAGTGCAATCCTTATTTCATCTCCAAAAGTTCAGGTCTATTGTCATGTAGATACCGATGCGAATATGCTCTGGCATTTAAAAGGCTCGAAGAAAGCTTGGGCCTATCCTGCTAATGACGTACGTTTTACGCCACAATCCTATATCGAAGAAATCGTAGCAGGAGAGCGCCATGAAAACATTCCCTATGAAGCGTGGTATGACGAACATGCCGTTCATGCCGAACTTAGACCTGGTGACCTTTTAAGCTGGCCACAACACTCCCCTCATCGAATCGAGAATATTGATTTAAATGTTTCACTTACAACAAGCTACGCATCAAAGGAGAGTCGCAGATTGATTGGCGTACATGGAGCTAACCACTTTTTCTTGAAGAAAATTGGGATCAACAAACGTTCTACTAATACCGCAGGAATTATCGCTATTGCAAAAGAGTATTCTTATCTAATTCTGAATAAATTAGGCTTATTAAAACATGGGAGTCGTACAAAATCCTATATCTCAGATCTAGTGGTAGACCCGTTAAGCGATACAGGAATGAGAAAATTAGAAAAAGCTAGCCGTACGGCTTTTTCCTATGCTGACACCTAGAATTTTAATCTGTTAGTCAACTAGCAACTAATACAACAGGAAATTAACCCTCTACCCCTAACAATTTCTTCACTGCATTTTTAATGGGACCATGAATTACTTTGTACAAAGAGAACTTTAACCCACGTTTGTCGTAACTCAATTTATACATTGTTTCTGTTGTTCCTGAGTAACGCCTTTTATAGGTAGCTTCTTGATCAGAGTACATAAAATTAAAGCGAGTAATTTCTTTATTCTTAATACTCTCTTCTATTTCATGGGTCAGCATCGTAGTTAATAAAGAGTAACGATGCCCATTTTTTTCTTCAAATCCACTTTGATAAGCATGTACCGTATTACCATCAATATAAGAATAAAGCACTGCTACAGGTTCTCCCTTAAAACGGATTACGCGAAAAATAACTTTATTCAAGGGCAATAAACGCTCACAAACTAACTTATGAAATTCCACAAAGTTCTTTTGGGCAAAGACACTATCCTTCTCTAGGTTTTTTCGCCTTGATCGGTTTAAATCGGCAATAATCTCTATTGCTTCATCAATTTCTGCTACATCAGTAATTTTATCTATTGTATATTCTTGTTCATTGTTCAAACGCTTGAATGTACGCGTAATATTATTACGCATCTTTTTACGCAAGCTCATAAGGTAGTCTTTATAGCTTTCAGGTAACTCAATATAGGTACGAAACCCATTTGAGCTTACTTCCTTTTCTATTATCTTAAAACTATCCTGAAATAATTTTGCTAGATGTGAGTTGTTCAGCAACTCATGGAATTTAGCTCCATCCCAAAGTGCTTTGTTTTGAATTAAATAATCAGAAACTGACTTAAGCACTAAGCTCTCATATTCAGGTTTAATGATCAGATCCATATACTCACCAAAAACATAACTCCCATCCGTTTCTCCTGTTCCTAGCAGAACTAATTGACGACTACAGGGGAAATAACGTCGAGGATTATTAATTATCTGAAAAGGTGCAATTCCAACCAAAGTATTTTTTTCATAACAACAAATGATATAGGGTTTATGGCTAAAATCTTTTTTGTATATTTGCCACCATGTAAAAAGCCATTCCCAAGATACAAAAAACCGACTCTTTTTTGAATGATCATTCAAAGAATTCCATTGATCACGCAATGCCAAAAACTCATCTTCTGTAGTAATTAGCCTAACATTTATAGAATCATTGTTTTTATCTAAATTATTATTCTCAGGCGTCTTCTGATAATTGGAAAAACCATTATTTTGTATTTGCTCTTTGAAGTATAAATTATTAGTCTGCATACAACTTTAGAAGAATTATTTAATTACTTCTAAGCTTATAGCGCCCACTCCTCCTAACTACTCAGTAACTAGACTAACGGCTGTAGCACGTAGATAAAAACTCAATCACTCTTCATTACAGACATAAAAAAAGGCCACCGAAGTGACCTTTTAATAAAGCTTAAAGTACGACTTATTTGATATTTAACATCTCATAATAAGTAGGTAGAGGCCACATGTCATCAGCAACTTCAGCTTCAAGTGCATCAGCATAGCTACGCGTTTCATCCATTAAACCTCGAATATCATTCGCACAGAATTGCATATGCTCTTCTTCAGTTTTGAATGTTTTCGCCATCGCCTTATCAAGCTTTGCAACGGCTTTCATCATCCCATTGATATTCTGAGAAACACTTTTAGCAACACTATTATCAAACTCAACACCGATTTCAGAAGCAGATGTAGCAGTCAATGCTAAATCAGCAAGGTAGCGAGTAGCGGCTGGATAGATAGAAGTTGACGCCATACTTTTGACCAGCTTAGCTTCCATTTCAATGGTTAGAATATATTGCTCTGAATAAACTTCAAAACGACTTGCTAATTCAACTTCAGACAATACACCTGTGCTACTAAATAGCTCTTTAATCGCATTATCTTTAAAATAAGGAAGCGCATCGGCCGTAGTAGGTAGATTTTTAAGGCCACGTTTTTCAACAGCTTCTTTATGCCACTCTGAAGAGTAACCATCACCACCAAATACAGCATCACCATGTTGCTGCATCAGTTTCTTAAGAACAGCAATAACGCCTGTTGTAATAGCTTCTTTGCTCTTACCTTTGATTTCAGTTTCAAGCTCACCAGCAATCCAATTTAATGAATCTGCCAACATCGTATTCATCGCTATCAATGGACCATTCACAGATTGCTCTGATCCAACCGCGCGAAATTCAAAACGATTACCTGTAAAAGCAAATGGAGAGGTACGATTTCTGTCTCCTGAATCTTTTGCGAAAGGAGGAATTTGTGACAGACCTAAGTCCATTATTCCACCGTCATCAGAACCATCTAACTTACCACTAGCAATTTGCTCAAATACATTTTCGATCTGCGAACCTAAGTAAACAGACAAAATCGCCGGAGGTGCCTCATTTGCACCCAAGCGATGATCATTACCCGCTGATGCGATAACCGCACGCAGTAATGGACCATAAAGATGAACACCACGAATCACTGCTCCACAGAACAATAAGAAATTAAGGTTATCATGTGGTGTATCACCAGGATCGAGCAGATTGCCCTGTGTAGAGTTTCCTACTGACCAGTTAACGTGTTTGCCTGAACCATTAATACCTGCAAAAGGTTTTTCATGCATTAAACACATAAAGCCATGCTTTTTAGCTGTAGCTTTTAAGATCGTCATTGTTAACTGCTGATGATCTGCCGCAACATTTGCCGCCTCATAATAAGGAGCCAACTCAAATTGTGCCGGAGCTACTTCGTTATGACGTGTTTTTGCAGGAATACCTAAACGGTACATTTGATCTTCAACGTCTTGCATATAAACTTGCACACGCTTTGGAATTGCACCAAAGTAATGATCATCAAATTCTTGACCTTTTGCAGCTGGCACACCAAATAATGTACGTCCCGTTAAAACTAAGTCAGGTCTTAAATTAGCAAAATTTGAATCTACAAGGAAGTATTCTTGCTCAGCACCACAACTAGAATTAAGTGTTGTGACTTTTTTCTCACCCATTAATTTAAGTACTTTTTGTGCTGCTTCGTTCATCGCAGAATTTGAACGAAGTAAGGGTACTTTTTTATCGAGTGACTCACCTGTCCATGAAATAAATACACAAGGAATACACAATGTTGCACCATTATCTGTGTGCTTGATGTAAGCAGGACTTGTTGGATCCCAAACGGTATAACCACGCGCAGCATTTGTTACTCGAATACTACCATTTGGAAATGATGATCCATCAGGCTCGCCTTTAATTAATAGGCTTCCTGTAAATTCTGTTATCGCTTTACCTTCAGCATCCGCAATAATAAAACCATCATGCTTCTCGGCCGAAGCCCCTGTCATTGGGTAGAAAATATGAGAGAAGAAGTTAGCACCTTTTGACATTGCCCAGTCTTTCATCGCGGCAGCAACGACATCAGCTGTTGCAGAATCTAATGCAGCACCCGTTTGAACCGTATTTTTTACTGCTTTGTATGCTTTCTTTGATAAAGCCTCTTCCATTTTAGCTAAGGTAAATGCATCTGTTGCCCAAGTTTTCTCTAAAGACTTAGGCTTTCTTACCTTCATTGGCTCAGTGCTTGTTATCTGCATAACCGCTTGTGCGCGGGACTCACTACCACTCATATTGACTCCTTATATAAATTAAATATAACTTGGAAAAGTACTCTAACGGATCTTCAATCCTAAATTAAATCTGGTTTAGCCAGAAAAATGTTTTAGGGGAATTGATTTTCTAAAAATAGGTTTGCAAAAAATGTGCCAAGAATAATACAGGAGAGCGCCCTGTATTTCCTCTACTAATACAGTAAAATTGGACAGATTTGTTGCATTTTATGTGTTATAACACTAATTACTCTTTTTAACGCTCAAATATAAAGCACTGGGTTTACAATTTGCACCAAAATAGGGCAAGCAAGGGCAAATAAATATGAATGTTATTGATTGGAAAAATACTATTGCCGCCATTTGGAGAGCTAGACAAGAAAAACTTAAGGCGGTAGTAGACGTAGATTTAATGGAAATGGATCAACTCCTGTGTATTGACGCTCAAAAGCAAGCATTCACACAGAATCTCGAAAACTTTATACAGGGAAAGCCCTGCAATCATGTTTTACTCTGGGGAGCGCGTGGAACTGGCAAGTCATCCTTAGTAAAAGCGGCATTAAATAGTTATCAAGACCAAGGCTTAAGAGTCATCGAAATACCTAAAGATGAACTACGCTGGTTAATTGATATCAGCGATGAAGTTCGTGATTTAAAATATCGTTTTGTGATTTTCTGTGATGACCTGTCTTTCGAAGAAGGTGAAACATGCTACAAAGAATTAAAGAGTACCTTACAAGGCTCTATTGAAAAACCGCCTGAAAATATTTTGGTCGTTGCCACTTCTAATCGAAGACACCTTATCTCTGAACGAATGAGTGACAACTTACAATCAAAAACAATTAACGGTGAAATTCACCATAGCGATACGATAGAAGAAAAAATGTCTTTATCCGATCGTTTTGGTTTATCTCTCTCGTTTTATCCACTAAAGCAAGATGAGTATTTCAAGATTATTGATAAGTTATTTGAAAAAGTAGAGATAGATGATAGAGACAAATTGCATGTACTCGCTGCTCGATTTGCGACGGAAAGAGGCAGTCGCAGTGGGCGTATTGCGATACAGTTTTTTAAAAGTAGAATTGATCAGTTGCTCAACTAATAGGCAAATATATCTACATCAGTCCCATGTTCTCGAATTTCATCTGCTCTAGCAGAGATATATCGCTGAAAGTTAAGCTCTGTTTTATAAGCACCTGTCAGCACATAATCAAACACAGACTGAATATGAAAAGTACGCATCTGCGCATCTATTCTCATCACCTCTTTTCCTGATTGATCAAAAAACGCCATCGCCGGCAAATAAGATATCCCTAGCTTATTTGCCCATTTTTTTGCCGTGCTTTTATTCCCTGAAGGTGTTGTTAAGGGCGTATCTGCATAACGATTTAACTGTATTGCGGTAAATCTCTTTGCCAACTCTCTGGTAGTTTTATCTTGCAAGGTTTTTTCATGAAGTAAATCACAATTACTACAATCCTCACTTTCAAAGAAAACGGCTAGATACTTCTCTTCTTTTACTAAGCCTTTGCTCAGATCAAAACCATCTTTCACAAAGAAATCTTCTTGGTGCAATTTACCTGACTTCTCACCGTCTTTCGCTGAATCATGTAAAGAGACAGTATACTCAGCAAAGCTTTGTTCTTTCTCATTCTTCCCCGCCACATAGTCGAGACTTTGAATAAATTCTCTAGGGGGAATGTAGCCATTCAGTTGATGCACTACTTTTCGATTTTCATTAAAAAATAGTAACGTCGGTGTGTATTTAATGCCCAAAGCTGTAGCAAAAGACTTCTCGGTATAGTCATTCCCTGCAACACTAACAACCTCTTTATCACCCCACATATTCAAAGCCACGATTTCAAAGCTATCACGAAACTTGTTCAATAGTTTTTCCTGTGAGAAATTATCCTCCCACAACTGACTACAGTATGGACAGCCCGGTTGCCAAAAATAAATCACTAAGCGTTTATTATTTTCGCTGGCATCTGCAATATCTTCTTCAAGATCAAGAAAGCTTTCTTTAAACCAAGCAGGATGAGTTGCTGTTTTTGCACCAAAGTAACCGCCCTGCTTAATTTCTTCTGCGCTTTTATCCGCGAACACAAAATTTAAAAACACCAGTGATAAGATGATTGAAATGAGTTTTGTTAGGCAGACTGAATTCATATGAATTGTTGATTAAAAAGTATTGATATAAGTATAGTTCAGCATCTACGTGTCGTTCTACTACTTTCAATTATCAAAAAAAGGGGGGGGTGCCATATAGCCCTAATAAGGTCTTTTACCTGTATAGTTCCCGGGTGGATTATAACTACAAACCCAAGTTTGCGACTTATCCGCACAGACTTTCATCGCACAACCCACTTCCGTGGTGTCACGCCAAACTGCTTGAGTGTAATGACCACATTTCTTACCCGACTGACAACGGTTGCGCTTATAGTCATACCATCTTTCTTCATCAGTCCATGCTTTAACTACTTGCCGAATAGTGACTGGGCTGACTTCTCTTCGTCCATCTGACCAACGAACCGCTCCTGAACGATACAGATTCTCACCATAGGGTGTCTGACTTCTATGTTTAATTGAGCAATGTGACCCTCTGCCTAATTGGTTCGCCCATTGTTGAGAATAGTGTTGTAATTTATTCGACCACTTTAGCGGCTTTAGACGATGCTTCGCTCGGACTCGATTATGCGCATTTAGCATACCTTCAAAACGTTGTTTATTACTCAGCGGAGGCCGCTCTGGAGGACGTTGTTGATAATGTTCATGGGTATGATTTGGAATTCCAGCATGGCTATGTTCATCTGAATTCTGCGGAGGAGGAATAACGACGTCTCTATTATCTGGCAACTGTTGCTCTTGATTTGACTGTGGCTCTGATTCTAAAGGAGGCTTTTGCTGAACGCTACTACAAGCTACCACAGCAAAAGACAGCAATGCCATAAGCACTAGTTTACAATATTTCATTTTTATTATTGCCCGATAATTTATTCGTTATTTTTACTCATCTATCTGAGTTATGTTGAGATCTCGACTTATTATTGATCCCGTGCAGAAGGCATTTTCTCTACTTCAGCCACAATCCAATTTTTAACTCTATCATTAATCTCAGTTGGATTTAAACCTTCGACGCTAAACGGTTGACCCACACTCACCGTTATTGTTCCTGGATGTTTGATATAACTGTGACGGGGCCAACATTCACCCGCATTATGTGCCACGGGATAAACAGGATACCCAACACCATCAGCTGACTGCTGCGCACAGTATTCGGCAAGTATGGCTCCTCCCATGCGATAACGTTTCACTTCACCGGGATTTACTCTCGTCCCTTCAGGAAAAATACAAATCCAGTTGCCTTCGTCAAGTCGCGTCTTCCCTTTCATTTTCACCTGATCTACAGCTGAACTACCTGCATCACGGTCAATCGCTATCGGTTTCACCGTAGATAGTGCCCAACCAAAAAAAGGCACCTTGAATAACTCTTTTTTAAGCACCCATGACAAAGGTGGAAATATCATGGGTATCAGCATTGTTTCCCATGTTGATTGATGATTTGCTAAAACGATACCGCTTGTACTTCGGTCAATATTCTCCTTTCCTAAAATATTATATTTCACCCCGCAGGTGAGTTTTAACCACCAAACATTAAAATTCGTCCATGGCACAAGGATTTTATAGCTTGTTTCAAAGGATACCAAAAGTAAAAAAGGGGCTATTAAACCCACAACAATGGTACTTAATGCAAAGCCAACCCAATAAAAAGTTGATCGAATATAGAGTAAAAATTTATTCACAATTACTCTCCCGCCTCACTCATTAGTTTCAGTATTAATTCCAAAGCCTGACCACGATGACTAATATTATTTTTTTCATCTGCCGACAGTTCTGCAGAACTTGTACCATGGGTTGGCACGAAGAAAAGTGGATCATACCCAAAACCATTGGCTCCTGATAATTGATGCATTATTGTCCCTTCCCAACTTGCATCTGCGATCAAAGGAGAAGGATCATCAGCATGGCGCATATAAACAATACAACAGCGAAAGCGTGCCGTGCGTTTGTCATCAGGAACTTCTTTCATTTCTTCAAGCAACTTAACATTATTCGCATCATCACCCTCGCCAGAGTAACGAGCAGAATAAATTCCTGGCCGCCCATTTAATGCATCAACCTCTATACCAGAGTCATCCGCAAGTGCCGGCAAACCTGTATGTTGTGCTGCATTTCGTGCTTTAATAATGGCATTTTCGACGAACGTTAACCCTGTTTCTGGGACATCTACAACATCAAAATCTGATTGTGGTACAACCTCAAAACCTGCATTACCTAAAATACGGAAAAACTCACGAAGCTTTCCCGCATTGCCACTGGCTAGAACTACTTTTTTAGTCACTTTAGTGCCTCATCTTGTATCGCAATAATTTCATCACAGCTATAAGCATGACCTTCCGCAGCATTTTATCCTTACGGGTGAATCTTATATTACGTAATTCGTCGTTAGTGCGACCACTAGGTCTCATAGGCTTCTCTCAGGATTTTAATAAAAAGGCGGATTATACGGAAAATATGTAAATGGCACCCCCCCCTTTTTTTAAAGATTGCACTTTTCTTTTAATGCTAGCTACCAAAGCGGGGGGTTAAGATCAGAATCAAATGAGATCAAGTAATAGAAACCCAACCAGGCAAAGCCTCGAAATCTTTCATCCAGCGCAATACATTTTTAAAACGATCAAGACTGACCTCACCTTCACTTGCTAATGAGATATATGGATAACAAGCAATATCTGCAATGGTTGCGTGATCACTTGCTAACCATGTTTTATCTGATAGATGTTTATTCATGACTTCAAGACCCATTTGCGCTTCTTCTTGGCATTGCTTTAGATCAAAGGGTCGTTTAAATATCAGAGCGGCTCGTGATCTGGCTAGACCATATAGCAATTCATTTTCAGAGACCGCTAACCATTGCATAACTTTTGTCATTGTTTCATTATCCTGTGGAAACCATTTTTCATCACCATGTTCTCGTGCCAGATAAGCTAATATTGCCATCGAGTCCCATACCGTAGTCTTTCCATCGACAATAGCGGGGACTTGACCTCGTGGATTCATGGTTAAAAAATCATTGGTTTGATTCGCTCCTCCTCCTAAATCAACTTGAATGCTTTTATAATTTACTTTCATCATTGAAAGCAATAAACGTATTTTGTAACAATTCCCAGACATGGGAAAATCATAGAGTTTAATCGTAGACACTTTATATCCTTGCGTATTAGACAGTAGAAGTTTAGTACAAATTTAGTGGTATCCCAAACTCTCCTGACATAATGCTGTCAGGAGACCTGTTATATAGTTTAACCGTCACTGGACGTGATAAAACAATGAGATCTCAGCATAAGTCAGCGGCAAAAGAAAAATGCGATAAAACTTTTCTGATTGTGGCGTGAATTGCAGCGAATATCATGTTATTAGCTAGATTTACAACGAAAATTGGGCAAGCTTTAGTCATTTTTACTCGTCATCTGAGTTATGTTGAGATCTCACAATATACGAGGTAAATAAATTATGTATGACGCAATGAAACAACACGGTGCTTTTAGTTGGAATGAACTTATGACAAATGATCTTGATGGCGCAAAAGAGTTCTATACTAAGATGTTTGACTGGCAATTAGAGGATATGCCATTAGATATGCCCTACACATTAGCAAAAATTGATGGTCAGGATGCTGCGGGAATGATGCCTATGCCACCAGAAGCAGCAGGGATGCCTCCTATGTGGGGAGGTTACGTAACAGTAGATGATGTTGAGAAAAGTGCAGAGCAAGCAGTATCACTTGGTGGTAAAATTCTATTAGAAGCCAGGGACATTCCGAATATTGGACGCTTTTGTGTGATTAGTGATCCGCAGGGTGCGGCACTGACCATTATTACTTATTTCAAAGAAAGCTAAAAACATAGTTAAAAACAATGAGAAGAGCCGATAGATTATTTCAGATTATCCAGTTTTTACGCACACGCCGTGTCACTACGGCAAGTTGGTTAGCGGAACGACTGGAAGTCTCTGAACGAACGATTTACAGAGATATAAAAGATTTAATCCTATCGGGTGTAAATATCGAAGGAGAGGCGGGCGTTGGCTATGTGGTTCGGCATGGCTTTGACCTGCCTCCTTTAATGTTTACTAAAGAAGAAATTAATGCCTTAACTTTAGGGGCACGGATAGTAGATAGCTGGGCAGACCAGTCACTCGCAACCGCAGCACAATCAGCATTAAGTAAAATTGAGACTGTTTTGCCAGATGATCTACAAGGTAGCTCCGAACGAACCACTCTATTTGCGCCTTTAACTCAGATTCGTGCAGAAGTAGCGGCTATTATGGCCGATGTCCGAATTGCAGCGGATAAGAAGTTAAAATTACGTCTTGAATATAATCGTGCTGATGGGGTATTTTCAACACGAATTATTTGGCCCTTAGCTTTGTTTTTTTGGGGTTCTATTTGGACTATTGGTGCATGGTGTGAAATGCGCCAAGCATTTAGGGTATTCAGACTAGATCGTATTAAAACCCTAGAAGTGCTTGATGAGACTTATCCGAATGAAAAAGGGAAGATGCTTAATGACTTCATTGAGAACGAAAAGAAAAACTGTTATTGATGTTACTTTTTTAAGGAGTATCTGATTATAATTTAACAAAAGAAAAATAAATGGACTTAATCAGAGATCCTTAACGCTCTAACTTTATTCAAAAGTGCATCATCATCCCATTCACGACTGCCAACTGCTTGATAAACAATGCGCCCTTCTGGATCAAGAACAAAAGTAGTCGGTAAACCTCTAATAGGCCAATGGCGTATTTCAGCACCACTTTCGTCAAGTAATACCGTAAAATCAATCGGGTATTCACCTGTGAAAATAAAAATACTATCTTCATCTTCACTCACATTAATGGCAAGCATTTCGATTCCCTCATCTTTAACTTTTTTCCAAGCACGATTCATCGAGGGTAATTCAGCACGGCAAGGCGGACACCAAGTTGCCCAAAAGTTAATAATAACTGGCTTGCCTTTATAGTCAGAAAGCTTGTGGGATAGATCATCCATATCCATCATTTTAAATCCCGGTGCTAAGGGGCGTGACATGATAGGAGTCAGCGATTGATTAGGTGCCGCGTTCGCAACGTTGAATATTGTAATGACAAAAATAATTGAGTATAGAAAGGTCAGGCGTAATTTCATGATGTTATTGTTTATTAGGGTGTAAGTTGGACATTGCATATTCTTAACCAGGCTTTTTCGTTGCATTCCCCTGTTTCAGAACACATCTAAATCAAGCTATAAAATTTAGCTACAATTGTTCAAAAAAGGGTGGGGTGCCATTAATAATTCTTATTTATTTCCATTCAAAATATCTCGATAGGATTGTTCCCTAAACATTGAATTACTGATTTTAACACTTGGCATATGTAAACAATTATTCAAAACTTTCGGTCCGTGAATAAATAATAATTCAGGTTTAACATTCACATGTGGCATTCCATCTTGTGCCGCACAAAGCGATTCCCACTCAACTAATACTAGATATTCAGATGGAATAGTATAACCTTCCCACACTTCGGCAGTACGCTTTAAATTTGTACCGGAGCTATCTTTCATATCTTCCATCATGGACTCAACCGTCGCATGCCCACTGCCCAGAGATGATAAACCAATTCGTTTTAATATTTGATATCCCACCATGCCACTGGTTGATTTTAATCCTTCCATCGTGGCAATTTCACCTTCTTCAAACTCAGCTTCTTTTCCTGGGATAATTTTATGGGTAGCTTGAACCATAACGGATTTACCAGAATCTACGGCATAACCATCCGCTTTACCATCAGCACTTTTACGAAGCCACTGCGTCAAAGAAATTAAAGAAGGTAAACTACTCTTAACTATTCTATACACAGGCTCTTCTGGCCCATCAAGTAACACATCACCACAACGTGCACAGGTATCGACAACTACATCTTCAAAAGTTTCATGGAAATTTTCATGTGACTCCCATGAATCCCAATAGGTAACTTGATCAATCCAAATATGAGATAGCTCCTCAGTCATATCAGAACTCGCCCCCCAACGCATCCCCATTGGGCAACTACCCACCTGCTTCATTAAATCAAAACCACTAAAACCTGGTGTAAGCGAAGTAGCCAAACACATCTTGGCGCTCGCCTGCTTCATCATTTTCATTAAATTAGGATCGTTTTTTACCAGCACCTTATTGATAGCTACATAAAGAGGAGAGTTAGGCTCAGCATCGAAAAGCTTTTTAATATTCATGAGGGTTCCTAGTTTTGATTATTATCGTGGTATTTAGTTTAGCAGTAATTTTGTAGGCATTAAAAAATATCTGATGCGGAATAATAAAGAACATGCTGGTATCCTAGTTAACAGTTCTAAGTGTCGATTTGAATAGAATTTGGCTTGTTGCTTGATTAATATGATTACATAGATACAATTATCTAAAAAAGGGGGGGATGCCATATGAGACGTAACACTATTCTTACGTCATTTTGTTTTACGTACAAATAGATACATCTTCAACATAGTTATGATAGGCCTCTAATAAGTCAGGCATAACTTCCATTGCTGCCTTATAGCCTATCTCATACAGTTCGACGCCAAAGGTAAAATCATCAAAAGGGTAATGTGATGCATCTGGCTGAATGATAAAATCATTAATGCCTTTGGATCCTTCCACTAGTCCATGTCCTCTTATTTCAAGTACTCGACTTAACGTAGATAAATAACCAGGGTGTTTCATACTCTCCTTATTTGTTGTGCAATCGTTGCCACCAAAAGAATGAGATATTTTAGCGCCTACATCGACAGATACAATAAAATCGCATTGATTACGACGTAACACCGAGCTAGGTAAATTATTTAAAACACCACCATCAACTAATGATAGTCCATCACAATAAATAGGTTTGCTAAATAAAGGATGATTTATACTTTCCAAAATAGCATCGACAATATTGCCTGTAGATCGCGTGACTTCACTTCCACTGATAAGATCAGAGCAAACTAGATGTGTCTGTATTAACAACTGCTCAAGCCTAAAGTCCTTTAAATAGCGTCGAAAACGATGATCAAGCAGACCGAATCGGAATAGCCACATTAAATACCATTTTGATGCATGAGGCATAAAACGTAACCACTTCGGTGGCGACATCTCTTTCTCAAATAAATCTAAAATTATCTGTAAGTCATATCCTGCGGCATAAACAGATGAAATAATTGCACCCCCACTGGTACCTGCGATGATATCAAAGTAAATTTTATTTTCTTCTAGTGCCGCTAATACTCCAATATGTGCAAGCGATCTTGCACCACCACCACTTAGTGCTAAACCCACTTGAACACCCATTATCCGATGGTATATCCGCGATATATCTTGTTCACGCAACTGATTTGTTTGTGGGTCATACTGGCAATATATATCAAGCTGCTGGGTCTTTATCTCATGTTCACAAAATATCAGTTCATATACTTTTTTTGGTTGTACCCACGCAATCTGTAAACGACTCAACAATGAATTCTGCTTATTATTATTGAGTTGTTTAAATATTTTATCAAGTTTAGGGTGATGTGCCTCATCCGCGAATAACCAAACATGCTCGCACTGATTTAATAAGCTAAATATATGATCCAGAGGAGTCGAAGTACCCAATGAAATATCAAAAAAAGTAAAATCCCTATTGGTTTTTTTATCACTTAAACCTAACTTCTCAATTGTGTGCTGCACATCCTTAATATTGGTAGGAATAGAACTAATCTTTTTAATTTGATTATTCTGTTTTAGCTCATCCCATGCATCAATTCTATCGCTAAAAAGTTCAACAGATTTTTTTCTTTCGCAAAACCACTTGATAAACTGTTGAGTAAATACATGCATATCTTCAGAACAACTGATCAGCCCTACAACGCTCATTTTATGCTTAATTGATTTGCCAGAAAGCTCACTCTGCAACCATGAACTAATTGTGTTGCTTATATTAATAGAAAAAATAGGTATTTCACGGCTTAACCTTTTAAAACGCTCACTACCAATCCTTAAAACAGTAGTATCCATAATAGCTGATACCGTTGCATTTCGCCGCTCACCTGTGATTAATGATAGCTCCCCAAAATGATCTCCACTAGATAACACATTTAACTTTTGTGACTCACCATTAAACTTTGTTAATTGAATTTGAACACGACCATAAAGAATAATATACATACTATCGCTATGATCACCCTGCTGGCATAAGACCTCACCATTTTTAAAAAATTGATTATTATCAAATTTGAAAATACGTTCAATTTCCTTATCAGTCATACCATTGAATAAATTCCAACCCTTGATCACACTAATTGATAACTTGAGTGATTCCATGTATTTCCTAAAAAGACAATTTTAATATTTATAGTATAGGACAGTACCTCAGCCTGTGATCTTATCTCAATCAGCCATATTGATTTCGCGATGTAACGGTAATGTTTATTTGGAAATATGAAAAAGAAGATCTATATGAAACTTTAAAAGTATTATTCTGAACAAAAAACAATGGTCTTTAGCGAGAAAGTAGCTCATCACCAAACCAAATCCAAAAAAAAAGCCCAACACGTTAGCATTGGGCTTTTTAGAATAATAACTTGGTGATGACCTACTCTCACATGGGGAAACCCCACACTACCATCGGCGATGACACTTTTCACTTCTGAGTTCGAGATGGGTTCAGGTGGTTCAGAGTCTCTATTGTCACCAAGAA
>JAZGEM010000100.1:0-2557 GCA_036478745.1 Cocleimonas sp.
GTTTTACTAGCTCATAAGATTTATCACGCGTAGCGGTCATTTCCTTACCACTCTTTTCAGCCAAGTTACTGCCATCAACCACCTGAGAAATTACTTTATTCATCGTACTCATCGTATCGGAAGTATCGACCTGAATGTTCTTGACCTGCTGACTAATTTCCAGAGTCGCATCTCTAGCATTCTCGGCTAATCGCTGAACCTCGTTCGCAACAACAGCAAATCCACGTCCAGCTTCACCAGCCGATGCAGCCTGCATACTTGCATTCAAGGCGAGTACGTGCGTTTTCTCTGCAATACCGTTAATTAAATCAATCACACCGCCAATTTCTTGTGAACGTTCACCTAGACGTTTGATCCGTTTTTCAGTTTCTCTAATATTTTCACGGATATTATTAATACCTTCAACTGAATCCGTTACTGATTTTTGTGCACTATTGGTAGTGATAATAGTCTCATCTGCCGCTACGTTACATTCTTTCGCCAAGTCCGCAATACTCTTTAACTCTGTAGATGCGTCAGTCAAATCTTGTACTGTTTTGTTAACAACTGATAATTCTTTCTCTGTTTCTGCTTTTACTGTATCACTCTGCTGTTTAACCTGATTAGCAGCCTGCTCCACTGAAGATGCTGTATCTCTTACATCTCCCAATGCTTTACTGGTTTGGTCTACTACCATATTCAAACTGTCTGATAGAGTACCTGTCACATCTTCAGCAACATCCATTTTAACGGTAAAGTCGCCCTGACTTAATTCAAATGCAACCTGTAACATGCTGATAACAGAATCATTGATTTCATCATTTTCTTTCTTTATTTTTGCGATAGTTGCTTCCCTTTCATCCAACAGGTTATCAAAAGTTCTTGCCAGTTCGCCAATTTCATCTTCCGACTCTAGTTCTACTCGAACCTTCTCTTCACCACCAGAGAATTTATCCATGATATCTTTAAAATGCGTAATAGGTGATACGACATTTCTAACAAATAACATACTCGCTAATAGCCCTAATGCCAGAATACCTAAACCAATCATAACGGCTGATTTAATAATTGACAAAATCAACTCATCAACAGAGGCAAACGCTTCAGCCGTATCAATTTCAGCCAGTAACACCCAATTCATCCCTGCGATATTTAAAGGTGTATAAGCTGACAACACGGGAACATCTCGATAATCAGGAAAAATCTGGAATCCACTTTTTCCACTAAGTGCTTCGTTAACTCCCGGAGAATCCACAGTCATCAGACCGACAGATGAGCCTTTTTGCTTAATAAGGTCTGTTACGGTAGAAGGAACAGAAGCTATCTTCAATGCATCAAAAAAACCACTAGCATCTTCCTTTAAAAAACGACTATTACTCCTCATGGTTTTATCATTTGCAACAATATAAGTTTCACCCGTCTCACCTAGACCGTATTCAGCCCACTTGTTTTTAAATGTCATTACCTCATTGATTTTATCAATCGGTGCTTGAACCATAAACACCCCTTTTATCTTGCCATCAACATATATCGGTGATGATATAAATGACGCATAATCGTTATAACTAGGGAAGTACGGCTTCATATCTGTAGAAAAAGTCTGACCCGGTTCAGTAGCCCCTAACGCCAGCTTGAATGCCTCCCCAATACCAGTATTAGCATAAGGACCATTAATCATAGAGGTCGCAAAATCTAATTCTTTATAGACCGAGTAAACTAGATTACCCGTTTCTGCATCAACCAAAAATACATCATAGAAACCATGTCTTTTCATATATTCTGCAATACGAGCATGATATTTTGAATGGATTTTAGAATATTCTGTTTTGACCTTTAATGTTTCCAATTTATCTTTGGATCCTAAAGGATAAGCGTTTTCTGCAATATAATAATTTTGTAACGCCAGAGCATTATTATCAAGTAGTGCTATTTTTTCATTACTATCAATACCAGCGTTTTCTGCATTACGTTGTTTAAACTGAGTTCCAAATTGTTCGTCATAGTAAGCTTTAATATTTGCTTTATACCGATCTGAACCTCTAGGCGCTTGTTTTACAAATTTTGGAAAAGCTGAGCTAAACTCCACTAGTGCATTTGCAAAAGTACCGCCAATAGTCGCTTGTTGGCTTACTTCTTTGTTAATTTGATTAAAGTAACCTTCAATCTGATCTTTTTGGGTATCTCTTTGGATGACCAATCGATTTTTTACTTCTGCTTGCAATGAATCTGTTGCCTGGTCACTGGCTATTTTTACAACACCAACGGTTGTTAATGCTACTGCAATCACAGTCAATACTGTTGATCCCAGTAGCATCTTGGGTTTAATTCTCATGAATATTTTCCTTCTAAAATGTATTTAATGTAAGGAATGAAAAATAAATAAGTTATGCATTATGGCGCAATTGTTTGTTTGTCATCGTTTGTATAGCAACGGGCGCAGCAAGCTACGTAACTGTTGCTATACAAACGATGACAGACAAAAAGGCAAGCTAGAATGTATAAGTTATTTATTTTCCATTCCTAAGTTAGGATTGAGGATACTGGGACTCAATAATATGCAAATATTTGACACGCAGTT
>JAZGEM010000101.1:0-2442 GCA_036478745.1 Cocleimonas sp.
TTTAACCTAATATCATTATTACAATGTCTGTTTCTGCTGATAATTTTTATAAAAAACACATCACCGATGTTACTGAATGGCAAAAAATGGGAGAAGCTGGCATTTTTCCACCTGAAAGTCATCTTGAACTAATTAATGGGGAAATTATAGAAATGGCACCTATTGGATCTCCTCATGCAAGTCACTTAAAACGCCTGATAAATTTATTTTCTAGTCTTATTCAATCGTCTGCAATTATTGCTGCCCAAGATCCCTTACAATTAGGAGATATATCAGAGCCTCAACCCGACTTTATGTTGTTGCGCCCAAACTCAGACTTTTATTATGAAAAACACCCCGTTGCAAAAGATGTTTTTCTACTAATCGAAATTGCAGATAGCTCTCTAAAATTTGACCAAATTACCAAGCTTCGTTTATATGCTTTGCATAATATCCCCGAATATTGGCTGCTCAATGTAAATGATGCCTGCATCGAAGTCTACCGCCAGCCACAACAGGATAGTTATGCAGAAAAAACCACTTTACGAGCTGGAGATAAAATCACATTATCTCAATTAGAAAACATCAGTATTAACGTAAAAGATATGCTGTAGTTTTTACCAAGATTTATCCATCCCTTGTTGGGGAAAGCGCTGTAAAACTTGATCTAATAAAAACCCTCTTAAACTTTCAAGCGGCACTTTATCTACCATTTCATTAGCAAAAGCAAAAGTCAGTATATTTCTCGCTGTTTCTTCATCAATGCTGCGTGATTTTAGATAAAAAATGGACTGTTCATCCAGTTGCCCTACTGTCACACCATGCGCACATTTCACATCATCCGCATAAATTTCCAGTTGCGGTTTGGTATCGGCTTCTGCATCATTAGATAACAATAAATTTCGATTATTCATCACTGAATCTGTCTTCTGAGCATCTTCTGCTACAATGACCCGCCCTTGAAACACACCTCTCGCACGTTGATTTAAGACGCCTTTATATAGTTCATGGCTGATTGCATGGGGCTGCCTATGATGAATACGTGTATGATTATCAATGTGTTGTCTTTTCTCACCCAGATACAATCCATTTAAATCACATTCAGAAGCAACATCTAAATCCGTGTGAATATCATTTCTTGCAAGCAATCCACCAAAAGCAAAGTTATGATGGTTAAAACGACTGTCTCTTTCTTGTTTGATATAAGTACCACCAAAATGGTAGGCTTTTTCACCTTCATTCTGTACTTTATACAAGGTTAAATCTGCATTTTCCCCGACAAAAACTTCTGTCACAGCAGCAGATAAATAGGCATCATTGACACCCACAAAAGTTTCAACAACTTGTACCTTAGCCATTTCATCAGCAACCAAAATATTCCGAGTGGCGGTTAAACAATCGACTTGAGTCACTAAATGAAGTAACTGAATAGGTTTTTCCAACACTTGATTGCTCGGCACATGCACAAATAAACCATCACTAAACCAGGCTGTATTAAAAGCCACAAAACCATGTTCTTTATGATTAACAGCTTTATTCAAATATTTTTCGACTAAATCCGGTTGCTGTTCTAATATTTCTGCCAAGCTACCAATTGCTACCCTCGTTGGCAGGTTATCTAAATTGGAAAGGGCTTGTGAAAAACGCCCATTCACTAAAACCACCGTAAAAACATCTTCAAGTTGATATTTCTCCAGCCAGCTCTGATTGACCTTAGCTGTGGAAATATCCAATTGGGGTGTAAATAATTTTTTTTCTATCGCTGACACATTGGTATAACGCCAGTCTTCATCTCTTAATGAGGGAAAGCCTTTGTCAGAAAAGTATTCAAACGCCTCTGATCTTAAAGCATTAAGCCAAGGTAATGACTGCCCAGGTAACGAGTCAGTCAGGTTTTGATAATCCTGTTGCAACCAGCCCATCATGCAGCCTGCCCTTCAATCCATTGATAGCCTTTTGCTTCCAGCTCCAAGGCTAACTCTGCCCCGCCTGATTTAACAATCTTTCCATCAGCTAAAACATGCACAAAATCTGGTTTAATATAATCCAGTAAACGTTGATAATGCGTAATCATCAAAAATGAACGCTCATCAGAACGTAAAGAATTAACACCGTCCGCAACTATTTTCATTGCATCAATATCTAATCCAGAATCTGTTTCATCCAATACACAGAGAGTAGGTTCAAGCACTGCCGCTTGTAATATTTCATTACGTTTTTTTTCACCGCCAGAAAAACCCTCGTTCACTGCCCGGTACAAAAACTTCTCATCCATCTGCAACAATTTGACTTTGTCTTTCACTAAAGTCAAAAAATCCATGGCATCTACTTCATCCAGCCCATGATGTTTACGCACTGAATTTAAAGCGGCTTTTAATAAATAAATATTACTAACTCCTGGTATTTCTACCGGATATTGAAATGCTAAAAACACCCCTTCTCGCGCTCTTAATTCTGCCGGCA
>JAZGEM010000102.1:0-2002 GCA_036478745.1 Cocleimonas sp.
CACGAACATCACCAATAACACCAGTTTCTAGTAATGATTTAATTTTTAAGAAACGGGGCAAAGCGCGCCGATAATAGGCGACAAATAAAGGAACATTTGCTAGTTCGCATGCTTTAATCATGGATTCACATTGCTGAACGTTCAATGCCATAGGTTTTTCAACATAAACGGGTTTGCCAGCAGATGCCACTTCTAAAACATAGTCATGATGTAAATGGGGTGGCGTTGCAATGTACACAGCATCAACATCTGGGTCATTAATAAGCTGCTGGCTATCACTGTAATATTTTGGCACATGATGGCGTTGGGCATAATCCTTAGCCTTAGTCATATCTCGTCGCATAACCGCAATTAGTTCAGAATGACTGGCTTTCTGAAATCCTGGCCCACTTTTTATCTCAGCAACCTGCCCGCAACCAATCATGCCCCAGCGAATAACTTTCAAATAATACTCCTTGATTGTTCTGTTAGCACATTCTTTGAAACCTAAAAATCGAAGGGAGTCTATCCAAAATATTTAAGGATAGACTTTTAAACACCAGAGAAATTAGCCACAATTCCCAGTCGAATCGAAGCTAACTCGGCTTTGCTATTATTGTGGGGCTTCTGGTGGTGTAAATGGAGTTTCTGGAGCGTCTGCTGGCAATAAAGTCTTAGAGATTTCTGCTTTATTGATATAGTCATAAACCACCGCGTATTCAACGCCTGTAGCCGGTCTTCTAATTAATTCATTGTCGCTAGTAAGCGGCTCAACTTCAACTAATATAAAAGAAACTAATCCCACTTCTGTCGATGTAATCTCTTTAAAATAAAAATCTGTTCCATAAGGAATATCATATTCGTTCACTGGGTTTCGTGGGTCGCCGAGGTTATAAACAAAGATTTTCTCTATCCCCCTAAAGTTAACATGTGCAAAAGCAACTGCTTTATCTACAGAGTATGTAACATCCATTACATTAGCAAAATTACTGTGTGCATCGTTGATAAAAGCATTGATAAATTCTTCATCAAACTCATTATCACCTTCAACAGTAATCGTGGTTTCACAATCTGTATTTTCACCATTCTCACCGACTGCATTCATCATATAAGTAGTCGTTTGAGTAGGAGTAAGCCAAGTATAATCTGAAGGTACAGTAATTGAACCAATCTCGTTATCAATACTTGCTGAGGCAACATTATCAGACCACCACCAAAGTGCAACGCCATCTCCTGCGTTAATCACTTGTGGATCAGCGCCCATTTCACAAATCGGGGCATTCGGTTCAGCTTGTTCATCTACAGTGATTGTCGTTTCACAAGTTGTCGTTGTCCCATCTTCTCCAGTTCCCGTCATTGTGTATGTAGTCGTTTCACTAGGGTGAATCCACTTATAATCCGAAGGGACAGTGACGGAGCCAATGTCATTATCAATGCTGGCTGAAACAACCGCATCTGACCACCACCAAAGAGCTGTACCTTTTCCAGGCCTTATTGATTGAGGATCAGCACCTGCCTCACAAATTGGCGCTACATCTGTAGGTGGTTCTGGTGCTGGAATAATGGACAAAGCATGCACTAGAGAGTTGAATAAAATTAAGCTACAAAAAAAAATCTTTTTCATCTTGAATTTTCCTGAAAATAGTCTATGAAATGAACGCTGATTCTAACGTTAATTAAATACACATAACAAGTTTTTTTAAAATATCACTTTGAAAAATAATGAAAAAAAATACTCTACATGACACTTTTTAAACACTCTTATCACCCTAATAAATGTCTTATTGCAGAAAATTATTCTTGATTTCTTCAATTCTACGACGGTTAGTACCCAAGTCAGAATAACCGACACGTGATGCCGATCGCAAATGAATGACTTTCTTAGAATCATCAACAATGATCTCAACATCATCAATAAATCTAAAGATAAGTGTTTTAAATTCAACATGTAAATATTGATCTTTTTCTTCAATTAGCGTTGTACGAGGAAAAGCCAAAATCGTTTTTTTGATTTGTTGCATAG
>JAZGEM010000103.1:0-114009 GCA_036478745.1 Cocleimonas sp.
CAGATTAAAAATGATGGTGCTAAAGGTTCAGAATATTGCTGGGCCGATACGCGTGTAGAAGAGGGGATTCCCAAAATTAAAGTTTGGCCCTGTTATGCGGGACCAATGTTTGTCCCAATACAATAAACAGTCTCTTTACTAGAGGGGTGTTATATATGGCACCCCCCCTTTTTTCAACAATTGATGTAAATAATGAACAGTAAACTACTAAAAATTCTTTCTCTTCTAATCGTGATCGCTGGAATCGCTATCGCAGCTTACTTTTATGCAAGCAAAGCTGACAAAAAGAAAGAGATAAGCAATGTCTCAACGTTGAACTATAAATTTGGGGTTACCAATGCTTGTCGCGCAGTGCCCAAATTCATTCATTCGTTAAAAATGAAAGCACCCTCGTTAGATTCAAGACAAAAGGATGAGTCGATGGGCTTATTGATCCGTGATAATGCGAATCAACATAAAATCTGGCAACATAAAACATGGACAGAGTCAGGCTATATCGGTGCTTTTGATCGAGATAACAAGGGCAATATTTATGTGGCTCCCATGCCCTATGTGAGCTTATTAAAAAACCCACCAGAGAAGCAAAACCAGATTTATCAAATAGATGCAAAGACAGCGAAGATGTCACTGTTTATGAAGCTACCGACACAAAATCCACCTAATCCTAAAAACCCATTTGGGACGATGGGTTTATACTACGATTGTGATACACGTTCACTTTATGTTAGCTCGCTGGCGGGATCTTTGCCGATGCAAGAAAGGGGAGTCATCTACCAAATAGATGTTCGCACTAAGAAAATTCTCTCTACATTAGAAAATGTCGATGCAATAGGTGTGGGGATTTTTAATACAAAAAAAGGCAAGCGTTTGTATTATGGCTCAGCAAGAAACTCACACCTTTATTCGGTAGCGTTAGATGAGAAGGGGCATTTTAAAGGGGATAAAAAGTATGAAGTTTCGCTCTCGCAGGTAAAGGGAGGGGACACCACTGTCATTAAAAAAGTACAGTTTAGCCAAATAAAAAATAAAATAATTATGACGTTAAAAGAAGTTGAATTTGGTTTTCGTTTAACAGCAGAGAATAATCCGAATAAGAAAAAATATGCTTTTGAATTAGATAAAGTAAATAGTAAGTGGTTATTTCAAGGGATAAGAAGAGATTAAATTGAACTAATGAATGGCACCCCCCCCTTTTTTGCATGTTTGTACAGTAGGCAAATATTACTATCACTGCTTTTAGTGCTGTCAGTCACCGCTTGCTCTTCTGATAGGGATGAAATTAAAAAAGGTGAAGTACTCTTTAGTAAAACACATATAGGTAAAAATAAGGTCATTGGCTGTATTGCCTGTCATTCCACTACACCTAATCAAGTTATAATCGGCCCTTCATTGGCAGGTATTTCTGAGCGTGCTCAACATCAAGTTCCTGGTCAATCAGCCGAAGAATTTATTAAGAATTCAATTGTCAGCCCGGATGCTTATATAGCGAGTGGGTATATGCCTGCGACTATGTATTCTCATTATTCTAATGAGTTAGCAAACGAAGAAATCGAAGCTTTGGTGGCGTATTTATTAACGCTATAGTTAGTGTGTCGATACTTTTGACATAATAAAAATTGCTATGGCATCCCCCCCTTTATTTGAAGATTGAGACGATAATCCCACTCTACACTTGCCCCTGATTAATGTTAAACTAGTTTGATGCAATGTTTACCGAAAGAGATGATAAAGAATAAGTTAAGTGGAGTGATCATCACATTACTGTTTTTATTTCCTTTTATTAGCATTGCTCAACCAATAGATTTTAAAGACTTTAAATTATTGGGTACTCCTACGGCTTATCAGGTGGTGACACGAGTGGAGTTTCAATTAACTGATTACATGCGTGAAGCGTTATTAAACGGGGTGACTTTAAATGCTCGGATACAGTTTCGTTTGGGTAAACATCGAAGCTGGTGGTTTAATAAAGATGCGCCATTATTAACGATACATTACCAGTTGAGTTATCATGCATTGAGTCGTCATTATTTGCTTACTAGAAACGATACGAATCAACACTGGAACTTTTCTAATCTATCCGCAACGGTGAGAAAGCTAGGAGAATTACGAAAATATACTTTGCCGAATATCACAGAAAAAGTAGATGACGATGGTGATTATTACATTCTAGCAGTAGCAGATTTGGTTCCATCATCATTGGATTTGCCTTTACGGATTCAGTCTTATTTTAGTAGCGAATATAAGCTAAGTAGTGAAGGTGTTCTATGGCCCCTGCCTTAAGAACATTCGTTTTTCAAGTTTTCCCTGTTGCTATAACATTTATTTTGTTGGCAACCTCTTTCATCTTGCTGGGTATCTCAACCAGAAATCCACAGCAATCTGGCGCAATTAATCAGTGGTTAGTGCCATTAAACATCATTATATTACTGATTCTTACCAGTTTAATTATTTACAATGTTTTTAAAGCCTTAAAGCATTTAAGAGCACAAAGAGCGGGTTCACGTTTCACCTTACGTTTGATGTATGCCTTTGCGCTATTGACAATTTTACCCGTATTGGTCGTTTCCTATTTTTCGATGAATTTTATCGGAGATCGAATCGATAATTGGTTCAATGTGAAAATAGAAGGCGCATTAGATGATTCACTTGAATTAGCTAGAAGCTCACTAGATGTCAGGATGCGACAGCATTTATTTAATCTAGAGAGGGTTGGAGTGGCACTTGCTAAGGTTGATGAGTTTGATTATAGCTCTTTTATAGACCGTCAGCTAAAAGCGATGGGAGCCTATGAAATTGTTTTAATGGATAGTAATAAGCGAATCCTTGTTTATAGTGGTGATGAAGTTGGGACGATACTTCCACACTTTCCAACGGATGATATTATTAGGAAACTTGCTAGTCGAGGCTATATGTATCAATTGGAACCGGTTGGTAAAGATGGACTTTTTTCACGAGTAGCTTTGAGTTTAACGCTCGGGGTTAGTAGTAAAACGTTGACCTTAACGGCTTTGTTTCCATTTTCAGAAAAAGAGATGATTTTAGCGGATAGTGTCCAAGATGCTTATAACCAATATCAGGAAGGTAACTACCAAAAAGAACAAACTAAAAAGGGTTTTAGAATAACGCTACTGTTGATAATGTTGTTATCAATACTATTTTCAATATGGGCTGCATTTCTTTACTCATTGCGATTAACCAAACCAGTAAGAACCTTATTAGAAGGTACAATTGCGGTAGCATCAGGTGACTTACAAAAGAAGTTGCCCGTCATAGAAAATGATGACTTTAGTTTATTGGCTCGCTCTTTTAATACCATGACAACACGTTTATCCACAGCACAAAAAGAAAGTGCTGAAAGCCAACAAGTGATGCAGCGACAACATGATTATTTGACTATTGTGTTGGGTAGTTTGAGTTCAGGTGTCATTACACTGGACGATAAATTCATTATCCGTAGAATCAATTCAGCAGCAAAACTATTATTGCAATTACCCGTTCAAGAATATGAAGGTGAATCTTTAGAATCATTGTGTGGTGTTGGCGATGATTTGATACCATTTTATGGGGCGATTATGCCTTTTCTAGAAAAAGCTGCGGACAATGAAGAAGAGAATAAAAACTGGCAAACTGAAACCACGTTAATCCTAGGTGATAGCCGACGTACCATAGTTTGCAGTGGGACGGATTTACCTGAGTTGCTTGATGGAGAGCATGGATATGTACTTGTCCTTGATGATATTAGTGAGGTGATACGAGCTGAGCATGATGCGGCATGGGGCGAGGTAGCAAGGCGATTGGCTCATGAAATCAAAAATCCATTAACACCGATCAGACTATCTGCAGAGAGGTTACAGAAACGTATTAAGCCCATATTGGATGAAGAGTCCGCAGACCTACTAGAAAGAATGAGCAACACGATTATAAATCAGGTTGATAGTATGAAGAAAATGGTGGATGCTTTTAGCGAATACGCAAGAGTTCCTGAACTCAAACTACAAGATATTGATATTAATAATTTAATATTAGAAGTAGTTGATCTTTATCGTATTAATCAATTTAATGCACAAATAGAACTTGATTTAAAAGAATCTCCTATACTACGTGTAGATGCAGATAGGATACGGCAACTTTTAATTAATTTAATCAAAAATGCATTTGAAGCGATGAATAAAGATGAAAACAATAATGAGTCAGTTTTAACAATTTCTAGTTATATTGATGAATTAGACAACAGTAAAAAGCAGTTTATTTTAAACTTTGCTGATAATGGTTCTGGTATTGATGAAGATCTTTTACCACATCTATTTGAGCCTTATAAAACAACAAAGACTCAAGGTGGTGGACTAGGTTTAGCGATTGTAAAAAGAATTGTTGAAGAGCACCAAGGGAATGTTATTGGTAGAAATAATGAGGCAGGTGGAGCGAGCTTTGTTATTTCTTTGCCTGTAAATTCCTAATCGTATAGAGATCCCTTAAATGTACTTGGTTAAATAATATGACAGCACAATATATTTTAGTTGTTGATGATGAGCCTGATATTCGCACTTTAGTGAGTGAAATTCTTGAGGATGAAGGTTACGAAGTAGAAACTGCTGAAAATGCTGAACAGGCAAAAAAAATACGCAGACAACGACGTCCTGATCTTGTTCTTTTGGATATCTGGATGCCAGGTGAAGATGGTATTTCATTATTAAAAAACTGGCAAAAAAATGGGAACCTGTGTTGTCCTGTGATTATGATGTCAGGACACGGGACGATAGAAACTGCTGTCGAAGCAACTCGTCTTGGCGCACATGACTTCATCGAAAAGCCATTAACAATGGCTAAAATGCTACTTTGTATTGAGAATGCATTGCGTTCAGAACAACTTGTTCAGGAAAATAAAGGTTTAAGAGATCAAGTAGAATCCCCTCAATATCCTGTTGGTAGCAGTGAACTTATGCAAACTCTACGCGAACAGTGTAAACGTGTTGCTAAACATAATAACTTGATCCTAATCTATGGCGAATCTGGCGTTGGTAAAGAAGTATTTGCACGTTATATTCACGATAATAGTACAGGTAGTAATCGTATATTTGTGAAGTCAACAGTCTCTTCTTTTAAAGAAAAAAATGTGAGTAAAGAGATATTCGGTTGGGAAGATGGGGAGAAAGTAAAATATGGTCTGTTAGATGAGACGCGTGGCGGTTGTTTGTATCTTTCTGATATAGCTGCTTTACCTGCTGATACACAACAACGCCTTCTAAGCGCACTTCGTGAAGGCTTTTATACCAGAGTTGGCGGGGATGAGCATATAGGCTTAAGTTTGACTTTAATCGTCTCGTCTCAACATGACCTACGTGATGATGTTGAGGCGGAATTATTTGATAATGAACTTTATTTGAAGCTCAGCATTGTTCCTATAATGATACCTAATTTACGTGACCATCCAGAGGATGTACCAGAGCTATTAAGTTACTATGTTGATCGGTTGACAGAGAAGGATGATTTACCCTATCGACATTTCTCAGTTTCAGCTCAAAACTTTTTGCGTAATCATGATTGGTTTGGCAATATTCGTGAACTAAGAAATATGGTGCAACGTCTATTAATTATGGGTACTGAGTCAGAAATCACCCAAGAAGAGGTTAAAGAGTCTATCGGGATGGAAATCCCAATATTTTCACAGGTAATCACACAGAGTCCTGACAGCCTTTTTGAGTTGCCATTACGTCAAGCTAGAGATCAGTTTGAGCATGATTATCTAGATCACCAATTAAAGCAAGTGGGTGGTAATGTGAGTAAACTTGCTGAATTAGTGCAAATGGAGCGGACACACCTTTATCGAAAAATGCGTTCTTTGAAAATTGATCCAAAACAGTATGGTAAATAGTCTTGTATTCTATTATTACTTGGTTCGCTAAAGCTTTATGAATATCGTTATTCTAGGTGCAGGGCAGGTAGGCAGCTCTCTCGCAAGAAGCCTTGCCAGTGAAGATAATGATATTACTATTATTGATACTAATAAGTCTTCATTACGTGACTTACGTGAGAAACTGGATGTTCATACTCAGTTAGGTTTTGCTTCACACCCTGATGTTTTAGAGCAGGCTAATGCAAATGATGCAGATATGATTATCGCCGTCACAAATAGTGATGAAGTCAATATGATGGCTTGTCAGATTGCCTATAGTTTGTATCGTACACCGACGAGAATAGCGAGAGTAAGAGCAGCAGGATACTTGAATCATCAAGAGTTGTTTACGCCTGAACTAATCCCAGTTGATGTTCTTATAAGCCCCGAACAGTTGATAACCAATCATATTTTCCGGTTAATCTCTAATCCTGGAACATTACAAGTTATTGATTTTGCAGAAGGGAAAGTACGTTTAGTTTCCGTCAAAGCGTTTCATGATGGCCCTCTTGTGGGGCATGAAATAAAAGATATTAGTGAGCACCTTCCAGATATTAAGGTTCGAGTGGTAGCAATCTTCAGGCACGGTAAGGCGATAATTCCAAATGGACAAACTCAGATAGAACCTAATGATGAAATTTTTGTTCTTGCAAGTGCTAAACATATCAGAGCGGTTGTGAGTGAGTTACGCAGTGTTGATAAACCTTATAAGCGCATCATGATTGCAGGTGGTGGCAATGTAGGGAGACGATTAGCCGACGCACTTGAAGAGGGGCGTTATAAGGTGAAAATAATAGAGAAGTCTCCAGAGGTAGCGACTCACTTAGCAGAGTCCTTAGATAAGACGATTGTATTAGAAGGTGATGCAGCTGATGAATCATTACTCCTAGAAGAAAGTATCGAGGATGTAGATATTTTTTGTGCACTTACAAATGACGATGAAGCCAATATATTATCTGCCATGTTAGCCAAGCGTCTCGGCGCAAGAAAAGTGATGTCTTTGGTTAATCGAACTGTTTATGTTGATCTCGTGGAAAGTGGCAATATTGACCATGCTATTTCACCTCAACATATTACTATCGGTGCTTTATTAACCCATGTTAGAGGTGGTGATATTGTATCGGTTCACTCATTGCGAAGAGGTGCAGCAGAGGTTATTGAGGTGATTGCTCATGGAGATAAAGAAAACTCTCGAGTTGTAGGTAAGAAACGAATTGATTTAAAGTTGCCGCCAGGGGCGACAGTCTGTGCAATAGTTAGAGATGAAGAGGTGATTATGCCTCATCAAAACACGGTGATAGAAGACAATGATCACATCATATTATTTCTCTCAGATAAACGTTATATCACTGCTATAGAAAAAATATTCCAAGTTGGTTTGGATTATATCTAGCTCACATGCAATTTTTAGTAATACAAAGAATCCTTGGTCTACTACTCGTCATATTTAGTTTTTCTATGCTGCCACCTGTTGTTGTCGGTTTGATTTACAATGATCTTTCTATCACGCCATTTATAAAAGGTTTTTTATTGGTATTTATTGTGGGTGCCATCATGTGGTTCCCTGTTCGCAGTAGAAAGCGTGAGTTACGATTGCGAGAAGGCTTTCTAGTCGTAGTTTTATTCTGGACGGTATTAGGTGTCTCGGGAGCAGCGCCTCTCATGTTTTCTAATGAGCTGCAAATTAGCTTTGTAGACGCAGTTTTTGAATCTATATCGGCTTTAACAACAACGGGTGCGACAGTAATTGTTGGGCTTGATGACCTACCAAAATCTATTCTATTTTACCGCCAACAGTTACAGTGGCAGGGTGGGATGGGAATAATCGTTTTGGCTGTGGCGATACTTCCAATGTTAGGAATTGGTGGCATTCAATTGTATCGGGCAGAAACTCCAGGACCTGTTAAAGATTCTAAATTAACCCCAAGAATTAAAGGTACAGCAAAGCTATTGTGGATTATTTATGTGGCGTTCACAGTTGCTTGTGCTTTGGCATATTATTTCGCGGGGATGAATATTTTCGATGCCGTCACGCATAGCTTTTCGACGATAGCTATTGGTGGGTTTTCCACACATGATGAGAGTATGGGGTATTTTTCAAGTCATACAATAGAACTGGTTGCCGTCATTTTTATGTTGTTATCGGGGATTAATTTCAGTTTGCATTTTATGGCATGGCGCTCATTAAGTATTAAGACCTACCATATGGATTCAGAGTTTCGGCTCTATGCTGTTTTGATGATTGCTTTGACGATAATCAGTTTGGCATATTTATATCTTACGCATACTTATGGTAGTTTCTCAGAAGCCTCTTTTCATGCTATTTTCCAAGTTGTGTCCATTGCAACTACTACGGGCTTTACAACGACTAATTATAGTTATTGGCCAGGGTTTTTACCGGTACTTTTAGTGTTCGCCAGTTTCGTAGGAGGCTGTGCTGGGTCTACTGGTGGCGGCATGAAAGTGATTAGGGTACTGCTGTTGTTTAAACAAGGCTGGCGGGAAATTTTGCGTTTGATTCATCCTAACGCTAGAATTGCTATTAAGCTAAATAAAAAACCTGTAGACCGAAAAGTGATTCAAGCAGTTTGGGGTTTCTTTTCAGTTTATATTGGCATATTTATCGCTTTTATGCTGATCCTTATGGCAGCAGGTATGGATCAAGTGACCGCATTCTCTGCCATTGCTGCAACGCTCAATAATCTTGGTCCAGGTCTGGGTGAAGTCGCTGATAATTATAAAAGTGTCGGTGATTTTTCTAAGTGGCTACTTTGTTTTTCTATGTTGTTAGGGCGTTTGGAAATTTTCACACTTCTTGTGGTATTAACGCCAGCATTTTGGAAAAAATAATATGTCCTCAAAACGACAGAAATGGGATGATGCTTATAGGGATGCAGACTATTCAACAGCAATACCTGCTCAAGTATTAGCCGACAACTTTTATCTGTTACCACTTGAAGGGGAAGCTTTAGATTTAGCCTGTGGTCGTGCAGCTAATGCTAAGCTTTTAGCGCAGCAAGGTTTAAGTGTAGATGCGGTGGACTTTTCGCCTGTATTATTAAAAGGTTTGAGTACTTTTGTTAAAGAGCAACGCTTGGAAATTAATTGTATTCAACGGGATATTGAAAGTGAAGGTCTCTGTGAAAAAAAATATGATGTTATCGTAGTCAGCTATTTTTTAAATAGGGAATTATTCCCTGATATTATTAAAGCTTTAAAACCCAATGGTTTATTGTTCTATCAAACATGGTCACAACTTGGCGTTGACGATAGTGGGCCAAGTAATCCTGAGTTTCGATTACAATCTGGTGAGTTGCTTAAACACTGTGCGTCTATGCGAGTGATATTGTATAGAGAGAATGGTAGTCAGGGGGATGTTGCCAGTGGATTGCGTAATGAAGCTTTAATTATTGCTCAAAAGCGATGAATATTATGTATATGGCACCCCCCCCTTTTTTTAACAATTGTATTTATAAAAAATGTAACACGAGTTAATTATGTCTGATTCTAAGATGGTCAATATTATCTGTATGAAGTGGGGTGCAAAGTATGGCGCTGATTATGTTAATAAACTTTACGGAATGGTTTCAAGAAATATAACAATCCCTTTTAGGCTGGTTTGTTTTACGGATGATGTTAGTGGCATTAGCGAGCAAGTAGAAACACGCGACTTACCTCCATTGGATTTACCTGATGGTGCGCCAGAAAGAGGTTGGAATAAGCTAACCACGTTAAAGAATGGTTTCGGTGGTTTGACAGGGGAGGCTTTGTTTTTAGATCTTGATGTCGTGATTGTCAGCAATATTGATGCACTGTTTTCCCTTCAAGCTGAGTTTGCGATTATCCGTGATAGTAAATTTAAAAAGCGCTTAATTGGTAATTCATCGGTATACCGATTCAAAATAGGGAAGTACAACGATGTACTCGAATACTTTCAAAAGAATTTTGCTAAAGTGCAAGGTGATTATCGAAATGAACAAGCCTTTTTAACAGACCAAGTTCATCAAAAGGGTGACCTAAGCTTTTGGCCAGAGAAATGGTGTCCAAGCTATAAATACCATTGCATGCATTCTTGGCCAATTAACTACTTTAAAGATTCTTTTATACCAGAAGACGCAAAAATATTAATTTTTCATGGTCATCCCGAACCACAAGAAGCTATTGCTGGCATTACGACAAAGTGGTATCGGCATGTGCGTCCCACAAAATGGATAGAGGACTATTGGCGCGAATAACATCGCTTAGTATCAACTATGTCAGTTAGAAAAAAAAGCCGCTTAGAGCGTTTGCTATCATTTAACCAGCACCGTAAGAGAAAGGGGGCGTCTTCAGTTTATAAGCAAACTCACACTGCTGACTTTAGCGCATTAAAATCTACCTTAATTAAGGAAGGTGAAACCCACTATACCCATGGTTCCTCAAAAGATATTCAGACACATATTTTAGCACTTAGAGAAGAATTTAGTGGTCAGTCGGAGTTGCTTTATTATCATGCACAGTTAATTGTTTATATCCGTCGTGAATTTAAAGTAAAAGAGAATGTTGCTGCCTTCGAAGCACTTTGGGAAACTGAGCTAGATTATCTTTTGAAACACTTGAATACTCGCTGGCTAGTATCTGCTGCGGATACTTTTGTCGACTACTCTAATGATCCATTGGCTAAGGTTATGGCAATGAATGTGATTACCTTGGTGAATACAATCAAGCTGCATGAGACTGAGAGATATTTACAACGTGGAGAAAAAAATTCTGACGACTCTAAGAGACAAAATACATTACAAAATGAACGTGTAGCGTTGTCAGATGGAATATCAGCATTTGCTGTGGGAACGGATGATACTCTGAGAAATATGCGTTGGAGACTAGAGGAAGTTTCAAAGTTACATTTTCTTGGGGGCATGCTTCTTGAAGTTTTCAATCGTCTACAGAATCACGAGTCAGTTTATAAACGATTTCGTGATAGGCATACGCGTAAGAAAACATCATGGTGGGATGAGTAGCAGATGAATGTCCTGATTATTAATCTGCCTGATTCCAAAAGTAGACTTAAGTTTCAAGTTGAACAACTGACAAGCTTTGACCTTGATTATAAAGTGATAAATGCGGTGAGCACTGCAACTTTGCAAGAATCAGAATATAACGCTCTATCTCAGACTTGGCAACGTCCAATGAGAGCGTCAGAAGTGGCTTGTTTTTTAAGCCATAAAAAAGCTTGGCATTGTGTAGTAGAGGAAAATAGACCCTGTCTTATTATTGAAGATGATGCGTTATTCTCTAGAAACATAGTGAAGTTATTAGAAGAAATAGCAGGTATTTCTGATCTTGATTTAGTCACACTTGAGAATCGTAGTCGAAAAAAAATAGTGAGTAAGAAGGTAACGTCCTTATGTTGTAACTCTTTTCTTTATGAGCTTTATCAAGATAGAACGGGAGCTGCGGGTTATATACTCTGGCCTAAATCAGCCAAAATATTAATCAACAAAAGTGATAAAGGTAAGATCGCGTTAGCAGATGCTTTCATCAGCTCAAGCTATGAACTAAAAGCGTTTCAAGTAGAACCTGCTGCTATTGTTCAGTTAGATCAATGTGCTCATTATGATCTAGAATGTGATGTAGAAACACAATCGACGATTACACCTGTTGCAACACAGCATCCGATAGCAGAAGGTTTGTTAGCCACAGTAAAATTTAAATTGAGGCGAATCAATGCACAATTTTCTATGGGTTTTCGGCAACTATCGGTGCTCAATAAAAGTAGACGACGCTTTATCAAAATCAATAAACATGACTTCACACGTTAGTATATTCGAAGTTCATAAGGGGACTTGGCAAACGAAATGAATGATTTAGAAAAGTACTTCGAGGCAAATACAGATAGATTAATCCACAAATGGCATCACTATTTTGAAATTTACGATCGACACTTTTCAAAATTTAGAGGTAAAGATGTTCACATTGTAGAGTTTGGTACTTTTCAAGGTGGCTCGTTACAAATGTGGAAAGACTACTTTGGAGAGAAGTGTCAAATTACGAGTATCGATATTAATCCGCATTGTAAAAAACTAGAAGAAGATCAGATTAACGTCATTATTGGAGATCAGGATGATCGATCATTTCTGAAAAAGTTATCGGAGGAGCTTCCTAAGATAGATATCTTAATTGATGATGGTGGTCACACCATGCAACAGCAAATTAATACGTTTGAAATGCTCTTTGATAGTATTGATGAAAATGGCGTTTACCTAATTGAAGATTTACATACATCCTATTGGTCAGATTGGGATGGGGGTTATAAAAAGGATGATACGTTTATAGAATACAGCAAAAACTTTATTGACTATATCAATGCGTGGCATTCGAAAAGCTCTAAGTTAAAAGTAAATTCTTTTACGAAATCCGTACATTCATTACATTTTTATGACAGTATTTTAGCAATTGAAAAAAGAAAAATTAGCAAACCTACGCATTCAAAAACTGGGACTGCTTCTATTCCTGAAATTGATTTCAATAAATCATCGAATGTGGGTTTTAAACGTTTCAAAGAAAACTTAAAACGAAAAATTCGAGCGAATAAGAAATAATAGGTGTTTAAACTTGATTTTAAATATCATTAATTAGTTGTTTTAAGATGCTCTTTGTACGATATTTTTTGATTATATTGCTATCAATTTCTACCATGGGTGTTGTCATAAAGTTTTGCAGTGAATCAACATCGATTGAATGTTCATCTTCAATAATGAATATATTTGCACTATGGTAAATTTTAGAACTTTTTAAGTATAGGTTATTGCTAAGCAATTTTTGTTTATAAATCAGTGCTTCGAGGGGACGTAAAGTCATGCCCCTTTGATTGGATTGTACAATATCAATGATGCACTTGGCTTTTCTTTGATCTTTTAAGTAGTCGATATAGGAAATAGTTTGGTTGGTACTGCCTCGGTTTTTATTGGGTGTTTTTATATCAATTAATGTTTTATAAGCAAGTTTATTTGCTACTTTAAAAAGTTGACTTAAAAAGTCTTTTCTTCCTTTATCCTGACCTATAAAAATGAAATCTATTTCTTTCTTTGTTTCCTGCTTAAAGAGAACTTCACTTATAAACTGATGATAGTAAGTGAAGTTATATCGTTCACAATCATGTTTATCAAATGACCAGAAAGTATACCCAGCTATTTGGAGTGAGCGAATAAACGGGAATATTTTAGTATTTTTATTTACTATATTTCTCATAAAAATCCCACCTTTTAAAGTAGGTTTTTTTTCTAATAGAATTTTTAAAAACAAACGATTGTCTTGAAAAACAAAAATTGAATCTGGATATTCTTTTATTTTATCCATTATCAGCTTACGGCACAGTAAGTTTCTAAAGGGACGTGGTAACCAACGAAGCATCCTCTTTTTCAGTATGATTTTTTTTGGATTAAAAACAAAAATATGGTGAGTTTTGAGTTGTACCTTTGAAAAAAAATATTCTTCATAATCTGCCCAAAATCCTACCAAAAATAGTGTAGATTTAGGCATTAATTAACGAACTCTGCTTATCGCAAACAGCCCAAGAAATAGGAATACTAGTGAGGGAAGAAAGGCGCTGGCTATCGGTGAAAACCCATTTACAACACCCAAATCATTAATAGCTCGATTAATAAGATGAAATACAATTCCGATTATAATGCCAATAACAATTTTTGCACCAGCACCTCCTCCGCGCGTTGAACCAAACAAAAAGGGCATAGCTATAATAAGCATTACTATGGTAGAAAAGGGTATAGCAAAACGCTTCCAATAAATGATTTCATAGCGGTCTGTTTTCAGCTCATTCTCTTTTTGAAATTTTATAATTTTATGTAAGGCAGAACTCGATAATTGCTCAGGGTCTACTGTTGCGACACTTAAAATCTCGGGATTAATGAAATCATTTTTAATTACGCTATCTTCGTGTGCTCTCTTCACTTGAGTCTCTTCAAAGGTGGTGCTAGTGAAGTCTTGAAAAATCCAGCCGTTATCTGTTGCCGTGGCTTTTTTACTCGAAGAAAGAGATTCAAGAGCAGAATGGTTTTCATTAAACGTGTAGATTGAGATATTTGATAATTGCTGTTCGGATAACACTTTTCCAATATGCACAATGCTATTCTTCTCTTTTACCCATAAACCTTCACCGCCAACTAAAACGATATTTTTATTTTTTAAGTGGGCTTTAAAATTACGTGCATGTAAGTCAGTTGCAGGTACTACCCACTCGCCGATAACAAAAAGTGCAATGACCAGTATTAAGCCAAGTTTGATGACAGAAAAAATAATTTGTGAAATTGAAACGCCTGCCGCTCGCATGGCAATAAACTCTGAATTAGCCGCAAGATTTCCGAGCCCAAGTAATGTACCAATAAGTACTGCGTTTGGAAAAAACTCATAGAACCTTCCAGGTAGTGTGTAGACCATATAAATAGCTGTTTGATAGGTAGTATATAAAGCATTGGTTTTACCTGTTTCGGCAATGAAGGAGAAAAATGTACTTAAAATCACCAGCGCAATCCATGCAAGTAAAATACTCTGTAATGTAGCGCCCCATAAATATTTATCTAAAATCCTCATTTTAGATCACCGTATTGTTTTCTCACCAGCCAGAGTGACAGAAGAATGAAAATTAAGTGAGCCCACCAAAGCCCTAGCCAGTTTGGAATCTGCCCATCTTCTATCATCGACTTTCCAGTGATGATCAAATTAGCATAAACGGCATAGAGTAAAATACCAATAGCTAATTTGCCAAAGCGTCCTTGTCGTGGAGTCGTATGACTTAATGGGAATGCTAGTAAAGCCATCACAGGTGCGGAAAGAATAATAGCAATTCGCCAGTGAATTTCTGCATGACTTTCTGGATCATCACTTTTTAAAAGATCAACAGTAGGTTCTGCTTCAAGATTTTTTGAGCTCGTTATTTCAAGCGCGGGTATATGGATTCCGTGTTCCTTGAATTTGAAAATGTTGTATTCATCGTTTGTTCGGTTGTTATCATAGCGACTACCGTTTTCAATCTTAATGATCCGATCTCCCGTTTCAGGGGAAATATAAAGTAATGCCTGTTGTGCTGAAAGCAACATTTCAATATTGTCTTTGCTTTTTCCGGATATATTCTCTGTATCACTATTTTCTGATATTTTTTTATTTTCTATGTGCATAAAGAAGCGTTTCATTACAACGTTTTCTTCATCAATATCTTCCACAAAGAGTGTTATTTTTTTGCCTCCAGTATTACTGTGCATGAATTCACCAACGGGAATCCCAGAGGCTTCTGGGCGTTGTTTGATTTCTGTCTTGATGTCATCACTTGCCTGTTCAAGACTGGGAATGACAAAAAGTGTTAGAGCAGCCACAAGTAGAGTTAAAGGGGCAACAAAGAGAAAAACTCCTTTGTAAAATTGTTTTGGACCAATTCCAGAAGAGTGCATAGCTGACATTTCATGGTCACGATAAAAGCGTCCGAAAGCAAGCATCATACCAATCAGTAATGCGATAGGTACTAGTTTTATAACGCCACTAATTGAGCCGAGAAATACTAATTTACTTAACGCGTCCACAGGTAAGCTGCCGCTGCTTACCTTACCAAGTAACCTCACAAAGGTATTGCCTACAATGATTAATAGTAAGACTAAAAGCGTGGCAGAAAAAGATGCCATTATTTCTCGTAATAAGTAACGCTGAATAATCATTCGCACGGACTTCCGTTATTCGTTAAATACTCTTTATAAAAGTCTTTGTTTTCAGAATCATAATACTTGTAACGCTTGTGAGTCCAAAGGTATTGATCTGGGAATTCTTGGGCAAATACTTCGATAATCTGATTTAGTCTTCTGGTGTCTTTTAGAAGGTCTTTACTGGGGAAGTTATCCAATGGAGGTAAAAACCGAACGAGATAACCTTTTCTGTCATCGTTTTCATCATAAAGACGAACAAAGATGCAAGGAATAACTTTAGCCCCCGTCATTTTTGCTAATCTAGATGTGCCAGGATTTGTCGGTGTTTCAATACCAAAAAAAGGAACAAGGATACTTCCTTTGCCACGGAAGTTTTGATCAGTGGCATACCAAGTAGGATTATGATTTTTAATACTTCTGATCATTTCACGAATATTACTTTTTGGAATGGCTTTTCCATATTGTAATGCCCGTTGCTTTGCGACTAAGTATTCAATTAATGCATTTTGATGAGGACGATAAGTACAATGTAATGGCATGTTTTGAGCGATGATTCGACCACCTATCTCAAGACTAGAAAAATGTGTTCCAACTAGAATGACATTGTGGTTTTTAATTGTTTCTTCAAGATATTCAAGACCTTCAATATGCGTCAGTTGTTTAATTTGTTTGCCACTACCCCACCAGCCAAGTGCTGCTTCAATCAAACCCCTTCCAAGTGTTATAAAGTGTTTTTGGTTAAGTGATTCTAGTTCTATAGTTGAGAGTTCTGGAAAAGCAATTTTCAGATTAATGCAACTGACTTTTCGTCGAGAAGAAAGAGCCAAATAAAGGAGCTTCCCTAACATTTTTCCAATCGCCATCTGCCAACGCCATGGCAAAAAAACAACGAGACGAAGAAGGAGAATACCAAACCAAGTTGACCAGAAGCGTGGATGAAAAAACTGAGATGGCATGATAAGATGTTTAATCTTGTAAAATATAGATAGTTCCGCAATAAGGGCAAGCTGACTTGCCACTTTTAGTTGACTCAATTGGGAGAAATACCTTTGGGTGCGCGCACCATAGTGCTGATATATTAGTGGGACAATGCAAGGGAAGGTCTTGACGGGTAATCGTCACCTCATTAGTGATATTGAGCTTTTTATAATCTGCTTCTTTGTTTGCATTTGTCTGAGACATAAAAGGATTCCTTAAATTATTATTTTACGAAAGTAAGCCAGTTTTTATATTTATCTACTTTCCCATGAACAACATCAAAATATAAAGTTTGTAGTTTTTCTGTAATCGGACCACGTGTACCTGAGCCAATAGGGCGGTTGTCTAGTTCTCGAATAGGTGTTACTTCAGCTGCTGTTCCGCTAAAGAATGCTTCATCTGCGATATAAACTTCATCACGAGTAATCCGCTTTTCTACGACTTCATAGTCTAAGTCATTTGCGAAAGTCATAATGGTGTTGCGGGTAATGCCATTTAGAGCGGAGGTTAAATCAGGTGTGTAAATGACATTATCTTTAATAACAAAAATATTTTCACCACTACCTTCAGCAACAAAGCCTTCTACATCAAGTAATAACGCTTCATCATAACCATCGGTGAGTGCTTCCTGTAAGGCTAACATAGAGTTGATATAATGTCCGTTAGCTTTAGCCTTACACATGCTGATATTGACATGGTGGCGAGTAAATGAAGAGGTTTTAATGCGGATGCCTTTTTCCATATTGTCCGCGCCAAGATAGGAGCCCCATTCCCAAGCAGCAACAATCGTGTGCGTTTTTAAATTATCAGCACGCAATCCCATGCCTTCTGAACCATAAAAGCACATTGGACGAAGATAGGCTGAATCAAGGTTATTTTCACGAACAGAAGCAATTTGTGCCTCGCGTATTTCTTCCTTAGAAAAAGGAATACACATGTTCATGATTTTAGCCGAGTCGAATAAGCGACCTGTGTGTTCTTGTAAACGAAAAATCGCAGGACCTTGATCAGTTTGATAGGCACGAACCCCTTCAAAAACACCCATTCCGTAATGCAGTGTATGGGTTAAAACATGCACATTCGCTTCACGCCAAGGTACCATTTTGCCATCAAACCAAATAACACCATCACGGTCAGACATCGACATTATTGAACTCCTTAAAACCAAATCATAGATATCGGTTGAATATTACAGTTTTAGTGAGTTTTGGACAACTTAATCAGGAGCCAGTATTGGTTTAGAAACCAAATCGATTCAGTGGTTATATGGCACCCCCACCTTTTTTTGATAATTGCAGGTTAAATAGAGTTTCTTTAGTCGTTATTTAGACGCTAATCGTAGTTTTTCAGGGTACTTAATACCATCTTGCTTTAAGCGTTGGTATTCCGCATAAACTTTCTTCACATAGTTACGTGTTTCATTAAAAGGTGGAATGCCATTGTATTTATTAACATTACCAGGACCTGCATTATAGGCAGCAATGGCTAACTTATAATTACCATCAAATAGCGTTAGCATTTGAGCGATATATTTAATTCCACCTTGGATATTATGTTCTGGGTTCCATGGATCATTGATTCTTAAGCCTAAAGCCGTTTGTGGCATAAGTTGCATTAAACCAATTGCACCAACTCTGGAGTGAGCACCTTCATTAAAACAAGATTCTTGACGAACGATGGCGTGAATCAACTCCTCATCTACGGCATAGATCCGTGCGTAAATCTGTATGGTTTTTTTATAAAGTCTAGCTTGTCTAGCTAGATGTGATGAGCTTTTGCAACCAATGATAATACCAGTGTCTCTTCCTTTAGCTTTTATTAGCTGTGCAGGTAAAGAGCGTTTGCTGTAGTATTTTTTAGATGGTTTTTTATTGGCAAGTCTGCGTCTAGATTTTTTATAGCTATGCTTTGATTTTTTCTTCGCAGAATTATTAGCGATAGTTTTTTTCTTGGGTCGTAAACTGGACTTATAAGCACCTGACTTCTTAATTCTATAAATTTTAATCAGCTTATTGCCAGCACCTTTTAGGCGCTTGCCTGTGAGCAGAGTTGAGCCATCTTTGGTAATATATTTATACATGTCCGCATGTGATGCTGTAACGCTCAATAAAATTGAGGCACAGAGAAAGATACGGATTAATAAAGGGTTTGTGTATATCATTGATTCTTAGTCTTATTATTTATTATTAATTGACACTATCACTCATAGTAGTATGTGAATATTAGTTTTAACAATCAAAAAAGTCTACATGATTAAGATAGATGGTTTTAATTTAGCATTCTAGGAAGTGCTAATGTAAAAGGATCAATAACAGCATCAAAATGATGACCATCATCAGCCACCATTTGATAAGTGCCTTGCATTGAGCCTACAGGTGTTTCCATCATGGTGCCACTGGAATACTGAAAACGTTCACCAGGTCTAAGGTATGGCTGTTCTCCAACCACACCTTTACCCTTTACCTCTTGAACACGATTATTTGCATCGGTGATTATCCAATGTCTACTTAGTAATTTAGCAGCGATGTCTCCTTTGTTTTCAATTTTTATTGTATAAGAGAAAACAAAGCGGTCGGCATCGGGATTGGATTCCGTTTCTATGTATTTCGTTGTGACGGTTACTTTAAAATTATAATTAGCTTCTTCGTTCATATAGGGTGTTTGTTTGATTTAGAGATTTAGTAGGATCACAAATAAACATTTGTAAATCATTAATATAGGACAGAAAACCCGTATAATCCAGTTATTACACTAAATAAGAATGGATATGCTTTATTTAAATGGAAGCTTTTAACTTCTCGACTATTGGAATAATCCATTCTTGCTATAAGGAGAAATTCGGTATTCCACGGCAGTCAGGACTTGTGACTGAGGCTAAAGCACAGCTCACCCTGAAAGATGACTTTTCTGAGGAAAGTATTCGCGGTTTGCAGAGCTTTTCTCACTTATGGCTCAATTTTGTTTTTCATGGTCATCAAAATGACGGATGGAAGGAGCTGGTTAGACCCCCACGCTTAGGAGGGAATGCTAAAATGGGTGTGTTTGCAACACGTTCAACTTTTAGACCTAACCCCATAGGCTTGTCTGTGGTGAAACTAGATAATATTGAATTAAATAAATCGCAAGTGATTTTACATTTAAGTGGCTGTGATTTATTGGATGGTACCCCCGTTCTGGATATAAAACCATATTTACCCTATGTTGATTTAATACCTGATGCCAAGGGTGGCTTTGCACAGAATAAGCCTGAGAACACACAAGAGATTGTATTTACAAACGAAGCTGACTTACAGTGCCAACAGGCAAACCAACGACTCGGGCAGGACATTAAATTAGTCGTCATACAGATTTTACAATTAGATCCACGACCGTCCTATCAACAGGGTAATAGTGGTGTTAGAGTCTATGCAATGAAACTGTATGACTTTGATCTGAAGTGGCAATATTGTGAAAATAAGCAGATTAAGGTGTTGTGCCTTGAGGTTGTTAAGTGATTTGGGGAAACAATGGCTTTTAGTAAACGTTGGGGAGACAAACAAGCGCTTATATTGTCACTTATCGTGGCTTTATTGTTATGTAGTTCAGCTGTGTTTGCAAAAGCACAAAAACCAGTAGAGAAAGCTGCGCCCTCATTAGCCCAAACACACTATGATACAAAGCAAGATAAAACGGCATTACCTGTATCAGTAACGGCTCTACTAAGAAAATATAAAATTCCTAGCGATAATCTCAGTGTTTATATCCGAGACTTAAATGCAAAGTCGCCATTGTTAGAGCACAATGTAAATACATTACGAAAACCTGCGTCAACGATGAAAATGTTGACCACCTATGCCGCATTAAAAGAGTTAGGTCCTAATTATTCATGGCGTACAGAAGTTTGGCTTAGAGGAGAGTTAAAGGATGGAATTTTACAGGGAGATCTTATTTTAAAAGGCTTTGGAGACCCTTTTCTTGTTTATGAGAATTACTGGAAATTAATCAAAACACTACAGGTCAAAGGCTTAAATGAAATTCATGGCGATATCATCATTGATAATAGCTATTTTGATTTGCCGCCACATGACCCTGCTGCCTTTGATGGTAAGCCCTTTCGCATTTATAATGTGCAAGCTTCAGCGCTGATGTTTAACTTTCAAGCGACACGATTTTTATTTAGACCTGTATTGAAAGAAAAACAAAAAAAGAATAAGAATAAGAGCAAAAAAAGGCATTCCATAGGTAAAGTTGAAGTAATCCCTTATCCTAAAATTAATAACTTTCGTTTTGAGAATAAAATAAAATTAACCAAAGGGCGTTGTCGAAAATCACACTATCGACCCAAGTTTTCAAGAAATGAAAAAGGTCTGTTAGTGATTAAGGGAAATTATTCGCTAAAATGTAAGCAACAATTCATCCTGCGTGCTGTCTCAAATCCTGAACAACATGCTTTTAATGCCTTCAGAGATTTCTGGTTAGATTTAAATGGTGTATTAACAGGTGATTTAAAAATAGGACGAGTTAGTGCTGGAGATGAACATTTTCATGTGTATAGTTCCCCAACACTTGGGGAACAGATTCGTTTAATTAACAAATGGAGTAATAACGTTATGACTAAACAGTTATTACTAACTTTAGGGGCAAGAAAATTTGGCGCGCCTGCTAACTTTGAAAAAGGTAGAAATGCCGTTTTACACGTTTTACAAGAAAATGATGTTGATACAAAGGGAATCATTTTGGAAAATGGCTCTGGTTTGTCTAGGCGTTCGATAGTAAGTGCTAAACAAATGGGAAAACTATTAGAAACAGCTTATCGTGATGCTTATATGCCTGAATTCATGTCATCTTTATCACTTTCTGGAATTGATGGAACTTTGGTAAACCGTTTTAGAAAAGATGATTTACGTGGTCGTAGTCATTTAAAAACAGGCACCCTTAATTATGTAACCGCGATAGCAGGTTATATGCTAAATCGACAGGGAAAAAGACTTGTTATCGTAGTGCAACACAATGGTAAAAAAACAGGCGCTGGACGCGGAGTGAAAATTCAAAATGCCTTGTTACGTTGGAGTTTTGAGCAGTGATTTATAGACACCAACTAGTATTGGCTTTGCTGTTAAGCCTATCATTTTCAGTAAATGCAGAACTTTCTAAAAAAGAGAAAGTTGCGACAGCAGCAGTATTAGCTGAGAATAAAACTAAAGCTATAAGCAAGAATACGGGGACAAGAAATGAGAATAAAACGAATCAGCCTCGTTTAGCCTCAATAGATGTTTCTGGGGTTGACAGTGAATTAAAGAAAAATATCGAACTTCATATGCCAGTTTCCATCCCGGAATGTGACGCTGATCGTGGTGATATAAAACATTTTTTTAATACCGTTAAAAAACACTTACGAAAGGCATCCAGAGCATTGGGTTATTATGACTCAAGCTTTCGCTCAGGTGGTTCAGTTGTTGATGGTTGTTGGAAGTTACGATTACGAATCACACCAGGTAAGCCGACTAAAATCATCTCACAAAAAATCAGCATAGTGGGCGAAGGTCGAAATGATCCTTTATTTAAGAAAATACTTGAAAAGTTACCTTATAAAAAAGGTGATGTTTTAAATCATAAGCATTATTCAGACTTTAAAACGCAATTGAAAGAGGCTGCTGAATCTCTCGGTTATTTCGATGCAGAGTTTGAAAAACATAGCATACAAGTTGATCCTTTGCGTTTTCAGGCGAAAGTCGCACTTATACTCAATACAGGCAAACGTTATCGCTATGGTACGGTGACAGTAGATCAAAAAATACTCTCGGATGTGGCGATTAAAAAGTATCTAATTATTAAAACAGGCGAGCCATACGATACGGAAGACCTTATTAATCAACAGCAACTGTTGCAGCGAAGTGGTTTTTATAAACTTATTAAAGTAGAAGTATTGCATCAACAGGCAAAAAACTTTCAGGTACCGATTGCGATTACATTAACATCAAAAAAACGAAACTCTTATAAGTTTAAGGTGGGGTATGGTTCTGATACAGGAGGACGGATATCTGCTGAAATGGATCGTCGTTGGACAGGTTCGAAAGGAAAGCAATTAAAAATAAAAGCACAATACGCGCAAACATTGTCAGTGCTTTCTTTGCAATTAGTTAGCCCGCGAGAAAACCCAGAGGATAATTCTCTGGTTTATAATATCGATTTTAAGAAAGACTCAAATGATGATGTCGTTAGCCGAAGTATCAACATCGGTGGAAAATTCACTCGCAAATTAGAAAGTGATTGGATTCAATCTGTCTCAATTGGAGCTTTGATAGATAGAACCCAAGTGGAGGGTGAAGAAGAAGTTCAGTCAGAATTACTCGTTTTTGGTGTAGGTTTAGAGAAAGTTAAAGCAGATAATTTAATCTATCCAACCAATGGTTGGCGTTTGAAGTTTGGCTTAAGTTTGGCGGCAAAAGCACTTTTAAGTGATCAGGATGTATTACAGTTTAGAGCATTTGGAAAACGTGTAAATAAGTTTGGTGAGGGAAGATTATTTAGCCGTTTTGAATTAGGTAGTACATTAGTTGAGGATGAAGATAGGTTGCCTAAAAGTCTCCGTTTCTTTACTGGAGGAGGCACTAGTGTACGTGGTTACTCCTTTGAAAGTTTAAGCGAAGAAAATTCTTTAGGAAAAGCTAAAGGCGCTAGAAATTTATTGGTATTAAGTCTTGAATATCAGCACCCTATTACTGAACAGTGGGGTGCAGCAGCTTTTGTCGACACAGGAAACGCCTTTAATGACTGGGGTGATTATGATCTAAAAGTAGGTGTGGGTTTAGGTGCTCGCTGGCGCTCACCAGTGGGCCCAGTTAGGATAGATATCGGATTTCCTAAAGATGACTTTAAGAGCCCACAGCTGCACTTGAGCATAGGGTCTGATCTGTGAGGAAACACTTAAATTCTTATCTTTTTTCACCACTTGCTTGGTTATTGGGAATGTTATTGATTGCCTTGTTAATTATTGTATTAATGTTAGTCACTCCTTTTGGTGTGAAGATATTGGCATCTGGTGCGGATAGCTCTTTAAAGCAACTAACTATTAAAGGGGTTTCAGGGAGTTTGCTTACAGGTTTACATATTGACAAAATCAGTTGGAGTGATGGTGATAGTTTAACGCTCGAAAATGTAGACTTGGATTTACAACAATACAATACCAGTAAAAGTAGATTAGTGGCTAACAGCATTGGTGCTGGTAGCTTAACCATTAATCTTGTGGGAAATAATGAAAAAGGTGGTGATATAACATCCTTGCCAAATTTTGGATTACCTCTCAATCTAAATGCACATTTAATCCATCTTGATTCTTTGCGAATTACCAAAAATATTCCTGATGATCCGCAGAGTCAGACCTTGCTTTTTCAAGTTAAAAATATCCAGTTAATTAAAGTGACTATTAATGATGGTTACCTACGTTATAGAAAGCTTTTAGGTAATCCAATAATAATGGAGGAGCCACTAAAGATAAATGTATCTGAGGGGAGGCTCAATATGAACCAGCCTCATGATATAAAAACAAGTGGAAATATTTCTTTTAAACAAAAAGATGTTGGTGAAATAGATGGGAATATCCAACTGGCTGGAACACTGACCAATTATAATTTTGAAGGTGAAGTAAACCACCTACATGAAAAAACAGGTAAGCAGAAAATTAATTTTCTTGGGCAAGGTGATTATAAACGGGTTCATCTAGAGAAGATTAAGCTTGATAGCCCGCACGGTGAGATTGATGTAAAAGGAAGACTACTTTGGAGCCCAGAGTTACGCTGGGCACTTTTAGTTGATGGAAAAAAGCTAAGTACCAAGAAATTCTTGCCTGCCTGGCCAGCTAATGTTGATGGTCAAATGCGCTTAAGTGGAACAATGATTGATGGAAGGTTAGAAAATCAGATCAATATTTTGAAGCTTGAGGGTAAAGTTCGAGAATACGAACTAACACTAGAAGGAAAAGTTAACCAACGTGGTGCTGTGCTAATTACTGAAGATCTCAGTGTGAAGTTAGGTGATAATCAACTCAAACTCACGGGTAGAGCGACCGAACCCTATGATCTAAAGTGGCAATTAGATGCCGATGATATTGCTCAGGCCCTTCCTCATAATATGAGAAACCTTAAATTAGCAGGAAGTTTAAAGGGCAGTGGTGAGCTGAAAGGGACAGCCAAAAAGCCTCAGTTTAAAGTTAAACTGGTCGCCAACAGACTTGTTTACAACGAGTTCAAGCAGGGCAAAGATGCCATTGTGCTTGAAGGTGGCGCGGCGCTAGTTGACGGTAAAACAGTACTTAGGGATTTAATTCTAAAATCTGGGAATAACGCTATTCGTGCAACAGGGAAAGCCAGTGAACCCTTCAATATTAAATGGCAAATTGATGCCGATAAACTAAGTCAGTTGTCACCTCAGTTAGCGGGGCAGGTTAAAGGAATAGGTGTATTTACGGGTACCTTAAAAAAACCACAGTTCAATATAAAATTACAGGCGAATCGATTAGGTTTTAACGACTTTAAGCAGGGTAAAGAAACAATTTCTTTAGAAGGAGGAGTGGCGCTGGATAATGGCGTTATTCAGCTGAATAAGCTTGTTGCTAAAAGTGCCAGTAATGAAGTGGAAGTTACGGGGCAAGCAAGTGAACCACTCAAATTAGATTTAAAAATAAATGCACAAAATCTCGCACAGGTTTCACCTGATATGGCAGGACGAATCAAAGGGCAGGGGCAAGTTATTGGTAGTTATAAAGCGCCTATCATTAAAGCCAATATCAGCGCTTCAAACTTACGCTATAAAAAGACACAATTGGCGCAGTCAGAGCTGCATGTAAAAGGTGAAGTGCAATTGCTCGATGGCGTGCCAATGGTGAAAGAACTTAGCTCTCAAATTGGTAACAATCGCATCAATATATCAGGTCGTGCTAGCAGTCCATTTGATTTAACTTGGGATATTGATGGTAAAAACTTAAAACAGTTAATGCCAGAATTATCTGGGCAGTTGATAGCAAAAGGTAAATTACAAGGCACGATTGATAACCCTATTATCAATGCAAAAGTCAATGCGAAAGGTTTGCACTTTAAAGATTTTCATCTCGGTTCAGCGGATATTACGGCTACAACCAAGAGTGGTAATTACAATATTAAAGGCGACTTAAAGAAGTTTAAAACGGCAGATCAAAAAATCACTAAAGCTAAGTTTGGCTTAAACGGGCGCATAGAAAATCATACTATTAGTATTTCCGCTGATCATGAGCAGGTAAAATTACAATTAAAAGCGAATGGTGGTTGGCGAAATAAGCAATGGAAAGGGGTCGTACAAAAACTAATCGCGGCAGATACTGTAGCGGGCGATTGGATAATGCAAAAGCCTACGCCACTAACCTTGTCAGAGAAAGGTTTTAGCAGCTCGCAATTTTGTTTCTCAAGCAAGGAAACCCAGTTTTGCTCAGCAGCAAGTTGGTCTAAAGTGGCAGGAATTAAAGCTAAAGGTACATTGCACAAAACCCCACTTTCAATGTTAAAGCGCTGGTTGCCAGATGGAGTGACTTTAAATGGTACAGTAAATGGTACTTACGATATTAAGCAGAATAAAGGCAAACCTAAAGGAACAATTAAATTTAATTTACCCGACAGTAATTTTTCCTTTAAAGATGCCGATGGTGAAGAGCAAACGCTGGCGTACAAGAGTGCCGAGTTAAGTGGCACCATTGATAACCGAATTGCTAAAGTAAAAGTGCGTATGGAAATTGTAAACAGAGGACATTTGTCATCAGATATAAAAATAAAACTATCTCCTAAAGACGGTAAGCACACAATAAAAGGTGAAGCACAATTCGATATTCCAAATATCAACTGGGCGCAAAGTTTCATTCCGCACAGTCGTGGCTTACGAGGTCAATTCAATAGCAAACTTACATTTGATGGTCCACTTTCCAAGCCTAGAATAGTGGGTAATGCGACACTCAAAAACGCTTATTTAAGGCTTCCAGAAGCGGGAACAGAACTTACCAATATCAATATTAATATACTCGCGGATAAACCTGGACGTGCTCAATTGAAGGGTAAAATGTTTATGGGTAAAGGAGCTCTGAATATCAATGGTGATCTTGATATGAGAGATGTCATTAACTGGAAGGCAAGTATAAAAATTATCGGCAAAGATATACGTTTTATGAATACGCATGAAATAAATGCCACGATGTCGCCAGATCTAACACTTAATATGACCCCCAAAATTGTCGCTATTACTGGAAAAGTTAAAATACCACAGGCTTATATAAATCTTAAGGATATACCTGAAACCAGCGTAGATGAGTCCGATGATGCTTATATCATTGGTGAAAGAAAAAAAGGAGAACAAGTATCTTCTTTACGGCTTCAACCCAAAGTATTAATAGAACTAGGAGACAAAGTTAAACTGAATGCTTTTGGTCTGGTTGCAAAGCTATCGGGTGGCGTAAATATTACCCATAACCGTGGTGATATATTAGCGAATGGATCACTACGCGTAACAGAGGGGAAATTCCAAGCCTATGGACAAAGTTTAGAAATAAATAATGGTCGTCTGATTTTTAATGGTTCGCCTAAGCTAGTGGGTATGGATATCAGGGCAACTCGCAAGATAGGCGATAAGGTTGTTGGTGTGCATTTGGGGGGGAATATCCGTAAACCAAAATCAAAAATATTTTCTGATCCAACATTACCTGAAAGCGAGGCCTTGAGTTTCTTATTAACTGGGCATAGCTTATCTACCTCATCTGGTAGGGAGAGTGCGCTTTTATTGTCTGCTGTGAGAGGGCTGGGAATATCTGGAGATGGTTCGTTGATAAGTAAAATTGGTTCTTCATTAGGATTAGATGATGTCAATATTGTAACGGGAGACGATCTTAAGGACAGTGAGCTAGCACTTGGAAAACGTCTTGGTTCTAGGTTATATGTGCGCTATTTGATCGGGTTGTTTGATCAAACTCAAAAAATTGCCATTGAGTATAAAATTAATAAAGTATTGTCGCTTGAAGCACAAACCTCATCGGATGATTATGGTTTTGATTTTATTTATGAGATTGAGCGAGATTGATTATTAGAGTGCATTTGCACTCATCACCTGATCAAGCCCAATTATTTTTAGCTGTTCCTGAGTTAAATTTTAATCGACTTACTCAGCTTTTTCTTAAATTATTTTAATAAAACTAAGCGATACAATAATATCACTTAGTTTATCTAAAGGGCATTAGTGAATTAAAATTGAGATTATTATGCTAAAAACAAATATCAACTTTAAATAATCTAGTGTGTTCATATCCTTTCTCCTTTATTAGCGTGCTAGTTTTGTTGACTATAACCAAGCCACTAATTGTGCAGAGACTCCGTCACTTTTAATACTGTTCAGCACATCTAAGGCTTTTGTTTCGGATGGATTAAATTTAACAATCATTAGATGACATGGTTTTTCTTTTAAATCATTGGATAAAACCCCTTGAATGTTGTTTACGCTATTAGAAAACTGTTCTCTTTGCTTGCTGTCTAGTGATTCATTAATATGGATTACGATGTCTGTTGAATTTTTCATTTTACTACTCCTTTGATTAAGTAAATACTTCCACCTGTTGGCTTGAAAGGAATAATAAGCTTGTCGTGAAAAGGCTTCTGTGAAGAAAGTCACATTTTTAAGAATGCTTTATTATCATTGAGTATTAAACTGGCATCCCCCCCTTTTTTGCAAGATTGGCTAGAGAAGGCAAAGAAAAGAATGACTATCTGATCATAACTTCTTATGATTGTCCGCATGAAGAGACAAACAATTTTTACTTCTTGATGAGGATTCCAATATTATTGGAAGACATGGATGGGAGTGATGTATTCCACTTTTCTGCTAGAAGAAGTATAAAATAATAAATGAGTCTGTAAACTCAATATAGATCTAACAAAGCGAGGAATATTTTCAAAGAAAATCACTTATACTGAGGTACAAGGTTTTGACTCAATTGGAAAAAATTAACATACATAATAAGTTCTCACTGTTTACGCAAGAATGGACGCCAAAAATCATAGCTGAAGCAAATGGTCAGCTGGTTAAAATAGCGAAAGGATCAGGGGAATTAGTTTGGCATCAACATGAGAATGAAGATGAACTCTTCATTGTTTTTAAAGGTCAACTGATTATTCATATGCGAGATAGAGATATTAATTTAAACGTAGGCGAAATGTTTGTCGTCCCCAAGGGTGTAGAGCATTGTCCTAAGGCTGAGCCAGATACACATTTCATGATGGTGGAGCCAAGTAGTACACTACATACGGGTGAGAATCAATCTGATGTGACAGTCTCCAATGATCATCAAGAATGGATATAAAATACTGATATGGCACCCCCCCCTTTTTTAGATAATTGTAACTGGCTTAGCCAGTTATGAAACTGCAATTTAGACTAAGTACAGCAGCCGATTTAGAAGCACTAGTTTCTATGCTAGCCGATGACGTTATCGGCACAAAAAGAGAAGATGTAACAACGCCACTAAATAAGCGCTACATTAATGCTTTTCAACATATCAATGTTGATCCAAACAATGAACTGATTATTGCTGAGATTTCCGACCAGATCGTAGGCATGCTGCAACTCACATTCATTCCCTATCTGACTTATATCGGCTCATGGCGTTGTTTAATTGAGGGAGTACGCATTCATGTAGATTATCGGGGGCAAGGGCTTGGTGAGAAAATGTTTCAATGGGCAATTAATCGAGCTAAAGAAAGAGACTGTCAGTTAGTGCAATTAACTTCGGATAAACAACGCCCAGATGCCATCCGTTTTTATGAGCGATTAGGGTTTACTGCAAGCCATGAAGGCTTCAAGCTTAAAATTTAGTAACTAACAGCAGAAAAAAACAGACGGGATTAGCAATGACTAAGCATAAAAAAACCAGCTTATAAAAATATAGCTGGTTTTTTTATAATCAAATACTTAGCAGTATCAATGGTAGTACCAATAGTATCTATTGTAGTAACTTCTAGAAGGGTAAGAATAACCCCCATGACGATAGCTGTTAGCCTTGAGGCTTCCATTTTCCTTACCGACGACAGTTCTTAAGTCTTCAGGAGGGTGAGGATACTTTTCTGGTTTCTCTTCAGCAACATGTGTTGTTTTAGGTCCAATATTGTGAGTAGGGTAACTACTACTACCCGCACAACCAGAGATAAAAGAAGCCAAAATTAGTGATAAAAATAGAAATTTCATATTACCAGCCTTTTATAAGCCATTTGAGGTTTCTAGCAGCATTTGTTGCCGCACCAGCTGCATTAGCACCTTCAACAACAGCGTCTGTATTCTGGCGACGTTTCATATTCTCTAAACGCACTTCGTCAGCTGCAAGAGCTTGTTGACGTCTGTACTGTCTAGCTTCTGTTTGTGAAATTTGGGCACCTGCTGCGCCTCTATTTTTGTTTAAGTAAGCAGAGTCTTGTCCAGCAGTCTTTGATGATCCAGCACAGCCTTGAATTACACTCAATGCAATCGCACCAGCGATTAATAAAACAATCTTTTTCATGATGTCTCCAAATAAAATTAAATGATAACCCGACTTTTATAGCTGATTTACGAGGAGAAAACAAGTGAGCTATTTTCTAAAAACCTAAATTTCAATAATACTTATTAAGTAAGTCTTTGATTTTATATAACATTAAAAGCGCTGAGTTTTTGATTATGATCTACGCAATAAAACATAAACAGCGCCAGCGCCACCGTCTCTAGACTTACAGGTGTGAAAAGCTAAAACGCGCGGATGTTCCTGTAACCAATGATTTACATAGGTTTTTAGTACAGGCTTATTATTCCCCGAGCGATGTCCCTTGCCGTGTATTATTCTGACACAGCAACTTTCAAACTGTACCGCTTCTTGTAAATAATAAACAAGAATTTGCTTCGCCTGCTTAAGATTAGTGCCATGTAAATCTAATTCATCCGAGATTCGGTAATTGCCTGCGCGTAGTTTTCGAAAAACACTTTTTTGAATGCCCGTTTGGCAGAAGCTTAAGGTATCTTCAGAGGTAACTTCTGTCACTTCTAATTCATCAGATAACGGATCGGTTATCATAAGTTCGTCATCTTGCTGATGTCGAATTCGTTTTGCCGCCACCTTTTCTGATACGTGATATGCTGTATCATCAACCAACGGCGAAACCCCTTGCATTGCATCTTGAAAATAATCTTGATCAAGGTTATCAATTTGTTTTTGCTGCTGTTTTTTTTGTTGAACAACTTCTTCGGATCTTTGCTTATCCTTTAATTGCTTTTTTAGTGCTTTGAGATTTTTTTTATCAAAATTTACCATGATCAGATTAGATTAACATGAATATATTACTAAGTAACGATGACGGTTTTATCGCTCCAGGTTTAAATCGTTTAAGAGATAAGTTAACAACGTTTGCAGAGGTGTTGACTATCGCACCTGATCGAGATAGAAGCGGCTCTAGTAATTCACTCACTTTAGATAGACCCTTGCGCTTAACAGAGCGTGGCGATCAGTTTTATAGTATCAATGGCACCCCAACGGATTGTGTTCATCTCGCACTCACGGGTCTTTATGAGGAAGAACCTGACATTGTTATCTCTGGCATTAACTCAGGCGCTAATATGGGCGATGATGTGATTTATTCTGGTACGGTTGCTGCTGCTATGGAAGGCAGGAACTTAGGGCTTCCAGCAATTGCTGTTTCGCTTGTATCTCACGACACAGATAATATAGAAAGTGCAATTAGAGCACTGGTGGCTTTATTAGGACAACTGCCTGACTTATCACTTTCAGAGGCAGATAATGCAGCTAGCATCCTTAATGTTAATGTGCCTAATTTACCTTGGGATGAAATTAAAGGCTTTCAAGCAACACGACTTGGTAAGCGCCATAAAGCTGAACCCGTGATTCGTTCTAAAGATCCACGTGGATCAGAGATATTTTGGATTGGTCCCGTAGGAGAAGAAGCTGACGCAGGCGAAGGGACTGATTTTTATGCTATCCAGCAAGGGTATATATCGGTCACCCCAATTCATATTGATCTAACACGACATTCTGCTGTTAAGGCTACTGGCGATTGGTTAACCGTTAACAATGGTCAATTGTTAAAAAAAGGGGGGGGTGCCATATGAGCGAATTAGATATTCAAGGCGTTGGTATGACATCACAACGCACCCGAGATCGCCTGATTGATCGGCTTCAAGACAAGGGCATCAAAAATCCTGACGTGCTACGTATTATGCAATTAGTGCCTCGCCATCTATTTGTTGATGAAGCTATGGCGAGTCGCTCCTATGAAGATACATCTTTTCCGATAGGACACGGTCAAACTATTTCACAACCCTTTATTGTGGCACGAATGACAGAGTTACTAATGGAAAGTGACTCATTAGAAAATGTCTTAGAAGTTGGCACAGGCTCAGGTTATCAAGCCGCTGTTTTGGGTGGTTTGGTTAAAAATCTACACACCGTTGAAGTGATACCAGAACTTTATCGGCATTCGCGTGATTTATTGTATAAAATTGGCTACCGAAATATTCGCACACATTTAGGTGACGGTAGCTGGGGGTGGCAAGATGCAGCGCCTTATGATGCGATTATCGTTACGGCAGCGCCTGAAGAAATTCCCCAAGCCTTACAACAGCAACTTAAAGTGGGTGGGCGCATGATTATTCCTGTGGGTAAGCAACAAGCCACACAACAATTACAGTTAATTATTCGTAAAAGTGAGGCAGAATTTTCAATAGAAAGCCATGAATCAGTCACTTTTGTACCGCTAGTAAGCTCAGATTAAGCGAATTAACTTTTTTCCTAGATAGCGGTGATTTTTTCTCTTATTATTCATCGTTTATCACTCATTTGAAATTCCTATGAACGATTATATTTATGCCATAATTTTAAGCATGATGCCCATTGCAGAATTACGCGGTGGCATTCCCTATGCGCTCGCCAATGATATTAACCCTGTTACGGCATATATTATGTGTTGTGCAGCCAATATTTTAGCCTTCCCTATTGTTTATTTCTTTATGGGATACTTTCATGGACTTTTTAATAAAATGGATTGGTATGCCAGTCTATTTGAAAAAATAGTGGTGCGTACGCGCAGTAAAGTAGGAGACAAGCTTGAGAAATGGGGCTTTTGGGGCTTGATGGTTTTTGTGATGATTCCACTACCTGTCACTGGCGCTTATACGGGCAGCTTCGCAGCATGGGTATTTGGTATTGAGAAAACTAAAGGTTTTTTAGCCATTACTCTGGGTGTTTTAATTGCAGGATTGATCGTGACTGCAATATTTCTTTCTGGTGCCGAGTTTTTTAGTTTTTTATTAAAAAAGGTATAATTTTTCCAGAAATACCTTTAAAAATGTTCTGTTTTCATATATATAGAATAGTATTCGGATAGTTGTGTTAAGATAAACACTGTATCTGTGCTAAATGAGTATTGATTATGATTAGTCTTCTTATTTGGTATTTGGGCTTATGAATGGTTGGGACCATTCATTAAAATTGGGGTTATGGGCGTTAGGGGTATAATTACTAGCAGGTTTAATAGCTGCTTAGTCATTATAATCAAGACATTTCTTGTCGCGATATTTATCGCCAATACCTTATTAAAAATTAAAAATCGAAGGTATTTTTTATGGACAAAAAAATTAAACAATTCGCAGTTGTTTCACTTGTTGCATTAATGGCAACGGGTTGTAGCAATTATAGAGGAGCTTCTCAAGGTGGTGGTGGATATGCTACTGGAACAACGGGAAGTGATGGATATTCAACAGGCGGGCGTGGTTACGGTCAAGTCGCACGTACTGGGCAAGTTAATCGTCGCGGTGGCGGATTTGGTCAATCACAAAGAAGCAGCACAGCAGCAACAACCTGCGCACCATGTAATGCAGCTCCGAAGCAGCAAAAAACTTATACCTACCAGCCTGCAACTAAACAAGCGCCAATTAGAAGGGCACAACCTGCAAGACAAGCTGGGCAACATAGCCAGCAATGGTATATAGATCGTTGGAACCGTCAACAAAACGGTCAAAAAACTACGCAGCGTAATACGCAACAAAGTAAAAATGCTAACTATAGTGGTTATGGCTCGAATGCGAGTAACACGACTTATTATGACTATAGTTCAGCGGGTAAAAAAACAACTGCAGCTCCTGCTAATACTAATGTAGCAACAAGTAACAAAAGTATTTACACGGGTAGCTATCAGCAAAAGACCTATAAGCCATACCAACCAACGACATATTCTGGTGGTAGCACGGCTACAACAAATACTACAAGCACAGTTAGTACAAGCAGTTCAGGAAGTAGCACTTATGTTGTAAAGAAAGGTGATACTGTATTCGAAATTATGCGCCAGACAGGTGTTTACTGGAAAGATATTATCAGTCTTAATAATCTAACTCCTCCGTATAGCATCAGCCCAGGTCAGACTATTCGTTTGAAATAAACGCTGAAGTTTTAAGCATTAAAAAAAGCCCTCAGATGAGGGCTTTTTTTGTATCTAGGGTTTTGCTAGAAGATGCTAAGGTTTTTCTTCTGTCTTAGTTTTAGCATAAACAGGCGGATGTAAAAAATAATCGAGATCATCATAGGTAATAAGCCCAACATATTTATCAACAATTTCACCTTTAGGATTGATCACATAGCTGGTTGGAATACCCATAATAATTCCAAAGGAAAGCATGGTGCTCTCTTGCATTGGGAATAAGGGGTAATTAATTCCTAACTCACGTTTAAAGGTGATTATGTCGGCAATATCGCTACCACCTGCATCAATGCCCAGTACCACAAAGTTCTCTTTGTTGTCATTAGCAAATCGCAGAATATCCGGTATCTCAGCACGACAGGGCGGACAGTAAGTTGCCCAATAGTTTACCAGTACCCATTTGCCTTTATAATCACTCATTTTATGAGTTTTTCCCTGAATATCTTTAAAAGAAAATTCTGGAGCTTTATCATAGGCATGCAGTGAAGCGTGCAAACAAAGAAAACAGAAAGTTAAAGTTATAGCCCGTAATAATGTTATTTTTTTCATAGTCCTAGAATCCTTAGTTGGACAGGGTAAAGTGTGCTGCTGTGGTGGTGCATGGCTAGGCGTATCTGCTTGGAATGGTTGTTCCCTTTCAAGTAGTTACAACAACGCCATGCGCCATTACAGTAGTGCAATTTATCTTGTAGCGTCTTCACCCATAGAGTGAGGCTAGGAAAAGGATATAACTTAAATATAATCATATTGTTATTACCTGCTGAAGCGGTCAACTGAGGAATCTAGGATTATCCGTATGCTCTATGATTTTGCATTTTAATTCAAGTTTATTTGTAAATCCCTGACCCTTTAGCTAACTAAATACGAGTACTCATTTCGATGCTCTAAATGTGGATATGGGTTAAACTAGTGACTCATAAGACCACAAAGAAGGAGTAAGTATGTCTGACTCAACAATTATCTATCACAACCCTCGCTGTTCAAAATCACGCGCTGCAATGGAGTTAGTGACTGAAAAAGGTTTTGGGGTGGAAGTAGTAAAATACTTAGAAACACCACCCGATAAATCCACCATAACGGATCTTCTCAAGATGCTCTCATTAGAACCTCGTGAGTTAATGAGAAAAGGCGAGCAGGAATACAAAGATAATAATTTAGCAGATGAAAGCCTGACTCGTGAGCAGCTGATTGATGCCATGGTTAAATTTCCCAAACTAATCGAACGTCCGATTGTTATTAAAAATGGTAAGGCAGCCATAGGCAGACCTATTCAAAATATTATTAATATATTGTGACCTCAACACAACTCAGATGACGAGTAAAAATGGCTAAAATCTTCCTGCTCTTCGTTGTGAATCTTGCTAATAGCCAGCAATTGGCTGCAATTCACGCCTTGATCAGAAAGATTTCATCTCATTTTTCTTTCGCCACTGAGTTATGCTGAGATCTCATATTGTCGTAGGGTTCCAAATTTATGAAACAAGTTCTTATTATTTATTATTCGCGAAGCGGTGCCACAGCTGAAATGGCAAAACTAATTGCACGCGGGGCAGAAGGTGTTGATGGTGTTGAAGCTGTTTTACGTACCGTACCCGAAGTCTCAGAAAACTGTGAAGCAATTGAAGCTAAAGTCCCCGATAAGGGCTCACCCTATGTCACCCTAGATGAACTTAAAAACTGTGATGCACTTGCACTAGGTAGTCCTACTCGCTTTGGAAATATGGCAGCACCCTTAAAATACTTCTTAGAAAAAACTAGCGGACAGTGGCTTTCAGGTTCACTTGTAGGTAAACCTGCGGGTGTATTTACTTCTACTTCAAGTTTACACGGTGGGCAAGAGGCAACATTGCTTAGCATGATGATTCCTCTATTACATCACGGCATGATTATCAGTGGGCTGCCCTATACCGAGTCAGAATTATTGACCACAACAACAGGCGGAACACCTTATGGTCCTTCGCATGTAGCAGGTTCCAAAAGTGATTTACCTTTAAGTGATGACGAAAAAGCCTTGTGTAAAGCGCTAGGAAAACGTCTTGCTAACATAGCAACTGCTCTGGGATAACATGGATATAACAACTTTCTGGCGCGTCTTAGCTGCTATTGGCATTATTGGTTTAATCATTTTAATTGTTGTCTGGAACGGTTGGATGACACCGATCCAAAAAATCCCACGTTCCATTGAAATTGCCTTAATGGTTGCGCCATTATTGTATTTTTTAAGGGGAATTTTACACGGCAATCGTGATACTTTTATTGCTGTGATGCTACTTTCATTCGTCTATATACTGATGGGAATCTGGTATCTCTATTCTGATCAAGAAAGAATTTATGGGATGCTTATGCTAGTAGCGAGTATCTCTTTATTTTTTGGGACACTTTTGAATGTTTGGATTCTTGATAAACGTGATAAGCAAAAAAATAGCAAGCCGTAGTTACCGCAGTGCTCCCAAAGCTTCAATATCTAGTAACTCAATCTTACCGCGCCCTAATTCAATCAGGGTATTATTTTCAAGCTTCTTAAGTTGGCGAGAAACTACTTCGCGCACGGTACCTATTTCTGAAGCTAGTTGCTGGTGTGTTATTACAATATGAGGGCTTTTCTTTCCTAAAGTCAGCAACACTGAAACGAGCTGATGCTCAATAGAGGTAGTACATAGAGACTCCATACGAGAGATAACATGGGTTAGTCGACGACCAAAAGTAGAAAAAACAAAGCGACGAAATGTATCTGATACCTGTAGCGTTTCATGAAACACATTGGCGGAGATTGCAATAACCGTCATATCAGTTTCGGTGATAGCTTCTGCAGGAAACTCTTCATCAGCAAATAGACAGGAAGTTGTTAACACGCAGTCATCACCGGAATTAAGATGATATAAAACCACTTCTCTACCAGATTTTGTTAAAAACTGCACCCGCATGCGCCCTTCAGCAACTAATAAATAATCCGAACATTGTGAGCCAAGCATAATAATTCTTTGTTTAGCTGTAACATTGATTAACGTACTCGATGCGATCAGCTTATCAAGATGAATATCACCACTATTATAAAGCGAAGGAAATTGCTGTTGCCATATTTGTTGTTGATTGGAAAGGCTATTCATTGATGAATTCCTTTATTGGAATGAAATCTATACGCCGATAATTGGTATTAAGATGCTATTGAAATATTTTTCTTCGGCGGACACTTGTTCTGGTTTCACAATATTATTTTGGGGTTTTTATATGGCACCCCCCTGTTTTTTAGAAGATTGATAAGATTATAAAATAAAAGCTCAGAACTATTGGGGTTATTGGAGGCCAAATAAAGTATTCATAAAAAAGGACGCTATAAAGCGTCCTTTAATAATGCTTAGCTGTCGCTATTTAATCAGTTGTATTATCCAACTCAAAAGGATCTTCTGCTTCTGTTGGATTCGCGCGAGTATTTTTTGCACTTTGCTTTACCTTGATTCTTTTCTGAAGTCTGCGGTGTAAGAACCAATCAACACTAAAGAAGCGTCCAGCACCCATAAAGAAGAGAGATAGAAGCATTAAGAAGTAGATTAATAGCTTACTAAAGTCAGTGCTGCTCATGTCTTTGTAGCCGTGAGTCAATAGCATGTCTTTAAATGTGGCAATAATGTCTTGTCCATTCAGCGCAATTAGAGCAGTTAGTCCAATAAGTGCAAGTAACGGTAAAGAGATCCAGCGAACGGCGAATCCAATTAGCAATAAAAAAGCACCAACGACTTCTAGTGCGCCAATGGCTGTTGTTAAAGTACCTGCAATAGCTTCACCAATAAAGGGTAGCGAACTAAGGCTAGAAGAGACAGCCTCATGTGCGGAATTTTCGGTATTAAACCAAGTCAGTGGGTTGTACCACTGTGTGTTATCGTTAGTAAATAAACCTAGGTTTTGCTTTCCTTGAACCCAAAGTAATGGGGCGAGAAACAAACGAAATAAAAGTGGTGGTAAAAAGTCGAGGCCTCTAAGCCAGCCGAAACTAAAAAAACCGAGTAAAAACTTAGTCATAAAAATACACTCCTTTGTGGGGTTGGGTGCGCCTATTTGACTAGTTTCTACTCGGTTTTGCAAGCTGAATTTATGACCTTACGTAATTCAATGACTAATTAGGTCGATAATAAGTAACTAAACCGTTGATAAAATCACTTTATTTCCAGAAAGGCTTAGTTATTTCAATTTGCGCTTGTTCGCGTGTTAAACCAATATCTTTTAGCAATCTAGCATCTAATTTGGCAAGTTGCTTTCTTTGGCGAGAGCGATTTATCCAAAGTTTAATCATTTTTCTTGGTTTACGAATTGAAAGTGAGCTTTTTTGCTCACAAGTAGACAAGCTTTCTGAAAAATTATAATGTTGGTTTTGTTCAATGTAGACTGACATGACATGCCTCCTATTTAATTAATTAAGACGGAGTACCTCCCTATTGAGGAAGGTACTCCTTTTGGTTTACCCCCTACAGGTATACCGTGAATGTATTTAGCGCCTTTCCTAAAAAACTATCCAATCGTTTTATCAGAAGGGGGTCATCAGGAATCCCGATTGTTCATTATTCAAAATGATGCCACTATAAGCACATGGAACTTTATCAATTAAGAACATTTGTTACCGTCGCTGAAACAGGCAACCTTACTCAAGCTGCAGAACGACTCTTTACCAGCCAACCTGCGGTGAGCGCGCATATAAAAGCGCTAGAAGAAGAGTTGGAAATAAAGTTATTTAACCGCTCACCTAAAGGTATGCGCCTAACGGATCATGGCATTGCCTTGCGCGAAAAGGCGCAGTTGGTGCTGAATGCCAGCACCGATCTTAAATTAAAGGCGAAAACCTTACAGGGAATTTTAACAGGGCAGGCAAAAGTTGGTTTAAATACGGATGCAGAATATTTATTGTTAGCAAAATGGCACTTAGCCTTAATGTCTGAATACCCTCAGTTAAAAATCCAACTAACACAGGGCAGTTCAGGTGAACTGATTAAGAAAGTTGGTTCGGGAAGGTTAGACGTCACTTTCTTCTCAGGTGATAATACTTATGATGAAGTGGCTCATATTGACCTATGCACCACAGATGCTGTTATTGCTGCGGCACCAAAGTGGAAAGATCAGTTAACAAATGCGGGCCCAGAAGAATTATCACAATTACCTTGGATTTATCCTGAGCCTTTATGTATCTATCATAAGTTTATTAGAAAACTCTTTTCGACGACTAAAAGCCAACCTGAATGGGTAACTTCTAGTGCAACGGAAGATTCTACTATCGCATTTTTGCGTTCAGGTGTTGGTTTGGCTTTAATACGTAGCGATGAAGCAGACGTGTTGCTGAAAAAAGGTGAGATTATTGTCTGGCCAGGTGAAGCCTTCACAATGCCCTTGCGTATTGCCTATTTAAAATCAAGGAAAGAGGATCCCATTGTAAAAGCATTACTTGAAATGATCGTTGAGAAGTTTGCAGCTCGATGTAAAAAGAATCCCAATCATTCCTAAATTTTGTATTCAGTGTATTTTTTTGTATCTGTATATTTTTGGCAATAACTAAATAGGCTATAGTCTATTTAATAAAGTCAATTAGCAATGAAGGCGGATCAATGTCAGGTCAAAAAATCACCTTTTTAGGTTTAGGCGCAATGGGTTATCCAATGGCGGGGCACCTCGCTAAAGCTGGATATGACGTTACCGTATTTAACCGTACTTTCAGAACCGCTGAAAAGTGGAAGTCTGAGTATAAAGGCAGAATAGCAAAAACAGTTGAAGAAGCAGTAAAAGATGCTGATGTGGCTTTGGCCTGTGTTGGAAATGATAACGATGTACGTGAAATCTTCGATAAAATATTAGCTTCTGCCAAATCAGGCGCGATATTAATTGACCACACCACCACCTCAGCCATAATTGCGCGCGAGCTTTATCAACAGGCCAAAGATAAAGGCATGAGCTTTCTTGATGCGCCCGTTTCAGGTGGTCAGGCAGGCGCTGAAAATGCGGTGCTGACGATTATGGTTGGTGGCGATCAAGAGACTTTCGACAAAGTTTCTTCCTTGTTAGATGTCTATGCAAAAGCCTGTACGCGAATTGGCGGGACAGGACAAGGACAGGTTCTGAAAATGATCAATCAGATTAGTTTTATTGGGACATTACAAGGTTTATCAGAAGCTTTGATCTTTGCCAAAGCCGAAGGTATTGACGGCAAAACCATTGTCGATGTTTTACAACACGGCGCGGCAGGTTCGTGGCAAATGATTAACCGCAGTGAAACCATGATGGCAAACGATTTCGATTTTGGCTTTGCGATTGATTGGATTCGAAAAGATTTAGCAATTTGTTTTGAAGAAGCCGAAAAGTTAGGCGTTGAACTCCCCTTAGCCAAGCAGATAGATGAACGCTATAAAGCTCTGCAAGAGCGTGGTTATTCACGAGCAGATACTTCAGTTTTAATAAAACAATTCGATGAGGAAACTAGAGATGAACAATTATAAAGGCTCCTGCCATTGTGGCAATGTTAAGTTCTCGTTTGAGCATCAAGAGATTAAAACAGGCTTACGTTGCACTGTTCATTGTGTATTCGAAGAAGCGCAGTCATGACCGATTTTGTGATCCCTCCTGATGAGTTAACCATTGAAATTAAAGAAGAAGGAAGTTTGGGGCTTTATGAGTTTGACAATAAAGCAGCCCATCATTTCTTTTGTAAAAAATGTGGCATTTATCCGTTTCACCAAACCTTCCGCATGCCAGATCAATACCGTGTTAATTTAGGTTGCATTGAGTCGATAGATACAGCTACGCTTGATATTGGTCTTTTTGACGGTAAGAGTTTGTAAGAGTAGCCCAATTATCAAAATAATGGGGGGTGCCATTGTCCTCCTCCTGACAATATGTTTTTTCAAAAACCTGAAATTGGGTGTACTACCAAGACGAAATGAATACTTAGAACTATGTTTATAGCATTATTTATGAATGACTGACTTTTATGATTCTTTAGAGAATAAAAATAGGGTATAAAGGGATGTAATGAAAATACCCAAAAGAATCCAGCCGCTTGTTGAAGATGGTTTAGTTGATGAAGTGCTTAGCCGATTAATGAGTGGTAAAGAAGCCGATGTTTATGTGGTGCGTTGTGGCGCTGAAATACGTTGTGCCAAAGTCTATAAAGAAGCATCCAAACGTAGCTTTAAAAAAGCAGTGCAATACACCGAAGGTAGAAAAGTGCGCAATAGTCGTCGCGCTCGTGCCATTGAAAAAGGCTCAAAGTTTGGGCGAAAAGAACAAGAAAAAACCTGGCAAAATGCTGAAGTAGACGCACTTTACCTTCTCGCGGATGCAGATATTCGAGTGCCAGAACCCTACGGCTGTTTTGATGGCGTGTTGTTGATGGAATTAATCACCGATGCGGAAGGTCATGTCGCACCGCGTTTAAGTGATGTTACCATGACTGAGGAACAAGCCATCGTGAACTTCGCCGTTATTATGCAAGACGTGGTTCGAATGCTCTGTGTCGGCGTGGTGCACGGTGATTTATCTGAATTTAATGTTCTGCTAGATGAATACGGCCCGGTGATTATTGACCTGCCACAAGCGGTCAATGCGGCGGCCAATAATAATGCTCAGGCGATGTTAGCGCGTGATGTTGAAAACATGACGAAATACTTTGGCCAATTTGATCCTGATCTGCTTGATTCCCATTTTGCTAAAGAAATTTGGAAGCTATATGAAGACGGAGAATTAAAACCAAATACGATACTCACAGGCGAATTTGAAGAGGATATCGAAGCTGCCGATGTTGATAGCGTTATGCTAGAGATTAAAGCAGCCTTTGAGGAAGAGCAAAAACGACAGGAACGAATACGGGAAAATGAGACCTAATCAGACCTTTTACCCTATTATCATTTCTTGATATTTGATGCAGCGTGGCTGCAACTAATAAGTGCATTCACTACAACTTTCCTAGCTGTGAATTTTTAAATACTAGTTGACCAATATGCAGTGCGCCGTCTTTTGTTAGGTGTCCACCATCAAATGAAATGAGCTTGAGTTCTTTGGTGAAAACAGGGCACCTGCCATCTTTATCACAGGTGAGTTTTTGTAGGTCTATAAACATTCCATCTTTGAGTGTCTCATGCATTATAGTACTGATTTTTTCTTGTTCACTATCGGGAGTATTGCGTAGCTTTTGTAGTTTTTCTTCAGGTAGTCGAAGGTATTTTCTAATGGAAACTTTGCCGAAGCTTTTTCTGCCGATAACAAATAATTTCTGGTCGTCTTTAAGGTGCATATTTTCAATCGTTTGGGGTAGTTTGTTTGCTGACCATTCTGTCCAGTTCGCCACTAGGATAATTATCTCTGAGTCTGCGATTTGTGGCGATGCCTTTTTCAAACTATCTGACTTCTCACAGAAAACCGTATCTTTGGTTGCAACATATTCTGAAAGACTGTTGCCTAAGTAAACTTGGCAACGCGTCGGAATATTACGTGTACTTATTTGGTAGTTTTGTAAATAATTATTTTCTACGACGCTATTGAAAAAATCCTGCGCGTGGCTGTCGCCAATGATTAATGCTTTTTTTGCGGCAGTTGGGTTTACGGGGCTTTTTGTGGCATCCAGAAACCCGAGTCTTACATACTTTCCGCTGGTTTTAATATCGGCGGCTTTTACTAATTGATCCCTTAGTTGATTCGCTGATGTGGCGGAACTAAAAGTAGTCAGTAGAGCTAAAGTAACAGCTGTTAATAAAGATGGTTTGTTTTTATATTTCATTATAATTTCCGTTTAACTATTGTGACCAATGACATTATTGGCAGTGACAAATAAAGCTCCGATGGCAAAGATAATAAGGCTGCCCACTAGACTGGCAGTGAAGATTTGGTTACGTTTAAATTTTTGTTTATTTCTGAAAGGCTTTTCCACAAAGCGCCAGCTTAAATAGGCTAATAAAAAAGTGACGATACTTAGTAGACCTAATAACCATAGACTTGGTTCCTCCATGTTCATCATTCGTGTAAATACAAATAAGGGTTGATGCCAAAGGTAGGCGCTGTATGAAATCAGTCCTATTGAAACGAATAGTCGCAGTGAAAGTATTTGATACGTTAGTGTGGTTGGCGTGGTGAATAGAATAATGAGTGCGGTGCCAACAGTTGGCGCAAGTGCGTAAAGACTAGGAAAAGGAATACTTTTATTGAGTAAAAATATACTGCCAATAATTAAAATTAAGCCTGACATACTTGCGACTTGGTAGAGAAAAACGTGTTGTTGCTTATTGCTTGTGGGTGTTTTGTAAAAAAGATAAAAAGCAGTCAATGAGCCAATCATAAGTTCCCACGCGCGCGAAGGTATGAGATAGAAATTAGCCTCTGGAAAATATCGCCATCCCCATTCTGTTAAGCCTAAGCTAAATAAGCCAATAATACCCAAAATAACAATAAGCCAACGTTTTCCCAATGACCAGAAGAACATCATTAGCAGCGGGAAGAAAACATAAAACTGCTCTTCAACTGCGAGACTCCAAGTGTGTAACAGTGGGATTAATTCAGCACCTGCAGCAAAATAATCACTTTCTAACCAGAACAGTATATTGGAAGAAAATAAGGTCACCGCCATCAAGCTTTTACCAAAACCTTTTAGCTCAAAGGGGAGTAGCCAATACCAAGCAAATGGCAGACAGATAAGAATGACAAAAAACAAAGCAGGTAGTATTCGACGAGCGCGTCTTTCATAAAAATTAGCGATGGTGAATGTGCCCGTTTCCAACTCTTTGATTATGATTGTTGTAATCAAATATCCGCTAATCACAAAGAAAATATCAACGCCAACATAGCCACCGCTAAGCCACTCAAAACCCGCGTGGTATAAAATAACGGGGATTACGGCAAAGGCACGCAAACCATCAATTTCTTTTCTGTAATTCATGGAATAATCAGAATGAAATCTTTCCGATAAGTTCCCTTAATGATTTAAATTTGATGGTGCTAACACAGCTAAGTAGAGTTTTTAATGATATTTTTTACTGATGAGGTATATGCAATCTTCAAATAAATGGGGGGGTGCCATGCTTCGATTACACTTAGTACAATAATCAGATCCAATAAGATAGCGCCCTTTAGTTAGCCTGTTAGTTTTGAATTTCAATATCTTTTAAACCAAGCAATATGGCTGCACCAACGAGAAAGCCACCAGAGATTTTATTAACATAATTACTCAATGAATGACTCAGTTTGCTAACAATTAATTCAGAGAATTTACCATAAAAGGATAGGAATATTAGGTCAGTTAATAAATAAGTAATACTAAGTACTAAAAATTGTAAGAGTAAAGGTTCTGCTGGATTGATAAATTGAGGAAAAAGAGCAGCGAAAAATATTACGGCTTTTGGGTTTACAGCAGATGTGATAAAACCTTGCCAATATAAAGACTTAATGGAACGTCGATTACTCGACATTTTTATTTGATTCAAATTGTTAGAAAAGATGAGTTTAAGCCCTAGATAAACAAGATAAGCTACACCAACCCATTTAATAATAATGAAAAATTCATGTGAGTTTTTTATCAAACTTACAAGACCAATAGAAGCTACGATCATTTGTAGTAAGTTTGCTGATAAGTCACCAGCAGCAGTTGCTAAAGATCTTTTAAATCCATTTTGAATGCTATTGGATAGCATCAAAAGTTGGCTAGGACCTGGTGTGCTCATAAGCACTAAAACAGTCCCAATGAAAATTACCCAAACTTCAAAAGTCATTTAATTGAGCTCCAGATGATAGAAATCTTGCAAAAAAGGCGGGGGTGCCATCTATTTTTTAAATACACGGAACGCTTATTTAGCGTTCCGTGTATTATTCATACCACAAACTATAGCGATAAAACTTTTTCGACAAAATCCACATCCTTGTCGCCACGACCAGATAAATTAATCAGTATGTTTTTATCTTTACTCATGTCGCCTGCGATTTTCATTACATAAGCAATTGCATGGGCACTTTCTAAGGCAGGAATTATTCCTTCAACACGTGATAGCTCCATAAACGCATCCAGACATTCTTTGTCATCAATAGCTTTATAATCCACTCGTCCAATGTCTTTGAGGAGGCAATGTTGAGGGCCTACGCCGGGATAATCTAGACCTGATGCGATAGAGTAAACGGGCAATGGTTCGCCAGCATCATCTTGTAGTGTGTAGCATTTAAACCCATGGATTGCGCCTTTAGTGCCAAGTGTTAATGTTGCGGCATTATCAGGTGTATTAAGTCCTTTTCCGGCAGGTTCAACACCAATCATTTCTACCGATTCATCCTCTAGAAATTCAGTGAAAAGACCAATCGCATTACAGCCACCTCCCACACAGGCGACTAACATATCAGGTAATTTGTTATATGTGTCAAGGAATTGAGCGCGTGCTTCTTTGCCTACTATGCTTTGAAAATCACGAACTATTTTGGGAAAGGGATGTGGGCCAACGACTGAACCAATCGCATAGAAAAAGTTAACAGGATCTTTTAAATATTCTTCAAATGCACTATCAACGGCATCTTTTAACGTTTTAGTGCCGCGTGTCACAGGGACAAGTGTACAACCTAATATTTTCATTTTAACAACATTTGGGTGTTCTTTGTCTATATCAACTTCACCCATATGAATTTCACATTCTATACCAACGAGTGCACAAGCAGTAGCCAAAGCTACACCGTGTTGCCCAGCTCCTGTTTCTGCCAATACTTTGGTTTTTCCCATATGTTTTGCTAGCAAAGCTTCACCAATACAGTGGTTGATTTTGTGCGCGCCAGTATGGTTTAAGTCTTCCCGTTTTAAATAAATCTGTGCGCCACCGAGCTTATTGCTTAAGTTCTTAGCATGGTAGATAGGGCTGGGGCGACCGACAAAGTTAGCGTATAAATCTGCCAATTCATCTTTAAAGGCTGTTGAATTCTTGATTTCATCGTAGGCATCATTGATCTGGTTCATGATTTCTATCAATGGTGGTGGGATAATTTGTCCACCGTATTCACCAAAATTTCCATCCTTATCAGGCATCTCTGGCATGCTGCTCATGTAATTCTCCTTTGTTGGTAATAGCTGTGTTGTTATAACTATAGTAAAAATAAAGAATACTGCTTACTTGTATTTAACTATCGCAATCTCATATGGCATCCCCCCCTTTTTATATGTTTAGCTGTTTTGATTGCGATGCTATACTCGCGCGATGCTATTAAACGGAAGTCATTCTTTCATGAGAATTTTAGTTTTACTCAGTATGCTGTTAATGCTGACATCCTGTTCAAAATTTCGTGAACCTAAGGTAATGCCTGATAAGACATTTCAGTATTCATATAAATCTCCCGCTCGTTCCTTGGCTAACTCAGCTTTGTCAAAGCAACTGTCTTCTGGGAAGAAGGGTAGCGCTATGAGAGTCAAGCTTAAGGGTAATCAAGTGTCAGCTGCCAAACTTGGTAGGAAGTATTTTTCTGCCAGCGGTCATGAATGTCGCACCTACATCATCCAATCCAGTGACCAATATTCTGCCTGTAAAATAGGTGGACGTTGGTATAAAACCAGCCCAATTATAATCTATAAATAAACTATGAAACTACTCGGCTCAGCAATGTTCTGGTTGTTTTTTGTGATCCCTATGGGTCTGGGAACAGCTTATTATGTAACTTATGCAAGTGATCAATTTGAATCTATTGCACACTTCACCATCGAAAAAAATGGCAAACTTCAATCCGATCCTTTAGGTGCTCTTACGGGCCTGCCCGGCAGTGTTTCCTCAACGCGTGATGCCTTAATTATTAAAGACTTTATTGAATCGCGAGAAGTGATAGAGCGTACCCGTGATGACTTTGATATTAAAAAACTCTACTCACGCATGGATAAAGACTGGCTTTCTCGTCTTGAAGAAGATGCCAGTATCGAAGATATTGTTGAATATTGGCAAAATAAAGTTAGTGTGCAGTTTGATACAACTTCGGGAATCATTGAACTTAAAGTAAGAGCCTATGAGCCACAAAGTGCAGTGACTGTGATCAACGCTGTTTTAAAAGAAAGTGAAGCATTGGTGAATAACCTTTCTGAAAAATCGCGCCAAGATAGTTTAAGCTTTGCACGGCGTGAGCTTAAAAATGCAGAATTGAATCTGAAAGATGCTCGAACTAAAGTTAGGGTTTTTCGTGATAGTGAACAGGCTCTGAGTCCTGAGAAAAATATAGAAACTAAACTTAACTTAGTGGCAAATTTAGAATCAACATTAGCAAAAGCAGAAGCTGAATTAAGAAGTTTGCGCGTCGCATTGCATGATAGTTCGCCTAAGGTTAAAGCGGCTAAAAACACGGTGTATTCGTTACGCAGACAGGTAGAAAAAGAACGTGCAAAAAATACCCTAAATACCAGTAAAGCAGATGCTAAAACAATGGGTTCGATCATTTCTAAGCATGAAGAGTTACTAACAGAGCAGGGTTTTGCTGAGAAGTCTTATGAATCTGCATTGTTGAATATAGAGCAATCCAGAATGGATGCCACCCAACAGCACCGATACTTAACGGTGATTGTACAGCCTATGCTGCCAGAAGAAGCCGTGTCACCTGATCAACCTAATGATTTTATCGTACTGTTCATTGTGTGTTTAATGCTGTGGGGAGTGATGGGTTTGATTATTGCATCAATTAGAGATCATGCTGGATGGGTGTGATCTATGAGCCGTGTAAGGCTCTAAGGAATAAATAGAATATGAAATTTTTTAATTTGAAAACATCAATCATTAGCATTTTCTTTGTCTTACTAGTGCAACTATCTTGGGCTGAAGGTGAAGCTAAGAAAGTCATTAATGATTCACCTGATTCGAAAACCAGTACCTCTGAACCTTTTGGGTCAAAGTTATTTACGGGTAATTTTCAGTCTAACCGCAATGATGGGCTTGATCCAAATTACCGTTTAATTGCTGGCGATAAAGTTGCTCTACATATGTGGGGACAAGTCACTATTGATGAGATTTTAACGGTAGATGCTAAGGGTAATATTTTTATACCTGAGGTGGGTCAAGTTAAAGTGATGGGCGCTCGCTCAACTGAAATACAGAAAATCGTTAAGGCAAAAGTGGCAACCGTTTTTAAAGAAGGTGAAGGTGTTTATGCCAATCTTGTGACAACTACACCAATAAGTGTTTATGTGACAGGCTCTATTCTTAAACCTGGGCAATACACAGGTATCGCCTCACACAGTGTTTTATCTTATCTTTTTAAAGCCGGTGGCATTGACCCTAAGCGTGGTAGTTATCGTGATGTTAGGGTGTTGCGCCAAGGTCGAGTCATTGCGCGTTATGATCTTTATCCTTTTTTGAGAAAAGGGCAGATTAAACACATTAAATTTCGTGATGGCGATACCATCGTTGTGGGTGAATTAGCGTCTACGATAAATGTAGTGGGTGATAGTTTGAACTCTTTTCGTTTTGAATTTCAAGGGCGAAATATGTTGGGTAAACAACTGATTCAATTTGCCAGACCTGATGCGAAAGTAACCCATATTGCGATTGCAGGTACGCGTAATAGGAAGCCATGGTCGGTGTATTTGCCTTATAAACAGTTTCTTAATACGCGTTTACTAAATGGTGATACGGTAAAATTTACCAGTGATGCGCTGACTGATGTGATGGGTATTAAAGTTGAGGGTAGTCATTTAGGAAAGTCATTTTACTCTGTCAAAAAGGGTACACGTTTAACTGAAATTCTTGATTATATTGAAGTTGATCAAGACAGTGCTGATATTAAAAATATCTACCTGAAACGGCTAAGTATCGTTAAACAACAAAAGAAAAACCTTGATGAAAGTATTCGCAGATTAAGAAAAAGTGTATTGATTGCCACTTCTTCTTCATCGGGTGAAGCTTCTATTCGTACTCAAGAAGCTAACTTGGTTTTAAAGTTTATTGATATTGCTCAAAAGACGGTTCCCGAAGGAAGAGTCGTTGTCAGTGAGAATGGTAAGACAGCGAATATTCGAATGGAAGATGGTGATATTATCGTGATTCCACAAAAAAGCGATATTGTTACAGTTAGTGGTGAAGTGCTGATTCCTAAATCTGTTGTATATGCGCGTAATGCGAGTATCGAAGATTATATCCATCGCTCAGGTGGCTTTACCGAGCGAGCAGACAAAACACGTATCGTTGTAATGCATCCTAATGGCAGTCTTAGAATTGGCTCACGACAAGCAATATTGCCAGGTGATCAACTTATCGTTTTCCCGCGTATTGATGAAAAACGTATGCAAAATGCACGGGATATTCTGCAGGTTTTAAGTCAGATTGCTATTTCGGCAAGTGTTTTGGGCTTCTAGTTCAAAAACATTATGGAACTCATCAATGCATCACGGGTACAGGGTAGGGTTATATCCGCACTGATACTGCGTGAAACGCGTTCTCGTTATGGCAATAGTAAGCTGGGTTTTTTCTGGGCGTTGTTTGAGCCTTTTGCCCATATTGTTGTCTTTGTCGCGATATTTTCATCCCTGGGTAGAGCGGTACCTATAGGCGATAACATGGGCTTATTTATGCTCACGGGTATCGTGCCCTATCTACTCTATAGTAATATCGTTGCTGGTGTTATGGGGGGCTTAGCTGCAAATAAACCATTGCTTGGCTACCCGCAAGTTATGCCCTTAGATATCGTTATCTCTCGTGTCATATTAGAAGCAAGTACACTGCTGTTAGTGATGTTGTTTTTTGTGGGAATTGCGCTTTATTTCGATGTCAGTGTAAAGATTGATAGCTTTTTACATATCATGGGAGCTGCTGCTCTCATTATTTTATTAGGAACAGGTGTCGGTTTAATCAACGCTGCCATTATTCCTCATTACCCCTCTTACCAAAGTATCTATGGTGCACTTTCTCGTCCTTTGTATTTTATGTCGGGTATATTTTTCACTATGGACTTTCTGGCACCAGAAATTCTAGAAATAATAGATTTTAATCCATTAATGCATCTACTCGAGTGGTTTCGAGTGGGATTTTTCCCGAGCTTCGAAAGTAATCTATATGATCCTAATTATGCGATTGCAGTCTGTGTAAGTATATTCATCATTGGTTTAGTGGTGGAAAGACTAAGTAGTAAAAGAGCGCGACAGATATGATCGAGTTTCGCAATGTTACTAAAGCCTATAAGATGAACGAAGGTGTAAATATAGTTCTCGATAATGTTAGCTTTAAATTTCCCGACAAGAAAAATATTGGTGTTCTTGGCGCAAATGGTGCTGGCAAATCTACTTTATTGAAATTGGTTGCAGGTAGCGAATACCCCGATAAAGGAAGGATAATTCGCAAAGGGAAATACTCCTGGCCACTAGGTTTTTCAGGTTCATTTCACGGTACATTAACAGGCATTGAAAATCTACGTTTTGCTTGCCGCATCTACGATGCAGATATCAAATATGTCACTGAATTTGTCAAAGAGTTTTCTGAATTAGGGAATTATATCTACGAGCCTATCAATACCTATTCATCAGGAATGAAATCAAGATTGGCATTTGCCCTAAGTATGGCGATAGATTTTGAAGTCTATTTAGTTGATGAAATCATGGGGGTAGGTGATCACAGTTTTCAGGAGAAGTGTAAAAATGCTTTTGAAGAAAAACGTCAAGAATCTAGTTTGATTTTAGTAACACATAGCATGCAAACGATTCGAGATTATAGTGATGTCGTGCTTTTACTAACAGGTAAAGGCTTAGAGATCCATGAGGATGTAGAGCATGCGATTGAGCTTTATAACCAGTTGGGTTCTTAAAAAGAGATAATCCCTATTACCCTTTAATTATTCAAAAATCATCTGGTAATAATTTCTATATCGATAAGAATGTTTGTTAAATTAATGCTGACTTCATTACTGTATAGATTAATTCTTCTATATTGTTTAAATCAAATAATACGTTAATATCCTGAATTTTATTGAAAGAAATATCAAGGTTTTTTAATTTGAGTAAAAGCGATAGGGATGAGATCAGTTTAGATAAACATTGTATATGGCACCCCCGCCTTTTTTACACAATTGCGCTCGGTTATGAAGTTAAGGAAACCACTGTTGTGGCAGACCTTTAGTTTGCAAAAGTGCTGCAATATCCATACTTAAGGCTATGGATACATGCACTAAAACGCCACCCCAGATCGAGCGAGATTGAAACGCTAGAATCCCTAGAAAAAGACCAAAGAAAATGGCACCGCTGGCTTCTAGCCATGGTTTTGAAAGGTGAATCATCATATAAGGGACGATCATGACAAAGATCGCATTCACTCCAAAGGCAGGGCGACAGGCTTGAATGATAAAGCCACGAAAGAAGAATTCGACACAGACAAATTGGATTAAATATAATATCTCCCAAGCGATTAAATCAAACCAGCTACGATGCGCAAATTTATAAAACGGATAGTGGTTAGTGAAATCATCTCTGAAACTGACGATGACCACAAAACATAGAATAGGAACCGCTAAAAATATATACCATTTTATATGTTGATTTAGTCTCCCTAAGCCTAGACCGTAGTTTTTTAACGGTTCTTTGAGAATAAATTTAATCGTAAGTATCGGTATTAAGATAAAAGTAATGAGATGCCAAAAACTCCACCATGCTTGCGATACGAGTGGAAAGAAGGTTTCACGACTAAACTGTTGTAGCTCATAAGCAGGGTTTTGTGAGAACTGCGAGAATCCCATTTTCAAGGTGGCAAAAAATGCGGTGTTAAATTTTAAGTAGTAGAGCATGAGTAAACACAGAGCGACTACCATTAGAGCTATCGCGGGTCGTGAGTCCCATGCCTTTATATCACGACCTGAATCAAATGAATCAGTATGAATTTTCTGTAGTAAATTAATAAAACGTTTCATTAATACCTTGAAAATAGTTGTTTAAGTTTAGAGTGACCCTATATTAGTTTTAGGTTGTGAGGCATCATTATATATAATCAACAATTAATTGTGGGAATACTGCTTCATTAGCTTTTGATGATATACTCATTTCCAATTTATTATAATTTTTAAAAGGTGCAACAATGCAAGTAGTCGTAGATGGTCAAACAATTGAGTTAAGTGAAGCGGGTTGGATGGAAGATTTAAGTGAATGGACAGAAGATATTGCTGTCGCGATTGCCGCTGAAATCGAGGACCTCCCTGAGCTGACACAAGAGCATTGGGATATTATTAATATGACGCGTAAGGCATTTAGTGAAAACAACCAAGTTGCTGAACCTCGTAAATTCATGAAGCTGATGAAAGCTGAGTACGGCAAAGATCGTTCTTCTAATAAGTACCTCTTTAAGCTATTCCCTAAAGGTGGCGTGATTAAGTCTGCGAATAAAGTTGCAGGTTTACCAAGACCAAAAGGTTGTAGTTAAGAAAATTATGACTTAAGACCTCTGCATAACTCATCTACGAGTATGCTGAGGTCTCAACTTAGTCCTTTGTCCTAAAGGATTTTTGTTTTGCGGTTATTTATTGACCAAGTCACGTAAAGCTGGATAATTACAGAATTGAAAACTTCATGATAATTTTTACTTCAAAAGGTTATGAACCCCACAATCTCTGTAATTATTCCGTTATACAATGTAGAACACTATATAGACAAGTGTCTCCAATCTGTTCGAGATCAAACACTTAGTAATATAGAAATTATTTGTATCAATGACTGTTCACCAGATAACAGCCATTTAATTGCTGAAAAACATGCTTCAGTAGACCCTCGAATATCTCTAATAAATCACAGTGAAAACCTAGGTGTTGGTGGCGCACGAAATTCTGCTATTGATATTGCTCGTGCGGACTTTATCGTCTTTGTTGATAGTGATGATTATATTAAAGAGGATATGCTTGAGAAGCTCTGGAATGCTTCAAATAATGGTGAATTTGATGTTATCTGCTGCGGCTTTATTGGAACTGATGATCAGGGGAAAATATTGGCTGAAATAAATTATGAGCCACGAGAAATTAGCAATATAGATAATAGTCTAAGTATTTTTTCAGTTTTTAATCCTGCTTTGTGGAATAAGCTCTGGAGAAAAGATTTATTCACTAAGCATGATATTTATTTTCCTCCAAATAGCTATTTCGAAGATATGTCTACTCAACCACGTTTGTTGAATAAGGCAAAAAATTTAAAAGTAATAGATGATTATCTCTATTATTATAATGCGCGAAGAATTGGCTCAATCACTTGTACTTACAGTCAAAAACACCAAGATGATATCTTCGCAGGTTTCGAAATAATTTTAAACTACCTTGAAGAGAACGATTTGGTGAGTCGCTATGGTGAAACATTTAATCACTATATTGATTCAGGGGTTTTAAATCATGCAAAAAGAGCCACTCAGTCGGATATGTCAGATGAGAAGTTAGCCGCTTATCTAAATAGATTACTTCAGCTAAAAAACAATTTTTTACAAACACGTGATTTTTTAGAATCAAAAAATGCAGATAAATTAGAGGCTCTTATTCAAAGAGACTCGGCATAACTCAGTGGCGAAAGAAAAAGGGATAAAGTCCTTCTGATTGAGGCGTGAATTGCAGGTAATAGCAGGGCTATTGCCAATATTCACAACGAAAAGCAGGAGAATTTTAGCCGTTTTTACTCGTCACTTGAGTTATGCTGAGGTCTTTTAACTAGAGGAAAGGTGACTTGATGCCAGATCAACTAGAATCCATTAAATTAAAACTACGCGAATTTGCAAAAGAACGTGATTGGGACCAATTTCATTCCCCTAAAAATTTTTCTATGGCGATGATTGTTGAATGTGCAGAGCTTGTCGAGCATTTTCAATGGTTGACTGATGAACAAAGTAAGCGTTTACCCACAGAGACATTGGATGAGGTGTCTTTGGAAATGGCAGATATTATGATTTATTTAATCCGCTTAGCCGATAAGTTAGATGTGAATTTGCTGGAGTCTGTTGAGCGCAAGATAGAACTAAATGCACTTAAGTATCCTGTTGATAAGTCGAAAGGATTGGCGACTAAATATAATAAGCTTTAGTTTTTGCCACAGAAACCACGGAATACACAGAAGGTAAAGCTATTGAAGGTGCATAAAATACTGACTTGAAAGTATTCCATCAGCTTTACAAGTGATTCATATTTTTTCAATAACCTATCAATGACAAAAATTGGGAGTAGGTTATCAATTTGGAGGGTTTATTCAGTGTTTTTTCGTGATTTCCGGGGAGAAATTTAGTTTGTTAATTTAGCTAGTAAAACTTGATTCTTTTGCTGTTGTTTTTGCAAAGTATTACGATTCGCTTGAAAAATACTGGCTAATTGAGAAACGGACTCTTCAAAGTCATCATTAATAACGACATAATCAAATTCATCATAATGCTTAATATCATCACAAGATTGTCCAAGGCGTTTTGCAATCACCTCGTCATTATCTGTTCCTCGTCCACGTAGTCGTTTTTCTAACTCTACTTTTGAAGGCGGTAAAATAAATACTGATAATGCTTCTGGCATCAGCTTTCTGACTTGTTGCGCACCTTGCCAATCTATTTCTAAAATCACATCGACACCTTTTTTTAAAAGTATATCTACGGAGGCTTTGGATGTTCCGTAATGATTTCCAAAAACATTAGCATGCTCTAAGAACTTATCTTCGTGTACATCATCTAAAAAATCATCGGCTGAAACAAAGTGATAGTGTTTTCCATCGACTTCCCCTTCACGGGCTTGGCGTGTGGTATGTGAAACTGCCATCTCAGCATCTAATAACGATTCCAGTAATTTTGAAATCATACTGGTTTTGCCAGCACCAGAAGGTGCTGAAATAATGTATAGTGTTCCTGAACTCATTTAATTATTATCCTCGAATCCTACTATATAACTAGTATAAATTATGACACCTATTATCACTGTCCCAGCGTTCTCTGACAACTACATCTGGCTAGTTTGTGATGAAAATAAGCAATATGCCGCCATTGTCGACCCAGGAGAAGCAAGACCTGTCATTGCGACACTAGAAGAAAGTAATATCCAGCCAATTGCACTATTAATCACCCATTTTCACCATGATCATGTAGGTGGGATCACCGATTTACTAGAAAAGTACCCTGATTTACCTGTGTATGGCCCACATAATGAAAAAATTCCACAAATGACTCATCCTCTAAAAGGTGATGAAACAGTTGCTTTTGATAAGCTAGATTGTGACTTTCAGGTGATGAATGTTTATGGTCATACCGCGGGTCATATCGCTTATTATACGAAAGATGCGAACGGTAATGGTAAACTATTTTGTGGCGATACATTATTTGCTGGAGGCTGTGGACGTGTTTTTAATGGCACGATGAAGCAGTTGCATGACTCTTTGCAGAAGATTTCCCAACTGCCAGAAGATACCCTGATTTATTGTGCACATGAATACACATTGGATAATTTAGGGTTCGCTAAATGGGTCGAGCCTGACAGTGGTGATATTCTTACGCGTGAAGAAGCGGATAGAAACTTGATTGATAAGGATCAAGCTACCGTACCTTCATTGCTTTCACTGGAGCTATCAACCAATCCTTTTATGCGTACTCATCTGCCTCATGTGCAGGAACGAGTGGCAGATGCAACAGGTAAGGCATTAGCTGATTCGGTTGATGTATTTACCGCGATGAGAAATTGGAAGGATAGTGAGTACGATTGATAGCTAAGACATAATGTGTAACTGCAATTATTTAAAAAAGGGGGGGGTGCCATTACATCTGTTCTACGTTTATATTTCTATCCACTTACCACTCTCCAAGCCATCAATCGTCCATGAACCCACGCGGTAACGAATCAAACGCAAGGTAGGAAAGCCAATAGCGGCTGTCATACGCCTGACTTGACGATTACGCCCTTCTGTAATAGTGATTTCTAACCAGCTATCAGGAATGGTTTTACGCACACGAACAGGCGGATTACGTTTCCATAAAAGATAGGGTTCGTTCATTAATCGCACTTTAGCGGATCTAGTCATGCCATCTTTTAATTCTATTCCGTTGCGTAAAACGTCTAGGTCACTTTCTTTTGGCTCACCTTCCACTTGCACCCAATAGGTTTTACTCATTTTTTTATCTGGATGAGCAATTCGATGTTGCAGTTTTCCATCATCGGTAAGAATTAATAAACCCTCACTGTCTTTGTCGAGCCTACCTGCGGCATACACATTTTTATCTGTAATGTAGTCAGCTAGAGTCTGGCGCTGCTGTTTACCTTCCGATGCGGAATCGGTAAATTGTGTCAGTACATTAAAGGGTTTGTTAAAAAGAATAATTTTAGACATACTTATTATCTAGATTCCTCCGTTGAGCGTTTTAGGGTAAAATTAATAAGATAATGATAAACATTAATAATACAGCTTTCTTGCGTATTTTAAATATTCTCACGGCACTTATTTGCATTTTTTTAGTTTCATCTTGTAGTGTTATTTTACCTGAGATGAATAAAGCGCGCTCCTCAGAAAGAACCCCAAAAAAAGTCTCACACGAGCGTTCACCAGAGCTTGCTTTATTTATGACTTTCTCAGGCGGTGGCACACGTTCTGCCGCACTTTCATATGGTGTCTTGAAACAGCTCCGAGATACAACGGTAATCATTAATCATAAAAAACGACGTTTACTGGATGAAATAGATCTAATTTCCTCAGTTTCTGGGGGAAGTTTTACCTCTGCTTATTTTGGTCTTTTTGGTGATCAAATTTTTCAGGATTTTGAAACTAAGTTCTTAAAAAGACAAGTGCAAACAGAGCTAGTTCGCTTATCACTATTAAGCCCAAAGGCGTGGATTCGCTTAGCCCCAAGCTTATTTGAACGAAGTGATTTGGCCGCTGATTATTACAGTCGCCACATTTTCAAGAAGAAAAGATTTTCTGATTTGAGAGAAGATGCACCATTAATAATAATCAATGCAACAGATCTGTCATTAGGGCAGGGCTTTGCCTTTACAGGTTTTCATTTTAGCTGGATATGTTCCGATCTTAATAGCTATCCCATTTCACGCGCAGTGGCTGCATCTGCTGCGGTTCCTATTGTTTTTTCACCCATTACATTAAGAAACCATGCGGAAAATTGCCAATATTCACCGATTGTTTGGGGGGTTCAAAATAAACAGCAGCAGTCAAAAACGAATCATAAACAAAAGCGTTATCTTGATGTCTTGAAAGTACAAACTTACCGAGATAACAAGCAACTGAAATATCTACATCTTGTCGATGGGGGTGTGGCAGATAATTTAGGCATTCGCTCTATCTTAGATGCAATTACGTTTCATAATGATGATATGTGGTCTACGATGAAAACCTATGGAATGAAACAAACAAAGAAGATGGTTTTTATGTCTGTAAATGCAGCGAGCTTTTTAAACACTAATCTTGCAAAGAAAATACGGGCACCTTCCACTGTTGATATTATTGATACGACAACCACCATACAATCAAATAAATACAATAATGAAACCATTGATTTGCTAACCAGTAAGTTCCCTCTATGGAAGAAACAAGTTAAACAAGGTCGCTGTCAGGAAAAGCCTTCGCATGATTGTGGTGATATAGAATTTGAACTGATTGAAATTAATCTAGAAGACCTAAGCGATAGTGAAATTCAGGATCTAGGTATTGTTCCAACTACTTTAGAGTTACCTAATAAAACAGTAGATCAGCTTATTTCTGCGGGTGAGAAATTAACTATTCGTTCCAAAAAATTCCAAAATTTACTGAAAGATTTGAAATAGGTTTTATAGTTTTAACCTAGTCAATATCTAGAGATCGCATCTAATTGTTGAAATAAGGCGGGGGTGCCTATTGATGTTATATAAGGCATCATCAACACTTTGCAATCTCTTTTGGCACCCCCCCTGTTTTTTAAACATTATCAGGGTTAAAATGACACAAAACAGTTTTTAGGAATCAAAATGCCAAAGTATCGCTCAAGTACAACTACTCAGGGTCGCAATATGGCTGGTGCTCGTGCTTTATGGCGCGCCACTGGAATGACCGATGATGATTTTAGTAAACCAATCATTGCAATCGCCAATTCATTTACGCAATTTGTACCCGGTCATGTCCACCTTAAAGATATGGGGCAATTAGTTGCTCGTGAGATCGAAAAAGCAGGGGGTGTAGCCAAAGAGTTTAATACTATTGCCGTTGATGATGGGATTGCGATGGGCCATGACGGCATGCTTTATAGCTTACCTTCACGCGAAATCATTTCTGATTCAGTTGAGTATATGGTGAATGCACATTGCGCCGATGCACTGGTGTGTATTTCTAATTGTGACAAGATCACACCGGGCATGCTGAATGCGGCGTTACGTCTTAATATCCCCGTGATATTTGTCTCAGGCGGACCAATGGAGTCGGGTAAAAGTATTATTAAGGATCAGGTGGTTAAGCTTGATTTAGTCGATGCCATGGTTGCCGCGGCAGATGATAATAATAGCGATGAAGATGTGATGAAAATGGAGCGTTCAGCTTGCCCTACCTGTGGTTCCTGTTCGGGTATGTTTACGGCAAACTCTATGAATTGCTTGACTGAGGCATTGGGTTTAGCGTTGCCGGGTAATGGCTCCTTGCTTGCGACCCATGCTGATCGTGAGGAATTGTTTTTAGAAGCCGCTCGTAAAATTGTTGCACTTACAAAACGCTATTATGAAGACGATGACGAAAGTGCTTTGCCTCGCAATATTGCTAACTTTAAAGCCTTTGAAAACGCCATGTGTTTAGATATTACGATGGGTGGGTCAACCAATACCGTACTGCATTTATTAGCTGCAGCACACGCGGCAGAAGTTAATTTTACAATGGACGACATGGATCGTTTATCTCGTATCGTGCCAAACTTAAGTAAAGTTGCTCCAGCGACACAATTGTTTCATATGGAGGATGTGCATCGCGCAGGTGGTGTATTCCGTATTCTAGGTGAACTAGAGCGCGGTGGAATGATTCATAACGATTGTTTTACCGTACATGAAAAAACCATGGGCGAAGCTTTAGAAAAATGGGATATTGCACGTAATCCATCCGAAGAAGTGCAAACATTCTATAAAGCAGCTCCGGGAAATGTACCCACACAAACAGCCTTTAGCCAAAATAAGCGCTGGGATGAATTGGATTTAGACAAGGTTAATGGCTGTGTTCATGATATTGAAAATGCTTATTCTAAAGATGGTGGTTTAGCTGTGCTCTATGGCAATATTGCCGAAGATGGCTGTATTGTAAAAACGGCTGGAGTAGATGAAGGAAGTTTAAAATTCTCAGGTCGAGCGCGTGTGTTTGAATCTCAAGATGATAGCGTTTCTGCTATTTTAAATGATCAGATTGTTGCAGGCGATGTAGTCGTTATTTTGTATGAGGGCCCCAAAGGAGGTCCGGGTATGCAGGAAATGTTGTACCCCACCAGTTACTTAAAGTCTAAAGGATTAGGTAAAGCCTGTGCTTTGATTACAGATGGTCGTTTCTCTGGTGGTACTTCTGGTTTATCCATCGGACATGCCTCACCAGAAGCCGCTGAGGGTGGCGCGATTGGTTTGGTTGAAGAAGGGGATACAATAGATATTGATATTCCTAATCGCGCGATTTCATTGAGCATTGATGATAGCGAGATGAAACAACGCCGAGATACAATGGAAGCAAGAGGAAAGGATGCTTGGAAAGCTGCTCCAAGACCTCGTAATGTTACTACAGCGCTTCGTGCTTATGCGGCAATGGCTACTTCGGCTGCCAAAGGTGCAGTGCGAGATGTTACTCAAGTGGAGTAAAATTTTCCCATGAAAACTTTTACTTTTGTTTGTTTCACTATCTCGATGCTATGGCTTAACTCGGTTGTTTGGGCAGAACACTCAGTCGAAACAGTTTTAGAAGAACCTGAAGTAGAAAAACACTATGAAAAGAAGCTCGTTATTGTCTCTTCATTCCCAGCAATAATTGGTAGTACTTTCAAACAAGCTTTTGAGAAAAAACATCCAAAAGTTGAGGTGATCGTTACCAAGAAAAAGACCACGGCGGGTATTAAACTTATTGAGTCAAAAAAGAATAATAACAATATTGATCTCTTTTGGGTATCTGCACCTGATGCATTTGAGGTTCTAAAAGAGAAAGGTTTACTACAAAAATACACACCCAAAACCAAAGGCATTCCAAAAAAAGTAAACGGTTATCCTGTCAATGACCCAGAGGGTTATTATGTGGGTTTCTCTAGCTCAGGTTACGGCATAATGTGGAATACTGAATACTTGAAAAAGCATAATTTACCCGAGCCAAAACAGTGGGTAGATTTAACCCGTAGCGAATATCGTCGCCATATTGGACTATCTGCTCCATCACGATCGGGAACAACTCATTTAACGATAGAAGGGATTTTGCAGCTAAAGGGCTGGAAGCAGGGCTGGTCAATTATTAAAGAAATTGGCGCTAATGCTAAAGTTATTACTCAAAAAAGTTCGCATGTGCCAAAAGGGGTGATCAATGGTGATTTTGGGATTGGGATCGTTATAGATTTATATGCCTTATCCGCGATTGCAGCAGATCACCCGATTGGCTTTTCTTATCCAACCGATACCGTTTTCGTACCTGCAAATATCGGCATCATAAAAAACGCACCAGAGAAAGAATTGGCTGCTGATTTTATCGAATTTGTATTATCTGAAGAAGGGCAGAAATTGTTATTAGAACCTGGTATCAGTCGTTTGCCTATCCGTCCTGAAATTTATTCAGGCAGGATTCCTAATTATTATCCACTGCCGTATGGAGATAAACAATACGGATCAGTAACACCGTTTGATGTGAAGCTGAGTAAGGGGCGGTATAACGTTGTAAATTCCTTATTTGATGTGATGATTACCTATCAACACGAAGACTTACAGCTAGCTATGCGCGCGATACAAAATGCAGAAATTAGCTTTTCAGCAACTCGATTTGCAAAACCTAAAATTGCCAAAGCGATTAATCTGAGCCGAGACTTAATCAATAAACTACCCGTAGATGAAGCAACTAGTTCAACCCCAAACTTTGCCAGTAAGTTTACCCAAAGACGCAAAAAAGAAAGTGATGTTATAGAGGGCGAGCAGGCAGAAATTGAGAAAAAGTGGCAAACCATGGCTCAAGATAATTATGATGCTGTTTATGATGCTGTTAGCATTTTTTAGGCTTGTTAAGAGCCGTAGAGGCAATGGAACAGGAGTATATGGCACCCCCCTTCTTTTTGGATAATTGTTGTTACTTTTTGTTATTTCTTTTCAGTACTTCTTTCAGGTTAACGACTTGGCTACCAAATTGATCTATTACCGCACTATCTTCATTCATCTTATTTCGCTGACCATGATAACGAATACCATTAATTGTCTTTAGACTATTTTCAATCTCCATTTCTAAGCTTTGTCCAAACTCAGGATTATTTTTAATCAGCTTTTCGATAGTTGTAACAGGAATTCTGGCCACTTGTAGATCATGGTGGGCTACAACGGTTGTTAAACTTTCTATGTGACGTAGCGCTGCTAATACACCAAATAAACTACCTGGACGGGTTACGCCAATTGTTTGTTTTTTGTTATTAATGTCTCTGACGAAGGATTGAACTTTCCCCGTTAAAACAGCATAAATATATTCAGTTTCTTCTCCAGCTTTTAGAATAGTTTCAGCTTCCCCGTAGCGTTGCACGATTGAATTTTCAACAAGGTGAGTAAGCTCTTGTGTGCTTAGTTCAAAGGTTTCGAGTTGTTGTAATTTAACTTCAATGCCATCATCTTTGATTGTATCGACTTTACCCAACATCATGTCTGAGCCTTTGAAATAGTACATTTGGTGATCTTCGTAAGGGAAGATGATGCCATGACGTTTAGCCGCATACCAAGCACTTCTCAGATAAGCATCCCGGGCTTTTACAATATCGCCATAATCAGAGAACCATATTTGGGCTTCATAAGAACCTGCATCATTTTCCAATGCAATCAGTTTAACTTGAGGAGCAGGATCATCCAACACATAATCAGCATGATGAGCCGCTTCAAGCATTGCTTTTGTTACCATGTTAGGAGGATGTTCTTCACAAAAATCAATCACCACGCGTTCCATATGGACACGTTCAGGTCTGCTGTAATTGTAAAATGTTTCGGCCGCAAGTAAAGAATTTGGTATCACTAACAAGTCATTTTCAAATGTTCTCAAAGTAACAGAGTGCCAATTTACAGTGGTAACTTTGCCAACCACATCACCGGTTTTAAGCCAATCTCCGACTTGAAATTTACGTGCTGAAATTAAGGTTATACCCGCAAATAGCCCGCCTAAGGTATCTTGTAATGCGAGTCCAAGAACAATAGAACCTACGCCTAATGCTGCTAGCATTTTACCTAAGTCGACCCCCCAAACTTGCGCCATAACAATGGCAAAACTGAATAATATAAAGAACAGTCGACCTATATTAAGAATTAAAGAAGGTACTCGACTTTGCCATTTAATCTCGTCTTGTTGGCTTTCCCAATAAATATTAAATATGGATAAAGATAGGTAGATAATACTTATCCATAAGATGGTTGAAGAAATTCGTACAAATGTATTACTCGTACTTAGATCTAAAACTTGAGTGAGTAATAGATACACGACTAAACTAGGGAGTATAAAATACTGGGTATTACCAAGTAGCGATTTTCGTGAGTCACTGCCTCCCTCTATGCGATAGAGCATTTCACCAAATAAAATTGAAAGTAGCGGAAAACCAATGAGTAAGCCGATGCCCCAAGCCATCCAAGTGTCATTACTGAAGAAATCTAAGTTCAGCCACTCAAACATCGTTAGTCACCACCAATTCCCATATTTTGATTGTTTGGGAACCATCAAAACTAATACTGCCTGTTTCTTTAAAGTTATATTTATTTCGTAGTTGTTCGTAGGTAGTTCCTGAAACTTTTATTTCACCAAACGAAGACTTATCACTAATCTCATTAACAATATCAACCGTCGGTCCCCAGACATCATAGAAAAATTTATTATTGCCGACAACACCGGCCAAAACAGAACCTGAGTGAATCGCTATTTTTAATACGAGGTCAAGATCGAATTCATTTCTTAAGCGTTTAACAATTTCGGTGAGTTCAAGTGCAAAATCTAAGGTGCGTTTATAATGGTCTAAGTGTGGCATCATCAAGCCACATACCGCCATATAGTCGTCACCTATTGTTTTTAGCTTATCCACGCCATGGCGTTGAGCTGCTTCATCAAATTCCTGCACTAAATGATTTAATCTACGAATTGATTCTTGCGGTGTTTCATCACCTGAAGACGAAACCATGCCCTTTATTATGATGTAAATAATGGATACATTGGGAACTAAGTCGGCGATATTATCTTCGCCATTCTTCATGCGTTCGGCAATAGAGGGGGGCAGTATATTTAAAAGGAGCATTTCATTTTCAGCATCTTTATCACTGATCAACTGTTTTTGATCACGAAAGCTATTTGCCATGACATTGAATGATTGTGTTAATTCACCTAACTCATCACCACTGGTCACTTTTAATTCAATGTTAGATTCTCCTTGGGCAAGGCGTTTATGACCTTTTAGCAAAGATTGAATGGGTTTGAGAAATATATTGGAAACTAGTAGTGCTAATAGCGTTACCACAATACCTAAAATACTGGCGCTGACCATGACTTGGCGACGAAATTTATCAATGGGTTTATTGATTTCAGCAGTATCCATCTTTGATAAAATAGCCCAATCCATACCAGACACACGCAAAGGAGCGTAACTACTCATGACTTCAACGCCACGGTAATCAACTTCTTTGTGTATTCCTTTTTTCCCTGAAAGGGCTTGATCAAGGGTTTCAGCATTCACTGGTTGGAATAAAATAGTGGTGTTGTTTTTTGAAATGCGCTCAACCTCGTTTTTGGGCATTCCTATATTTTGTAATTGTCCTAGAAACGCTTTTTTATCTTGGAGTAGAAAGCGTGACTCTGATCTCATTAGATGGTCGCGACCAACAAGAAGTACCTCACCAGAGTTTCCCATACCACTGTCTTTCCACTTCTTATTACTTGTCATCACATCGTTCAGTGCATGTGACGGAATCTGCAAGGCAAGTATTCCCGCTATAGTCTTACCATCATAAACGGCTATTGCTACAAAAGCGGAAGGCGCACCATAGGAAGGTATATAGCTTTCATAGTCTTGGATTTCTACGACGCCACGTTCTTTATTGCGGATAATGTGTTTGCTTAGTCGTGCAAGATTAGAGGTAGCATTGGCTCCATTTAGTAGGTCGCCGGCAAAGTCTGTTTCTTTGTATGCACTATAAACAATCTCACCTGTTTCAGGATCAATTAAAAATAAGTCATAGTAGCCAAATTGTTTAGTCAGGCTTAATAGATTTTCATGGTAGCGTTGATGTATTTGAGAATAGTAACTGCTATCAGTTTTAGATTTGATGAGCTTGTTTTTTTCCCCGACTTTATTTGGATTATTGGAAATATAATGATACTGCAAATAGTTTGCTGCGGCTGTATCAGGTAAAAAGTTTTTAGCAACTGGCTCACCACCTATTTTTTCTTTTAAACGAGGGATAAATTCTTTGCGGTAATATTCAAGTAATTGGTTTTTTTGCTTTTCATCAAGTTGCTCTTTGCCTGCTAAGCGATAAGCTGTGCGAAATTCATTTAAAGCATCTATGACAATATGATTTTGAGAAAAGGCTTGAACCTGACTTTGAATGTCGGAGAAATATGCTTCGACCTGTTGAATTTTAGCTTCACGTAATGTCGTTAGTTGATTTGTAGTACTTTGCTGTAACGCATCTTTAGCGGCACTATAGCCTTGGTAGGCAACAACGAGGATGCTGATAACACTGGCAAGTAATAGCATGATTACCAGTTTTGAACGTATACTTAAGTTTCCTGAGAGTTTCATTTGTGATGGATTAATAGTTTCTATGAAAGTATCTTATCACAAGATAAAGATACGCACTCCCAAAGGGTCTCATTGTGACTTTATTTCTCAGCACACCTACTGATTAAATAAGTGTAATTTGACTGGTTTCAGTAAGTTTCGAATTCTGTGGAAAGTTCTTTTTTACTTTTGCATTAGAACTCAGGTTTTACTTCTCTTGCTAATAATTCTTTGACGGCTTGTTGGGGAGGGAAGTTTTTATATATTACCTTGTGCACGTAATCACAAATGGGCATATCAACACCAGCTCTTGTAGCAAGTAGACCAATACAGTGTGAAGATTTTGCACCCTCAACGGCTTGTCCAATTTCTTCAATAGCAGTGTCTACGTCTTTACCTGCGCCTAAGGCTAAACCTAGTCTTCTATTTCTTGATAAATTATCGGTACAGGTTAGTACTAAATCACCAACACCAGATAGCCCCATAATAGTGTCATGCTCTGCCCCCATGCCTTCTGCAAGACGCATTATCTCCGCGAGACCTCGTGTGATGATAGCAGCACGCGCATTCGCACCATAACCTAAGCCATCTGAAATACCAGCCGCTATCGCAAGGACATTTTTTACTGCTCCACCCAGTTCGACACCGAGTACATCATTGCTAGTATAAACACGATAATTTCCGCCTTGAAATGCTGCCCCCATTCTTTCAGAGAGTTCAGGTGTTGAGGCTGCGGCTGTCATTGCAGAGGGCAATCCTTTGGCAACTTCCAAAGCAAACGTTGGACCAGAAACTAGACCATAAGGAACTTCGTCACCTAACTCTTCAATCAGTACTTCATGGAGTAATTTTCCCGTGCCGACTTCTAAGCCTTTTGTTGCCCAAATAACGGAATGTTGTGAACTTAGAAAAGGTTTGATTTTTTTGAGTAAATCACGAAAGCCGTGACTGGGAATGACAATAAGTTGGTCATTTGCATGCTTTAAAGTATCTTCGATAGAGTCAGTGCACTTTAAGTTATCTGGAAATTTAAACCCAGGAAGGTAATGTGTATTTTCACGTGCTTTATCGTAATGTGAAATATGCTCTGGGTTGAAGTCCCAGAGCAAAACATCTATGCCATTGCGAGCAAGTTGCAAAGCCAGAGCTGTGCCCCACGATCCAGCACCGTAGACTGAGATTTTATTGGGACGCTCAGGTGTATTCATAAGGTTTATGTTTCTGCTTTTTCGCTCTCAGCACTTTGTTCAGTGCTTTGCTCAGATTGTTGTTCATGAGCAGTTTGTTGATTTTGAGCATAAAGTGCATCAAAATTAATGGGCGATAGGTGCATTTCTGGGAAACTTCCTTTTGAAACAAGGTTGGATATCACTTCGCGGACATAAGGGAAAAGGTTACCAGGGCAGTAGCTTCCTAATAGATGATTAAGTTGTTCACTTGTATAACCCTTTATTAAAAATGCACCTGCTTGTTTTACTTCTACAAGAAATGCTGTTTTGCCTTCCTTGTCTTTAACCGTCACGGTCACCTCTAATTCAACTTCATAGTGATCGTCACCAAGAGAGTTAACATTAGTGTTCAAGTTCATATTTGTCTCAGGATCCCAGTTTTGAGTGAAGATACTGGGACTATTGGGTGCTTCAAATGAGATATCTTTTACATAGATACGCTCAATAATAAATTGTTGCTCTGCTGCCGTTGCATCCTGTGCAGCTGCTTCGTTTTGTGTTTCTTCTGCCATGTGATTAAATTCCTAATTTTTGGTCTAATTTTCCCTGTTGGTTAAGCGCTGCTATATCATCATAACCGCCTACTGACTCACCATCGATAAATATTTGTGGAACTGTGTTTCTGCCACTTTTTTCTGCCATCTCTCGCCATAGTCCATTGCCACTACTAACCGCTATTTCTTCGAATTCTATTCCTTTTTTCTTGAGTAGGCTTCTTGCTCGCATACAATATGGACAAAAGCGCGTTGCATACATGGTCACATTTGCTGGCATATTATTGTTTTTAGTTAGCGTTTTGTGATAGGCAAGTTAGCTGATTCCCAAGCCATTATTCCACCCGCAAGATTTGATACATTTTCATAGCCGGCTTTGCTGATTTGGTGACATGCATGACCTGAACGATTACCGCTACGGCAATAGACAAGTACAGGTACATTTTTATCTTTAGATATATTGCCAATACGAGAAGGGAGGTCCGCGAGTTTGATATGCTGAGCGCCTTTGATAAAGCCACCGCTGACTTCTTTGTCTTCACGGACATCTACGATTGCTGTTTTATCATCATTCATTAACATGACAGCTTGATTTACACCAACCTGTTTGTACTTTCTATTAAGACGCGATAACTCTGTCTTAACGATAAAGCCTAAAATTGCTATAAAGCCAATGATCATCAGAGGGTGATTGCTTGCAAAGTCGATATATTCTTGCATGAAAAAAAACTACAGAAAAAGGAAAGTAGATAAGATAACCGCAGTCGTGCTTTGGGTAAAGCCCTAAAACACTTTTTAGGCTAATTATCTAGAGATAGATGCTTTTCAGCGCTTAAAAATTAACGTGTTGTACAGAAAACGTCCTGCATCATGCTAATTAATTTTAAGGTGCGTGCATCGCCAACGCGATAGAAAACACGGTTAGCTTCTTTTCTAGAAGCTAAAATACCTTTGTCTCGAAGAATAGCTAAATGTTGAGAAATATTACTTTGTGATGTTCCAACGCATTCAACAATATCTTGAACACTCACTTCATTCTCACCTAAAACACAAAGAATTTTTAATCTTAAGGGGTGAGAGATCGCTTTAAGCGAGCGTGATGCTGTTTCTACATCTTCTTGACGAACAAGAAGGTCACTAACTAATGTGCAACTTCCGTCGGCACCTTGGGCAATACTCGCATTGGTCATGTAATAGCATTCTCTAATATTGGTTAATTTGCATATTATAAATATACTATACAATAATATACTGTAATACGCTGTTTATCAAGGCTATTCAAACTGAAAAGAAGCAATTCGCTATAGCCCTATATAATTATAAGCCATGCTGTTAGTATAGAGCCCTTGGGCTATTGATAAAAAAATAAACTATTATGAAGGCAATTTCTTTTTTGCGATCTCTGTTTCTTTGTGTGTTTGTGTTTTGCTTTTCACAAGCATCTGCTGAGAGCACAAATCAAAGTCAGAGCAAACTTAATAAACAAATAAATTCGGCAAAGGTCGTCTTGAAAAAGTCTCGTTCGGTTTCAAAAAAATTAAAGAGTAAGGTTGTTGTTGCAGAAGATAAATTGCATGAAATTTCCAAAAATCTGCATCAAACAAAACGCAAAATTAATAAATTAACCAGTAAACTATTAAAGTCTAACGTACGAAAGAAGATTCTTTTAAAACAAACCAATGTAGAAAAAGATGCGCTTGCTCAACAAATGCAAGCACTCTATACCTCAGGTAAACAATCCCATTTACGCTTGTTATTAAAACAAGACGACCCTTCTGATATCAGTCGTACTATAAAATATTTTGAGTATTTAAATGATCATCGCTTGAAACGTATTCGTTCTATTAAAGCCAGTTTAAAAAAAATAGAAGATATACAAGTAAAAATAAGTGCTGATTCGACTGAGTTAAACTCTTTGCAGGAAGAGCAAAGTAAGAAAAAACTGGCATTAGGTAAAGCAGTCGATGAGAAAGAAAAAGCACTCAAGAAACAACGTCGAGTTGTTTCTTCTCAGGAAAAAAAATTATCAAAGTTAATAAATCAAGAAGTACGCTTGCAGGGTGTTATTCAGAATCTACAAAGAAAACGTAATCAGGAAGAAAAAAAGAGACAAGAGAATAAAAGCAAAGCGGAAAAATTGAAGTTACAAGCAAAACTCAAGAATAAAAAAAGTCAGCAAGCTAATAACAATAAGAAGAAAGAAAAACAAAAAAAAGTTCTGGCAAAATCTCGTTATGTTCCCAACAAAGCATTCTCCGCTTTAAAAGGGAAGCTTTCTTGGCCAGTACGCGGAAGGATTACACAGCAATACGGAGCAACAAGGAATCGTAAGCAAGCTTGGAAAGGTGTCATTATTTCAGCATCAGCGGGAAGTAATGTCTATGCCGTTGCACGGGGCAAGGTGGAATTTAGTGGTCGACTAAAAGGTTATGGCTATCTTGTTATTATCCGTCATGATAACAACTATCGGAGTCTTTATGCTTATAATCGAAGTGTCTATAAGAAGAAAGGTCAAATAGTAAAAGGCGGTGAAATTATTGCAGCTGTAGGAAATACAGGGGGTAGAAAAAACTCGGGGCTGTATTTTGAGATACGACGTGGAACAAAGCATCAGAACCCTGCGCATTGGTGTAAATAGAGACCTTTGCACGAATCAGATGACGAGTAAAAATGACTAAAATTTCACTGCTTTTCGTTGGAAATCTTGCCAATAACGCGTTATTAGCTTCATTTTCCGCCTTAATCAGTAAAACTTTAGCCCATTTTTCTTTCGCCATTGACTCGTGCAAAGGTCTCAAATAATTTTTAGGGGTGCTTATATACTATTTAAGGTAGTATTAAGTATCATATAAATTGTCATCTGAATAATATGCGTATAAAAAAATCTGTTGTATCCGGTTTAATATTTGGCGTGGTCATAGGACTTACAGCTTCGTTTAGCCTGAATGTTTTCGCTTTAAAATCAAATAAACAATCTTTGCCTCTGTTGCAGTTAAAAAAATTCTCCGAAGTCTATGCTCGGATTAAACGAGACTATGTAGAAGAAGCTGATGATAAAAAACTTATCACAGACGCTATCAGTGGCATGCTTACAGGTCTTGATCCTCATTCAGCCTATCTTGATGAACAAGCATTCAAAGAGCTTCGCGAGGGTACTTCTGGTGAGTTTGGTGGCTTGGGTATAGAAGTTGGAATGGAAGACGGTTTTATTAAAGTTGTTGCTCCTATTGATGACACCCCAGCACAAAAAGCAGGTATTAAATCTGGTGACTTAATAATCAGGCTCAATGATAAGTCTGTAAAAGGCATGAATATAAATGATGCTGTTAAAATAATGCGTGGTAAACCGGGCGAACCGATAGATTTATTGATCAGTAGAGAAGGAACCCCAAAACCATTTAAAATCACTATTGTTCGCGCAGTGATAAAAGTAAAAAGTGTTAAACAACGAATCCTTGAAAAGGGCTATGGCTATCTGCGTATATCCAGTTTCCAATCGAACACGACGAATGGTGTAGAAAAAGCCATCAAACAACTCGTTGCTGAAAATAAAGGTGCTTTAAAGGGACTTGTTTTAGACTTAAGAGATAATCCTGGTGGGGTATTAAATGGTGCAGTGGGTGTATCAGATGCTTTTCTAAAAGAAGGAAAAATAGTCTATACCGAGGGCAGAGTTGCCGACAGTAATATGCGCTACAACGCAACCCCCGATGACTTGATTGACGGAGCGCCGTTAGTGGTGTTGGTTAATCAGGGTTCAGCTTCGGCTTCTGAGATAGTCGCAGGTGCTTTACAAGATCATAAACGGGCACTGATCATTGGGACAAAAACCTTTGGTAAAGGCTCGGTACAAACGGTTTTACCATTAGATGAAACAACGGGTTTAAAACTAACCACCGCGCGTTATTTTACGCCGTCAGGTCGCTCAATTCAGGCAAAAGGCATTGATCCAGATATTATAGTAAAAGATTTGGAATTTAAGACTAAGGAAGGGAATGATGACAAGGATGCAATTAAGCCGTTATTAGAAGCAGACTTAAGTGGTCATATATCAAACCCCGCTGGAGAAGACACTGATAAAAATACTGATGCAGATAAAAATAATAAAACAGAAGTCAAAAGTGACTCAGTTGTAGATAAAAAAGAAGCCCCAAAAAAGAACCTTGTAGAAACTGATTATCAACTTTACGAAGCGTTGAATATTCTAAAAAGTATGACTTTAGTTCAAGCAATGCAAAAATCAAAATGACCCGAGTCAAAGTCCTTGTCCCATTAGCTCAAGGATCAGGAATTGATTAGGAAAGCAGCGGGTGATTTAGAAAAACGCCCCGAAGAAACACATAAAATAATTCATGATGTGCAAAAAGCATTTGAGTCAGTTAGTAAAACACAAGATTGGTAGTACAGAATAACTAGTTTTCTCACTTGAATACGGTAGAATCCCTGCCATGAATATTCGCATACACCTTGATAAGAAAATCGCTCAGGCTCTGCATGATGCAGGCGCTGTAAATTCACCCGCAGTGGTAAAAGCATCAGCACGCCCTGAGTTCGGCGATTATCAAGCCAATGGCATTATGGGTGCAGCCAAAAAACTTAAAATGAATCCTCGTGATCTCGCTACTAAGGTTTTAGAAATTCTTGATTTATCAGATATTGCTGAGAAGTTAGAAATTGCAGGACCTGGTTTTATTAATATCCATTTGAAGGACTCGTGGCTACAAGCGGAAACTGAAACGACACTCGCTTCAGATTCATTAGGCATAGAAAAAACGACCGCACCACAAAACATAGTCATCGACTATTCAGCGCCTAATCTTGCTAAAGAAATGCATGTAGGTCATTTACGTTCAACTATTATCGGTGACTCAATCGCACGCGTATTAAAGTTTGTTGGGCATAATGTGATCCCTCAAAACCATGTTGGTGATTGGGGAACTCAATTTGGTATGTTGCTGACCTTTCTTGAAGTACAAAGTACTTCAGAGCAGGGCGCAGATATTTCCATACAGCTAGGTGACTTAGAAAAGTTCTATCAGGCAGCCAAGATACGTTTTGATGAAGATGAAGACTTTGCAAAAACTGCCCGTGAAAATGTTGTTAAATTACAAGCTGGCGATGAAAAGTTTCTAAAGCTTTGGAAGCAGTTTATTGATACATCACTAGATCATTGTGATGCTATTTATCGTGTGCTCGGTGTGTTGTTAACACGCGAAGATGTTATGCCAGAGAGTGCTTATAATAATGATCTTGCCAATGTAATCGCAGACTTGGATAAAGCAAAACTCCTGACTAAAGATCAAGGCGCACAATGTGTATTCCTTGATGAGTTTAAAGGCAAGGATGACAAGATCATTCCAATGATTGTGCAAAAGTCAGATGGTGGTTATCTCTATGCAACCACTGACCTTGCAGCACTTCGCTATCGTCATAATAAACTCAACATGGATCGTGGTTTATACCTCGTCGATGCGCGTCAAAGTTTGCACTTAAAACAAGTGTTTGCCGTGGGTAAAAAAGCGGGCTTCTTGCCAGAAAAAACCCAACTAGAGCATATGGCATTCGGTACCATGATGGGCAAAGACGGCACCCCCTTTAAAACCAGAACAGGTGGTACTGTAAAATTAATTGATTTATTGGATGAAGCGCAATCACGTGCCTTTGATCTTGTTTCTAAAAAGAACCCAGACTTAGATGAAGAAAGTCGTAGAAGTATTGCTAAAACAGTCGGTATTGGTGCCGTAAAATATGCTGACTTAAGTAAAAATAGAACATCTGATTATATTTTCAACTGGGATACGATGTTAAGTTTTGAAGGCAATACGGCGCCATATTTACAATATGCTTATGCACGAATCCAAAGTATTTTTCGTAAGACAGAATTTAAAGCAGGAGAGAGTAGTGCAAAAATTACTATTAAAGAACCTGCCGAACGCCAGCTTGCAATAAAACTACAGCAGCTAATTGAAGCCATAGAGAGTGTCGCTAAAGATGGCACGCCAAATATTTTGTGTAACTACCTCTATGAACTTGCTGGCAACTTTATGACATTCTATGAAGCCTGCCCGATTATGAAAGCCGAAGATGATATTAAGAAAAGCCGTTTGCAATTGTCACAGTTAACAGCACAAACTTTGGAGACAGGTTTGGATTTACTGGGAATTGATGTGATGCAGAGGATGTAGGTGATTGCAAAAAACTATCATATGGCACCCCCCCCTTTTTTAAACAATTGCTTTCGAAATATCCTCCCTATTTATCGGTTCTTCATGAGCTAGCATAGTAAGAATAGCAAACTTTACTGGAATTTGTATTTTTGTGAATAGAGTGAAAAAATTAACTAGAATTGTACTGATAATGTTACCTGTATTTATCTCGCCAAATGTAGCTGCGGCTATTTATAAGTGTAAGAAGGCCGATGGATCAATAGCTTATGCGGCTATGCCTTGTCCAAAAGGTAGCTCAAAAAAAGAAATATCAACACTAGCGAGTAAGAAGCAGTTAGATGTTAATAAAGCTAAAGTAGCCATCAATGATATTAAAACAGTATCTGATGGGCTGAGTAATATATTACGCAATGGCTTTGGTGAAGAGAGCCTCAAGAGTTTAAAAGAAGATTATTTAAACCGTAAAAAAAGAAGTACGGCGAAAAGGCTGACAAAAAAAGGAGCACTTTGGCAGCAGTATCTAAGGGTTTCTATTGATCCAAATAACACAAGGGGAATCAAAATATCCTATAAAGCCAATCGAAATAAGCAGCATGCAAGCAAGTTGAGTAGCTTTGAAATTGATAAAGCGGATAAAGATTTAGATATAAGCTTAATGGACGTTAATGTTCGCGCTATTCGAATTGGCTTAAAAAATAAAGCGAGTGAAATAAAGACGATTGGTGTTAATAGTGTAGAGTGGTCTTGGTTTGTTGATGATTTTAAATGTGAAATGAAAGCAAGCATCGATGATGACTATAAATTTAATAGTAAGCTGACCTTTCAGTGTAAGTATCAAGGAAGTTAGTACAACCTAGATTCCTCAGTGACCGCTAAATTGCGCAACCACAACCGTCACTTTATACTGTCCTATTGAGGGATCTAGGTTCAAGTTTTTAGTTTTCAGACTTAGATAAAATTGATGCCTTAATTTCTAATTGCTTTAGTTCCCTTAGTTTTTGGTTATGTTTGCGGGTTGAGTGACTACTATATTCACATTCTGCCCATGCAATCGCTTTTTTATCATTGGTCCATCCTTGAATATCAGGTTTTTCTCCGCAACGGTTCTTGAAAGAAAGGTATTCCTTACGTGTCGATTTCAGCTTTTCCTCAAAATCTTTGCGCTTTTTCTGTAAGCGTAAAGTCACTCTTTTAGACCAGTTAGAAGCACATTCTAAATTATCAATCTTATTTTTTGTATACTCAATGATATCTTTTCGATCTCTCCCGTTTAATTGCTGGTCATAATATTGGATGAGTCTTTCTTGTTGTCGTATGGCTTGCTTCTTCCATTCTGCTTTTTTTATATTCGCATTTGCGAGCTGGATAATGGGGTCGGTCTCTGTAGGTAACATGATATGACCACAATACTTATCACCATTCTTTTTTGTGATACCTGATATCCTCGCGTAATTCTCTTTTCTGATTTCAATTTTAGGTGTTTCTGTACCTTTTTGTTTTAGTGGGGGTGTTTGGCTAAAATGTTTTTTTCCGTCACTATCTGTCCATTGATAAATTTTCGCTTGCGTAGGGAGGCTGAGTAGTAATAGTGTAAATGCTAGGAGCAGGGATTGTTTGTACATGGATAGTGTTACGCCTTCAAAATATTAATTAGTGTGTTTTTAGTTTCTAAATTTAATTTACACTTTCGTGCAAAGGTACTCTAAATATACTTATTATTTAAATGATATGACAGTGGAAATACAAAAATAAAGGCTCACCATTTATCAGAAGGAATAGATGATATTTGCTATACGAGTTATGATTATAGAAAAAAGAAGCCAAATCTATGAAGCCTATTTTAATAACAGTCACTCTAATATTTGTATTTTTCTTTGCTTTAAAAAAGAATTCAACGGATGAACTTGATGTTGATAACACAAACAAAGCAGTCAAGCTGACTAAAACGATTGAAGTCGAATGTGCCGTTCCTGTCAATGGAATGATCAGAGGAAATCTACCTCCTTGTGATATGTTCCCAAGTAAAAATAAAAAGAAGAAAAAATTTAAAGAGCCTTATGTTGTGGATGATAAAGCTTATAAAAGCTTCTCAGATTTTAGAGATCAGATGGTTATGAAGGAAAATGCTGAGCGAGCCGCATATGCTGATTACAGAGAAGGTTACCAAAAACAATTAAATGAATACCATGACAATATAAATGAGATTAAATATGCAAGCACACGCGCTAAGGTAAAGGCGAGAGATGCTAAAAATGCTGCATATTTAGCGAAGATAAAAGAAACAGAGGTGCTCAGAGAAAAAGGATCAAAAGCTAAATCTCATGTTGTTGCATGTAAGAATTCATCTGGTGAAACCTACTATGCTAATAATTGTGAAATAGGGATTGGTAAGGGCGGTTAAGTGTTTAGTTATTCTTGATTCCCTTATATAAAAACCTTCATTAAAACCATAGTAGTCGCTAAATTCACATTTTAAATTTAATGTCAAAACCTCTATGGCACCTCCCCCTTTTTTTAACAATTGCTATGCTTTTTGAGTAGTAACTAATTGTAAGAATATTGATTCATATTGTAACCATTCCTCTAATATGCAATTGTTAAAAAAAGGGGGGGATGCCATATTAAATAATTTGATTATTTAATAGTTTCTTTATTCTCCTTAAGGTTGCTTTAAGCTACGCTGTGTAATAATCGCTGGATTAAAGTAATAATAAACCCGCGCATTAATGTTTGGGATATCTGTAATCATCATCTTGCTGGATTGTAATCGTATGTTTTTAAAGAAATTAATTTTAATTTCACTGAGTGGGTTTTTGTCTGTTGCTTTGCCTTTTTCTACGCAAGCGGCTGAGAAGTTGCAAAGTATGGATGCTCTTTGGAATTCATTGGAAGTTACTGAAAGTCAGCGTGTTAAAAAATCAACCCATGTTGTTAGGAAAAGTGTTGCTCCTGCAAGACAGGCACAAAAAACGATAAAAAAAGCTAAGCCAGCTATGACTCGTATGCAGTATCAGGCGCGTTTCAAAAAAAATAACAAAGCTAATAGCAATACAAAACTGGCACGTCAAAGAGCAGCTTGGAAAGCAAAGTGGGATGCACAGCAAAAAGCTAAAAAACCTGTGCAACAGATCGCTAAAGCCAAGATAAATAAACAAACTGCAATATGGAAAAAAGCGGCTAAGACAACGGCTCCACAAAAATTAACACGTGCGCAATATCAGTTACGTTGGAAGCAAGCTCAGTTAAAAAAGCAACAAAAGACGCAGCAAGTTGCTAAATCTATTGTAAAGCCACGAGCACCTCAAAAATTATCACATGCTACTTTCAAGCAAAGCCAAAAGAATCCAATTATTAATCACCTACCTATGAATGTAGTGGCAACTTTACGCGCCAAAGGTGTAAATACTCGTGGCGTAAGTGCATTTGTTCAAGATGTTAATTCGTCTAGACCTTTACTGGCTTTTCAAGAGAAAACATCGCGTGTTCCGGCTTCTGTTATGAAGCTAATTACCTCTTATGCGGCTCTGGGTACGTTAGGTCCTAACTATCGCTGGCCTATTGATGTGTATACTAAAGGGCTTGTTAAGAATGGCACTTTGAATGGTGATTTAATTATTAAAGGTTATGGCTCACCAGAATTTAATGCCAATGAATTACGTAAAGTTTTACAGGGTATTCGTCAAAAGGGTATCCGTAATGTAAGTGGTCGAGTGGTTTTTGATAATAGTTATTTTGATTCTATAAGCCAACACGCGGGGGCTTTTGATGGCAAAGCGCAATCTGCTTATAACGCAAGACCTGACGCACTGTTGTTCAATGAACGCTTAAACTCATTTAAGGTGAGTGCTTATGGTAAGCGTGTCCATGTAAGTAGTATTACCCCAACGCATAATTTAAAAATTGTAAATAGAATGCGTAAATCTAAACGTGGCTGTCGTACAGGTATTAATATTTCAAAACGTGGCGCTCAAACTATTGCGACATTTACTGGGCGCTATTCAAGACGCTGTGGTTCACGTACTTATACACGCGTAATTAGTGAGCCTGCGAATATGATATATGGTGCTATGAAAGCGATGTGGAAGCGTGATGTGGGTGGTACTTTAAAAACACATTTTGTAATGGGTCGTGCTCCAGCTAGTGCGCGTCTATTGTTAAGAACACATTCACGAACATTGGCTGAAATCTTACCTACCATTGATAAAGACAGTAATAATGTGATGGCGCGTCAGTTGCTATTAACCATTGGTGCAAAGAAATATGGAAGAGGCACGGAACGCAATGGCGCAAATGCTGTGGGTGCTTGGTTAGCTTCTCGTGGGCTTCATTTTCCTGAACTTCGTATTGAAAATGGTTCTGGTTTAAGTCGTGTCGCTCGAATAAGTGCACGCCATGTAGGGGACTTATTGATGGATGCTTATCGCAGTCCGTATCGTAATCATTTGATGCAGTCACTTGCAGTGGCAGGTGTTGATGGCACCATGAAACGTCGTTTAAAACGAACCAGAGTTCGCGGCAGAGGCTACTTTAAAACAGGAACCTTACGTGATGTAAGAAGCATTGCAGGTTATGTCAAAGCGGCAGATGGCAAAGTCTATGTCATGTCAATCCTACATAATGACCCACGCGCCAAAAGACGCGCATTACCTGCTCATGATAAGTTAATTGAGTGGGTATATTCTGCTACTCATAGCCGACAGTTAGCAATGAAATAGGCGCTAAGTGCCGAGAAATCATGCTTTAAACTTGCCCTTCTTAAGACGGTCAGCTTCCATTGTCTCGATCTCTCTAGCGCCAGATACAACAATTTCAGGGTCTGGGATAAAATCTAGGTCAGGATTCATCCGTTTATAAGGCACGCTGTTTAAAATTAGTTTTAGTACATTTAGTCTAGCTTGATGTTTGTCGTTTGAGCGTACAATCGTCCAAGGTGCAGATGTGGTATGCGAGCGATTTAGCATTTCATATTTCGCGGTTGTAAATTCAGCCCAATGATCTTGTGCTTGAATATCAATTTCAGATAGTTTCCATTGGCGAAGTGGGTCGGTTTTACGTCGTTCAAATCGCCTAGCTTGTTCTGACTTTGTCACACTAAAGTATATTTTGATCAGTATCGTTCCTTGCCTGACTAAGTCTTTTTCAAATCCGACTACACCTTTTAAAAAATTCGTATGCTCTTCTGCTGTACAAAATCCAAATACAGGTTCTACCATAGCGCGGTTATACCAACTGCGGTCAAACATAACCATTTCGCCGCCACGAGGAAACTGTTCAGCATAACGTTGGAAGTACCATTGTGAACGCTGTTCATCAGTTGGTTTTCCGAGAGCTACAATGCGGTAGTGCTTTTCATTCATATAGCGAGAAACGCGTCGTATTGTTCCGCCCTTACCTGAGGCATCTCGTCCTTCATAAAGGATGATCATGCGTTTGTTGGTTTCTTCTAAATACTTTTGCAGCCCAATCAGTTCTGCTTGATAGGGTTTGAGTGCTTGCTCCCTAGCATAGCGTTTTTCTGCTTTATTTTGATTATTTTTTATTTTTTTTAATTCTTCTTGGAGAGCGACGATATGGTCTTCCGTATACAAATCATTTGATAAGCTATCATGCATATTGTCTGCCTGATTTTTCATTTCAGGTAAATCGATAACCTTGTCATCTTTATTATTGCTTGTTGTCATAGTTAACTCCCGTCAATTATACGTTGAGACCTCAACATAACTCAGGTAACGAGTAAAAATGGCTAAAAGCATCCTGCTTTTCGTTGTAAATCTTGCTATAGCCAGCTATTAGCTGCGATTCACGCCTCAATCAGAATAATTTTATCGCATTTTTCTTTCGCCACTGAGTTATGCTAAGGTCTCACTTTTTATATTATCTAACATCCTTTATAGTCGTGTATTGATATAAATCATAGTAGATACTGAGTAATGATTGAAAAAACTTTCTTAACGGTATTAGTACTTCTTTTAAGCATCTTTTCAAATAGTGCTATTTGTAGAGATGCCGCAAAACCCTCGTTAATGCTTGCCAAAATATACCATCAAGGAATCAATCTTGATGAGTATTGGGTAAGTGAAAAATATGATGGTGTTCGTGCACTTTGGAATGGACAACAACTGATATCTCGTGGTGGAAATATTTATCATGCACCTCCTTGGTTTATAGAAAACTTTCCAAAGCAGAAACTAGATGGTGAGCTGTGGTTAGCTAGGCAAAGCTTTGAGAGAGTTGTTAGCACAGTACGTGACGATATTCCTGATGAAGAGGCTTGGAGGCAGGTTAAATACATGGTGTTTGATATGCCAGATTCTCCTTTTCAGTTTGATAAACGTATTGAGTTGATAACACAAGTTGTTAATGAGGCAGATATTCCATGGTTAAAAAAAGTGAAACAATGGAAGGTTAAAACTCATCCTGATTTGATGAAACAATTAAAGGAGATAACTACAGCGGGTGCAGAAGGTTTAATGTTGCATCGTGGTGATTCTTTGTATAGAGGAAAACGAACAGGGGATTTATTAAAAGTTAAAGCTTATCAGGATGCTGAGGCTATTGTAATAAAGCACTTTTCAGGAAAAGGTAAGTATCTAAATAGTTTGGGTGCGTTGTTAGTGAAGATGCCATCTGGAATAGAATTTAAAATTGGTACAGGATTCACTGACAAAGAACGTAAACATCCTCCTGCAATCGGCGAAACAATAAGCTATCAATATCATGGTAAAACAAAAAATGGTGTTCCGCGTTTCGCTTCATTTTTGCGCATTCGGAAAGTGAATTAATAGGATATGGCACCCCCGCCTTTTTTGATAATTACAGAAGTAGTTAGTTTGTTGAGTGACAGCAGTGAATTAAGAGGCTGCTTTAGAAAAGAAATGACTGATTCGATAGGATAGTTTTTTCTCTTTCTCTATTTGCTGTACTTTTTCAAAGGCAAGTTGATTGATCGTTTTATCAACTTCTCGATAATAGTTCTTGTTGAAACTATCAAACTCAATATCAATGGCTTTTTTATGCCTTGAGGCAAAAATTGTATCTATTAAAGGTAATTCACGTTTACTTTCTGTTGTTATGCCTTGTGGTTCTAAGTTTTCATCAAGATAAGTTTTACCAGATACGGTACGACAATCGCCGTTTTCATCAACTAAATAAAAAGTCATCAACCCCTCATTATCTGAGAGTTGTTCTTCAACAACCTTTTCAATCATATATGTTTTTAACATGCTAACAGCTCGACTATTTTTTATTATTTGGCAATATAGACTTAATTCTAAGCGTCTTAGCTCAATAAATACATGCTTTACAGATAAGTGGCGGCAATGAAAAATGTTCTGTCAATGATCTTCGTTTATCATTTTTAATATATTAATACGGATGGTTTTAGGTAGTAGTAATCTGATTCGTTTATCAGCTTTTTGAAAGACGTCGTTGTATTCAATATGCTCTGCATCAAATACCGTTAAATAATCAATGTGAATTAAGGTATTAATGAAATTTTCTATTAATTTTTTATCAGAATAATCGGGCGAGTTTAGCTCATGAATCATGGCTACACGTTGTGCCATGAGATAGCATTTTTTCTGTAGGTCAACAATGGCTACTCGATTGTTTGCTTCTTTTTGGCTACTGCGCGAAAGTAATGCGAGGGTTAGATAATAGACTTCTAAAATAGGAGATATGACTTTCGCCAGTAAATTTAATTGGGTATATGCGGTACTATTACTTGGGTAGCGAGAATAGCTATTATCTGTTTCATCTTTTTTTAGCATCTCAAGCTCGGTGAGATGATGTAATGTTTCTTCAATAATATTTGATAGTTGTGTTTTATCGCTCCAAATTAAAAACAGTTCCTTTTCTATAAAAGGATAGGCGAGTGAAACTAATTTAATAATTTCCTCACAACTGAGCTTTCGCACATTCAAAAAACAACAGGCAATGATTGAGGGCAAGGCTAGTAAGTGTAATATATTATTTCGATAATAGGTCATCGATACGGCCTGTTTTGAATCAATATAAATGATATCGCCAAGCTCATGCTTTGTTCTTTTTATCATCTTTAATTCTTCAGCATGTTGGATTTGATCAGCTGGACTACGCTGAGTCATAATAATATTATCTGAATAATCAAGATCAATAATTAGCTGGTGATAGAGAGCAATTTGCTTAATTAATTCATTTTCATCCATGCTTTGATTAGGGGTAGGAAGCAATATACTGGAAATTAAATTAATGGCATTTACCGTTGTTGCCTGATTAATGTGTGTCATTATTTGTTGTGAGAGAGTGCCAACAATATTGCGAAGCCATGGGGGGCGAACATCATCAATATATTCTTCTGATGACCACTCAGGATGATTGTGATCAAGTATCTGGTTGAGAAAGACGGGCTTGCCAAAATTGGTATGAACTTTGCCATACTCTCCACGAATTTTAAGTATGGATTTTACAGAGCTTAAAAACGTTTCGCTGCGTTTATCTTCCCCAGATAACTCTGCCTGATAGGCTTTGCTCTCAAGTAGTTTTTCATAACCAATGTATACAGGAATAAAGGCTACAGGTCGTTTTCTATATTTTAAAAAACCACGTACCGTCATAGCTAACATCCCTGGCTTTGCTTGAAGTAGTCGACCTGTTCGGCTGCGTCCACCTTCAACGAAATACTCAATCGGGATACCTCGGGCGATTAATTCTGCAACATATTCAAACATCACCGTGGAGTAAAGTTCATTGCCCTTAAAGCTACGGCGAATAAAAAAGGCACCACCCCCTCGTAGAATAGATCCTATAACTGGCATGTTCAGGTTTTTTCCCGCTGCAATATAGGGTATTGCAAGCCCTTCATGGTAAATTACATAGGATAATAATAAATAATCTATGTGGCTACGGTGGCAGGGTACATAAACAAGCTCATGACTCAGCGCGAGTTTTTTAAGGTATTCATTATTGCTGACTTCGATGCCTGAATAAAAACGATTCCAGAAGGATGAAAGCGCTCGCTGCATGACTTGGATAGTAATATTGGTACAGTTGGCAACAATTTCATTGAGGTAGCGCCTTGCTTGTAATGTCGCTTTATACTCAGTCAGGTTATCTTCTTTGCTACGTTTGCTAATGGCTTTTTGTACGGCGGGCTTTAAAATCAAATCCCTAACTAATGTCTCTCGATGAGAGATATCAGGACCGAGCGTCGCTGAGCGTACTTTCTTAAGTCGAGTGGAAAGTGTTTGCTGTAATGAGTCAATTATTTCATCGTCTGTTCTAGTGCTTGCAGGGTTGCTACGATAGCTAATGATTTCAGAGAACTCGACGAGCGTTTTGCGCCCATGGAATAAAATTCTGAAGAATGTTCTAGTGCGCCCAGCTAATGCCCAAGAGTCAGCGAATAGAACTTGTAACCAATGTTTTTGTGTGGCTACGGGTCTTCCCCAGAAGATTTGTACAGGTACAAATTGAATTTCTTGTTCAGGATGTTCGTGTAATATTTCGATAATCCCGCGCAGCATTCTTGATCGTTTAGGTTGCTTTTTTAACCAAGCTTTAAACGGTTGTCTGGGAGCAATAGTATAAACAGAATGCCAAGCATCAAGTTCAGAAAAGCTAATTTTTCCCATTGGTGCAGGTAAGCCCTGATGAATACACTGTTCTTCTAATACCAATAAATTAGACCAAGACCGTGTTTCCAGTACGTAAACCACAGGTAATTTTGGGTTTATGTCTAGTTTTTGAATATCTGTAGGAATGGCTTCTGTTTTGAGCCAAAGATAGAGAAGCTTTCTCCCTAGAAAATTTAAGCTAGTGCGGGTACTCATTGATAATCTAGTTCATTCCATAAAAATTAGTTGTGTAAGAACTCTTTGTAGGTGATTGAGAATGATTTGTCTAGGCTATTTATTGTAATGCTTAATTATGATTAAAGATCATTAAGTATTTACTCTGATTCTTCTGGCTTATCAGTTTTATTTATTAAGCGTTTTTTACTGTATCTAATAGCAACGGGTTTACCGGTGCTTGTGGATCTTTCTTTAGGTTCTGCGAAGTCAGATTGCCAGCCCCTATCGCTTTTAGGGGCATTAGTGCCTACACTGCTCACACCGACCTTTTTATTCTGACCAACTGAATTTTTGCGGTGTGTTCCACCATTGAGTCGCCCAAAAGGTCCTTTGCGCTGCCGCCTTTGATTGCTTCCTTTGTCCTGCTTAGCATTTTGTGGAGAACTTTGATTAGAGCCTTGTCTAGCAGCTGGTTTATTTCGAGAGTTTTTCTGACCGGTAGCTTTTTGTGTTTTCTTGTTCTTATTCCACTTTCCATTCTTTTGCGTTTTATTTGTACGGCTATTTTGTTTGTTAGGTGCTCTTGATTTACTAAGGTTTACAAAAGGTTTTAAAGGTTCAAGCCCAGGAATGGTTGCTTGATCAAGCTTCTCACCTAATGCCTTTTCAATGGTTTTTAATTCGTTATAGTTGTAGCCATCAATGATAAGCAGCGTTGCTTCAGAGCGTTTTTGATTATGTGTATTGAGTCTATCTAAGTAATCCTCTATTTTGTGAGGCAAGTCAAAATTAATAATATGAGAATCTATTTTAGAAACTTGTTCTTCTGTTAGCGAAACCTTTTTTTGATCGCTGAAAATGAGAATATTATTTTCAAATAATTCATCAGGGTTTACCTCATGTGCTAGCTCAGCAGCGTGCCCATGGTTTGAAAGATTGTCTTGGAGTGTTTTTGCCGATTTAGTTGTCGCTGTATATATGACGGTTGATCCGCCAGCAAACTCATCCATGAGGTGATCCATCATGGCTATTTTATGCGTGTAGTCATCGGCGATGTGTACCTTTTGGGGCATTAACTCATCTGGATTGATTTTAATACTTTTGTTGTTGTCCCCTGTATTGCTGTTTTTGTTGCTCTGAGTGTTGTTAGAAGATTGCTCTTGTTTAGCGATGAACTCATTATCTTCGCTGTCTTTATCAAGGTTTAACTGAACGGCATTAGGAAAAATTGAACGAGCATAGTCACTTACGCTGTCACCATCTTTTGCAAAGGTAATAGAAGAACAATTGGAGCCTGCTTGTTCCAGTATTTTTTCAACAAGCTCTTGAAGATTTTTTTTGTAGATGCTTGTTAGGTCATCAATAATAAGCATTTCTAGCTGTGAAAAATCTGCTTTACCATTATTCATTAGATCATTCAGTCTGCCAGGTGTCGCTATCATTATATCCAACGGGCGACGCATTAGGCGCATTTGTGTTTGATAGGGGCGACCGCTTACGATGAAGCCAAAGCGCATGATAATATCTTTGCTAAGGCGCTTAATAGTGTAATTAATTTGACTAACACGATCACGACGGGAAGTGAGAATTAAAACACGAGCACCACGTTTTTCAGGGGCTGGATTTTCCAGTATGTAATTCATCGCGGGAATGAGAAATGCACCGGTCTTGCCTGATGCTGATTGTGTCCAGATTAACGCGCTTTTTCTTTCATTCACTAGAGGGATTAATTGTGATTGTAATGGGGTGGGCTCTAAATATCCCGCCGCTTCAATAGATTTAATAAATTCTTTTTGTAAGTTAAAGTCTGAAAATGACAATTTTTTTCCCTCCCGTGGCTCACACGGGTATGCGCAATATTCTATAGTCTAATATTTTGATATTAAAATAATGATAGCGACTTCTAATTTAGTGATTAGTAGAAAACCTTGAAAGTTAGTAGATGCCATTTCCCCATAGAGTTAACATTCTGGCATCAAGACACTTCTAATTAAGTGTTTTTTAGTAGCGCGTAGTGGGCTGAAACCCGTGATTGCACTGTAATTTCCTTGAATTTATAGTAAATAGTAATAAGAGTCAAGGAATTAGGGGTGTAGGCTGTCTTTGATCAAGTCTCTATTCAGAGATCACTTGGTAAGGTGCCTTTTAGTGTGGGAGGAGCGACTTCCAGTCTTTCTCTTCATCACGAAGAGTTAGGACTTCGACGCCATCCTGAGTAACATGGAGTGTATGCTCCCACTGTGCAGATAGTTTATGGTCTTTAGTCAGAACCGTCCATTTGTCTGGTAGTGTTCTAATATGGCGTTTTCCCTGATTAATCATGGGTTCGATGGTAAATGTCATGCCTTCTTTGATTTCTACGCCTGTGTCAGGTTTGCCATAGTGGAGAACCTGGGGCTCTTCATGGAAGCCTTCACCAATTCCATGTCCGCAGTATTCACGAACAACTGAATAATGTTGTGCTTCAGAGTAGCTTTGGATTGCGTGACCGATATCCCCTAATTTGATGCCAGGTTTAACCATACTAATTCCAAGATAAAGTGCTTTTTGCGCAATATCACAAAGACGTTGCGTGGCAACATTAGATTTACCAACAATAAACATTTTACTGGTGTCACCATGGAAGCCATCTTTAATCACGGTTATATCAATATTGATAATATCCCCTTTTTTTAGAGTTTTATCACTTGGTATGCCATGACAAACTTGATGATTAACAGATGTGCATATTGATTTTGGAAAGCCGTGGTAATTCAGTGGTGCAGGAATGGCATCCTGTGTGTTGACGATATAGTCGTGACAAATTTTATCTAAAGCATTGGTTGAGATCCCCGCTACAACGTGTGGTTCGATCATGTCTAATACATCAGCTGCAAGACGACCTGCGACTCGCATTTTTTCGATTTGTTCTGCTGATTTGATGATAATTGACATAATTGCTTAATATCCGTGCTTTAGTTTGTAGAGGGCGAATTATGCCGATTTTTTAAAAGAAGCGAAACTGTTTGTAGCTTTAATCTCTTTATGGTATAAATTGCGCCGCGATAAAAATGTCATATTGTATATTATTGATAATAGATATTGCGAAAATAACTGGAGTAGTTGAACGTTTTATCTACTTTAAATTCACACACATATCATACAGATATTGCAGGGTGCCTGTTAGTTTCATTAGAGATTGACGGGTTGTAGTATTGGATATGTGGAGGCCTAACCCAATGAGGAAATTATTATGGCTAAAGTAACTATGCGCCAGATGCTGGAAGCTGGTGTTCATTTCGGACATCAAACCCGCTACTGGAACCCAAAAATGGCACCGTACATTTTTGGAGATCGAAACAAAATTCATATCATTAACTTAGAAAAAACATTACCAATGTTCAACGACGCGTTGAATTTTGCTGGTGGTATTGCCGCTAAAGGTGGCAAGTTAATGTTCGTCGGTACAAAGCGCGCTGCACAAACTGCGATTCGCGATGAAGCACTTCGTTGTAAAATGCCTTACGTTGACCAACGCTGGTTAGGTGGCATGTTAACTAACTATAAAACCGTTAAGCAATCTGTACGTCGTTTGCACGAAATAGAGAAAATGCAGGCTGATGGTAGTATTGACCGCGGTGGTAAAAAAGAAGCGTTGATGCTTACCCGTGAGTTAGAGAAATTAAACAAAGGTTTAGGTGGCATTAAAGATATGCGTACTTTGCCTGATGCAATTTTCATTGTTGATGTTGGACATGAAGGTATTGCCGTTAAAGAAGCGAAAACACTGGGTATTCCTGTTATCGGAATTGTTGATACAAACAGCTCTGCTGATGATATTGATTATATCATTCCAGGTAATGATGATGCTATCCGTGCGATTCAGCTTTACACCTCTGCTATTGCAGATACTATTTTAGAAGGTCATTTAGCCGCAGCTAAAAATGCTAGCGAAATGGCTGCTGCTGCACCAGCTCCTAAAGCAAAGGCAACGAAAGAAGCCGATGAGACAGCGCCAAAAGTAACAAAAAAACCCGCTGCAGAACCTAAGAAAGCAACTGAAGCACCTAAAGCTAAAGAAAGTGCGCCAGCTAAAGAAAGTGCACCAGCTAAAGAAGCTGAAGCAAAGACTGAAAAAGCACCTAAAGCGAAAGAAACTGCTAAGCCAGAAAAGCCAAAGAAAAAAGCAGTTGCACCTAAAGCAGAGAAAAAACCTGCTGCTAAAAAGGATGCTACAGATGATTTGAAAAAGATCGAAGGCATAGGTCCTAAAATAGCGGAAGTATTAGGTGAAGCTGGAGTTACAACTTTTAAACAGTTATCTGAGATGGATCGTGATGCTATCAAAAAGATTTTAGATACTGTTTCTACACTGAAATCGAAAGAGCCAAAAACATGGCCGCAACAAGCTAAGCTAGCTGCAGATGAGAAGTGGGATGAATTGAAAAAGTTACAAGATGAATTAATGGGTGGTATTTAACCCAAGAAATAGTGATTGATACAGCTTGTTTGATGCAGGCTGTATCATTTTACGAGAGGATTTAGAATATGACTATTACAGCTTCAATGGTTAAAGAGTTACGCGAGCGCACTGGCGCTGGTATGATGGATTGTAAAAAAACACTGACCGAGACAGGTGGTGATATAGAAGCAGCAGTTGATGTGATGCGTAAGTCAGGTGCAGCAAAAGCCGACAAAAAAGCAGGTCGTATTGCGGCGGATGGAAAAGTTGTCATCACTGTATCAGATGATGCAAAAGAAGCTTCGATATTAGAAGTGAACTGTGAGACAGATTTTGTTGCCAAAGATGAAAATTTTATTAATTTTGTAAGCTCAGTTGGTTCACGTGTATTGGCTGATAAGCCAGCAGATGTAGAGGCACTATCTGCTATGCCTTTAGACTCAGGTGAGACAGTAGAAGAAGCACGTGCTAACTTGGTTGCTAAAATTGGCGAGAACATGCAGGTGCGTCGTTTTGAAGTGTTAACTCCAGAATCAGGTGAAGTATATGCCTATAGCCATGGTGTTAGAATCGGTGTTGCACTGGCAATGACAGGTGGTGATGAAGCGTTAGGTAAAGACGTTGCAATGCATATCGCGGCAAGTCGCCCTATCTGTGTATCTGAAGCTGATGTTCCAGCGGAAGTATTAGCAAAAGAAAAAGAAATTTTAGTGGCGCAAGCACAAGAAAGTGGCAAGCCTATGGAGATCATTGAGAAAATGATCGAAGGTCGCATGCGTAAGTACCTTTCTGAAATCACTTTACTCGGTCAAGCGTTTGTAAAAGACCCCGACCAAACAGTTGAAAAACTCCTTAAATCAGCAGGTGCTGAAGTGACTTCATTCGTACGTTTTGAAGTAGGTGAAGGAATAGAGAAAAAGCAGGAAGACTTTGCGGCTGAGGTTATGTCGCAAATCAAAGGCGATGACGATTAAGAGTCGTTACTTTTGTGATTCTTATAAAAAGGAGCGTTTTAAACGCTCCTTTTTTATGCCTGATATTTTAGTATGCTATACGGAAAATACAGTTGATTAAGTTAAGAAAGTCAAAGTATGAAGAGCTGCCAGCATTTTTGAAAATGGACAGACAACCCCATGTGCGGCAGTTTATCAATACGAATTCTTTAGCAATCCACAGGGAAAGTTTTGCAGATGCTAGAATTATTTACCTGAGTATTGAGAATACAATCGGTGAATTGGCAGGATACATTATTCTTGTGTTAGAAAAACGAGGCAGCATTGAATTTCGAAGAGTGCTGATAGATGAGAGCCAAAGAGGAATAGGACAGACAGCAATAGTGATGATGGAAGAATATTGCAAACAGACCTTGAGTTCCACGCGAATTTGGCTAGATGTTTATGAGGATAATGAAGTGGGTAAATATATTTATGAGAAGCTGGGGTATAATAGATTTAAGGTAGAGATGGTTGGTAGACGTGAGCTTTATTTCTATGAGAAACTGCTTTAATTGGTGACCTATATACAGAAGCCAGAATAGCGATGCAATCTTGTAAAAAGGGTGGGGGTGCCATTTTAAACTCATTGTAATTAGCTTATCTAAGAATATTTGACGCATTTATACATTAAGTTTATAGTTGTCACATAGCGCTGATTTGAGAACAGCTTGCAGGCGCTTTATAAGTATTGCTAAAGCGTGGTGAAAGAATTTTAGAAAGCCCGCATTAGTGTTTTGACATGGCGGGTTTTTTTATGCCTGTTAGGAACGTAGAAAAGGTGGTACAAAATGAATGATTACGAATTTGACACATTAGCCATTAGAGCAGGGCATGAGCGGAGTAGTTTTCAGGAGCATTCTGAGGCGATTTTCCCAACGTCTAGTTTCATTTTTAAAAGTGCTGAAGAGGCGGCGGCGCGTTTTTCAGGTGAGGAGAAAGCGCATTTTTATACGCGTGTTTCAAATCCTACGGTTTCGTGTTTTCAAGATCGCATGGCGGCACTTGAGGGTGGTGAATGTTGTGTGGCGACGGCGACAGGCATGGCGGCTATTTTGGCAACGATGTTGGGTGTTTTAAAAGCGGGTGATCATGTGGTGAGTTCGCGTTCTATTTTTGGCACGAGCACCATTTTATTTACAAACTATTTAGCTAAGTTCGACATTGAGTTTGAGTTTGTTGACCTGTCTGATTTAGAAGCTTGGCAGCAGGCGATAAAGCCTAATACACGATTGTTATTTGCTGAGACTCCATCTAATCCGATTACTGAGATTGTTGATATTCGTGCCCTGTCTGAGATTGCGCACAAAGCCGATGCGCTATTGGCAATCGATAATGTTTTCTGTACGCCTGTTTTACAAAAGCCATTGGCGCTTGGCGCGGATATTGTGATTCATTCTGCGACTAAATATATTGATGGTCAGGGGCGTTGCATGGGTGGTGCGGTGATCGGAAGCGAAGAGATTATCGGCGGTGATGTGTTTGGTATTTTACGTTCTGGCGGTGTTGCTATGAGTCCGTTTAATGCTTGGGTTTTCAGTAAAGGTCTTGAGACATTAAGTATACGCATGAAGGCACATTGTGAGAATGCGATGGCACTAGCTACTTGGCTTAATGAGCAAGCGATTGTTGAGAAAGTTTATTATCCTGGTTTGCAAGATCACCCTCAGTATGAGTTAGCAAAACGTCAGCAGTCTGGTTTTGGTGGGATGGTTTCTTTTGTTGTTAAAGGTGGTCAAGAGGCTGCTTGGGAAATTGTAAATAGTTTGAAAATGCTTTCAATCACAGCCAATCTTGGCGATACCAAAACAACGATTACTCATCCAGCGACTACAACTCATGGACGTTTATCACAACAGCAGCGTGATGACGCACTAATCTCAGATGGTCTTTTGCGGATTTCGGTTGGTCTTGAAGATATAAAAGATATTAAAAATGATCTTGCAAGAGGGATGAAGTAAAGATGAGCACTTTCTCTCCACTTTTATTAGAGTCTCTTTTCACTAAGTCCTGTGTACCGCAATTATGTAAAAAAGGGGGGGGTGCCATTATAAACGTAACGCGTTTGTTTGTACTCGTTGTCAGTCTTAGTTTCGCCTCATATGCTTATGGGGCGAGTGCTGATGAGTCTAATGAGGAAAAGACCAAGGAACACAAGGTAACGCTTCTGGAAAAATATACGACGCTGTTTAAGCCTTATGAAGTTCCAAAAACGCTTAAAGAGTTGATTAAGTTTGAAGAGAAAGTCGGTAGTGAGAACTATGTTATTTCCTTTTATTTAAGTCCTGGAAATAGGGAAGATTTTTTCACCTATTCGTTCTCTGGCGATGAGAAGCTAAACGATAAAGTCGCTCAACACTTTCTGCCGCTGGCAAATATTGATGGTACGGGAGGTTCGGTGTCTTTTTGGCTTAGGGAAGGAGAGACCAACCTTGAAAAAGCGCCCATAATTGTGATTGGTAGTGAAGGTCATATTGGTGTGATGGCAAAAAACATCAAAGATTTATTGATCATGATGAGCTTTGGGGATGAAGGTTTTAATGGTGGATATTCTCAAACTATCGAAGAAGGTGAAGCGTTATATCGTCGTGAAGAATTTCAGACATATAGAAAATGGTTGAAGGAAACCTTGAACCTTAACCCTGTTAAGGATTGGGATCAAACAGACTCAAAGAGAATTACAAAACTTCAAAAAGAAGCTAATGATTTGTTTGAAAAGCCTTTTTTTAAGTGGCTCTATAGCATGATACCTGATCCAAAAGTTGAGCATGAAAAGTATCAGAAAAAAAGGTTTGCAGAGCTAACAATAATAAAAGATAAGTTACTAAAAGAAATAAAAATCACTGCGAATTGTGATAACTATTGCAAGCTCGCAAAGAACGAATCCGCTCTTTTTCAACTTGATAAATCTGATCGGAAAAGTGTCATCGCACTTTATTATAAAGCGATAGAGGTGGATAAAAGTTGCACTAAAGCTTATTACACTTTGGCTCATGATTATGGCGAGAATATTATCGTTAATGCTAAAAAAGCGTATCAGTTAGATAATACTAAGTATGAAATACTTTATGATATTGCGGGAAAATACCGTAGCGATAAAAACTATGTTGAAGCGGTTAATTATTATCAGCAATATCTTAATCACAAAGCAGACAGCACCTACGCAAAAAAACATTTGAAAGAGGTTTGTATTGAATTAGAACAAGCCCCTACTCATTTGCCAGAAAGTTGTGTTAAGTATCGAGAAACAGCTTTAGAGGTGTTATTACGCCGTGCTAATGATAAAGATAATGTAGCCGCTTTTACTTTAGGTACATTGTATGAAGAAGGTGAAGGTGTTGGCAAGGATAGTGTGGCAGCAATTAAATGGTATTCACAGGCAGCGCAGGCAGGTTATTTAAAGGCACAGTTTTATCTGGCTCTACTCTATGAAGGTGAAGATGAAAAGGTCGTTGATGCGAGTAAAGCACTCAAGTGGTATAGCAAATCCGCAAAGCTTGGTTATGCCTTATCGCAATATAATCTTGCGTATAACTTTGAATATGGAAAAGGTGTTGAGAAGGATATAAATAAAGCCGTTAAGTGGTATATCGAGGCAGCAAAGCAAGGCGAGAAAGATTCACAATATAATTTAGGCGTGATCTATTACAACGGTGAGTATCCAGAAAAAGGTAAAAAGGATGCGCTGAAATGGTTTTTAAAGGCGGCTGAAAAAGGTGTTCCTAATGCACAGGTTTTTGCTGGAATAATTTATCAAGAGGGTGTTGAAGGTGTAGAGAAAGATCATCAAAAATCATTAATGTGGCTAACAAAAGCCAGTGATCAAGATGTTGGTTTAGCGAAGCACCGAATTGGATATATGTATGATATCGGGCTGGGAGTAAAGCAAGATAAAGAGAAAGCACGTGAGTGGTATTTGGCAGCAGCAGCTTTAGATGACGAGTCAGCTCAGTATAATTTAGGTACCATGTATCTCGAGGGTGAAGGTGTTAAGAAGGATATTGCCACCGCCTATAAATGGTATTCAAAATCCGCGGAAAATGGTCTTTCAATGGCGCAGTTGAAAGTCGGTAATATGCACTATTTTGGTAAAGAGGCAGCCCAAGACTATAACTTGGCAGCAGCTTGGTTCAAAAAGGCAGCCGCTCAGGGTGAACCTGGTGCACAGCACAACTTGGGAATATCTTATAAAAAGGGTCAAGGTGTTAAGCAAGATAATCTGATTGGATTAGAATGGATACGCAAAGCTGCAGACCAAGGGTATGAATATTCTGAGTTTGAATTAGGTACTAAGTATGACACTGGGGTTGGTGTAGAAGATAATAGTATTATTGCTTTGCAATGGTATCGTAAAGCGGCTAAGCAAAATAATGCGATGGCTAAATACAATATAGGTTTTATGTATTCACAAGGTGATGGTATTCCAAAAGATACAAAAAAAGCCTTTGAATGGTATACAGAATCAGCTGACCAAGGCTATGCTAACGCACAGATTAATTTAGGCTTGATGTATCTCAAAGGCATTTATGTCGAGAAAGATTTTAATAAAGCATTTAGCTTATTTGGCAAAGCAGCAGAACAGGATTATGCAATAGCACAGAATAATCTAGGTCATATGTATGATAATGGTAAAGGAGTGGAAAAGAATAAAAAAATAGCGGCACAATGGTATCTTAAATCTGCCGAGCAAGGTTATGAGAGTGCTCAGAAAAGAATCCAAAGTATGTATGCGCGTGGTGATGGTATAAAGCAAGATTTAGCGCGGGCATTTAAGTGGGATAAAACGATTAAAGCGAATAAAGGGGATGCAAAAGCACAATATCGTCTTGGAGAATTATATATATTTGGGGGGCTAGGGGGAACGCTAAAGGATGCTGAGAAGGGGGTAAAGTGGTTAACTAAATCTGCGGAGCAAAATAATGCCGATGCGCAAGTAATGCTGGGTGGTTTATATGCTTTTGGCAGTGAAGGTGGTGTGGAAACAGATCATCAAAAAGCACTTATGTGGTTAACAAAAGCAGCAGAGCAAAACGATCAATATGCACAATTTATTTTGGGAGAAATTTTTCTAGAAGGAGAAATTACTGAAAAAAATATAATGAAAGGCATTAACCTGATAACAAAGTCAGCAACACAAGGTAATGATAAAGCCGAGAAGAAGCTTGCTTTTATGTATTACAAGGGGGATCTAGTTGAGCAAGATTTGGAAAAAGCATTAAAATGGTATTCGTTTTTAGCTAACAAAGGAGATGCTGAAGCACAGTATAACTTGGGCCTTCTTTATAGAGGTGGTAAGGGTGTTAAGCCCAATAAAGAAGCGTCCTTAAAGTGGTATGAAAAAGCAGCTGAGCAAGAAAATACTCAGGCATTAAATGATTTAGGTTTTATCTATTATAAAGGAATATTGGTAGAGAAAAATTTGGAAACTGCTGCAAAATGGTATCGAAAAGGAGTGTTGCTGGGTGATTCTGATGCACTATTTAACTTAGCGCATTTGTATGAATTTGGTGAAGGTGTTAAACAAAATTTACCTTTGGCAATTGAGCTATATACTAAGGCTGCTGATAAAAATCATATTAAATCACAGAATTCGCTAGGTTTGATTTATCGAGAAAAGAAACAGTTTATTGATAAAGAAAAGTCTTTGAAGTGGTACAAAAAAGCAGCCGCTCAAGGTTCTTTGGCATCGCAGAATGATTTGGGATATATGTACCAAGAAGGAGACTTGGTAGAGAAGGATTTAGAAGCAGCTGTTAAGTGGTATAAGCAAGCGGCTGATGCGGGTTATGCAAGGTCACAGTACAATTTAGGGAATCTTTATTCTGGTGAGCATGGTTTTAAAAAGGATAATAAAATTGCCATAGAATGGTTTCTAAAAGCCGCGCAATTAGGTCATGCAAAAGCACAATATAACCTAGCCGTTCATTATCACAATGGAGAAGGCATAGAACCAAACCTTGAAACAGCCGTTAAATGGTATGCAAAAGCTGCTGATCAGGGTATTGCACCAGCGCAATATTATTTAGGACTATCTTATCATTCAGGGCAGGGTATTAGACAAGATAAAAGCAGAGCCGCAAAGTGGTATCGCAAAGCCTCTGATCAAGGGCAGGCAGATGCACAAAATAACCTAGCCTATTTATATGAAAAGGGCGAAGGTGTTAAGCAAGATTTAAAGCATGCGGTAAAGTTATATACTGCGGCGGCTAAGCAAGGTCATCCTAAAGCACAGTATACCTTGGGCTACTTGTATAATAGTGGTGAAGGTGTGGAGAAAGATCAACGAAGAGGAATCGAGCTTTTAAAGAAAAGTGCCGCACAAAACTATGGTGCTGCTATTCGTGCATTGGAGTCTTTGGGTGTGTCTAAGTAAGCCGTTTTTATAATGGCACCCCCCCCTTTTTTGCATAATTGATATAGGGTTTTCATAGATGTCATGAATCAACACAAACAAGACCTATTAGAAATTTATTACGCTGCATTAAAATCTGTTGCTGGTAAAGCCGTTGTCAGCAAAGAATTCAAGAGCTACGATTATCCAGAAAGTTTTCATGTGGTTGCTATTGGCAAAGCGGCAGATGCCATGCTTCAAGGTGTATTTGAGGTAGAGACTGCTAATTCATTAAGAGTTAAATCTGCCTTATTGATTTCCAAACATGGGCATATCAGTGAGGCTATGCGTCAAGATACTCGTGTGACTTGTATCGAATCTGATCATCCTGTCCCAAAAGAAAATAGTATAAAAGCAGGTGTCTTTTTATTGGACTTTATCGGGACGTTACCATTAAATGAGCCATGCATTTTTCTAATTTCAGGGGGTGCTTCGGCACTTGTTGAAGTGCTATACGAAGGCTGGAATCTTTCTCAGTTGCAGGAATTAACAGATTATCTTTTAGCAAACGCCTATCCCATTAATGAAATAAATGTAGTACGACAAAGAATCTCTAAGATAAAAGGGGGAGGGCTATGGTCATATCTTGGAGAACGCCCTGTTTATTGTTTAATGATTTCAGATGTGCCTAATGATGATCCGAGAATTATTGGCTCTGGTTTATTATTCCCAGTTGAAGAGCTACAGCTTCCCGATCTACCTGAGCAATGGTTGGAGAAAATTAATCCTTTCATCGCTTGTAAGCAAGGCAATAATTTCACATGGAAAACAATTGCTTCTTTGGGTGTGGCTAAAAAAGCAGCTAAGCAAAAAGCAATCGCATTAGGCTACGCAACAAAAGTAATTTTAAAGTTGATGCAAGGAAATGCGACTGATGTTGCTGCATCTTGCGTGAAGAGGATAGAAAAAAATCCAAATACCTTATTTGTTTGGGGTGGTGAAACCACTGTTCATTTACCTGAAGGTGCAGGGATGGGTGGTAGAAATCAGCATCTGGCTTTAGCTGCAGCTATTCACATGCAGGGTTTGAAAAATACTTATTTGCTTGCAGCAGGAACAGATGGGTCCGATGGTTTAACAAGTGCTACAGGGGCTTTGGTTGACAATCAAACAGTTAATATGAGTGACAAAAACGCGAGTGATTATTTAACACGAGCAGATTCTAATACTTTCTTTAAGAATACTGAGTGCCTAATTGAAACGGGTGCTACTGGAACGAATGTAATGGATTTGGTGATTGCTATTTCAACAGACTAAGGAATCATCCAATGGAACCGGTTTTCTATTTTTATCAATGGCTACATAAGTATAAACCGCCTCAGTCACTTTTATCGTTTGATTCGCTAGCCTATCACGTCTAACCCAAGTTTCTATATGAACTGCAACAGATGTTCTGCCAGTTTTAACTGTTTCGCAATAACAACTCACTTCGTCGCCGACAAATACGGGAAGATGAAACGTCATCGCTTCAACGGCTACGGTTACTACGCGTGCATTGGCTATATGCCTCGCATAGGAAGCACCCGCAATATCCATTTGAGACATAATCCAACCACCAAAAACATCACCACTTGGGTTGGCATCGGCTGGCATGGCTAAGGTTCGTAATGAGGCGTGTTTGTTGTCTGGGTAAGGGTTATTATTTTTCATGACATGGTATTGCTCTCTTAATTATCAAAGGAGTTACTTACTTTACTCCAGATTTAATATTCTTGCATAAAAAAAGCCCCGCAATGCGGGGCTTTAGAGGATGCTCTTTTTATCTAATTAAGAATTAGGAGTAGCCGCTTTTTGTGCAGCTTCAATGCGCTTTAGCATTTCGTCAGCTTGTTTACGTTGTGCTTCCCACATAGCTTTAAGCTGTGTGTAATCTTGTGTCGCAGCGCCTGCACGTGCTGGGTTGAATCCAGCAGGAGCAAATTTAGCAGGAGCAAAGCTGTTAGCAGCAGTATTTGCATTGCCGTTAGTTGCGTTAGATCCAGTACCATTACCACTCATGTTTCCAGCAGTGTTTCCGTTTCCAGCTAAGTTACCAGCAGTGTTGCCAGCGCCTTCGCCATTACCTGTTAGGTTACCAGCAGTGTCCATATCAGTACGACCTTTACCTTTAAAAGAGATAGAGAAATCAACTTCTCCGTCTGCGTCGCCTTTACCTGTTCCCCAACCGTTTCCGTTTGCTTGACCATTTCCAGCTCCGTTACCAGCACCGTTAGTGTTACCCTGTGCAGTTCCGTAACCATTTCCGTTTGCGTTGCCGTTATTGAATCCGTCAAACCAATCTGCAGAAGCTGTTCCTGTAAGAGCGATTAATGCAGTAAATGTGATAGCTTGTAATTTCATAATAATTTCCTTTTGAGTTTGTGTGTAAGTATTCATTAATGTTTGAATATGAGCATATGCTAATATACTTCTATATATATTGTCAACTTTATTTCTATTTTTTTTGAACTTTTTTAAAAGTACCTTACTTTGGGACTTAATCAGAGGTCCTTAAATACTATTCTTTTGTGATTAAGAAGGTATTAACCATTTCAAAGAAATGATCGGCTTGTTGGATGTGGGGTAAGTGTCCGCTGCGATTTATACTAAATATTTCTGCTTTTGGAAATAGATTTTGGATTAATGGTTGGTCTGATTCATTAATATAGTTTGAATCTTCACCACGAATAAAGAGAGTACTATCTGGGAATTGCTCAAGTGCTGTACTAAACCCAGCAATTTTTAAGTAACCTCTACTGATTTCCTGTAAATTACAGCGCCAGCTAAATCCATCTGCATCTTTATTTCTTTTAAGGTTTTTTATCATAAAGCTTCTTTCGGTAGCATCTTCTATCGATGGCTTAAGATAATTATCTACGTCTTGTCGAGAATTCATTGTTGTTACTGGCGCATTGATGACTGCATGTAAGGTTTTTTGATGCCATAAAGGATAGGGTTTTGGTGCGATATCGACCACTATTAGACTTTTTATAAATGAGGCCTGCGCCAAAGCAAGTTGCATTGCGACCTTTCCTCCCATTGAATGACCTAGTAAATGCACTTCTTCTAAGTTTTCATGTCTTATAACTTCAATAACATCCTCATACATTTCACGATAACTCATGCCTTTTAAATGTGGAGAGCTGCCGTGGTTACGTAAATCTAATGTATAGACTTGACGATTTTCTGATAGTCTTTTTGCCTGCGTTCGCCAATTATCCATAGAGCCTAAGAGACCGTGTAATATAAATAATGGTATCTTTGTAATATTAGATTCTGAGCCAAAAGTTTTATATTTCAATAACATAAATTAATCCATGAAATTCTTAATGAGTTTTAATTGCACGCTAAATAAATATTCCAAAATACTAGGCTAAAGTGAGCTAATTCTTGCTCTATTCCTCAGTCATTGGTACATTACGCGGTTAGTACTTTATTATTATGAACATGTTGTTGTACTAGGGCTACTGTAATTACAATAATCGGATTTTCTTTCTATGTTTAAATCATTCTTTGGTATGTTTTCCAATGATATCTCAATCGATTTGGGAACGGCTAACACGCTGATATATATGCGCGGTAAAGGCATTGTTCTGGATGAGCCTTCCGTTGTCGCAATTCGTCAGGACAGAGGTCCAGGTGGTCCAAAGAGAATTGAAGCTGTCGGTGTTGAAGCAAAAAAAATGCTAGGTCGCACACCTGAGAATATTACAGCCATACGCCCAATGAAGGATGGCGTAATCGCTGATTTCACTTACACTGAAAAAATGCTGCAGCATTTTATAGCAAAAGTAGCGCCAAGAAGAATTTTTGGTCCTCGTCCTAGAGTTGTGATTTGTGTGCCTTGTGGGGCGACTCAAGTAGAGCGCCGAGCAATTAAAGATTCGGCTATGGGCGCTGGTGCAAGAAAAGTATACTTAGTGGAAGAGCCTATGGCAGCAGCGATAGGTGCGGGTATCCCAATCGATGAAGCAATCGGTTCAATGGTACTTGATATTGGTGGTGGCACATCAGAAGTTGCTATCATGTCTTTGCGTGGAATAGTTTATTCGGCTTCTGTACGAATTGGTGGTGATCGCCTAGACGATGCAATTATTAGCTATGTACGTCGTAATTACGGCATGTTGATTGGTGAGGCAACGGCTGAATATATTAAATGTGAAATTGGATCAGCTTATCCCGGAAAAGAATTATTAGAGTTAGAAGTGAAAGGTAGAAACCTATCAGAAGGTGTTCCACGTAGCTTCACTTTAACCAGTAATGAAATTCTAGAAGCATTGCAAGAGCCTTTGTTTGGTATAGTAAGTGCTGTTAAAACGGCATTAGAGCAAACACCACCTGAGTTAGGAGCTGATGTTGCTGATAAGGGAATCGTGTTAACGGGTGGTGGTGCGTTGTTACGTGATTTAGATCGCTTGCTAATGGAAGAAACAGGTATTCCTGTTGTCGTTGCAGATGACCCATTAACGTGTGTTGCTAGAGGTGGTGGACGTATTCTTGATATGTTAGACGATGACGGTTTTGATTTTTGGGCTTCAGAATAATTTCTATTTGGTTCAAATTAATCTCTCAGAAATCTACTTCTAAGCCTGTATTACATAAGAATGATTTCTCCTAGGAGTCCAAAATTTACAATCTTGACCGAGACGATAGTAAGCAGCAGGGCTACTTAATTAAATTTGTAGTTTTAGCGTTGATTTCTCTTGCGTTTATGACCCTAGATTACCGAGAGTCTCGTTTAACTCCCATTCGTTCTGTTTTAACAAAGTATTTTGTCTATCCGTTACAATTCAGCGTAGATTTTCCTTATCGTGTTGTACATTCAACGCGAGAGTTTTTCTCTGATCATGAGTCACTTTCTAATGCAAATCGAGAGTTACGCGCCTTAGTCGGTGTCTATGCTGCTAGAGATCAAAAATACCATTCTATTGCACGAGAAAATCAACGCCTAAGAAGTCAACTTGATGCGACACCTGCCGTTCGGGAGAAGTTTACATTAACAGAAATTCTATCTGTATCTTCAAACCCACACAGTAAAAACGTGGTGATAAACAAAGGCGCTAATAATGGTATCTTTGTTGGGCAGGTTGCATTAGCGGGTAATAATATCTACGGACAAACAGAAAATGTTACAACGGGTTCCGCCGTTATTATGCAATTAACTGATGCAAAACATGCTATCCATGTACGAAATTCACGTACTGGAGAGGGTGTGATTGCAGTTGGAACTGGGAAAATTAATCGCCTTGAGTTGAAACATGTAGAAACAACTATGGATGTACAAACGGGCGATATATTTGTGAGTAGTGGTCTAGGGCAGCTTTTCCCACCTGATTTTCCTGTTGCTATTGTGGATAGCGTTGCCTATAACCCTGGCGATCATTTCATGACGGTAAAAGCTAAATCTTTAACTGATTATAGTAAAACACGTGAAATTTTAATGATTTGGCGCGCAGATTATTCATCAATATCTGAGCAATCTAATACAAATAAACCATCCAAAAAAGAGGCTGAAAAATAGTCAATGGAAGGTGTATTACCAAGATTTAAAGGAGCAATAATTTTGTCATTGCTTATTGCTTTTATATTAACAATCTTACCTTTAAGAGATAACTGGATCATTTTACGACCAGAGTGGATTGCATTGACATTGATACATTGGGCATTAGTTGCTCCTTCAAGAACGAGTCTAGTTGTAGCATGGGTAGTAGGTTTACTCGTTGATGTACTCTATGGGTCAATTATTGGTCAACATGCACTTGGGTTTGTTATCATATTGATAATGTCTTTAAGAATGCGTTCTCGTTTGCTTGTTGATAGCACTATCCAGCAACTTTTTTTAGTATTTCTTGTTTTGGGAACATACCTACTGATTAATTTATGGATTTTAGGTATTACAGGATCGGCTCCAGCAGGTTGGGATTATTGGGTAACGGTAATAACAAGTTTAGTTATTTGGCCGCTTTACCATTACTATCTCAGCTTTTTTCATACGACTAAAAAACCATTTGAATAGTTAGAGACCTTTGCACGAATCAGGTGACGAGTAAAAATGGTTGAAATCTCACTGCTTTTTGTTAGAAAACTTGCTAATAACGCGTTATTAGCTTCATTTCCTGCCTCAATCAGTGAATTTTCATCCGATTTTTCTTTCGTCACTGACTCGTGCAAAGGTCTCAGTTAATTCTGAGATAGCATTAGCTGAATATTATCAGTTTCAACTAAGTTTATATCCTTCCTGTTAAATGCCTCCTTTACCAGAGAGCTGTCATTTAAAGAATAGACCATCCATTGCCAGTCACCCTTCCATAATGTTTTTTTGCCAATAGCATCATAGGGACAAATTAAATAATCAGGGTTTAATTGCTTTGCTATCTCTTTCGTATTGTTATTAAGAAAGTCAAACACCAGACCTGTTTTGATGTTGGAATTTGCGTGAGTGTATTCAAGCGCTTCATCACTGAAGCTAATAATGTAGACTTGTTTGCTATACGGTTTTAATACATTGAGCAAAGCATTCATCACTTTATTAAGCCCCCAATGTGAAATACTCCCTTGTTTTATCTCTACGAATGCATGGCTATTAGGGTATTTTTCAAGAATAGATAGGACTGTTTGTAATGTCGGAATATAAGTAGGGTTGAATTTTTCAGAAAACTTAGATGGAAAGTGCACACTCATAGAATTGAGGTCTGAATTATTTAGGTTGAAAATAGATGTGTTATTGCCGACTAATCGAATTAAATCAGCATCGTGAAAAACAATCAGGGTTCCATCTGCAATCATCTGCACATCAAACTCGATGTACCTAGCCCCGGCTTTTAGCGCTGATTCAAGAGCCGCGTAACTATTTTCAGGGAAATGTGTGTTATCACCTCGGTGAGCAACAAGTTTATCAGTATTCATTAGTTAACTTATAGAGCACTATTCATCAGAAAACTTGATTTTTTAGTGATTAATGAACTTGCCATGTTCACACTGCGACGCATAAGAGGTAAAATCTGCTCCTCATTATAATGAACGTTAAATAGATGAACGTTAAACAGCCATACAGAGAAATTCCCTACAACTACACTTCTTTTTCAGATAAAGAAATTGTCCTGCGCTTATTGGGTCAGCGCGCTTGGGATATTTTTGAGGAATTAAGAGGCGAACGTGGTACGGGGCTATCCGCACATATGCTGTTGGAAGTTCTTGGTGATATGTGGGTGGTTAAACGTAACCCCTATATTCAAGATGACCTGCTTGAAAACGAAAAGCGACGCTATGCACTAATTGAATCTAAGCGCGAGCGTTTAAAACGTATTAGTCAACGTGCTTCTGGTAATGCGCTAACACTGGAACTAGTTGCTATTGCTAGCAAATCAGTAGACGAGTTTGCCACTTGGTTTGCTGATTATTATGCCTTACGAACACGCGCTATACGAAAATATCGAAAAATCACCCGTAAAGATAATATCCAGTTTGATGGATTAGCGCGTGTATCTCATGTCACAGATGCAACGGATTGGCGTGTTGAATTACCCTTTGTTGTACTTACACCCGATAGCGAAGAAGAAATTGCTGAACTAGTCGAAATGAGTATCAAATTGGGTTTAACCGTCATTCCACGGGGGGGTGGTACAGGTTACACTGGGGGAGTTATTCCATTAGATGCGATGAGCGCAGTAATTAATACTGAAAAATTAGAAAACCTTGGTGAAATTCAAAAACGTAATGACTTGCCGGGTGTAGATCAAGTGGTTGCGGTTATTCGCGCTGATGCTGGTGTAGTTACTCGTCGAGTATCAGATGCCGCATCTACTTCAGGTTTAGTTTTTGCTGTTGATCCTACTTCACAAGATGCCTCCACTATCGGTGGCAATGTTTCCATGAATGCCGGTGGTAAAAAGGCTGTGATGTGGGGGACAACACTCGATAACCTCGTTTCTTGGCGCATGGTCACGCCAGATGCAGAATGGTTGGAAGTAAAACGATTAAATCATAACCTAGGTAAAATTCACGATCAGGAAGAGGTTAGCTTTAGCGTAACCCGTTTCGAAAAAAATGCTAAGACACCAAAAGGTGAAGTGCAGGTTCTTCAGTTCAAAGGCGGCTTCTTTCGTAAACATGGTCTAGGTAAAGATGTAACCAATAAATTTTTAGGTGGCTTGCCGGGCATTCAAAAAGAAGGTTGTGATGGCTTAATTACTTCTGCTGAATTTATTTTGCACCGTATGCCTGAACAGGTTCGAACGGTTTGTATGGAGTTTTACGGCAGTGATTTACAAGAAGCAGTGCCTGCCATAGTAGAAATAAAAGATTATTTAGATGGTAATGAGAATGTACTGCTTGCAGGATTAGAGCATCTCGATGAGCGCTATGTTAAAGCAGTAAAATACTCACCAAAATCAGCGCGACGTGACTTTCCTAAAATGGTGCTAATTGCGGATATTGTTGGTGATGATGAAGCAAAAGTAGCAGAGGCCGCTTCACATATTATTAAACTAGCCAATGCACGCGATGCGGAAGGTTTTGTTGCGGTGAGTCCTGAAGCACGCCGACAGTTTTGGTTAGATCGTGCGCGCACAGCCGCAATAGCCGCACATACCAATGCATTTAAAATCAATGAAGATGTTGTTATTCCACTCGATAAACTAGATGTATATAGTGAAGGAATAGAGCGCATCAATATTCATCAATCGATTCAAAATAAGTTAAATTTAATTGATGCAGTTTTAGATACATTTATGAATAAAACAGATGTTCTGAAAGCGCAATTAAAAAAGCATCCAGACTACGAAGAGAGTGATGAAAACAATACTATTTTTCAAGCTAAAATAGACCATGCTAGCAGTCACTTGAGTGAGGTGCAAAACCGCTGGCAAACTATTCTCGATAATGTAGATGAATCTGCAAGCAAACATGATGATTTATTGGATAGTAACGCGAGAAAAATGCGACGAGAAGATGATTGCATTATTAATTTATTGTTACGTCGTGATTTGAGAATCTCCTATCAAAAGGAAATTAAAAAACCATTAGAAGATATTTTTATAGGGCAAACACTCAAGCCGCTACGTGATGAAATAAAAAACATTCATACAAGAATTCGTTCTAAACGACTCTTTGTCGCGCTACATATGCATGCAGGTGATGGAAACGTGCATACCAATATTCCTGTCAACTCTAATGACTATGAAATGATGCAAGAAGCAGAATTGATCGTGGATCAAGTGATGGCATTGGCAATATCATTGGATGGTGTCATTTCTGGTGAACACGGAATTGGTCTGACTAAAATGCATTATTTAGACGATGATGTGATTCAGGATTTTGCCAACTATAAGGCTGAAATTGACCCGAATGGACACTTCAATCGTGGCAAGCTAATGCCAGGGTCTGGATTACAAAATGCCTACACTCCTTCCCTGCGATTGGTCGAGCGAGAAGCATTACTGTTAGAGCACAATGAATTAGGCGCGTTAAACGATGATATAAAAGATTGTTTGCGTTGCGGAAAATGTAAACCTGTTTGTAATACGCATATTCCTCGGGCAAACCTTCTTTATTCTCCCAGAAATAAAATTCTGGCAACGGGTTTAATGTTAGAAGCCTTTTTGTATGAAGAACAAACAGGTCGTGGAATTTCAATGCGTCATTTTGAAGAAATGAATGATGTGGCTGATCACTGTACGGTGTGTCATAAATGTTTAAATCCCTGCCCAGTAAACATCGATTTTGGTGATGTGACCGTGCGTATGCGCAGTATTTTAAAGCAGCGCAAACAGAAAAAACTCAATGTGGTGACATGGGCATCGATGCAGTTTTTGAATATTAAAGATCCAACCACGATCAAACTTATGCGAGTAAGTCTTATTCAAGTGGGGTATAAGGCTCAGCGAATTGGGCATAAAATATTCAAGCGTTTAGGTTTGCTAAAACCAAACAAGCGTCCAGCGGGAACCACGGGTAAAGCCAATATCACAGAATATGTTGTACAGTTTGTGAAGAAGCCTTTGCCTGCTCATGTTCCAATGCAAACGACCAGAGCGGTATTAGGCTTAGAAGATGATAAAGTTGTGCCGATCTTGCGTGACCCTACTTTGAAAGATACAGACCGTGGTGACTCAGTTTTCTATTTTCCCGGCTGTGGTTCAGAGCGTTTATTTTCTCAAATAGGAATGGCAACCATCGCTATGCTTTATAACACGGGGGCAACAACGGTATTACCACCGGGATATTTATGTTGTGGCTATCCTCAAAATGCTAGTGGTGATACAAGTAAAGGTACACAGATTTCTACCGATAACCGTGTACTGTTCCATCGTATCGCTCAGGCACTCTCTTATCTTGAGATTAATACCGTCATTGTTTCATGCGGAACTTGTATGGATCAGCTTTTAAAGTATGAGTTTGAGAAAATATTCCCCGGTTGTCGTTTACTGGATATCCACGAATACTTACTAGAGAAAGAAGTAAAACTTGAAGGTGTCTCAGGAACAAAATATGTTTACCACGATCCCTGTCACACACCGATTAAAAATTACGACCCAACCAAATTAACTTCCGATTTAATGGGGCAAGAGGTTCTATTAACCGATCGCTGTTGTGGTGAAGCAGGTACATTCGCGGTAAGCCGTCCCGATATTTCGAGTCAATTACGCTTTAGAAAACAAGAAAGCTTACGTGAAGGTATTAAAGAGCACACAGGTGAAGACACGACTAAAAATGGCAATGTTAAAATTCTAACCAACTGCCCAGCCTGCCAACAAGGCCTATCACGCTATGCTGATGATACTGGCATGGAGACAGATTATATAGTTGTCGAGATGATGAAAGAATTACATGGTGAGAAGTGGCAGAAAGAATTTACCGATAAAGTGATTAATGGGGGGATTGAAAAAGTATTACTGTAATGTCAAATATTCCTCGCATAGAAGGGTCAGGGAGGGTAGATATAAAGCTAAGTTAATGATAATGGCACCCCCCCTTTTTTTATACAATTGGAATGGTTTAATCTCTATGATCAAGAATCAAGACGAATACCAAGCTTCTCCTCAATTACTGCAATGCGCGCTTCTAGCGCATCCAAACGATCATCCTCAACAGGTAAATTCTCAAGTACAGTAGTTTCTTGCGTAGCTTCTTCAATCTTAATCTCACCACAAAGCGTATGCGCAAAGCGCTCCTCACGTCGCCCAGCACCTTTAGGAATCAAAACAAGTAAAGGATTGTCTCGTTCTGCTAAACCATTAATAATATCGTGTACTTCTTCAAGCCCTGAGAAATCAGCCATCCGCACAGTTCGTGTTTTAATATCATTTAAGGTTTGAGGTTTGCGAAGCATTAAAACAGTCATTATCGCCTGTTGCTTTCGGTCTAAATCTAGATCAGTACAAACGCGATGAGTAATCTTATTGGCGCGCTCACCATATTCGAGCCCTGCCAATTTACGTTCAACCAGTGCATTAACCGTATGCCCAATCTGCCCTTCAGTAAGCTTCATAACAGGCTCACGATTACTTTTTTGATTGCAAGCATTAGTCAGTGAATTCATTGTTAATGGATAATTGTTCGGCGTTGTAAGATGCTTTTCCATTAAAGAGGCGATGACGCGTGCTTCTATCGCTGTGAAGTAAGGCTTATCTGTACTCTCATTATCGAGTTCATTGACTTCGTTTGTTGATGTACTTTCCATGACTTTCTTCCCTTTGGTTACTGGTGGTATATTAATGGTTGGATGCTTTCTATAGGATGAATTGCAAGTACAGAGTATAAAAATGATACCTCTAACCATCTTATCAATTCAAGCATCATCGCACTCCTTTCTTGTTCCTAAATTAAAACATGCAAAAAGTGGGGGGGTGCCCTTTTAAATTCCTATATAATCACCTCCAAATTTAACTCTGTTTGCAATCACTATGAAAAACTATATCCAAGAACTCACATGGCGTGGAATGATTCACGATGTTATGCCGGGTGCTGAAGAGCACTTAAACGAAGCGATGCGTTCTGCCTATGTTGGTTTTGATCCTACTGCTGACTCTTTGCATATAGGCAATCTTGTGCCGATTATGTTATTGGCACATTTTCAGCGCTGTGGTCATAAACCGGTTGCTTTAGTGGGTGGTGCTACGGGTATGATTGGTGATCCGTCGGGTAAATCTGCCGAGCGTAATTTACTTGACGAGAAAACACTGCGATATAATCAAGGCGCTATTCAAAAGCAATTAGCACAGTTTTTAGATTTTGAAGGGAAGGGCGATAACAGCGCCGTAATGGTCAATAATTATGATTGGATGAAAGACTTTTCTTTTCTGGAATTTATCCGTGATGTGGGCAAACACATCACTGTCAATTACATGATGGCGAAGGATTCAGTTAAGAATCGCATTACTTCTGATGGTGCAGATGACGGCGGTTCGGAAGGGATGAGTTTTACTGAGTTTACTTATCAGTTGGTTCAAGGTTATGACTTTTTACATTTATTTGAGAATAATGATTGTACCTTGCAAATGGGTGGCAGTGATCAGTGGGGTAATATTACCACGGGCACTGAGTTAGTTCGTAGGATAGGGCGAGGCAAAGCGTATGCCATTACCTGTCCGCTAATCACAAAAGCCGATGGCTCTAAATTTGGTAAGAGCGAAGGCGGTAATGTTTGGTTGGATTCGGCAAGAACATCACCTTATAAATTCTACCAGTACTGGTTAAACTCTGGTGATGAAGACAGTGAGAAATACATCCGTATTTTCACTTTTATCCCAGAAGATGAGATCAATTCACTCATTTCAGAGCATAATGAAGCCAAGCATATGCGTGTGTTACAAAAACGTTTAGCGGCTGAAATTACGGCGATGGTACATTCAGAAGCTGATTTAGAAAATGCGATAAAGGCGAGTTCTATTCTGTTTGGAAAATCAACGGCTGATGACTTAAAAGCATTGGATGAGCAAACATTCCTCGATGTATTTGAAGGCGTGCCACAGGCTGAAGTAGCAATGGCTGAGATTGAGAAAGGCTATGATATTGTTGCTGCAATGGCGACCGATACTGCATTTTTAAAATCAAATGGTGAAGTGCGCCGAGCGATTAAACAAAACGCTATTTCTGTGAATAAAGAAAAGATTTCTGATGAAGAATACAAAATGACTAAAGATGATTTGATTAATGATCAATTCGTGTTGTTGCAGCGCGGTAAGAAGAGTTATTTTGTGTTGAGAGTGTTTTAATTAACAACGGTATATTTTGATGATCACTACTCGTAGTTTTTAAAATATCTACTGTACCGACCATCAGAATTATTTGCTCTTGATAAATATATTTTATACTATCCGTTCCTCGTCAGATCTACCCCGTTAATCTGTCGTTATTACTTAAATAATAAATTAAAATAATAGGAACCCCAATATGAAAATTCAATCGTTACTTTTTGCTGTATCTCTTTCTCTTGTATCATTTTCTGTTTCGGCTGAAACAGTTAATTTAAATAAAGCTAATGCTGCTGCACTATCTCATTACCTTTATGGTGTTGGTGATAAAAGAGCAGAAGAGATTGTAAAATACCGTAAGAGTCATAAGAAGTTTAAAAAGATTGCGGAAATTAAAGAAGTTAATGGCATAGGTGATACAATTTTTAATAAGATTAAATCGAGCTTATCATTAACAAAGGGTGTTACTTCTGCTCCAGCTAAGATGACAAAGAAAGTTAAAAAAGTTAGCAGCAAGAAGAAAACTAAGCTTAAGAAGGTAAAAAAAGCTAAGTAATCAAACCAAGATCATTCATAAAAAAACCAGACTATGTTCTGGTTTTTTTATGAATGCGTTATGGCATCCCCCCCTTTTTTATACAATTGTTATTTATTAATAACGCTCAAGTAAAGTCTCTATTATCAACTGATCAAGTCCCATAAATTATGAACCAAATAAGCTAATGATAATCGAATGATTAACAACGTTAATTTTAAGAAGGATCAAGACCATCTATTTATTTGTTCATAAGGAGAATAAAATTGAAGACAACTTTCATTAAGTCCGTGTTTAGTATTTTTACGGTTAGTATAGCTATTAGTTTTACAGCAAGTGCTACATCATTTATACCCCCTGAAGACATGGAAATGGATAATCTCGTATCAAGTGTTTTATTCAAGAAAGTTGATAGCAATACAGACAATAAAGTTAGCTTTGAAGAGGTCTTTCAATATCGAGTAGCCGAAGAGGAAAAACAGGCATTAGCTAGTGCAAATGACTTCTTTAAACACTGTGATAAAAATAATGATGGGAAAGTGGGAGGTGATGAATTAGTAAAAGTTAATTTGGAAAGTTATATGCCAGAGATTGCTGATGGCGGTTGTACTGCTCCCACTGAAATATTGGATATGATTGATTTTAATATGGATGGTTTTATTACAAGAGAAGAGATTATGACGACAACGGGTAGGCATAGCAAGCCGCCGCCAAAAATAAGAAAGCGTCTTGAAGCACAACAAGACAAGAGAAAAAAGGAGCAGGAACTTAAGCGTTTTGAACGCTGTGATAAAAGTAAAGATCAGTACCTATCATTTCGTGAAGCGGCATCAATGGATTGTGGGATGTACACTGAAATATTTGATTTACGAGACAAAGATGGTGATCAGCTTGTATCAAAGGAAGAAATGCTACTAGAGATAGAAGAGCCCACATTTCCTGTGGAACCTATGCCGATAGAAAATAAAAGTAAGATGCCTCCATTGGCTAAATTACAAGGTGCTTTTTACCAATGTGATAAAAATGAAAATGGGCAATTGGAACTTTCTGAAACTGTATCGAAGGCATGTGAAGTTGATATGGTGTTTTTCAACAGCGTTGATATAAATGCCGATGGTGCTGTAGATGAAAGCGAGATGGAAAAAAAGCGAATGAAGCAAAGCTTTGACAAAATGGATACTGATAATAATGGCTACTTAAATATAAAAGAATTTAAAGGAAATCAAATTCGATATTTATAAATTTCAGACCATTTAAAGCTACAAAAAAATGGGGGAATATGTTTTTATGGGACTTATTCAGAGGCTCCTTAGCTAGAGTCTTATATTGGAGTCTTAGAAATGCATATGGCACCCCCCCCTTTTTTTAACAATTGCTTACTATGTCAATAAAGCAACTCCCTTCGCACCTAGTTAACCAGATTGCCGCAGGCGAAGTAGTCGAACGCCCAGCCTCTGTCGTTAAGGAGCTATTAGAAAACTCGATTGATGCAGGGTCAACAAAAATCGAAATAGATATTGAGCAGGGGGGGGTCAAACGCATTCGCATTCGCGATAATGGCAAAGGCATTTGTAAAGATGAGTTAGCACTGGCGCTTAGCCGCCATGCTACCAGTAAAATTGAATCCTTGGATGATTTAGAGCATGTTACTTCATTAGGTTTTAGAGGAGAGGCTTTACCAAGTATTGCCTCTGTTTCGCGAATGACAGTGAGTTCACGAACTGAAGAAAGCGAGCAGGGTTGGCAGTTAACGGATGATGGACAGGAAATATTTTCTGATCCTGAGCCTACTGCACATGCCAAAGGTACCACCATTGATGTGCGCGATTTATTTTATAATGTTCCTGCACGACGGAAGTTTTTAAAAACTGAAAATACAGAATTTAAACACCTGCAAGATGTGGTAAAAAAAATCTCGCTGAGCAACTTTCAGATAGCGATCAGTTTGCGTCATGGTCAGCGCAGTGTGTTAGCCCTACAGCCAGCAAAAGAAAAAGCCGGCGCAGACAGGCGCGTTGCAGAAATATGTGGCCCTGCATTTATGGAGCAATCGCTGTATCTGGACTATGAGGCTGCTGGGTTAAAGCTTTGGGGCTGGGTTGGTTTGCCAACATTTTCACGCTCACAAGCGGATCTACAATACTTCTATGTCAATGGGCGTATTATTCGTGATCGTATTGTTACTCATGCGGTACGCCAAGCGTATAGCGATGTGCTCTATCACGGGCGACATCCTGCCTATGTGTTATTTTTAGAAATCGCACCAGAGAAAGTGGATGTCAATGCGCACCCAACAAAACACGAAGTACGCTTTCGTGAAGCACGTTTAGTGCATGACTTTTTATATCGAACACTGCATCAAGCACTAGCCGATGTGAGACCGAATGATATACAAGAAACCCCAGAAATTCCTTCGCAAAACGATACTAATACTGGCGCATCATTTCAATACCAAACGAACCAACAAAAACTCAATATACCCGTTTCAAATAACATACCTGCAGGGCAAGTAGCAGAACAAATGGCCGTTTACGGGCGTATGCATGAAGCAGGAACTTCAGTAGCTCCGACTACAGCAGGAGGCGTTACACGACAACCACCCTTATCAGATGATTTTGTAAATAGAATGGCGCCACAAGTCACCGCATCAATGCCAGTGGATACATCATCAAACACAGGAGAAACTCCACCACTAGGATTTGCAGTTGCACAGCTCCATGGTATTTATATACTCGCAGAAAATGCTGAAGGTTTAGTGGTAGTAGACATGCACGCAGCACACGAGCGCATCACCTATGAACACTTAAAGAAAAGCATGGCAAATGATAATGTGCGCTCACAACCCATGCTTGTGCCACAGTCTTTAGCCGTAAGTCAAAAAGAAGGAGACTGTGCTGAAGAGTTTTCCGAAACCTTTGAAAAGCTAGGCTTTGAGTTAAATCGTTTGTCACCAGAGCAAATTACTATTCGTGCCGTACCCAGTTTACTAAAAGACGCTAACGTAGAACAACTCGTTCGCGATGTACTCTCTGATTTGCTAGAACACGGAAGTAGTCAACGCATAGAACAAGAAATGAATGAAATATTATCAACTATGGCATGTCATGGTTCAGTGCGAGCCAATCATCGTTTATCCATTCCTGAGATGAATGCACTGCTAAGAGACATGGAACGGACGGAGCGAAGTGGGCAGTGTAATCACGGACGTCCGACTTGGACGCAGATGAGTATTTATCAGTTGGATAAGCTGTTCATGCGTGGTCAATGAATTTATTAATTATGTCAATACAAGCTAACGCCGTTGCAAACAATCATTGAATAGAATACTAAACACACTCTCGCACTATTTACTTAGCGTCTTAGTGATAATTTATATTATCTATGAAGAGTTAATATGGGAACGTTTTGCTCAGCCGATTTTTCGTTATATTCAATCACTGAATCTGCTTAAAAAATTGGAACTCTATCTCCAGAATGTGCATGGTGCTTTGATCCTGATTGTCTTTCTAGTTCTATTTGCTATTACTGAAGTATTAGGAATATATGCAGGGGTGCTTCTATTAGAAGGTAAGGTGCTTGCTTGGTTTTTTCTGTATGTAGGAAAAGTCCCAGTTGCTGCATTCACCTTTTGGCTATTTCGTGTTACAAAACCGAAACTGATGGCATTTGACTGGTTTAAAAAAGCCTATGAATCTGTAATGTGTTTTATTGATTGGCTGAAGACGACCGAGATTTATATTGATATAAAAACCAAGTCAGCGAACCTAAAAAAATATCTGAAGAAAAACTATATGGGTGAAGGGGATTCCATTAAATCCCGTGCAGCTAAGATTTATAGACGACTAAAAATTCGTATAAAAGGTTTATTGAAAACATGACTTTGCCTCCTGCTATTTTTATTATTGGTCCTACAGCTTCTGGCAAGACGGGGCTGGCGATGAAGCTAATGGAGTATTTTCCAATCGAGTTAATCAGTGTTGATTCTGCATTGGTTTATAAAGGTATGGATATTGGTACGGCAAAGCCCACGGCAGAAGAATTGGTGAAAGCACCGCATCGTTTAATTAGCTTTCTTGATCCTAGTCAGCCATATTCTGCGGCTGATTTTCGTAAAGATGCTCTGCGTGAAATGCAGGAGATTATTGATAAGGGGAAAATTCCTGTATTAGTTGGTGGCACCATGTTGTATTACCGTGCTTTGGAAAATGGCTTGGCAGATTTACCTGTTGCTAATCCTGAAGTGAGAAAAAGGCTTTCAGAAGAAGCGGAGCACCACGGCTGGGGTCATTTACATCAAAGGTTAACAAAGGTTGACCCAGAAGCAGGAGCACGAATTCATCCAAACGATCAGCAGCGTATTCAGCGTGCATTGGAAGTTTTTGAATTGACGGGTAAACCTTTAAGTACACACCAAAAGGAAGAAAAATCGACTGCTTTTCCGTATCGCTTATTAAAATTAGCACTGATACCTGAGCGAGAGTGGGTACGTGAGTTAGCTGCTATTCGTTTTGATAAAATGCTTGAAGCAGGTTTTCTTGATGAAGTTAAAAAGCTGTATGCACGAGAGGATTTACATGCAGACTTGCCCGCGATGCGTGCAGTCGGTTATCGCCAAGTCTGGGATTACCTCGATGGAAAACTGGATCAGAATGAAATGAAAGAAAGAGCCGTAATTGCAACACGTCAATTAGCAAAACGGCAAATGACATGGATGCGCTCTGAACCAAATATCACCCGATTTGATGCTAAGAACTATCAAATTGAAATAATAATTAAAAAAATTCAATGTTTTCTCCTTAGAAAGAATTAATTTAACTTATTCTCTGGAAAGATTGTTTATTGTTCATTTATTGTTCAGTTTAATTAGTATACAATCATGAGTTCTTTCTATGGGTTATTCAAAGGGTTTGGAAAATGAAAAGTTATAAATTATGGAGTGTCTTCATTACTTTGCTGTTGTTTAGCACTGTAACACAGGTTCAGGCTGCAACAGGAGCTTGTACACAACACCAACTTGATTGGTCTACATACCCAGATCTGAATGGTGTTGGCAATACCGTCTACCCTTTTATTGAGACGGCGGCTGATATAGATGGCTCTGGAATAGATTTGACGGTTACTATGCCTCGAGAAGGTAGAGACCATAAACATGTAGATAGTAATTCTACTACTTTTCCTGTTGTTGCAACTTATATGAATGGCAATCCTGAGGTTTATCGCTACTGGGGTCAAGATGACATCAGTCCAGCTGATGCGCTTACGTATAACTTTTCAGAAGATATTACTATTAATCAATTTATGTTTGGTGGTCATAGACCACCGTCTGGAAAATTTGGTTATGGTGTAATGACCTTTTGGGATGGTCCAAATGGAACGGGTAGTAAAGTCACGAGCCTTCATGCAAACGGTGCTGATTCTTCGACAACGCTTGCGACAATGACTTCGCCGACAACGGATGCAATCAATGTTTTGCCTTTCACTTCTTCTGGGAATCCTGCAAACTATCCGTCATCATTCCTTACAACTACTGATGATTATGCAATGGTGACTTATGATGCAAACGCTGCCTCTGGTCAGCGTACTTTTACAGTGCTTGATATGGGTGGTGCAACAGTCCGCAGTATGACATGGAAAATGTACACCTCAGATGTGGATGTTTCACCTAAAGATACTGATTCAAAAGACCTTGCGATTGCAGAAGCAGGTATCCGAAAAAACGTTAATATGTCTGGTTATATTGGTAACTTTGAACTCGAAAAGTGTCCGGAAATGGTTAAAATCGGAAACTTAGTGTGGATCGAAGATGACAATGATGGTGATTCGACTACAGGTAATATTACTCCAGTGGTAGGTTCAACCGTTACTGCAACAGCAAGTGACGGTACGACAACTTATACGGGAATAACAGATGCTAGTGG
>JAZGEM010000104.1:0-19737 GCA_036478745.1 Cocleimonas sp.
TAACAGTTTATTATACAGCTTCCGTATATCTCAGAATACATAGCCCTTATGGCATCAACTTCTTGGAGTCAAAACCCACTATATGCTTGTAATATACCTGATTTTCCGACAAACGGTAGGGAATTATACAGCGTCTGTATAATTCAGATATGGTAGCCATTATGTAAATATTCCCAATATTTGATCCCTGAAGAAAGTCGGTTATTTCAATCAATCTTCAAATAAAGGCGGGGGTGCCATTACAATCTTCCAAATACCACGGGGGTGCCATTCAAGTATCCAGATAGGTTGTATCATAAGATTGTTTTCTTTGTAGAGATCAGGCAAGTCTCGACCAACATCGACACCTCCTTTCGGAGTTGTAACGATATACTTTATTGCCCTTGGTGGGCTGCTAAAGCAATCTTCAAATTAAGGCGGGGCTATGTAATTTATCAGTTTCCTCTAGTTACCTTCGGCTTCCATAGATAAATAAACCTGAAACGCATTGCGTCTATTTGTTTCTTCAAAGGCGGGTAGATTTTTATAATCTGTCCAATCTATTTGTTTGTAGATTTCATCAAAATCAATCATTTCTTCAATGGCATCGCCCATATTATTTCGTAAAAATGCGAGATACTCACGAGTGAAGGTAATGGATTCTAGAGGTTTTTCGGCGCTAGGACCATGCCCAGGAACGAGTGCTTGGATTTCGAGTGATTCCATATCTTGTAATGTTTTTAGCCAATGCTTTGTTTGCTTGCTTCCGAGAAAAGGTATCCTTCTTTCGAAAATAATGTCTCCTGTGTAAAGTACACGGTCAGTTTCAACTAATAAGGTGAGGTCTCCATCGGAATGAGCAGAACCTATGACTTCGATGGAGAATGACACATCACCGACAGTGAATTTTTCGGCTTTATCAATAATTCTATCGGGAACAATAATTTTGGTATTCTCATTTACCCATGGCTCAAGTGAGAACTGGCGTTCCTCAAGACGACTCGATGCTGCATCTGAATCAATGTATTCGTAAACACCTTCGGGGGCGATGATTTCAGCACCGAGTTCTTTAAAGACTTGTAATCCGTAAATATGGTCTGCGTGATAATGACTTACCACAACTTTCACAATGGGTTTATCAGTAAGCTCTTTGATTTTCTGAACTAACTTATGCGCTAGAGATGGGGTGCCTAACGCATCAAATAGGACAACACCTTGATCTGTAATAATAACACCTGCATTTGAAATGAAACCTGCATTATCCGTTGCGATCCCTGCTTTTCCTTGGGCATACCAACTATGCGCGCTTACTTTTTTTAATTTCATTTCAACTTCAACAGGGGCATATTTTGATTTAGCCACAACAGTAGATGTTGCATTAGCAGTGGTTACGGTTACGGGAACAAACTGCGTTTTACAATAGCTTCCTATGACAAGTGAGCTAATCACCATCGCGGCGAATAAATAAAAAGTAGAACGCGTGCTTTTAAGCTTCATAGTTTAAACTCTAATAAATGGCGCTCACCGTCAACAAAGGGGACAAGTAATCTATGTTCTTGATGTAATGAAAACCCTTTTGGTAAATACTGAATTTCACTCACAGGATATTGCCCCTTCATAGCATAGAGTGTGCCATTGTTTGTAAGATGTGGAGATGAAGACGTTACAAAGTCATGGATAGATGCAAACGCTCGACTAATTATTCCATCAAATTGTATGGGTGATTGCCACTTTTCTATACGCGCTTGTTCAATACTGACATTCTTTAGACCTAATTCAATCACAGCCTGTTGAATAAAACGGGTCTTTTTTCCATTGGTATCAAGTGCCGTAAAACGTCGTTCAGGTTGAATAATGGCGAGTGGAATCGTGGGTAAACCAGCACCACTACCCACATCCAATAAGTGATCACCTTCGATGAAGTCAGCAACGGCTAAGCTATCAAAGATATGCAAAGGAATCATCTCTTTGGGGTTACGCACAGCCGTAAGGTTATAAGTTTTATTCCAGCGATCGAGTAAATCGATATAGTGTTTTAGCATGGATAACTGGCTTTCATTGGGATTGCAGTCAAGTTCCTTTAAGCCAAGTTCCCACATTTTGTCATTCGACATCGTGCTAGCTTGCCTTTTTATAACGGTGCTTTTTCAAATGCACCATCAATATAGAAATAGTCGCTGGCGTGATTCCAGGAATACGTGATGCTTGCCCGATGGTTGTAGGTTTTTGATCGTTTAATTTCTGCCGAGCTTCATTGGATAAACCTCCTTTGATATTAGAATAATCAAAGTCATCGGGTAATTCGGTTTCTTCGTGTTTTTTTTGTTTTTCTATTTCTAACTGTTGGCGGTCGATATAGCCTGCATATTTAAACTGTATTTCAACTTGCTCTGCTACTTTTATATCGGTAACAGCAGGGCCCACTTTAGGCAGGCTCATCAAAGTTTGATAGGTCACATTCGGTCTGGTTAATAATTCACTTAGGCGATATTCATGACTTAATTCACGCTCAAAGACCGCTTCACTTTGTTCTTTTGTTATATCCGTTGGACGTAAAATGGTATCGCGCATCCGTTGTAATTCAAGTTCGATATTTTCACGCTTCTCATTAAAATCTCGCCAACGCTCTTCATCAACTAAACCTAGTTTGTAACCCACTTCAGTTAAGCGTAAATCCGCGTTATCTTCGCGTAATAATAAACGATGTTCCGCACGGCTAGTAAACATACGGTAAGGCTCTTGTGTGCCGTGGGTAATTAAGTCATCAACCATGACACCGATATAAGCTTCACTGCGTTTTGGGAACCAACTATCCTTTCCTTGAATCTGTAAAGCGGCATTAATAGCAGCAAGTAAACCTTGCGCAGCAGCTTCTTCATAACCCGTTGTGCCGTTAATTTGCCCTGCGAAATAAAGCCCCTTAACAAACTTAGTTTCTAAAGTAGGTTTTAAATCACGTGGGTCAAAAAAATCATATTCAATGGCGTAACCAGGACGCGTTATATGCGCCTTTTCAAAGCCTTTGATTGAGCGAATGAAATCAAATTGAATATCAAAAGGTAAGCTAGTAGAAATACCATTTGGGTAGACCTCATAGGTACTTAAACCTTCTGGCTCAATAAAGATTTGGTGACTGTCTTTATCTGCAAAGCGTACAATTTTATCTTCAATCGAAGGACAATAACGCGGTCCCACACCTTCAATCACACCAGAATATAAAGGGGAACGATCTAGTCCATTATGAATAATTTCATGTGTACGTGTGTTTGTATGAGTAATATGACAAGAAATTTGACGCGGATGATCTTCAAACTTTCCCATATAAGAGAAAGTGGGAATAGGGGTGTCACCGGGCTGTTCTTGTAATTGGCTATAGTCAATTGAGCGAGAATCAATTCTGGCAGGTGTGCCTGTTTTTAAACGACCCACATCAAACGGCATTTCGCGAAGGCGATCAGCAAGGGCAATAGAGGGTGGGTCACCCGCACGACCTGCAGATTGGTTTTGCATGCCAATATGAATCTTGCCACCAAGAAAAGTCCCCACGGTTAAAATCACGGCTTTAGCAGAAAACTTTAAACCCATCTCAGTGCTGACACCGATAACTTTGTTGTTTTCAATAATTAGGTCATCAACGCCTTGCATAAATATCTGCAAATTTTCCTGTGACTCAACTGCTTCACGAATCGCTGCTTTATATAAAGAACGATCAGCTTGCGCTCGTGTAGCACGAACGGCAGGACCTTTTCGTGCATTTAAGGTACGAAATTGAATCCCGCCAAAATCAGCAGCATGTCCCATAGCACCACCAAGCGCATCAATCTCTTTTACAATATGCCCTTTACCAATACCACCAATAGCCGGGTTACAACTCATCTGTCCAATCGTTTCGATATTATGCGTTAATAATAACGTTTTTAAACCCATACGCGCAGGTGCAAGCGCGGCTTCAGTGCCAGCGTGACCGCCACCAATTATAATCACATCAAAAGTATCTGCGTAGAACATGAGAGTATTGTACTTGGATTAAATCAGCATTCTATAATATTGTAGGGTTTTATTATATGGCACCCCCCCCCTTTTCTTGATAATTGGATCAAAAACTATTGTAAATTCATTCTGCGGTTTTTTACTAGGCAGAGTAAGAGCAAGTCTAAAAATAACATCGACTCTTCCTTAGGAAAGTGTATCGATAGATTTTTAGCGCTATAGACTTTAAAAAACAATTAGTTAGAATGAAACCTAAACATATAATTTTAATCTCTATTAAAGGAATCTCCGCCAACAATGAATCAAATTCCACAATGGGTGATTAAAAGTATTCCTGCTTTAAAACACTCAATTTATCTACCGCAACGCTTTAAAGACAGTACACATAAACTCTGGCAATTGGCGTTAGAGGATACGGCAATAGAACCAAAAAAAGCTTTTTTAAAGGTCTGTGAGAATACAAACACGCCTTTTTGGCTAATAATGCAGCAGCTTTTTGGACTCGATTTGTATAAGCAGATTGCTCATTTTGACCGTCACTATCAGATTATAAGTAGCATGAGCGCATTGTCTGTTCCTGATTTGATTAAAGCTAAATCTTTTCCTGATTTGAAGACAGGAGAGAATAGGGCGTATATCTTAAGTTCTAAAATTGAAGGCTTTGCTGTTGAAAGTATCAATAGTGACATGGTTGATCAGTTGGCAAGATACCTCGTTGAATTACATCAAAATAAAAGCAAAACATGGGGTTTAATAGGCAATGCTGGAATCGATAGCATGCAATGGAATAAAATATTACAACAGGTCTTAACCGATTACTCTGCTTCAAACTTGATACCTGATCACTATCTTTCTAAGGCAAAAGCTGAGATTGAAGTACTGAGTTGCAGTGCCTTTATCCCCATGATACCTGATCTGCGTTGGGATCAGTTTTTACAACAGGGTCAAGAGTTGGTGGCTCTGGTTGACCTTGATGCATTTGTGTTAGCGCCACGTGAGTTGGACTTTGTTATTTTAGAATACATGTTAACGGCTGATCAGCAAAGACAGTTTGTTGAGGTCTACTCTCAATATTATGCTATTCCAGAACTATCTGAAGTGAGAACATCGTATCGATTATTACTGTTTTTCATGCAAATTTATGGAGAAAGTGATATTGATAAATGGATGACAGCTGAGGGGCAGTTTTAAATATCTTATCACTAGAATAAATCTCTGTATCTCCTACAGATACTTGCTATTATTAATGCTGGAGATACATATAAAACAATCAAAAGTACAGGAGAGACTTAATGTTTTCGACTCAAGCAACACACTCAACCTTAGTTCAGCAAGCAACAGGCGTGAGTTCTAATTTACTGGTAAAAGTGTTACTCGCCTTTGTAGGTTCAATGGCACTTTGGGCATCTGCTAAAATAAACATTCCTTTTTACCCCGTCTCAATGACGATGCAAACATTTGTTGTGTTGGTTATCGGCATGTCATTTGGTTGGAAATTAGGTGGTGCAACTATCTTGTTATACCTCACAGAAGGCGCTTTAGGTTTACCTGTGTTTTCTAATACACCAGAGCGTGGCATTGGCTTGGCTTATATGATGGGTCCCTCAGGTGGTTACCTAGCTGGTTTCTTTTTCTCTGCTGTTACTGTTGGTTGGTTGGCTGAAAAAGGCTGGGATCGTAATGTATTTAAAACGGTATTTACGATGATGATTGGCATGGCCATTATTTATGCTTTGGGTCTATTTTGGCTTGGCAGTGTGATTGGTTGGGATAAGCCGATTCTTACACTCGGGTTCACGCCATTTGTCTTTGCTGACCTCTTAAAGATCGCGCTTGCTGCAGTAAGTTTGCCGCTAGCATGGAAAGTTTTGAAACGTAAGCACTGACTTTTTTACGAATAAGGTACATGTGTTTACAATCTGCCTTTATTTCGGATGGTTTAACTTGAAAAATTTCATTCCCATGTCGTAAAACATAGGAATGAAATTTGATGAGTTAAGATTTGAATATATGTGGATTATTTAATATGCAAAACACTAGTGACATTTCTAACTAACTGCTTGGGAATATCACGAATCCAAACCGGGTTACTGTAAGAATATCTACTGAGTGTTTGAAATGTTGTGGTATCAGCAGTCGTTGGATTCTCAAGCGCAACCTCCGTAACAGGTGGATTTGTGTTATCTATTGTTGTCGCGATAGCACGTACAAATAAGCGTTGAGGATTGGCAATATTCTTTGCACTACAATGTATATTAGCAGATGGGAAACTTGGATCCAAAACAAGATCTGTATCAAAGATGTCGTTGTCTTGTGGTCGAATCGCTCTTGCTGCGCGTGAAATACGGTCACATACTTTATTAAATAACTTGTAGTCATAAGCATCGAGTTCAATGACTTTTCTACCCTGCATGCCTTGTGAGTTTGGTACAACAAGGCTTAAGTTGCTACCGGGGTCTTTTACGTAAGTATTAAATACCGTTGGGCAATATTCACGACCATTCGCGTCTTTTAATAAATTATTATTTCCACATATATCACTTGATCTATGTTTATAGACTAATCCTTCGCGTGATCCTTCTTGAACACCTACGAGTAACTTGATGTTTTTAACAGGACCCCATTCAGGCGTAGACTTCCATTCAACAATCAGATTGAATTTTGACGTAGTTGGACGTGCTACAGCTTCAAACCTAGATGTTCTTATCCCTTGTGCTTCAGACAAAGTGGCATCCTCACCCATATGAATATCTTGGTCATCAATAATTCCATTGCTATTCGTGTCTAGGGCGATTCTGAAAGCAGGTCCATCTGTTACAGAGAATCTTCCTGAAATTAACCCATCTAGAATTTGGTTTTGACCAACAGTAGGTTGACCACTAGATTGACTATTTCGATCTGAACCAACGAATGTAAGATTTCGTGGTGTTCCAATCGCTGTATCATTAGTGTTGTTCCAGCCTGTGGCGGGGGAACCTTCACGACGGTAATTCATATCACCATGTGCATCTGAACCGCCAGCCATAAAGAACTTACGCGGCTCTCCACTTTGTAGGAAATCAATATCGGCAACTTTTTCAGGAGTAATGCCCCAAAGGTTTACCATATCCCACATTGCGGTACCATTAAGTAGAGAACTTCTCATCGCGTGATCATCTTGTTTTTGCCAAGACCAATCTAGATTTTGCCACTGCGTAAATGTATCTGGGATATATGATTGCTTATCAATAAAGGCTGAGAATGAGTCAACTATCTCTTGAGTTTCGGCATTTAATGTCTGTGTATCATGCATAAATGGAAAGTTTTGTTCTGAATTATCTGAATGAAAACGAGCATTTTCATTCCATAACTGCAAACCTAAGACGTGTTTAGAATTAAAGGCTACGGCGAGCTGTGCCTTTGAGTATGGGAAAATATCAGGACCTGCAATCCTTCCAACTCCGTTCCCTGTTGCTGCTGAAGCAGGGTGAGCAAGAAATAAATAACCTGAATTTTCTGTGATGTCTAATTCATCAAGTACACCATTAGGCGTGCCAGAATCAGAGGTAACCTCAGCTTTAAGTGATCGTGTAGCCCCACCCAATTCAGATGTTTCACTAGATATAAAGGTGTTTTCAACTTGTTTTCTTGGAAGGTAAAGAAGGTGCTGCCTTGCATAAAAATCTGTAAATGGACCCTGTACATCTCTTAAAAGAACCCGTCCATCTTCACCTTTGGGGTCTTCGAGAAAACCATCATTATAACATTGCTCTGCAAAATCTGTTTTTTCTATAATGATACTTGGTACAGCAAAACATGCATCACGCCATCTATATATTAGTCCAGCACCATATTCATAATATTTATTTTCATTATCTTGACTTGATATTTCTGGGATAATATCAACTTCGCCACCCAGAAAGATTTGAGGTACACGATTCGATCCCGGACGTTGTGACACTTCATCATTTGCCCCCCCATCCCCTTGTAACCATTGCTTTAAATGTGCGTTACGCTCACTACTCATATCTCTATATGCTTCTTTTTTTAATAGTAATGGGAGGCCTATTCCTTCTACGAATTTATTAACTATCCAGTCACTAACAATCCACCCAGTATCGAACTCTGTGATATGGATATCTTGTAATGCAGTAAATTGGACACTATCTGAAGCATGGTCAGTGGCAAATGCATAATCTAATGCCAGTGCTTTCATCGCAGCCAAAGCCGATCGATAGGATGTTCCACTTTCACCTTCATTGTCTGTTCCTTGAGAATGATAATGAAGGTCACCATATACCCATTTGTTATCAAAACGAGGTAAAGATTTTGCTGCATAATGAGTGCGAAGAAAGTCTCCAAGGATAATTGAATCTTCTTTTTCAAATATCGTGTTTGAGGCGCTCAACTGCTTCTTTTTAGGACCTTGTATTTTGCTCATGATATCGCCAGGGCTAAAATCTTGCTGGCTACATGAGTTTGTTCTGCTTATTCTTGCCGCGGCGATAATTCGTAAATCTTTCCCCGCAAGTGATTTGTTTTTTGGCGTGTAATATGCCGTTCCATGCCATTCTGACCAATCATTGATCGTCAATACATCATTCGGTGATTCGCCCATCCAAATCCGACGTAGTAGATGACTGTCTGCGATTGGACCATTCATAATGCCATTATTCTTCCATTTTTTGGAGACTTCGATTTCGTAGAATTCTTGAGGTGAGATAAAGGTAAGCTCTGATTCTGGCGATGCTTTCCCTGGTTCGAATTCCAGAATATACATGCCACAAAATTTATTAAATGCTAAAACATCCCCACTTTGTTGAGCTGCATCGTGAATGGTAAACGTTAAAGGGATAGGATCATATTTTGATTTAGTAGGCGTTTTGATGCTCGTGTCTAAAAATCTTGAGCTATCATCCAATTTGGTCTCAAAATTCTGTCTTGAAAGTGTTTTGCGCTGAAGAACATTATCTTTAATGGTGACTTGATCGACCTGATGGTTTGATGGCTGTTTTATTGGTTCCATTCGCCAAGGCATATCAATTTGCCATTCAACTCCGTTATAAGTACTTAAACCACCTAAACTACCGGTAATCGCCAGTGTGCTTGTTACAGATGTTGATAATAGAAACATGAGTATTGTTTTACTTCTTAAGCTTGTTTTACGTGTTTTCATTTTTATCTCCAATGGTTGCTAATTCAATAATTTCACTAATTGTTTTAACTAGTTGGGATAAATATAATTGGATTTAGGCTTTGATTCTGTGATCTATTCACCAAACTGAAAGATATTAAATAATAGGGGTATAAATCACGCATGATGTTTAAATTATTCGTAGATGTCACATAAGGGATAAGAGATTCCATAAAAAAAGCCCGATATACATTTGTATAACGGGCTGGTTAGAGAGTTTAAAAAACTAGAGTTTTTTACATTCTTTGGTAGCTCGTGGTGCTGCTAGCGCCACAGGAGCAGCTAATCCACCAGATTGTGCTGTAGCATACGCTGCAGCCGCTTTTACGCCTTTATCACACAAGAAATCTTTTAGCTTTACGAAGCCTTTACCAGAAAGTCCATCTCGTGCGAACAAGCCATTTTCGCCAAAAACTTTGCTTGAAACCTTTGCTGCAAGACCTCCACATTTTGAAACACCATGCCAGCCAAGATTAATGCCCCAAGTACGTTTACAGTAGACAACTTCTGCTCTTTCTGTGTTGTTGTAGAGTGCAAAAGGCATTCCTGATACCAGTTTTTGTCCCCTTGTTCCACCTGTTACGGTCCAGATGTAATGTGGTCTATGATCATCATCACTGATGTTAATTCCTCTACTTTGATTTTTGTATTTTAACCATCCATAAGGAGATATATTTAATGCCACACGATCACCGTAACGTACTTGACCATTGCCGGCTTGTCTTTTTATTAGCATGTTAAAGCTTTTTTTAGATGATGAGCCGAATCCAAGATTGGCTGCAATCGTTCTTTTTTGTCTTTTTAACCCACGCCCATTTAACAGGTTGGTTAGCTGGTAACGGTTGCCACTTAGGATAGGGCGACCGACACTACCTGCTTTCATTTCCCATTGTAATGTGCGTAATTTATTTTTCATACTTTTGGATATAGTAAATTTTAAGTTAGAGGCTGATTTACTTTGCCTTTGTACATTGATTCTCTTAGGTGGAACGCGTTTAGTGTTACTAGTTCGTGTGCGTCTATGATCTGTCACTGTCTGACGTGTTCGAGTCGCTTGAACTCTTCTTGGTGGAGCCGTCTTTGTTACCCTATGATCATGGATGACTCTGTTATTTTTATGATCAAAGGTAACCCTTTCAGCCATCACTGTACTGCTTCCAAGTAGGAGTAAAGTAGCACCCAAAGAAATTGTTGATTTTTTAAAGATCGTATTCATTTTAATTCTCCATTTTTTAACAGGCATAATTACCTTGGAAAACAATATATCCTGATCAACCACATTCGTTCTGTGATGAATTTCACAAAAATTAAAAGATGATTTATTAGATAGAGTGAGATCTCGGCTTAAAAGTCATGGGGAAAGGAATCATGATTAGAAATGAAATGCTATTAATTTAAAATATTTAAGGTACTTTGATAAGTCCCGCTTGTCGAAGAGATTCTAACCCACTATAGTAGTACTACTCAACGGAGTGCCTGATGCCTGAAGAAAGTCATCAAGCTGAGAGGGAAGCCCTAATCCGATGAACCTGATTTGGTTAATACCAGCGTAGGGATGTGAGTTGAAAATATAAAGTGTCTAATCTAAAGACACTTTTAATCTACTTCATCCTTATTCTTTGATGGAGATTTTAATGCGTTATCTGCACTTTACCCTTACTTTATTGTTAACTATATTCGGCACAGTTTGTTTTGCTGAGACTAAGCCGACCTTAACGATTTACACTTATGATTCCTTTACCAGTGCATGGGGGCCGGGTCCAAAAGTAAAAAAAGCTTTTGAACAGGATTGTCATTGTGTACTTAAATTTGTTGCACTTGAGGATGGAGTTTCTTTATTAAGTCGTCTTAAGCTCGAAGGTAAACATAGCAAAGCTGATGTAGTATTAGGGCTAGATACGAATCTAAGTGCTGATGCACGAGCAACAGGTTTATTTAAAGCACATGGAATCACCCTAGAGCATTCGTCTTTGCCTGCGAAATGGTCTGATGAAATTTTCTTACCATATGACTTTGGTTATTTTGGTTTTGTTTATGATAAAGATAAGCTAGTAAACCCTCCTGCAAGCCTCAAAGAGTTGGTAGAAAATAAAGATGGACCGAAGATTTTGATTCAAGATCCACGAACCAGCACCCCAGGGCTTGGTTTATTACTTTGGGTCAAGCAAGTTTACGGAGATAAAGCAGAGCAAGCATGGGAGGCATTATCACCTCGTATTGTGACGGTGAGTAAAGGCTGGAGTGAGGCTTATGGATTATTTTTAAAGGGTGAGGCTGAGATGGTTTTAAGTTATACCACGTCACCGGCTTATCATATCATTGCTGAGAAAAAGGATAATTATGCAGTGGCTAAATTTAAAGAAGGTCATTATCAACAAATTGAAATTGCAGGAATTGTCGCAAGTAGTAAACAGACAAAGCTAGCAAAAGAATTCCTACGCTTTATGATTAGTGAAAAATTCCAGCACATTATTCCCGATAATAATTGGATGTATCCTGCGCAATTAGCTAAAGATAAATTGCCAGATGCCTTTAAAAGGTTGGTTGATCCTGCGCCTGTTTTATTATTTGATGAAGCTGAAGTTGCAAAAAATCGTAGGGCATGGGTTAAGGAGTGGTTGAATGCCTTGGCAAAATAGCTTTAAAGTGTAGAGCTATGTGTCCGAGCATATGAGTCATAAAAAGTAATGAAAATAATATCAGGCTACCTAGTCGTGTTACTTCTGCTCGCATTTATCACTTTGCCATTGGTTAGTTTGTTTTTTGCCAGTGATATTCTAGGCAGTCAAACAAATCAAAGTCAGAGTCTATCTTTCTGGAAAGATGCCTATTTACGTCAAGTAGTTTACTTCAGTCTATTACAAGCGACATTGTCCACTTTTTTAAGTGTAGGAATGGGGCTTCTAGTAGCACGTGCTTTTGCTCGGTTTGGGGATTTTCCATTGCGCTCATTAATTCTTACTTTATTTGGGTTGCCACTGGTTGTCCCTGCAATCGTCGCCGTACTTGGAATTGTCTCCGTTTATGGTAGTCAAGGTTGGTTGCCACTAGGACGTGATCTCTATGGTCTAAATGGGATTCTATTGGCGCATTTGTTTTTTAATATTCCTTTAACTGTTCGCCTATTACTACCCACATGGGAATTAATACCAGAGCAACATTGGCGTTTAAGCGCTCAATTGAAAATGAGTCGTTGGCAACAATGGCGGCATATTGAATGGCCCATGCTAAGAGAAAGTATCCCTAGTGTTGCTGTACTCATTTTTATGCTCTGCCTAACCAGTTTTGCAACCGTGCTAGCTTTAGGCGGTGGACCTAAAAGCACAACTTTAGAGGTTGCTATTTATCAGTCTTTACGATTTGATTTTGATCCTCAGCAAGCAGTTGTTTTGGCGCTATTACAATTAGTTTTATCCATTTTGGTTGCACTTATTGCGAGTAGATTTAGTCGTTTACCTGATGTGGAACCAAACTTACAAATAGAGGCTAAAGCAACGTTTTCTATGCGGCATTTATCCGTATCAATAACACATCAAATTACTTCATTTATGGTTATATTGTCAGCCGTTATATTTGTGTCCTCACCATTAATAGCGATGTTCATTGATGCATTTAAAGCCCCTTTTCTTGATGTTATCAATGATGTGGTTTTATGGAAAGCCGCTGGCTTTAGCTTTCTGATTGGCTTGTGCTCATCTGTCATAGCGATTACATTGGGATGGTTTTTACTCACTGCCAGTGCAGAAAAAGCCTTACTGGGGAAACCTAATCAGGCACATTTTTTTGAGTTATCTGGTTCGATGATTTATGTTGTTCCACCGTTAGTGATTGGTACGGGACTGTTTATCATATTAAGCCCACATATTAATGTGTTTGACTGGGCAATTTTCATTGTTATTTTAATCAATGGCATAATGGGATTACCCTTTGTGATTCGAACACTTGGTCCTGCTTTACGTAAAAACACCCAATCCTACCAACGTCTGGGTCAAAGTTTAGATATGAGTGCTTGGCAATATTTTACTAAAATAGAGTTTCCATTATTGCGAAAACCACTGGGTTTATCTGCGGCATTAGTAACCGTTTTAGCCATGGGAGATTTAGGCGTGATTGCCTTATTTGGTTCCCCAGATACAGCAACTTTATCGTTATTATTATATCAACGTTTATCTGCCTATCAAATGCCACAGGCTGCCGTTGTTGCCGTCTTTTTATTAATCAGTTGTCTATTGATATTTTGGTTAATTGAAAGGTTGATTGGTGGTCGAAGAATCACAGGGAGTGAATATGTTAGACATTAGAAACTTAAAATTCTCCTATGGTAAACAAGACAGTAGTGAAATGTGTTTTAACTTACATGTCGAAGCAGGCGAGATACTCAGTGTTATAGGCGCTAGTGGTTCGGGGAAAACGACATTATTAAACCTAATTGCTGGTTTTCTAAAGCCTACCTCAGGAGAAATCATAGTAGATAATCAAGAGATAAGTGCATTGAACGTAGCTAGAAGACCTATAACAACCGTATTTCAAGAGCATAATTTATTTCCGCATTTAGATGTTTATACCAATATAGCCATAGGTATCCAGCCTTCTTTAAGGTTAAATCAAGATGAAAAAGAGCAAATTCATAAAGCGTTAGAAAGTGTTGGCTTAGACGACTATCAAAAACGATATCCCGCAAAGCTTTCTGGTGGACAACGCCAACGTGTAGCATTAGCACGCGTGTTGGTTCGCAAACAAAAGATATTATTACTAGATGAGCCTCTTGCTGCATTAGGACCTGCCATGCGAGAAGAGATAATTGAGCTTATGAAATGCTTGGTTAGTGAAAAGAAAATGGCAGCATTGTTTATTAGTCATCAACCTGATGATGCCTTATTAGCATCAAAACAGTGTGCGTTTATTCATCAAGGAAAAGTGCTGGAGATAACGGAGTGTAAGGCGATGTTAACAAACCCTGTTCAGCCTGAAATTAAGGAATACTTACAGTTTTGAGTGTTTAAATAATTTATCTCATTTTGCTTTCGCCACTGAGTTATGCTGAGATCTCAATGATGTTTATTTGATCAATTATGTAAAAAAGGGTGGGGTGCCTATCGTTTTATTTTGCTTAAAAACTTCCGTAAGATAGTTGTTTTGGTATTTTTTACTGTTTGAGAGATTAATCAGCCTCAGCTTCTATTTCTCCATATCTGTAATTTCATTCACCTTACGATTTATATGCTGAGGTCTCTCTATACCTTTTGCGGTATCCTTATTTAAATTAAATACACCTTTATAACGAAATAGAACACCAAACCACGGATGGGTCATTATCATTTTCATACTAAATGTATTGGTATCTAGAGGTCTCTCCTCAACATAAATATGACCCAGTACTAAACTTAAGGGAAGTGGTATATCCTTGCCAAATATTCTCCAAATATAACCTGTATCACGAAACACAATAGCACCTTGTTCTGACGTTACTTTTAATTTAATGCCTATACCAAATCTCACAAACTCGATTACATTATTATCTTTGACGTGAACCATATGGGATTTAAAGTGAAAATATTTTTTCTCGGAAAACTTAAAAACTCTATCCCAATAAATATTTGAATTTTGAGTATTCGCATTGTAATGAACATCTACAGGTACATTCTTTCCTTTATAAGGAACAATTGCTCCAAATATCAGACCAAATGGAATAATAAATTTAGCAAAAAAAGAATGGTAAATTTCCGTCATTTCGCCACACACACAAATATAATCATTTGAATATGGTCTTAAGAAATAGTGCTCTTTGATAATGTCGCCAAGACTATCCCAATCATCGGCGAGTACAAGCTTAAAGATAGAGTCTTTCATATTTTTATTTTGTATAACGCTAGTATAAAATAGCAGGCTGAAGAAACGACTAAATGGAATGCTAACATAAGCGCCAATAAAATCATAAACGCAAAGTGACTAAACCGTTTCAGCAATTATATCAGATAATATTTTTGGCTTTCCTATTTTGTATCCCTGTACAAAATCAATTCCTATTTTCTTTACGGTGTCGTAAATCTCATCATTTGAAACATATTCGGCTACGGTGAGAATAGATAATGCTTTTGCAGTTTGATGAATTGATGAGACTACAATTTCATCAGTGTCATTATTGCAAATGTCTTTAATAAACGATCCATCTATTTTAAGGTATTTCACGGGTAAGCTTTTTAAATAGCTAAAGGATGATAAGCCGCTACCAAAATCATCTAATGCAAATACACATCCGAGTATATTGAGTTGATCAATAAACGAAATACACTTTTCAAGATTAGTGATAATGGCAGTTTCCGTAATCTCAAAACAAATTCTAGAGGCATTATTTCGGTTTAATTCAACAATTTCAATAATGCTGGCTAGTGCACTGGTGTCACTTAGGGTAACACCCGATAGGTTGATATTTATTTGAAAGCCTTTGTTTGTTTTCAAATACTCAAAGGCTTTAGAAATAACCCATAGGTCTATTTCTCTAATTTTTCCATAACGTTCTGCGATAGGTAAAAAGGCATCAGGAGGTATAACCCTACCGTTATCTATCATTCTTAGCAAAACTTCGATGTGGGGTTTATTGGTTCCATCATCATTAAGTGGCTCTATGATTTGACCATAAAGTACCAGTCTGTTCTTTTCTATGGCAGAGTTGACTAAGCCAATGAAGTTGGTATTGGTTTTCTTAGCAATTTCTCCGATTTTATTATCATCGGCTAGATAGACTTGATTTCGACCATTTTCTTTTGCGGCGTAACAGGCCATATCAGCATCACTCATAATTAGATCTACATCAGTGTTCAATTTTTCGATGTTTCTAACGCCGATGCTGACGCCAATATTGAATAAACTTTGCTCCCATGAGAAACGAAACTTGGCTACTTTTTGTTTGATTATTTCAGCAAGATTCAATGCATAGTCAAGTGAGCAGTCATGTAATATGATGCCAAACTCATCACCCCCAAGCCTTGATAAAACATCGGTTGATCTGATTTCATTGCCCATTAATTCTGAGACTTGTTGTAACAGTAAGTCACCTGCTTGGTGCCCACAGACATCATTAACAATTTTAAAACGATCTAGATCTAGATAAAGTAATACGTGAGAGCTAACATTGTTTCGATAAACCATTTTTTGCATATGTGCTTCAAAGCCACGACGATTAAATAGTTGCGTTAATGGGTCGTGGGTAGCCTGCCACTTTAATTCATTTTCTATTTCTAAAGTATGGGTAACATCTTGAATAACAACAACATAAGTAGAAACATCACCACTGTTGTTGATGACACCTTTTGCATTAACTTCTATGGATAGTTTTGTGCCATTGTTTGTTTTTAAAACCAATGGCATGATGTTTTTCCATTTACCTTTTATCTGTAAATAATTAAAGAAAATATCAGTGATGTCTTTATTGTCTTCCGTATCATAGAGTGTTAATAAATCACGTATATTTTGATCTTTATAATCCGTACCTGAAATTTCAAGAAAAGATTTTGCTTTTGGGTTCATGTAGAGAATTTCAAATTCTCTCGTTAATGTGACGACACCATTTGAAATGGCATTTAAGGTGGTTTGCAGTTTAGATTTTTCCAGACGTAATTTAATTTCTGAAATTTCTTTTTTCTGATTATTACTTACCATTTGTTTATGTTGATAACAGGAGAAACAAGCAGAGCCAAGTCGTTCAATAATGGGGATTAATGCTTGGGCTAGATTATCATGTAGCTTCGTTTTATAGCGTTCAAAAATGATGTAACCAATATCTTTTATTGAATAAATATAACTGTGCATATTATTTGCAGAGATACAGTCAGCAAAACTCGTTTTATCTGGAATACTCATGAAACTACTATCAAATACATGATATTCAGAGTCCGTTATATTGGGGTAACTAATGATTTGATCTTCACTACCGAACTCTTTATTTTTCTTAAGAATAATATGAATGGAGGGAACATTGAGTGCTTTGATCGCTATATTTGAAAACTTTTCGAGCATTAGAGTGACATCAAGTGACTTGCCTGTTGCCATTAGTAACTCATGCTGAATAAGTACAATGTCCAGTGTATCGGAAGCTTTCATGATTCACTCAACATTTGAGAAATGACGATAGTCTTACTATGCAGCTGTAGAAGCCTTGATTCATTTGTTGCTATTTCACCGAGTGATAAAGCCCCTACGATATTAGCTGAATGGTTTAAATGTTTATTAAGCATTTTAATTTCTTTAGAGTTATGATTATCGTCACTATCATCACGGTTTACACAGCTAAAAATAAAAGTAGCATCAACATTTTTTTCATTATTTAGCTTTTGTGAACTAAGATCACTGTCAACCTTCTCTCGAATGGACTTGGTACTTCCTTCAAGAATGTGAACTCTAGAGTACTCAGGTATATTGCCAATATACTCAATGTGATTTTTACTGGTATTAATTGGGTCTCTAACCATCAATTCACCATCCAAATTTTCGATACCAACAGGGTAATGAGTATAGAATTCCTCAAAGTCTGAATGTATTAATTCTTCACGACCATGTTCTTTATTATGTTTTTTATAGAACGATACAATGGGCTCATAGTTTAATGTATTGATTTTTGTTCTATCGGATGATGTCACTAAATGAGGCCCAGATTTTTTAGTAAAGCCGTGCGTTGTGGTAATACGAGATTTATAGTTTGTTGCAACAGTCTGCATAGCATTCGCAAGCAGTCCTTCATTGCTAATGATACATGGATTTGATTCCATTGATTTATGACCCGCACCACCACCTGCAAATGTCGCACGAAAGCCATTTTTTTTGTAAAGAGCATCAAGGTTCTCTTCAATTTTTGAAACTGCACCGTCAATAAAGAGTAAATATTCGCCTATGTTACGGGCATCTTTTGACTGCCTTGAAGAACCTATTAAGTCTTTAATTGAGTCGGTATTTTGAATATTCTTGTAATTGGTAATAATCACATCTCTATCCCAAGCAATGATGATAGAGCCTTTATCCAGTAATTGATCTTTAAAGATAATTTTATGGAAAATTCCACCAGAGAGGGGAATATCTAAACTCGTGAGCAATGAGTCTAGCTTTTCTTTAGTAAATTCATTGCCAGCAGAGACAAGCAAGGTTAATGCTTTTGGTTTCGCTATGAGTAGCTTATCAATAGATTTTGATAAACTTGAAAGCGTTCCCGTTTTATCCAGTAAAGTTGAAATTTGGCACATAGTCAATTTATTGTTTTTATTATAATGGTGGAATTTATCCTTGTATCTTAACTGTTATTAAGCAGATTAGAATAATATTCTGACTAGTGGATAGATGTTTCATGAGCAGCATTGGACATCAATTATCTAAAAAGGGTAGGGGTGCCATAGAATAGAATCTTAGTAATATTTTATTTTAAAGCATGTTCCAATAGTTGCGGCTATAATATGTATTACATTTTGACCCTCTTTTTTTAGTTTATATATATTATTAAGATTGGCTAAATTCTCATTATACCCATGGATTTCTTGCCATCATTCGTTACAGAGTAAACACTCATTTCACCAAAGCCATTATAGCCACTGAGACTGCTATTTCACCTGACCAAGTAGTATTGCCTCGTAAGAAGCCATCATAGTCACTGATTAAATTGTATATGGCACCCCCCCTTTTTTTACAAGATTGATAGATATCCAAACGTTTCTTCCATAGGAGGATACCGTTGTCGAGTCAATATCAATGGCTTACGTTGCTTTATTAGAATTCCATTTACCTTTTATATCTGCTTCTAATGCCCTTCACCAAAGGCATCAGCGCCGATAATGATCTGGTGTTTCTTATCCACCGAAGCAATGCCATTATAGCCTTGAATGGTCCCTTTACTGGTCGTCATTTTAGCGGATTCATTATCGGTGATATTACTTTTGACTTCTGTTACCCGCTTTCCTTTACCCCTGCGTGGCTCATTGTTATTAAGAAACGCCTCAATTTTATCAGCCGCTTTATCCAGTGTTTCAATCGCCTGTTGATGGCGGTTAGCTTGAAGCGTCGCTTCCTCAGTCATACCCTCAGTAGCATCCCCTTCCACTCTATCGTGCTGCTGATGCTTTTGAGAATGATGGCGAATTAACTGTTTGATCTTATCGCGCTTAGCCGCCAGCTCCTTATGGGTTCCCGACCATTCTTTAGCCGCATTAGAAGGCATCTTGCAACCATCAATAGCAAACAACTCATTGCCCAATAAGCCCTGCTCATCACACACTAATAACACCTGTTCAAACAAGGATTCAACCGCCTCATAATGCCCACTGATAAACTCAGAAATAGTCGTAAAATGGGGTGAACTCTGACAAGAAAGCGCCATAAAAAGTATATTGGTACGACAACACCAAGCAATCTCACGGCTAGAGGTAATGCCTTTGGAATAAGCGAATAAAATAATCTTTAAAAGAATCGCAGGATCATAAGCAGGACAACCGAACTCATCATTCTTATAAACCTGCTCAAACAAGGATAAATCTAGCTTGTTATCCACTAAGTGGTGAACCGCATGTTCAAACGTGCCCGTTTGGATTTGGTCATTAAAATTAATCACAACCATG
>JAZGEM010000105.1:0-70175 GCA_036478745.1 Cocleimonas sp.
CCGAGATAGCCTTTTTCTATGACAGCAACATTGGAAATGCCAAATTCTTTTGCCAAATAATAAGCCGTTGCTAAGCCATGACCGCCACCACCAACAATGATCACATCATAGGATGCTTTCGGAGTAGGGTTACGCCATATTCGCTGCCAGTTTTCATGATGGCTAAGCCCATGTTTTAATAGACCAAAGCCTGAATAATGCTGCATCTGATTATCTCATTTAAAAGATTATAAGATTATAGTAGTAGATGTGTCATTTGATGTCACAGACTGAGCCTTTAAGTTTCGTCAAAACGACATGACGCTTAAAAAACACCATTAAATATTATACATTTGTAGGTATAACAACCTGAATAAAAGCTGATATACTGACCGACCCCTTTCTCTTTTCTTGGCTCAATCTGAAGCCGATTTCGAGTTAATATTGGGCTAAAAGCACGTAAGGAAGAGTGCTTTATTGAGAACTTAAGAGGAAGTATATGCGCCACAACGTTTCAAAAATGAATACCTTGCCATCTAAACAGGGACTTTATGATCCAGCCAATGAGCATGACTCCTGTGGTGTGGGATTTGTCGCCCATATTAAAGGTGAGAAAAGTCATCATATCGTACAGCAGGGTTTAACCATATTAAAACGTGTAACCCACCGTGGTGCGGTAGGTGCAGACCCCAAAGCGGGTGATGGTGCGGGTTTATTGATGCAGATTCCAGATGCATTTTTTCAACAGGAAACCAATTTCGATTTGCCCGTCAGTGGTGAGTATGGTGTTGCCATGGTCTTTTTACCAAAAGAGGGTCGCCAACGCGAAGCACTCAAGAAAATGGTAGAAGGTGTTATTACTGATGAAAATCAAACGTTTCTTGGATGGCGTAAAGTTCCTGTTGATCCCAGTGGACTAGGGGAAAGTGTAAAACCCACTGAGCCTGCTATTTATCAAGCATTTGTTGGGCAAGGTGATGGCACTGTTGATCAGGATCACTTTGAGCGCAAATTATTTGTTATTCATAAACTATTAACGGCTCGTATCAATTCACAAGATGAAATTGATGGCAGTAAAGATTTTTACATCTGTTCAATGTCATCGCGCACTATTGTGTACAAAGGTATGTTGCTGGCAGATCAGGTGGGTGAATATTATCAAGATTTAGAAGATGAACGTGTGGTATCTGCGATTGCTTTAGTTCATCAGCGGTTTTCAACCAATACGTTTCCAACATGGGATTTAGCTCATCCGTTTAGAATGATTGCTCATAACGGTGAAATCAATACGAATCGTGGCAATGTTAATTGGATGGCAGCACGTGAACACTCGATGCAATCAGATATATTGGGTGATGACTTGTCGAAAGTCTGGCCGGTTATTCCTGAAGGACAATCTGATACGGCCTGTTTGGATAATGCCTTAGAACTCATGGTAGCAGGTGGTTACTCATTAACCGAAGCGATGACCATGTTGATTCCAGAAGCATGGTATGGCAATGATCAGATGGATGAAGATCGGTATGCTTACTATGAATACAATGCGGCTTTAATGGAGCCATGGGATGGTCCTGCTGCAGTTGCCTTTAGTGATGGTAGGCAGATTGGCGCGATGCTTGATCGTAATGGTTTACGTCCTGCACGTTACTTAATCACAGATGATGATTTGGTGGTAATGGCATCTGAAATGGGCGTATTGGATATTCCTGAAAATAAAATTGTTAAAAAATGGCGTCTTCAACCTGGCAAGATGTTCCTGATTGATATGGAGCAGGGTAAAATCATTTCTGATGAAGAGTTAAAATCTAAGATTGCTACTGCTCATCCTTATCAAGAGTGGTTGAATGAAAATCAAATTAAGGTTTGCGAAATATTTGGTAATGCTGAAGTACCTGAGCCACTCGATGCAAAGAACTTATTAAAAAATCAACAAGCCTTCGGTTACACCCAAGAATACATCAAATTTCTTTTAGCACCGATGGTTACGACAGGCATGGAAGGCACGGGATCAATGGGTGTTGATAGTCCTGTTGCGGTGTTATCACATCGTGCGCGTCATATTTCAAATTACTTTAAACAAAACTTTGCGCAGGTGACTAATCCACCGATTGATCCTATTCGTGAAGAATTAGTGATGTCGCTGGTTACCTTAATTGGTCCTCGCCCTAATTTACTTGGTCATGAAAATAAAGACTGCAGTATGCGGCTTGAAATCAAGCAGCCAATTTTGACCAATGAACAACTCTATAGTATTCGTCATATCCATGATCATGCGGGTGATGCGTTTAAAACAAAAACCTTAGATATTACCTACGATGCATCGTTACGTGGTGGTGGCATGAAAGAAGCCATTGCAAAGCTTCGGACACTGGCAAGAGAAGCCGTAGAAGGAAAATACAATATATTGATTTTATCTGATCGCAATGTATCAGATGAAAGACTGGCGATACCTGCTTTATTAGCAACCTCTGCGGTGCATCATCATCTTATTAAAAATGGATTGCGTACAGAAACAGGTTTGGTTGTAGAGACTGGTTCTGCACTAGAGATTCATCATTTTGCAACACTTGCGGGTTATGGTGCAGAGGCAATCAATCCTTGGCTAGCACTTGAAACTGTGGATTCTGAATTTAATGATTTTGATTCCAAGATGGACAAAGAGACAGCACATAAAAACTATATTAAGGCGATTGGTAAAGGTCTTAAAAAGGTGATGTCAAAAATGGGTATTTGTACCTATCAATCGTATTGTGGCGCGCAAATTTTTGATGCGGTTGGGTTATCATCAGATTTTATTAAAGATTACTTTACGGGTACCTCAACTACGATTGAAGGTGTGGGGCTAACCGAAATTGCTCGCGAAGCACGACGTTGTCACTCGCGTGGTTATGGCGACAAGAAAATTTATGCTAAACATCTTGATGTGGGTGGAGATTATGCCTACCGTGTACGGGGTGAAAAACATATCTGGAACCCGACGACTATTTCACGTTTACAACATGCGGTTCGAGGCAATGATGTGAATAGTTTTAAAGCATTCTCAGAAGCCATTAATGAGCAATCTGAAGGTCTATTAACGCTTCGCGGCTTAATGGACTTTAATTATGCAGATACTGCTATTCCTTTAGAAGAAGTGGAATCAGCGAAAGAAATTGTAAAGCGTTTTGCAACGGGAGCGATGTCATTTGGCAGTATTTCTTATGAAGCCCACTCGACTCTCGCTGTGGCGATGAATGCAATCGGCGCAAAGTCTAATACGGGTGAAGGTGGCGAAGAAGCAACACGTTTCAAACCATTACAAGATGGCACAATGAACCCAGAACGTTCTGCGATTAAGCAGGTAGCTTCAGGGCGCTTTGGTGTTACCACCGAATACCTTGTAAATGCTGATGATATTCAAATTAAAATGGCGCAGGGTGCAAAGCCGGGTGAAGGCGGTCAATTACCGGGTCATAAAGTCAATGAACAGATTGGGCGAGTACGTCATTCAACACCAGGTGTTGGTTTGATTTCTCCACCACCACATCACGATATTTATTCTATTGAAGATTTGGCTCAGTTGATCCATGACTTAAAAAATGTCAATCCAAAAGCTAGAATTTCAGTGAAACTCGTCTCAGAAGTTGGTGTGGGTACAGTGGCAGCAGGTGTGACGAAAGCGCATGCTGATCATGTCACTATTTCTGGTTTTGATGGTGGAACAGGGGCATCGCCTCTGACTTCAATTCGTCATGCAGGTTCACCTTGGGAAATTGGTTTAGCTGAAACGCATCAAACACTCGTGTTAAATAAATTACGTAGCCGTGTTTGTGTGCAAGCTGATGGTGGTTTGCGAACGGGTCGTGATGTTGTCATTGCCGCGCTTTTAGGTGCCGATGAATTTGGTTTTGCAACCGCGCCTTTGATTGCAGAAGGTTGTATCATGATGCGTAAGTGTCATTTAAATACCTGTCCTGTAGGTGTAGCGACACAAGACCCTGAATTGCGTAAGAAATTTACGGGTAAACCTGAGCACATTATTAATTACTTCTTCTTTGTGGCTGAAGAAATGCGTCAAATAATGGCGAAGCTAGGTTTTCGTAATATTGCGGATATGGTGGGTCAGTCTGATAAACTTAATATGCGTAGTGCCATTAATCACTGGAAAGCAAAGGGCTTGGATTACAGTAGTTTGTTAACCAAACCTAAAGCAGATTCACATGATGATGAGCATCATACAATGGGTCAGGAGCATGGTATAGAAAAGGCTTTAGATAATAAGCTAATCGAACTTGCTAAGCCGGCCTTGGAAAATGCTGAGAAAGTCACTATAGATATTAATATCGAAAACCATAACAGAACCTTTGGTACGATGTTGTCAGGTCGTGTAGCTGAGAAATATGGCCACAAAGGGCTAGCAGATGACACAATTCATATCAATGTTAAAGGTACGGTAGGGCAGTCTTTTGGTGCATGGTTAGCAAAAGGTATTACGCTGGAACTAGCAGGTAATGGTAATGATTATATTGGCAAAGGTTTATCGGGTGGTAAAATAATTGTTTACCCTCCTGCTGATTGTAAAATTGAAAAAGCCGAAGAGAATATTATCGTCGGTAATACAACACTTTATGGCGCAATTGCGGGTGAAGTTTATTTCAACGGTGTTGCAGGTGAGCGTTTCTGTGTGAGAAACTCAGGTGCAACGGCTGTTGTAGAAGGTGTTGGTGATCATGGTTGTGAATACATGACAGGTGGAATCGTAGTTTGTCTTGGTGAAACAGGGCGTAATTTTGCAGCAGGAATGTCAGGTGGGTTTGCTTATGTTCTGGATGAGAACAATAAATTTGAACAGTTGTGCAATACCGAAATGGTAGAGTTGCAAAAGATACTTCCTGACGCTGATAATGTGGATCTTGCGAATGTGTTAGAAGCCGATGAAATACGTTTGAAAATATTGATTGAAAGTCATCAAAAACACACAGGTTCTATACGTGCGCAGATGATTTTAGATAATTGGGATAGCTACTTGCCGAAGTTTTTAAAGGTTATGCCAGTGGATTATCGAAATGCATTAGAACAGAAAAATAGTACGATAAAAATTAAAAAAGTAGCAGCGTAGTATCAAAGCGTAGTATCAAAGCGTAGTATCAAAGCGTAGTATCAAGATAAGGAATAGAAAAAGACATGGGAAAAGCAACAGGATTTAAAGAATACGAACGACATGATAGGTCTTATGCACCGATAAATGAGCGCATAATCCACTTTCAAGAGTTCGTTATTCCATTGGATGAGCAGGAGTTGCAAACTCAAGGCGCTCGTTGCATGGATTGTGGTATTCCTTTTTGTCACGATGGTCCCGATGGCGGATGTCCAGTGAATAACCTTATTCCTGATTGGAATGATATGGTTTACCATGGTGAATGGCGTGATGCTTTGGAATCGCTTCACTCGACTAATAATTTCCCTGAAATTACCGGTAAAATTTGTCCCGCACCTTGTCAGGAATCTTGTACATTAAATATCAATGATAATTCTGTTACGATTAAAACGATTGAAAATGCAATTGTTGATAAAGGCTTTGAAAATGGTTGGATTAAACCTGAAATAGCAGAGTATAAAACAGGTAAAAGAGTTGCAATTGTTGGTTCTGGTCCAGCGGGTATGGCAACTGCGCAACAGCTAGCTCGTGTTGGACATGAGGTGGTTTTATTTGAAAAAGAACCTAAGATTGGCGGACTCGTTCGTTTTGGTATTCCTGATTTTAAACTCGACAAAAAGATGATTGATCGACGTATGCAGCAAATGGAAGCTGAAGGTGTTGAGTTTCGCGTAGATAGCCATATTGGTGTGGATATTCCGGCTAAGCAACTACTTGAAGAATTTGATGCTGTTGCACTTACAGGTGGTGCTGAAAAGCCACGTGATTTGCCGATTCAAGGACGTGATTTAAACGGTGTTCATTTTGCGATGGATTTCTTAAAGTCTAATACAAAATGGGTGCAGGGTGTTCACTCTGAAGATCAGGTGATTTCTGCCAAAGATAAACATGTGGTTGTTATTGGGGGTGGTGATACAGGTTCTGATTGTATTGGTACTTCCACACGTCATGGTGCTAAGTCAGTGACACAATTAGAGATTATGCCTAAACCTCCTGAGAAGGAAGACAAGGGCATGGTATGGCCAGATTGGCCGAATAAAATGCGCACCTCATCCTCTCAAGAAGAAGGTTGTGAGCGGATGTTCTCGGTGGGTACTAAGGAATTTATCAGTGATGGTCAAGGTAATCTTCAAGCGGTTAAATGTATTAAGGTTGAGTGGAATAAGAATGATAAAAATGGCTGGGATATGGCTGAAGTTGCTGGCTCTGAGTTTGAGCTACCTGCCGATGTTGTGACGCTCGCGATGGGCTTTGTTCATCCTGTGCATGAAGGCATGTTGGAAGAACTCACTGTTGAATTAGATCCACGCGGAAATGTTAAAGGCACGACTGAAGGCGATGATGCTTATATAACATCAATGGATAAGGTCTTTGCTGCTGGTGATATGCGCCGTGGTCAGTCTCTTGTGGTATGGGCGATTCGTGAGGGTCGGCAATGTGCGCATGCGATTGATAAGTATTTAATGGGTTATACTGGCTTACCTTTATAGCTTTGAATGTAAATGAAGCAACTATCACCCTATAACCCTGTTGTCGCTAATGTTGTAAAAAAGGGGGGGGTGCCATATAAAACAATGTGTTTTGTATATGGCACCCCCCCCTTTTTTTGATAATTGTAAAACATCATGTCATATGGACGAATCCCTCGTGACTTCATTGATGATCTGCTAACGCGTGCAGATATTATCGATGTCATTAATGTGCGTGTTCCTTTAAAAAAGAAAGGACGTGAATACACCGCTTGTTGTCCGTTTCATAATGAAAAAACGCCTTCTTTCACTGTAAGCCCTAGCAAACAATTTTATCACTGCTTTGGTTGTGGTGTTCATGGCTCTGCGCTTTCCTTTTTAATGGAATATGAGCATTTAGAATTTGTCGAGGCAATCGAATCACTGGCTGCCTCAATGGGGATAACTGTCCCTCGTGAAAAAGGGGGTAAGGTTCAAAGTGATGAACAACGTCAGCGCAGTAGGGATTTATTTACACTATTAGAAGATGCCAGCGACTTTTATCAATTACAACTCAAAGGCTCAGAGAAGGCCGTTACTTATTTAAAAGGTCGAGACCTCAGTGGAGAGGTCAGTAAACAGTTTTCAATTGGATACTCCCCAGTTGGTTGGGATAACCTTTATAAGCCTTTTTTAAAGAATTATTCTGAGCAACAATTGGTTGATTCAGGACTTATTATCCGAAATGATGAAGACCCTAATAACATTAAAACCTATGATCGTTATCGTGATCGAATTATGTTCCCTATTCGTAACCGTAAGGGACAAACTATTGGTTTTGGCGGACGTGTTCTTGGGGATGACTTACCTAAATATATCAACTCGCCTGAAACCAGTGTTTTTCATAAAGGGCGTGAGTTATATGGTTTTTATGAGGCGCGAAAACACACCCAAAAACTCGAGCGAATTATTGTAGTTGAAGGCTATATGGATGTGATAGCACTGGCTCAATTTGGGCTTAGCTATGCGGTAGCTACACTGGGAACGGCGACTACACAAGAGCATATAAAACTATTATTTAGAACGGTACCAGAAGTTATTTTTTGTTTTGATGGCGATAGAGCAGGGCGTGAGGCCGCATGGCGAGCGGTTGAAAATGCCATGCCAATTATGCAAGATGGTAAAGAAATACGTTTTTTATTCTTGCCAGATGGTGAAGACCCTGATACGCAAATTAGAAAAATAGGTAAAGAAGCATTTGAAGCATCTTTTCAAGAAGCACAATCCTTAACGGCCTATTTCGTTGAGCATTTGCATGACCAATTTAATATAAGCTCAGTTGAAGGAAAATCACGCTTTATTCAAGAGGCTTCAAAAATTATTCAAAACATGCCTGATACCTTAATTAAAGATCAATTAATTAGTAGGTTATCAAAACTGACTAGTATTGAGGAGAAAACATTAAGGCAAAGACAAAGTATTGCAGCTTCTAGCAATAAAAACGATTATTTACGTGAAGATGAACCAAAACAAGTATTCTCGCGTCTAAGCAACCGTGAAGTCAGGCAAACACCAGTTCGATATGCCATTACATTATTACTATCTGAGCCTAAATTAGTACAATTTGTCGACAATATTGAAAAAATTGCGCATTCAAATCTGCCAGGATCAGATTTATTGACTACACTCATTGAAGCAATACAAGAGAGTCCGGGGGTTAAACCCGTTGCTCTTTTAGAACGATGGAGAAATACAGAACTAGAGGCCCCTCTAAAACACCTGATGAAATGGCAACCAGAGTCTGACGATGCAGATATTCTGAGTAGTGAATTCCAGGACTGCATACGACAAATTCGTAAAAGGGCCAATGAAATTAAAATTGAAAGTTTATTGCATAAAGAGCGTACGCAGGGATTAGCTGATGAGGAAAAACAAGAGCTGTTAATGCTACTGACTAATCCCGTCTAACTTTATTTGTTGTAGACCTTTAAATTTTAGTTTTCACCCTTATCTTATCTGTCAATTCCAAGACAATTTATAAGCAGACTCTCTCAATGTGGATACATTGTAAGAGATAACACTGTGTTATAATGATTGATTAATTTTTTTATTTTAAATACATCGAATTTGTCGAAGTACTTAAAAGCATTTAAAAGTGTAACTAATATATGACTAAGAAAAAATCTACTAAAAAATCTAAGACTGAAAATAAAGTCGACAGTGTTGATAAGACTAATAAAACTGAAGAGCCCCAGCAAGAAAATGTTGAGGCAACTGGTCTTAAGGCGCTGATTTTAAAAGGTAAAGAGCAAGGTTACCTTACCTATGCCGAAGTGAACGATCATCTTCCTGATTCAATCGTTGATCCAGAGCAGATAGAAGAAATTGTAACGACTATCGGTGACATGGGCATCAAGGTTTATGAAAAAGCACCTGATGAAGATACCTTAGTACTTGCTGAAGAAACCACTGACACGGATGATGAGGCTGCTGAGGAAGCTGCTGCGGCACTAACCAATGTTGATAATGATTTTGGTCGAACGACTGATCCTGTGCGTATGTATATGCGTGAAATGGGAACGGTTGAATTGCTCACACGCGAAGGCGAGATTGAAATTGCTATTCGTATTGAAGAAGGTTTGTTTGAAGTCTTAACGGCTTTATCAGAATTACCTATTTCTACTGAGTATCTTTTAGATTTTTATGCAAAAGTTGAAGCAGAAGAAAAACGTCTTACCGATTTAATCTCTGACTTTATAGATCCAAATGCAGAAAGACACATTATTCCAGAGCCAGCACCGATTGTTACTCCAGAGTCTAAAGAAGAAGCTGAAAAGAAAAAGCAAGCGTTAGCTGATGCTGGTGAAGAGGAAGAAGAGGAAGAAGAGGAAGATTTAGGACCAGATCCAGAAATTGCACAAGAAAAATTTACCGCATTAAATGAGTTTTATGTGCAGGCCTGCCAAGCCAGTGAAAATGATGATATGGATCAATTCGATATGCTTCGTCATGAGCAGGGTAAGAAATTAATGGAGTTGAAATTAACGCAACCTGTCATTGATGTGTTAGGTGGTCAAATGCGTGACATTATTGAACGTATCCGTGGTTATGAACGCCAAATAATGAAACTTTGTGTGCAAAAAGCAGCGATGCCACGTAAAGACTTTATTACGAGCTTTCCTAAAAGTGAAACAGATACAGATTGGCTCAAGAAATACATTGAGACAAAACCTGAGCAAAAAGAAGCACTAGAGCCATACATTGAAGATGTTTCTTTTAACCAGTTACAACTGCAAAAAATTGAAAGAGAAACACGTTTAGGAATCACCACGATTAAAGATATCAATCGTATTGTATCAGTAGGTGAAGCCAAGGCACGACGCGCTAAAAAGGAAATGGTTGAAGCTAATTTACGTCTTGTTATTTCAATCGCTAAAAAGTACACAAATCGTGGCTTACAATTCCTAGATCTGATTCAAGAAGGTAACATCGGCTTAATGAAAGCCGTTGATAAATTTGAATATCGTCGTGGTTATAAATTTTCTACCTATGCCACGTGGTGGATTCGCCAGGCAATAACCCGTTCTATTGCGGATCAAGCTCGTACCATTCGTATCCCTGTTCATATGATTGAAACAATCAATAAACTCAATCGTATATCTCGTAAATTACTACAAGAAAAAGGACGTGAAGGCACACCAGAAGAATTAGCTGTAGAAATGGAAATGCCAGAGGATAAGGTTCGCAAGGTAATGAAAATTGCTAAAGAACCAATTTCAATGGAAACCCCTATAGGTGACGACGAAGATTCATCCTTAGGTGACTTTATCGAAGACGGTAACGTTCAGTCTCCTGTTGAGTCTGCTACTTCAAATGGTTTAGGCGAGAGTACCCGAGGTGTATTAGGTAGTTTGACACCACGTGAAGCCAAAGTTTTACGGATGCGTTTCGGTATCGATATGAATACCGACCACACCTTAGAAGAAGTGGGTAAGCAATTTGATGTTACTCGTGAAAGAATCAGACAAATTGAAGCAAAAGCGCTAAGAAAATTGCGTCATCCAAGCCGATCAGATATGCTACGCAGCTTCCTTGAAATGGATAAAGATATTGGTGCATCATAATATTAAATCCATACAGTTCTGAACTGTATAACAAGGGCCTGTAGCTCAGTTGGTTAGAGCAGTAGACTCATAATCTATTGGTCGAAGGTTCGAGTCCTTCCAGGCCCACCATATACAGTAAGGTTTACAGCAGTTTTCGTTGTAGCCCTTTTTTGTGCTTTGCTACTATTTTCTACCCTAGGAGTAAATTCAGAGCATATTTATATTTTTCATCAAGTAAGAATTCATAAGCCTTGCATGGCTGGATTAGATAGAACGTAAACGATCTCTGTATTTTGTGTGCTCAAAGTATCAGGCATTATTTATCCTAGTACCTAAAAAGTTAAGCATCGAATAGTATATTGTCTTCATAAACTGTTCTATTTACTTCCTTTGTCTTACTAGTTCATTCACTTGCTTTCTAAAGTGAATATCTTATAAGTTACACATAAATCACTTCTTTTAATTTCCATTGTTGATTGTGTTTCAAAGTATTTAAAATTTCCACCATCATCAGTGTGTTCAATCTTAGATATACTTATAGATTTTTTGTTAGGGTTATATGTCGGTACCATTAGTCCTAATCATTCTCATACCCCAAAACAGGCCCTAACCATTTCTCAGCTTTCTCTAAAGACCAGCCCTTACGTTTAGCATAATCTTCGACTTGATCTTTTTGAATTTTTCCAATTCCAAAGTAGCGTGAGTCTGGATGTGAGAAGTACCAACCCGATACAGCTGCGGCTGGCCACATGGCGAATGATTCAGTGATTTTAATACCGATTCTCTTTTCAGGATTTAACAGTTTCCAGAGTGTGCCTTTTTCTGTGTGTTCGGGGCAGGCCGGGTAGCCTGGTGCAGGGCGAATGCCTTGATATTTCTCTTTAATGACTTCTTCGTTGCTGAGTGTTTCATCAGCAACGTAGCCCCAAAATACTTTGCGGGTGAGCTCGTGCATTTTTTCTGTGAGTGCTTCGGCAAAACGATCTGCGAGTGCTTCAAGTAAAATGATATTGTAGTCATCATGATCTTTTCTGAAGCGTTCTATGTGTTCTTCGATGTCAAAACCTGTGCTGACGGCAAAGCCACCTAGCCAGTCATCTTTACCTGAGTCAGTGGGTGCAACGTAATCGGCTAGACAGAAGTTGGGTTGTTGGTTTTGTGCTGGATTTCTATCCATTTGTTGACGAAGATGAAAAAGAGTCGTGTGTGAATCTTTTCTTGAATCGTCGCAATAGAGTTGTAAATCATCGTCAATGCTATTTGCAGGAAAAAAACCAAGTACTGCCTTACCTGTTAACCACTTTTTGTCAATGATCTTAGCCAACATAGCTTTGGCATCAACCAAAAGTTTACTGGCTTCTTCGCCAACAACTTCATCGCTGAGGATAGCCGGGTAGCGTCCAGCAAGCTCCCAGCTTCTAAAGAAAGGTGTCCAATCAAAGATTTCTGCTAAATCATCTAGTGGGTAATTGTCGAACTGTAAAATGATGGAACCATTATCCAGTTTCTCTAAAGTATAATCACCTTTAACGAGGTCGTGCTCGATTTTTCCTTGGAAGATGGCAGGCTTTGGGGGTTGGTAGTTTTGCCAGTCAATTTTAACGGAGTTGCTACGTGCTTGTTGCAAGGTTGCTGTTTTCTTAACGCGTTGATTGCTGGCGCGTTTAATCCGCATCGCATCGTATTCTTCTTTGCGTTCTTTGTGAAAAGTTGCCCTTTTATCCTTTGATATTAAGTTTCCTGCAACACCCACCGCACGAGAAGCATCGGCAACATAAACCACGGTTCCATGATATTTTGGATCAATTTTTACAGCGGTATGAATTTTAGATGTGGTGGCGCCACCAATCATAAGGGGTAATTCAAAGCCTTGGCGTTCCATTTCTTTGGCTAGATTTACCATTTCATCCAATGATGGGGTAATTAAACCAGAGAGACCAATAATGTCACAGTTCTCTTCTTTGGCTTTTTGCAAAATCTGTTCAGCTGGAACCATGACGCCCATATCAACGACTTCATAGCTATTACATTGTAAGACGATACCGACGATGTTTTTGCCGATGTCGTGAACATCGCCTTTAACGGTTGCCATTAATATCTTGCCACTTGACCTTACTTCACAACCTTCTTTTTCGGCTTCTAAATAAGGTTCTAACCATGCGACGGATTTTTTCATAACACGAGCTGATTTGACAACCTGAGGCAAGAACATTTTACCTGCTCCGAATAAATCACCAACCACATTCATGCCATCCATTAAGGGACCTTCGATAACGAAAATAGGGCGCTTAAGTTTTTCTAGGGCTTCTTCTGTATCTTCTGTGACATAGGTGTCAATGCCTTTGACGAGAGCATGTTCTAACCGTTTCTCTACAGTCCATGTACGCCATTCGAGGTCTAATTTGCTTTCTTTAGCTTTACCGTCACCAACAAAGTCAGGTGCAATCTCCATTAGTTTTTCGGTTGATTCTGGAGATTTATTAAGCACCATGTTTTCAACAGCTTCGTGTAAGTTTTTTGGAATGTCGTCATAAACGACTAACTGACCTGCGTTGACGATTCCCATGTCCATACCAACTTTAACGGCATGGTATAAAAACACAGAATGAATAGCTTCACGAACGGGGTTATTACCACGAAATGAGAATGACACATTGGAAACGCCACCCGATATCATTGCATGAGGCAGTGTTTCTTTAATCGTTTTTGTGGCATTTATAAAGTCATTGGCATAGTTGTCGTGCTCTTCAATGCCAGTACCGATAGCAAAAATATTCGGATCGAATATAATATCTTGTGGTGGGAAATTAACCTTTTCCAATAATACATTATAAGCACGCGTACAAATTTCAACTTTGCGTTTGTAGGTATCTGCTTGACCATCTTCATCAAATGCCATGACTACTGCGGCTGCGCCATAGCGCTTGATCAACTTGGCCTGTCTTATAAAGTTTTCTTCGCCTTCTTTAAGCGAGATAGAGTTTACAATGCCTTTACCTTGAATGCATTTTAAGCCTGCTTCAATAATTTCCCACTTTGAAGAGTCAACCATCACGGGAACACGGGCAATATCAGGTTCTGCAGCACAAAGGTTTAAAAAACGCACCATCGCTTCTTTGGATTCGAGCATGCCTTCATCCATGTTGATATCAATGACTTGAGCGCCATTTTGTACCTGCTCAAGAGCAACTTCGAGGGCGGTATCGTAATCTTCTTCTTTTATTAGGCGCTTAAAACGTGCGGAGCCTGTGACATTGGTGCGTTCGCCAACGTTTACAAAGAGGCTATCAGCTGAAATATTAAAAGGTTCTAGACCTGATAAACGACATTCAACGGGTATTTCGGGTATTCTACGTGGTGTCACCTCTGAAACTACTTCAGCAATGGCACGGATATGCTCAGGACTTGAGCCACAACAGCCACCGACGATATTTAAAAAGCCACTTTCTGCCCATTCTTGAATATGTTCTGCCATATCCTGTGGTTCAAGATCGTATTCACCAAACTCATTAGGTAATCCTGCATTGGGATGTGCCGAGACGTGGGTGTTACTGATTTTTGATAGTTCTTGTACATATTGACGTAGTGCATCAGGACCTAATGCACAGTTAAGTCCTATTGATAATGGCTCGGCATGTATTAATGAATTATAAAAAGCCTCAGTGGTTTGACCTGATAAAGTACGACCAGATGCATCAGTAATGGTACCTGAAATCATAATGGGTAATTCTATGTCATCTTCTTCAAAGACAGTTTTCACGGCAAAAATAGCCGCTTTTGCGTTTAATGTATCAAAGATGGTTTCGATTAGAATAATATCGGATCCGCCTTCAATTAGTCCTCGTGTTGATGCACAATAATCTTCTACAAGTGCATCAAAAGTAATGGCACGAAACCCCGGGTCATTAACATCAGGCGACATGCTACAGGTTTTGCTAGTCGGACCTAATACGCCTGCTACATATCTAGGTTTGTCTTTAGTTGAGTATTTATCAGCAGCTTCGCGAGCTATCTTGGCTGCGGCTACGTTAATTTCGTAGGCAAGGTCTTCCATTTGATAGTCGGACATGCTCACGCGAGTGGCATTGAAGGTGTTGGTTTCTAGAATATCAGCACCTGCCGCTAAATATTCTTGGTGAATTTCGCGGATAATATTCGGGGCAGTAATGGAGAGTAGGTCGTTATTACCCTTTATATCAAGATGAAAGTCAGCAAAGCGTTCGCCGCGGTAATCTGCTTCTTCGAGTTTTCGACGTTGAATCATGGTTCCCATCGCACCATCGAGAATGAGAATGTGTGATTTGAAACGTGTTTTAAGCTCTGAGGTCTTATTCATAACCTTATTATAATATAATTAAAAAATGGATGGATGTTATACACATTTATGGGTGTGCAACGCAAGTGTTATGAGGATAAGATTTATAATCCTTGCACTTGTTTATTATTAAATGAGAATAGTTATCATGACTTGAGTCAATGGACTATAAATTAACGATTAAAGTTTAGAAATAAACACAGATGAATTTTCAATAGATAATAAAGTGGTGTATTCTCTCGCAAAATATTTAGACATGCCTGCTTTATCTATTAAGTAATATATAAAGCTGATCTTGTTCTTGTTTAAATATAACGTAATGACTATTAATTTTGAGGTTTGGAAATGGCGCATAGTACGGTAGCTGGCTCAGTAGAGCAGTATAACTATGATATTGTGAAGAAATTTGCAATTATGGCACTATTCTGGGGAGTTGCTGGTATGACAGCAGGCACCTATATTGCTTCAGAACTGGCTTGGCCATTTTTGAACTTTGATATAGCTCAGATTACTTTTGGTCGATTAAGACCATTACATACTAGCGGTGTTATCTTTGGTTTTGGTGGAAATGCTTTATTTGCTACCTCTTATTATATAGTTCAACGAACCTGTCAAACTCGATTGTGGGGAACAGGTTTTGCTACTTTTACTCTAATAGGCTGGAACCTAGCTGTTGCTGTAGCAGGTGTTGGTTACTTGATGGGTATTACTCAAGGTAGAGAATATGCTGAGCCTGAGTGGTATGTTGATTTACTTATTACGGCTGTTTGGATTGTTTATTTCCTTATTTATACTATGACACTTCTTAAGCGAAACCAGCCGCATATCTATGTTGCTAACTGGTTCTTCATGAGCTTTATTTTAGCTGTTGCGTTATTACATATTTTCAATAACCTTGCTGTTCCTGTTAGCTTCTTAGGTGTTAAATCTTATAGCTTGTTCTCTGGTGCACAAGATGCGATGACACAGTGGTGGTATGGTCATAATGCGGTAGGTTTCTTCTTAACGGCAGCCTTCCTTGGAATGATGTATTACTTTGTTCCTAAGCAGGCTGGTCGCCCTGTTTATTCTTACCGTCTTTCCATTATCCATTTTTGGGCATTGAGCTTCATGTATATGTGGGTTGGTACTCATCATCTACATTGGACGGCTATCCCTGATTGGACTTCTTCTTTGGCAGCTGCATTCTCTATTATGTTATTGATGCCATCTTGGGGTGGAATGATAAACGGAATCATGACCCTATCAGGTGCATGGGATAAACTACGTTCTGATCCTATTATGATGTTTTTAATTACCTCACTTTCATTCTATGGTATGTCTACCTTTGAAGGCCCGATGATGGCACTTAAGTCTGTAAACGCACTGTCGCATTATACGGACTGGACAGTTGGTCACGTACATTCAGGTGCACTTGGTTGGGTTGCAATGGTGACGTTTGGATCTTTCTATCACATGATTCCAAAGTTGTGGAATACAACAATGTACAGCGCTAAATTGATATATGTTCACTTCTTCTTAGCTACCATTGGTATCTTGTTATATATCACTGCACTCTGGGTATCAGGTATTGGTCAAGGTCTTATGTTAAGAGCATTTGATGAATATGGAAACCTTGCGTATAGCTTTATGGAAACAGTGGTATTTATGCATGGACCATTAGTTGCCCGAGCTGTTGCTGGTATGTTCTTTGTATCCGGTATGCTGGTGATGGTATTTAATGTTTGGATGACAATCGCTAAGCACCAAGAGCGAAGTGTCACAAATACATCAACGGCAAATGCGTAAGCATAAGTATTCTTAGGAGAAACTATTATGATGAAACATGAAAGTATAGAAACCAATGCAGCGCTATTGATTGTTCTTACGCTTGCCGCAATCAGTATTGGTGGTTTGGTTGAAATTGTTCCACTGCACCTTATAGAAGGAACGGTTGAGGACGTTAAGGTAATGGATGGTCCGAATAAGGGGAAGGATGCTGTCCGCCCTTATACCGCTTTAGAGCAGTTAGGACGTGATATATATACTCGTGAGGGTTGTTATAACTGTCACTCTCAGATGATCAGACCCTTTCGTGATGAAGCTTTGCGTTATGGACATTACTCATTAGCAGCAGAGTCACAGTATGATCACCCATTCCAATGGGGTTCAAAACGTACCGGTCCAGATTTGGCTCGTGTTGGTGGAAAATACTCAAGTGCATGGCATACCAAGCACTTGATCAAACCAACTTCAGTCGTTCCAAAATCAATTATGCCAAATTATCCATGGCTTATGGATGAACTTCAATATACTGATGTCATGGCTAAGATGAAAACTTTAAAAGCTGTTGGTGTACCCTACTCATTAACGTCTATCGAATATGATAAGAATGTTGAGAAGTTTGGCGAAAGTGTGGCTAAGCAGCTTGATATTAATGCGGCTAAAGAGAATTTAGAAGGACAGGCTAAGTTGGGTAACTTTGACGGTCAAAAAGGTCCCGTGACAGAAATGGATGCGTTGGTTGCCTTTTTGCAAGTTTTAGGAACAATGATTGATTTCAGTAAGCATGATGAAGCTGAATTCATCGAATTTCGTTAGACAGCATAGGTGTAGATAGGTTATGAATGAAATATTTGAATGGTTTATGGTTCTTGCTAATGCAAAAATCGTTAGTATGTTGATCCTGATGGTTACATTTATTTCGATTCTTATTTATGTATACGGTAGTAAAAAACGTAGTAAACGCTTTGAAGAGTATCGAAATATCCCTTTTTTAGATGATGATCAAGATATTCGAGTACCCCAAAGTGATACTGCAAATGAAACATCACAGTTAAAAGGTGAGAAATAATAGTATGTCTGAAAAGCCTCAAATTACTAAAGATCCAATTACAGGTGTAGAAACAACAGGTCACGTTTGGGACGATACACTTCAAGAATTTAACAATCCATTACCGACATGGTGGCTATGGGCTTTCTATGGAACGATTGTGTTTTCTATTGTCTATTTCATTCTTTATCCAAGTTGGCCGACAGGGTTAGTGGAAGAAGGGTTTTTGAAAGGTACAAAGACGCTGACATTTAAGTCTGATTCAATTAAAGATGGAAAAAAAGTTATTGCTGGCGGAAAAGAAGTTACCACACATTGGAATACACGTGCGCTTCTTGCCGTTGAGATGCAAACTGATCCTAATGAACTAAAGCGTCAGAAAATGGTTAAGAAAGTCGCTAAAATGTCTATTAGTGATGTTGCAAAAGATGCTGATATTGCTTCGTTTGTACGTGCTTATGGTAAAGGTATCTTTGGTGATTATTGTGCAGCTTGCCATCAAGCGGGTGGACAGGGTGTTGTTGGTCATTATGCAAACCTAGTTGATGATGCATGGTTATGGGGCGGAGAGACTACCGATATCGAAACAAGTATTCGAAAAGGACGTAAAGGTAATATGCCCGCACATGCTGCAAGCTTATCTACTACTGAAATCACAGATTCTGCCCACTATGTATTAAGTCTTTCAGGTTATGAATCTGATAAGGGATTAGCTGAAAAGGGTAAAGTAGTTTTTGATACTAAAGGCTGCTCAGGTTGTCATATGCCGACGGGTGTTGGTATGAAAGCACTTGGTTCTGCTAACTTAACGGATAAAATCTGGACACAGGCTGATGTTCTCGGTGCAAAAACAACAGAAGAGAAAGTTGAAGCATTAAAAACAGTTATTTCTGATGGAATCCAACGTGAAATGCCGGCTTGGGAATCACGACTTTCAAATGATGAAATTAAAGTGTTAGTGGCTTATCTTAAGTTATTAGGTTCTAGCTAAGATTAATTGTAACCCTTTTTGTTTTTAGAAGACGGCCGACTTTTCGGTCGTTTTTTTGTTTGTTTCTTAGTTAGTTAGCATCTAGAAAATATATCTATTGTGAATGCCTCATGCACGCTATTATTGCAAAGTTTACATAGAGTGATTTGAGAGAATAAGCAAATATCAACCTATGTCTGGAAGTTAATTGGTTACTTAATTATTGCTATGGCGATTAGGTACAGTAAATTGATTATTATCATTTTAAACTATGCCCTTAGCGTTCAAAATACAGACACTTAATTTTGTGAGTTGATTTAATGAGTGATTTTCCTATACCCGTAGTCGCAGAAAGTGTTGCTATTCATCCACGTACTGTTAAAGGACGTTTTCGTAGTTTTAAAACAGTTGTTTTGTATCTCGCTTATCTAGTCTATTTTATTTTACCTTGGGTTCCTTGGTCTCGCCCTGTTGGAGAAAAGCAAGCCGTCTTATTTGATATGGTCGCTAGAAAGTTTTATATCTTTGATTTGGTGGTTTATGCTCAAGATATATTTTGGTTAGCTGCTTTACTGTTTCTTGCGGCTGTTGTTCTTTTCTTTGTTACAGCTTTAGTGGGCCGAGCATTTTGTGGTTATTTTTGTTTTCAAACGTTGTGGACGGATGCTTTTCGTGAAATAGAAAAATTAATTCAAGGTGATCGTGTAAAACGCTTACGTCTGGATAAAAAGGCTTGGGGGTTTGAAAAAATACTAAAAAAAGGTATTACTCACCTGTTATGGCTTGTACTGGCATTGTGGACGGGTCTGACCTTTGTTTTATATTGGGCATATGCGCCAACGATGGTTGTCGAATTTTTTACAGCTAACGCATCTTCGGTTGCCTATGGAACCACATTTGGATTAATGGCAACAACCTATATCGCTGCAGGTTTAATGCGAGAAAAAGTTTGTGAGCATGTGTGTCCCTATGCACGTTTTCAAAGTGTCATGATTGATAAGGATAGTCTTGTACCAACCTATGATTTATATCGTGGTGAAGGCAAGCAAGGTCGTGCAAAACCAATTAAAGCGTTAAAAACATTGGAAGCTCGACAACAAGCCTATGTGGGTGACTGTGTTGATTGTGGTTTATGTGTTCAAGTGTGTCCTGTCGGCATTGATATTCGTGATGGAATGCAGTTTAACTGTATCCAGTGTGGTTTATGTGTCGATGCTTGCGACACCATTATGGATGCACGCGGCTGGGACCGTGGTTTAATTCGCTATGAGTCGGAGAACGGTCTTGATCATGGCAATACGCACTTCTTTAAATTAAGAACCTATGGCTATGGTTTGGCTACTGTTGGTGCGATTGGTTTTTTAATCTGGAGCATGAGTGGTCATAAAGTTATCGAAAGTACCGCAAGACAAATTCGGAGTCCGCTTTATGTTACATTATCTGACGGGCGCATATTGAATAAATATAATCTGAGTGTGGTGAATAAGTCGATGCTAGCTTCTAGGTTTGATTTATCTATAGAAGGTTTGCCTGGGGCAGTAGTTGATATTAGTCCAATTAAAGATGTTTCATTGCAGCCAGATGAGAGACAAAAGCTATTGGTCAAGGTACGTCTAGATCCCTCTAAGAGTCGTTCAAAACAACGAAAATTTCAATTTGTTCTGACGCCCACTGAAGGTGAGATCAAAGAGAAAATTTATATTGAATCACAGTTTATATTGCCTTAAAACAGAGTATTAATAGTATCCATGAATAATTATCCTTTAGTTATGACTTTGGGCTTCGGCTCATTATTAGCATTTTCCCTATTTTTCATCTTTTTTAAGGTGGTTCACTGGGGTGGGAAAATGGCAGCGCTTGCAACGGCTGCTAGTATGCTGTTGGTGTATATTCCACTAGTAATTGCACATTGGGATGGAATTGATGTGTTTGCGATACATTTTGCCTTTTTTATGATGATTCCCTATGGTCTAGGTATTATTACTACGGTACAAGATGAAAGAAGAGCTTTAGAGGGAGATGTTAAAAAGGGTATGCACTGGATACCTGCATTGATAATTGTCTTTCTTCTTATGGTAGCGGTGGTTGATAGTATCATTATCTCTTTTGCTACTACGGGTTTAGGTGGAGGCTTGGCACAAATTCTTCTTCCTAAAGGCGCTAGTGAAGATGTCGGAAAACATATTAGTTCACAATTTACGGGTGCCGTATCGAATGATCTTCAAGATGAAGAGAAACAATTTGATGAGTATGTTGTTAAACTTCGAAAGCAACGTGAACGAGGCTGGAGAGTATCAGGTGGCTGGGATGATAGCCCGTTAGTCAATACTGAATCTGTGTTTAGGCTTAAGGCAAAAGATCGTTCAGGGGTAGCTATTTCTGGTGCAAAAATAACGTCTGAATTTCGTCGTGCTTCTGATATGAAATTTGATAAACTCTATACACTCGAAGAAGAGAGTGGTGGTGTTTATAGTGTTCCTGTTACATTACCTCTTGCTGGCTGTTGGACGATGAAAATCCTTGTCAATCGTGGTGATGACGAGCATGAAATTAAAGGGCAAACGGTGGTATCCACCATGGTTGATGGTAAACCTGTTTCAACTATGTGCATTGATGGCGAGCCTGATGTTGATGATGTTGTACCTAACTAGCGACTTTAAGGAGTTACTGGTCTGTGTTCTTAAATGTAGGACATTCCCCAGAAATGATTAATAGCCTTATTAAATTCACAGTGCTGACACTTTCTGAATATTCTTTCGTTCTAGAATATGCCCTTGGCTTTATATGGCACCCCCCCCTTTTTTACATAATTGATAACCGAACGGTTCAGTTTAATCAAGGGTGATGGACTAATCTCATGTCAGAAACATGTTTTCATTGTGGACTACCCGTCGCTAATGGTGCCAGTTTTTGTGTAGAGATTAATAATAAAAAAGAGCCGATGTGTTGTATCGGTTGTCAGTCAGTGGCACAGGCAATAGTCGATAATGGACTAACGAACTTTTACTCCCACCGTACGGTTAACTCACAAAAACCTGAAGACCTTATACCTACAGAGTTACGGGTCTATGATAACCCTAAGTTACAGAATAGTTTTGTCCAAACCCAACAGGGTTCTATCCGAGAAGCTTCCTTAATCCTTGAGGGTATTGTTTGTGCAGCTTGTGTTTGGTTAAATGAAAAACATGTTAAGCAGCTTGAAGGTGTGATTGACTTTAGTGTTAATTATTCAACCCATCGTGCTAGTTTAAAATGGGACAATGAAATAATTAATTTAAGTGATGTACTTTCAGCTATTGCAGCCATTGGTTATAACGCGCATCCATTTGATCCTGGGCGTTTGGAAAATATTCAGAAGAAAGAGAAATCAGCTGCACTAAGACGAATTGCACTGGCAGGAATTGGGATGATGCAAGTGATGATGCCAGCAATTGCTATTTATATTGGTGAAAGCTCTGGTATGTCAGGTTCGATGGAGCATTTCTTACGTTGGATTAGCCTTCTTATCACGACACCTGTTGTACTTTATTCTTCTCAAGTTTTCTTTAGAGCAGCTTGGCGTGATTTAAAGCGTGGCATATTTGGTATGGATTTTCCCGTGTCGGTCGCTATTGGTAGTGCATATTTAGCCAGTGCTTGGGCAACGATTACCCATACGGGGGAGATTTATTTTGACTCTGTCGTCATGTTTACCTTTTTTCTATTATTAGGTCGATTTCTTGAAATGGGAGCGCGCCATAAGTCAGGTGAAGTTGCTGATGCTTTAGTTCGATTATTACCACAAACAGCCACCCGTATCGAGATTGACAGCAAGGGAAGGCAATCCCAAGAAATAATTCCAGCGAATGAACTAACTCTTGGTGATTTAGTATTAGTAAAGCCGGGTGAAACGGTACCTGCTGATGGAAGCATAGTTGAAGGTACGAGTAGTGTTAATGAATCTCTGTTGACAGGTGAAAGCTTGCCATTAAATAAAACACGGGGTGATCAGCTTATTGGTGGTACTTTAAATACTGAGAGTCCTCTAACCATGCGTGTGGATAAGCTTGGCGACAGCACCCTGTTGTCATCAATTATTAGACTCCTTGATCGCGCGCAGCGAGAGAAACCTGACCTTGCAAAATTTGCAGATAAAAGTGCAGGGTGGTTTGTTGGTTTTATTATAATATTGGCGATAATAGTGTTTATCGCATGGTGGTTTATCGATCCCTCTAAAGCATTTTGGGTGGCTTTAACTGTTTTAGTGATTACCTGTCCCTGTGCCTTATCGTTAGCTACTCCGGCGGCTTTAACCTCAGCAACGGGTCGTTTGACATTTCAGGGTATATTAACCACACGAGGGCATGCTTTAGAGACACTCGCAAAGATTGATCACGTGGTTTTTGATAAAACAGGCACATTAACTTACGGTAAATTACAGCTTAAAAACGTTAATGTTGTTGGTAACCTGAAAAAAAATGAATGTCTAAGGTTCGCTATGGCTTTGGAAAATGCATCTGAGCACCCTGTAGCAAAAGCAATTTTGGAGTATTCTAAATTTCAACAACAAACATTACTGCCACTGTCACAAATCAAAATAGAATCTGGTCGTGGTGTAGAAGGAAAATATGAAAATAAAACCTACCGTATTGGTAATAAAAGCTTTGTTGAGGAGATAGTCAATCAAAAGCTAAGCAGTGAAGATAAGGATATGTCTAGCACAGTGTATTTCGGTAGGCAGGGTGAGTGGCTTGCTTTATTTGAATTTGATGATGAAATTAGAAGTGAATCTAAAGAAGCTATTCAACAGCTGAAAAAGCAAGGTGTTCAGGTTAGTTTACTCAGTGGTGATAATCAAAATGTGGTAGATCATGTCGCCAGTAATCTTGGAATTGATCATGCTCAAGGAGGTTTGCTACCAGCTGGTAAACTTGCCTATGTTCAGCGATTACAAAAAAATCAGCAAGTGGTAGCTATGATTGGAGATGGTGTTAATGATGCACCTGTTTTAGCTGCTGCTAATGTATCCATTGCAATGGGTAAAGGTTCGCAATTAGCGCAGGCTAGCGCGGATATGATTTTACTTTCTGAAAACTTAATGCAACTTCCTCGGGCAATAACATTATCTAAACGAATGCAACGAATTATTCATCAAAATTTTGGATGGGCAATAATCTATAATATTGTGGCGATTCCGATTGCCGCATTAGGGTGGATAGAACCTTGGATGGCAGCGTTAGGAATGTCTATGAGTTCTTTATTAGTGGTCTTAAATTCCTTGCGTTTAAAGAAATAAGTTAAGTTCTTATTTATAGGTATTCTGAAATATTGATTAAACCAAGTAAGTAGATCAATTCATTTTTTGAAATATTACCAAAGCCCTTTCGTAACTCAAGTAATAATTTCTCAGCATATCTTTCGGTAACGCCTTCAATGCTTTTCATAGGTTTCCCAGAAATTAAATGCTTAATCACAAGCTTCTTTTTAGGGGTTAATAAATCTAATATTGGTAAAATGAACTGAGATTGTTCATTTTGGTTCATCATAATATGGTTATGATACATACGAGCACAGTGATGTAACCGATCCAGATCTTTCGCATCTAACTGACGATGTTCATCTTCAGCTTTGAAACTAATTAAACTTACGCCCGCTATACCAAGGTCATTAGTCAATGTTGGTAGGCAAATACCTTTCGTTACTCCAAACTGATTCCGAGCAATGTGATTGACTTTTTTTTCTTGATCATTTATTTTTATTTTTTTAGCTTGAAACCACCAGTCGATTGGCTCAGTAGCTCCTTCTTTTAATAGGCGAATGATAAAATCATCATCACTGAAATCTTCTTTTTGGTAATTTTTAATTAACGCTTCATAGCCTTTTGAAAATTGAAAAACAGGTTGCAGGGATTTTGCTAGTTGAGATAACTTGGGATAAAAAGAATAAAGTACTGCGTCAAAACCCGCATCACCCATCACCCCTTCAAGAATGGTAAATTTTTCGCTATTAGAATTCGCATTATAAAGACGAGTTAAAACATCATTCTTATTATTCATTATTTTTTTTGTGAAAGTCCCCGAATACATATAGGTAGGAAACTCTACCATGATAGTTCATGGTGTATAGAATAAATTTATCGATCGTTATGATCTATTTAAGTTATCGTACTTAGAGACCTCAGCATAACTCAGTGGCGAAAGAAAAATGAGATAAAATCTTTCTGATTTAGGCGTGAATTGCCGCTAATAGCGCGCTATTGGCAAGATTCACAACGAAAATAAGGAAGGTTTTAGCCATTTTTGCTCGTCACCTGAATTATGCTTAGGTCTCACTTAGTGTTAGAATTTTTTTAAGCGTCTCAACACCAAGTTCTCGAGTATATTCAATATTTCTTTGAGGAATTTTTTCGGGGTTTGGATATTTAGATAATACTAATGCTAAATTTTCTTCACGTATTAGGTGTAGCACGGGATAGGGGGAACGATTTGTATAGTGACTTGCATCTTTACTACTAAGCTCTGCAAAACAGTAATTAGGGTGAAAACTAGCCAGTTGATAAATACCCTCATAACCCTGCTTAGATAAAAGTGAATTAGCTAATGCTAAAAAATCCAAATAGTCATCAAAGTCATCGAGACCACTAGGATAAATAACTAAAGATGTTTCAACTTCAGGATTTGTATCCAATTCTTCGCAACAGTGAATAAGTGATTCTAGTTGTTTTTCTAATGAAGAGCTTTCAAATACATGATATTGAATACTATTGTCAATGTAGGGTTTCTTTGCAAAGGGGCAAATATTATGAGCAATGACAAAGGTACTTAACCATTTTTTTGTATGATCGATGATATCGGATGAGTTTTTTGACATTTTATTGAGCCATAATTAATTTAATTGAACTCGCTGTCCCCAAGGCACTTCTCCTTTTCCCTTAATCAACCAAACAACGGGATAATTAGGTTCAATCGGAAATGCGCCTTGTGCGTCAGTAAAGTAAACGACAGTAGAAGGTTGGTTATCTTGTTGGGATATCCAGTGAAAAACAGGACGAAAATCTGTTGTTCCACCACCGAGTAAAGTATCAGGTAAAGTCACTTCATCCCAGGCTTCAAAATACTTTGGAAATCCTTCTACGATATCTGAGTCACAGGCAATTAAAGTTATCTTAGCGCGCATTTGTCCTTTGATAGCATTAATTTCAGAAAGACACTCCCTGAGCTCTTTATCATTGACAGAGCCACTCACGTCTAGTGCAACTAACACATTAATTTCAGCACTACGTAAAGTTGGGAAAATTGCAGGGTTGCCACGTCGTGATGATGGTCTTGTATAACTATAGTCATCTCGCGCCATTGCTGTCATATAGCGAGCCAGTAAAGCTCTCCAAGGCAGTTTTGGTTGCAGTAATTTATCAACGAGGCGTTTCATTACACCACTAAGTTTCCCTGATTGTTGTGCCTGTTGTGCTGCACCCGCCATACGTTGTTGCCATTGAATACTTAATTCTTCAGCTTCATCTTGGTCTAAAGGTGGAGGAGGGGCTTCACTACCGCCAGAATTCTCATCAAACTCTTGTTGCCCACTGTTTTCTGGTTTCTTTTCTTGATCACCAGTAGATCCCCCACCTGATTGATCCTTTGTGGATTTCTCTTCGGGTGGTTTATTACCTTCATTTTCATGATCTAGTGGATTGTCACTGCTATCCTGCCCACCTTCACTAAACTGATCTTCTTTATCGTATAAATGCTGATCGAGTGTTTCACTCATATCGTTATCATCGATTAAAGGATAGATTTCTTCAGCACTCATTCCCTCATACTGCTTAATATGCAAAATGCCAGGTGGAGGCGTTAATCCTTCTTCGAGTAAGATTGGGTTAATCGCGTAATCACAGGCTAAATCCCAGCGATGTTTAATACGGTGTTCACGCCGCGCAAAGTGAGAAAGCGCACAATGTAATGCCTCATGTGCCAGTATAAATTGTGTTTCAGCAGGTTTTAAGGCTTCGATGAATTCTGGGTTATAGTAAAATTTACGCGCATCAGTGCCTGTGGTTGCACACCAAGCAGGGTCAGCTTGTTGTAGTGGAAGACGTAAAACAAGTGCACCCAGAAAAGGCTTATCTAAAATTAACTTTGTGCGTGCAGCGGTTAATTTGTTTTCGATAGCTTGTAAATCAGTTTCATTCATTTGTGATTAAAACTACATGAGTACTTAATAAACTGCTAGTCATAGAGCATGATATCGCCAATGGAACTTGCCCATTGCGAAAACTCAGGAATCGAGAATAAGTCATCTCCAACCGCACGAAGCATGTCAGAGACAAGCATCACGCCCATTTCTTTTTGACGAAAGGCTTTCGCATAGTTGAGAATATGACCATATACGATATGTGCATCTTCAGTATCTTTAGCGCGAATTGCACGTCCAACCAAAGCACTGGCAACGGCATATTGGAGATCTATTTCTTTCGGTGTTTTAAGGTATTCGCCACTTAAAATCGCATCTAAATCTGGCATCTGATCCATACTATCGATAAAGGCTTTTAACTCAACTCCCGCAGCTGGACCGACACAGGCCTGTAAAGTACCTAATAAAACCTGAGGAGAACTCGAAAATTTAATTAAAGCTTTGTTAGCAAATTGCCAAGATCGAGGTGAAGGAAAAGCAACGGGGTTGTGTGCAGGATCGAAATCAAATAATAATTCTGGACGAAATCGTAAAAAGGCGATTATTTTTTCACTAATATTATTTTGATAAGCCCAACTTACCCAGTCATCAAGATTGATATCAACTTCATAATGAGAAAAGCGATTGGCTAATGGAGATGGCATAGTATAGGTAACCCCACGGTCGCCCTGTCTATTTCCTGCGGCAAATATAGCCCATCCATCAGGTACGCGATATTCGCCTAGCTTACGATCAAGAATCAACTGATAGGCGGCAGCAGAAACACTGGGTACCGCAGAGGTAATTTCATCAAGGAATAAAATTCCCTGTTTACCATGGGTTTCAACGTTTGGTAACATGGAAGGTACAGCCCATTCTACTTTTTCACCATTGCTACTATCTCGAAAAGGAATGCCGCGTAAATCACTTGGCTCCATTTGTGATAAGCGAATATCAATGACAGGGGCATCATGGCGTGTGCCAATTTGTGAGATTAAATCAGACTTACCCACGCCAGGTGGACCCCATAACATCACTGGTGTATGACTACCATCTTGTGCTCCAAGGAACTCCTGATCTAAGACAGTATTAAGTAAAGCAGGGCGCATATTAAGCTCTCAGTATTTTAATCGCCGCTCATAATAACCTGAGACCTCAGCATAACTCCAGCACAAGTTAAAGCTAGAAAACCCTTAAGGGACTTTCTCAGAAGCCCCTTAAGTTATACTGAGGTCTATTAATCTATAAATTATGGGATATATTATTCAGTATTAATACCTTGTAGAATCTACTTGAATGAAATTTAGTAATTGGACAAGATATGTCGAATGACGTTGAACACTTCACCAAAGAAAAACGTATTTTGATGGCTATGCGCAAGACGCTAGGTAATGTAGTCAAAGATGTTACGCCAAGTAGTTCCGCACTTAAATCTCCTTTAACAGCATCTACAATTGAAGATATAAAAATGTGTTTTGGTCTTATTGCAGCGCGTGAACAGGAAATTGCTAAAGAGGCCGGTGTCGAATTAAAACAACGTCCGCAGTATGTTGATGAACCTACTAAAACGAATGTTGTGTCTTTGGACTCACTTAAAAATATCAGCCAAAAGTCTAATAAGGAATAAAGCACATGGCACAAAAAAAGTATTCTGAATATTCAAAGGATGAGCTGTTACAGCTGACAACAGGTGTCATTGCTTATTTAGATGGATGGAAACTATCTTCTGAACAAACTATTGCAGTTCTTGGTTTAAATGATAAAGTGAAAGCTCGTCATGTTCAGGCGTTTCGTTTAGGAAATAGAGAGTTTCCCGAAAGTTCTGAACTAATGGTTCGTATTGATCATATTATAGGAATTGCAGATGCACTTCGCACTACGTTTCCTTTTAGTGATTCCATGCGTTTACGCTGGTTAAGAATGCCCCATCGTCGTTTCCAAAAAAACACACCTTTAGCTGTGATAATGAATGATGATTCAGTCAATGGTTTGCTGAGAGTTCGTAGGGAAGTAGATTGTGCCTATGGATATGCAATTTTTGAGGCAATGAGAGATCAAGCTAGTACTTAAAAAAATAAGATTATCCATTCTGCCCTTTTAAAGCTATATATAATAAATACACCTGTTTGCCATCTGTTTTCGTACTAAACTAGTGTATAGCTGTACAGGATTTAACCCTTTGGATTAAGAGGCTTATCATGTTTAGATACGGATTGTTTTTAATTGTAATAACGCTCTTAAGTGGGTGTTCTGCTGGTTCACATTCTTCTTCGGGATATGCATCAGGGCATTATAGGTCTGTTGATTCTTACTACCCTAGATATTCTTATCCGAGATATAGTGGTTATAACCGTTATGGTTTTAATCGCTATGCCTATAGAAAACCACATTATTATTCAACAGCTTATCGAGGAAGGCATCATCGGAAGCAGCACTCTGTGAAGAGCCATCACCGTAACCGACATCACATTAAAAACAAGCATCGTCGTCACCACTACAAAAAACGATACTATCGAAATAAAGGTAGCCATCGTGGTGCTTACAGATGGAAAAGCTCTAAATAGTTGAGTACCCTTATTTAATTTTGTTGAGTGTATCTTTAACTGATTCCCCCGTAACACTTTGAATTGCCTGGTGTAAAATAGAGCTGGGGATTTTGTGGTTATTGATCACGATAGTTGATGGGATATTTTGATAGCTATCGAGAATATTCACATCATAGTCTTTACCCGCATCATCTGCATCAGATAAGTAAATACAGGATCCTTGTATTTTAGTTGGACTTGAATTAGAAGACTTTATGGCAACTTTCATGCTTTTATCTTTGAGCTGTACTTTAGATGCTTTGTCCCATTCTACCGTTGCTGACTGATTTATATGTGTTGCTAATAGTTGGCAAAGTGTGACCTGAGGATCACCTTCATTTAAAGTACAACTACTTAAAAGTAAAGTGGATATCAAAACTGTATGATGAATCTTAATCATAGTAACTAACCTTAATTGGAATAATTAAAGGCTAACACAGTTATATGGCACCCCCCCCTTTTTTTAACAATTGATTATTTTTATTATAGAAAAGGCTTAACCAAAGCCCTACAGCAATAAATAATCCACCGATCAGATGGTATGAATGAATTTCTTCATTTAGTAATAAAACTGCTAAAATAGCGCCAAAAAATGGCATGAGGTGGATAAATTGTCCACCTTTAGTTGCACCAATTTTTTGCATTCCATAATTCCATGCAAGGTAAGAAATAATAGATGGAAAAATGGCAATATATAGAATCACTTTGACAATAGTATCATCCCAGACCCAAGCAACTTCGTTAAACGGATTATATAAATAAAGTGGTAATAGCATTAATATTCCTAGAAAAATCAATATACCAAGAAATGCGATAGAGGACATTTCTTTAGGGCGGAAATACTTCAATAACACGGAGTACAAAGCCCAGTCTAATGCGGCAAGTAACATCCATAAGTCACCTTTGTTTAGCGTCAAATGTTTGATTATCAGATAGTCCATTTTTGTAATAATTGCTATTACACCAAGCAACGATAAGAGAACGCCTAACGCTTGAACCTTTGTTATCGTTTCTCTTAGAAGGAGGGATGAAATTAAGATAATGAAAATAGGTATAAAAGAATTAAGTAATAGTGCATTGGTTGCCGTTGTATCTTGTAAAGCAATGTAGACTAGTGAGTTAAACCCTGTGATTCCAAGTGCTGCCAATACGAGTATTTTTACAAAGTTTTTTTGAATAACCCGACGTTGCTTCCATATGGGAACAGCAATAAAGGGCAAAAGAATAATTAAGGCAATAAACCAACGCCAAAATGATAGGCTTAAAGGCGCGGCTAAATGAGAGACCGATCTACCAGCAATAAAATTTCCTGCCCAGAACAAAGGAGGGAGAAATAATATAAAAAAAGGGAGGTTTTTATTCTGCATCTAGTGACTATATTAGCACTGATTTACACTTTTATAAGTACTATAACTGCATAGCTTTTAATGATCTTGATGCAAATTCGCGACGATATATTACCAATGAAACCAACACAGTTGCTAGAATGAATAAATGCGGATGTATGAACCAAGCTAAAGCCGCAAGTGCGTATTCAAAGCCACGCATTCCTTCTATAAAGTGTTTACTCGCTCGATTTAACACAACCCCTAAATTATTTGCATAGGAATACATTTCCTCCTCTGAATCAAAAACATTTGGGGCTGCACCAATCATAATAACGGTGGAGTTATACTGGCGAAGTGACCAGACGATTTTAAAGAAAACGTAGACGAAAATTAACACTAATAGGAGTAGTTTCATTTTCCAAAAGGGCGCTGATACTTGTTTTGCTAACGGGATGTCGTGAAAGATATTAATTGCTTTGTCGATAACACCAAAAACAGCAATTAAGCTAGCAAGAATCAATATACTGGTGGATGCGAAAAAAGCGACGCTACGCATTAAATTGCCAATTAAGGCAACATCTGACATACGGTTTTCCCGTTCTAGCAGGAGAAGCATCCATTGATTTCGGTAGCTTGTGGAGATACTACGGAGGGTGTTTTTATCTTTGCTTTTATAGTGTTTACCAATAAAATAAATACTGTACCATGCACTGATGAACAGTATTAATGCAAAAATATCCGATGCAACTATATCGGTAGGCATGATAATTAAACCTTTAAGCTATTTAATGTAAGCTATTATAGAATAGCTATGCCTGTTTTCTGATTTTTTTTTTACTTAAGACTAATGTAAATTAATCCAGTAAAAAATCATCATCAAAAACTTCTTTCAAACTACGTTCAAGCGCCTTGCGTTCAAGGTAATCTTCTACATTACGACGAACGACATGAGCCTTAATTTTCTTGTCTGATTTGCTATCATCACTATCTAACTCATCAAGGTTAGGTATGATTTCTGAATTATCTAATTCTGGATTTAAAGTTTGATCGTTGTATCTCATTGTGCTTTCCTTTCTTATTATTATTTATTTACATTGATAGGCTTATTGTATTGGTCTATCAAAATATCCTTAACTCTGTGGGCTATTATAAGAGTCTAAGCTGAACGAGGGATGAGCGGGGTGAAGTTATTTATCGGGGTATTAAAGAGTCTATATGATCTTGTGTAAGTTCTTGTTGTTGTTGGTTTTTTAGTGTCCCGTTAATTTCTTTAGATAGTTTTTGCGCAATGCGAATAAAAATTTTGAAGCCTTTTCTATCATCAATTTTAGTAGGAAGCAGCATAACAAGAGATAATCCAGCAAGTTGACTATTCAGAAGGTCTTTCTGTTTTAAAGTCCATGGATCTATGCCATTAGCTACTCTAAATAGACTGCTTTTCCCAGGAGGTAGCGCTCGACCATCATTTTGAAAAACCTCAACAAAGTAGTGGTATATATCGTTCTCACCAAGCACTAAGTCATTATCAGTAAGAGATTTTTGTATGCTATTACCATCAAGGTATGATCCTTCTTTTGCAGAAATAAAGAGAATGATTTGTTGGTTATTGTCGTTAGTATCAATTTTTTTTGTAGCGGGTGCTCTCTTTAAGGGAGTGATATTAGAGGATTTTTGTTTGGGTGTTGAGCCATCTGTTGCAGAAATATCATCTTGTATTGAAGAAAATCTATTACCATTTTTATCTTTTAAGTCGGGAAGTCGAGTATTGTGTTCTTGAGGCAATTTACTCTGCGCAATACGGCTCATTAGATAGAGTGCAATTATTATTATAATTCCGACAATAGTGATCAGTATGCTACTTATGTTCATTAAGAATTCTTCCTTTATTCTTGAGCAAGCCTTTCAGCTTCGTTTAAGTCTACACTGACTAATCTAGAAACGCCGGGTTCACGCATGGTAACACCAATTAGATTCTCAGATAATTCCATAGTCGTTTTATTATGTGTAATAAAAATAAACTGTACTCTATCAGACATTTTTCGAACTAACTGACAGAACCTACCTACATTAGCTTCGTCCAGTGGAGCATCAACTTCATCTAACATACAAAATGGAGCAGGGTTAAGCTCGAATATTGCAAAGACCATCGCTACTGCGGTTAGTGCTTTTTCCCCACCTGACATTAGATGAATACTAGTAATTCGTTTTCCAGGAGGCTGAGCCATAATGGAAATTCCAGTGGTCAATAGATCATCCCCAGTCATTTCAAGGTGGGCTTTTCCGCCACCAAATAATTGTGGGAACATTTCTTGAATCTTTGAGTTCACTTTTTCAAAAGTATCTTTAAAGCGACTGCGAGTGTCTCGATCAATTTTAGCAATGGCAGACTCTAAGGTTTGCAAAGCTTCCATTAAGTCTTTATCTTGTTCATCAAGATATTTCTTACGCTCATTTTGTGTTTTAAATTCTTCAATAGCCGCTAGGTTAATTGCACCTAAACGAGCAACTTTGTTTTGTATTTTCTCTAGCTCTTGCTGATGAGATAGCAATGTAATATTGTCACTCATCGACTCTAATAATGCTTCGATCGCTTTTGACTCACCATATTCGGTTTCATCAAACTGTTCTTGCAGTGTCTTTTCTCGAACACTAACTTCTTGCCATTCCATCTTAAGTGTTTCTAATAGAGAGCGGAACTCTTCAACTTTCTGTTCTACTTGATGACGTTTACCTTCCAGCTCTCGAACAGTATTATCAATATTTTGTAAGGCATCGCGTGCTGTTGATAGTTCAGTTTCAGTTGTTGTTCTTTTTTCGAGCTGTGTTTCTAGCTGCTCATTGAGATCAGTCTCAGAATTTGTACTGCTATCATTCGTAAAACCTTCCAGTAATTGATTTTTACGTTGGTGTAGCTGTTGTTGGCGTTCATTAAAACGATTAAGTTGTAACTGTGAATTTGTTTGGATGGTTTTGTGGGTTTCAACTTGAAGCTGAATTTGTTGTGAACTGTCTCGTAGAATTTGTGTTTTTTGACGTAGTGAATTCACATCGTCTTGTAAAGTGCTGTCATTACCTTCAACTTCACTTTTTTCTTTTTCTAATATTTCCAATAGGCTAAGTGCCTTATTTCTTAAGTGAGTTGCATCTTCATGTGCTTTTTGTTCTGTAGCTTGCTGTAACCCAAGCTCTAAAACATCCTGAATAATCCGTTGTTTATTCGACTCTGTTTGTTTGATGCGATTTTCTGTTGAGTGAATAATGGATTGTACTTGTGACTCTTCACGATGATAATTATTTAAGCTTGTTTGTAATTGTGATTGCTGCTGTTCTAACGCTTTTCGCGTAGCCTGACCAGACTCAAGTTTACTTTCATATTGTTCCAATACCACTTGCTGTTGTTTAATGCTTATTTTTGTAGCGTCTATTTCTTTTTGTCTAGCAAGCACACCATCATGTTGATTATTGTCTTTTGTGTAGGTTTTTAACCAGTTGGATCCTAAGGACAGACCATCACGGGTAATGATAGTGGCACCTGACGCTAAATCAGCTTGTTGTGCAATGGCTTCATCTAATGATTCAACACAATGAATATTGTAGAGTAGGGGGTGTAATGATTTAGGCGCTTTTAACTTAGATGCCAATGAGTTTTCTGGAATAATGTGTGCTTTATCTGAGTTAAATAGAAAAGATGACGATATATCGGGAATATCTTTGATTATATCTGTTAATTGATCATTAGATTCAAGCTGTAAGGACTCAAGTAAACCGCCTAAAGCCACCTCAAGTGCTAGTTCCCAGCCGGTCTCGATTTGAATAGTTTCTGCAACAGGTAAAGCCTTTTCTAGTTTGTGTGTTACAAGCCAGTTTTTATGCGCATCATTATTTTTGTTTTTTCCTAATCCTGCATCTTGTAACACCAATAAAGAGGATAGTTTACCACTTAGTGATTGCAATTCTGATCTGTTATTTTGCAAATCTTTTTGTAAATCTCTAATTTCTTCGACTTGAGTCTGTAGAGATGATTTACATTGATTGAAGTCTTGTTGAGCCGTTTGAGACTTATCCTTAATTTTTGATAAGCTGTTACTTTGTGTCACTAATTCAGTTTTATATGAGCTGGTACTATAGACGCCTTGGTCACTTTGTAGCTTGATCAAACGACTGGCAATTTGTGATAACTGTGTTTCCAGTTGTTCCATGCGCGCACGTTCAACCTGCGCTTGTTGTGCTGGCTCGTTTAGTTTTTGCTGTAGTTTATTCCAAGCACTTTGCCAACTTGATAGCTTTTGCTCTGCTTCACTTAAACTTGAGGTTGACTCATCAAGTAAACGTCGCTGCTCTTCCAGTTTTGGCTCAAATTGGAGGAGTTGTTGTTTGGCACTCTCAAGTTGTTGTTGATCTTCAGAGGCATGTGACTCAGCTGATTTAATTTCAGTGTTAACTTGTTCTAATTCACGGTGATGACGGACTTCAAGTTCTTTTTGATGTTTGATGGTTTGTTCAAGTCGCGAAATTTCAGAGCCTACTTGATAAAAACTTGCTTGAATTTTATTAAATACTTCATTGGCTTCAGAATGTTCTTCACGTTTAGACTCGATCTGATTCTCTAGCGAACGTTGTTCAGATAATTCTGCCTGATGTTTAGTGGCTTTTTCGTTTATTAGGTTTTGTCGGGTGATAATGTCTTGCTGTACCTGCTTCAGCCTTAATAAGATCAATTCAGCAGAAATACGACGTTCTTTTTCTTTAAACGTTTTAAACTTTTCAGCCGCTTTTGCCTGTCGATTTAAATGGGCTAATTGTTTCTCAAGCTCATCACGCAGATCTGTTAAACGATCTAAATTTTCACGGGTGTTTTTAATTCGCCTTTCTGTTTCACGTCGACGTTCTTTATATTTAGAAATTCCCGCAGCTTCTTCAAGCGTTGAACGTAATTCTTCAGGTTTGGCTTCAATTAAACGTGAAATCATACCTTGTTCAATAATCGCGTAGCTTCGAGGACCAAGACCTGTTCCTAGAAAGATATCAGTGATATCACGGCGACGACAGCGAGACCCATTGAGGAAATATTTAGATTGTCCATCTCTTGAGATAAGTCTTTTAATAGCAATCTCTGAGTACTTTGCATACTCACCACCCAAAGTGGCATCAGAATTATCAAATAATAATTCAATGGTTGCCTGACCAATAGGCTTTCGAGACGATGAGCCATTAAAAATAACATCATCCATCGAAGCACCACGCAAGTGTTTCGCAGAGCTTTCTCCCATCACCCAACGAACTGCATCAATCACATTGGATTTTCCACAGCCATTGGGTCCAACTACACCAGTTAGGTTGCTACGTAGATCGATTGTTGTTGGATCAACAAAGGACTTAAAGCCAGCAATTTTTATTTTACTGAGGCGCAATTTTAGAATAGGGGGGGGAAGATTAACATAGGCGCATAATAATAGGTAAAGTGAGGTTGGGTTTCAATAGGGATCTCTAATCAAGTTCAATTATTTTTATACTGGCTAGAACCATTCTGATTTCCATGAAGATCACAACAACTAGAGCCACTATTCCAATTATACTGATTGCTTCTATGGCACCCCCCGTGTTTTTACAAGATTGTAGCTATATTGTAAAGCACCATAAGTCGCTTCAAATCCGTATGGAATGACTTAATACTAACTAAAAAAACCGTTTTAATGCCCGGTACTTTGGTGCCTTAGCATCTGATTGATTCAGGTGTTCTTTTATCCCCCAGCAACCAAAAAACTGACAGGTTCGTGGCGCTGAGAATGCCATAAATAATCCACCACCTGAAATCCTATCCCAGTTATTGATAAAGTCGATGTAGAACTTCTCCATTGGGTGCGCTCGATTAGCACCAATTAAAAAGGGATTTGGGTGATCTCTAGTTGATCTGGTTCCTGGTGCAGTTAGGTGTTGACCGCCTTCGTATGCGATGAGTTTAACACCGTATTTTTTGGCGAGATCTGCTTCTTGCTGAATCATTTTATAGACATTGTTCATCGAGTAGGGGTTCTTTTTGTCGTCCTCTAGTAAAGTGAAAACACTGGGTACGCTATTAACGCCACCGAGTGCTTTTTTATGGACAAAGAAATAGGGGGCGATTGCCATTGCATCGACGTGCTTATAGGCGTTTTTATGCTCCATTACGACAGGGGCTAGATGGCGATTGGCTGACCATGCGCCCATTACCCGAACCAGTTTTTGTGTATTACCATAGACTTGTTCGAATATTTTGAAAATCTCTACCGCGCGTTGTGAATAGTATTTATGTCCTGCTTGATTTGGGTCTGGATCGAGTCTTAGTTTTACGCCCATTTGTTTGGTGTAATGGGTTTGCATAAATGCGGTATTCCATGTCTCGTTGGAGTATTCGATATAGGCTTTTAAGTGGGGTCGTAAATGGCGTTTTAAATAGCTTGCGTATTGTCTAACAAAGTTATCATCCGCTGCATGCGGCAGATTAAACCAGGCATCGCGATTGAGTACGTTGGCAAGTTTTACCATGATTTCTAGTGGTGCACCACGTGCTCCTTCATAACCTGCCCACGTTGCCTTATTCATCTGATTCATTTGATTCCAAAGGCGCATTGGGTTGCGGGTAATGCCTGATATATTCATCATCCGAATGACTTTAAAGTCTTTCATAAAGTTTAGATAATCAGGGTTAAAGACAATTTGTTTATGATATTTTTCAAAGGACTGATAATTACCACTGCATTGATTAGCACCGTTAACGCGTTTAAATGGGTTATTTGCACAGATGCCCCCTGGCATGAGTACACGAATATTCCGAAGGTAGTTTCTGGGTTCTGATTGTTTAATAATTAAGGCGACTTGCATAAATTTGTCATGACCTGAACGAAACTCAACGATATCTTTACCAGGTTGTGAATGAATGATTTTCGCGTCACCCTCATAAGCAAGCTGTCCTTCGCCATCATAAAGAACGGTGTATTGTCCTTCTGGAATTGATCCTGCGGGTAGCCAATGGATCATATAAGATCCTGCTTGACCGCCTTTAAGGTTACGTGGCCAACCGTTTTTATCAAAAACAACATGTCCGTGGGTTAGCTTTTTAGCATCCTTAAAAGGCATTGCCATTTTAAAAAGATTCACAAAAGGGGCGCCCGCATCGGTGTGTAAGACCTCATTGGTATTCATTCCAACAGGTGATTTTGCGTGAATACTGCTTGTAAATAGGAGCAGGATTGCTGCTGTTGTTATAGCTATGTGTGACAGTGCTTGTAATAACATTTTCATCTATTCCCCAATATTTGATGTTATACCCCGCCAATTATGTAAAAAAAGGGGGGGGTGCCATATATGATTTTAACTTGTTCTATCTATTCGTTTGTTAGTGGTTTTTATTCGTAAAAAGTTTCCTTTCCTACTTATATTATTTATCTCTTTCTTTTTTTGCTAGTTTTGGTCGATACGTTGAGTGGATTCTTTTTCTTCTGACGATACATCTGAGAAGGGGATAGCTTAGCGCGTTTGTCTCCTTTGCTTTCAAATGGATTATCACCCGTTTTAAATTCTATTCTAACCTGAGTGCCTTTCAGTTTAAGTACATCTCTAAAGTAATTCATAAGGTAGCGCTTGTAACTACCTGGAATTCTTTTTGTTTGATTACCATGAATAATCACGGTGAAAGGATTACTACCCCCTTGATGAGCATAGCGTAGCTTGATGCGTCTTGCGGCTACAATAGGGAGCTGGTGAGCATCTACCGCGGTTTGTAAAATACGTGTCATGCGTGAGGTGGGAACATCTAGCATGGCCGAATCATAAGCTTCGTGTACGGATTTATACAAATGCCCAACACCTGTTCCATGCAATGCAGAGATAAAGTGCTTATCGGCAAAATCTAAAAAAGGCAGTTTCACTTCAAGTTTTACTTTGATTTGGTCTCGCTGATATTCATCCAAACCATCCCATTTATTAATAGCAATGACTAATGAACGTCCAGCATCAAGAACTAGCCCTAAGAGGTGAGCGTCTTGATCGGTGATGGTTTCATGTGCATCAAGCAGCATAATAACAACATGTGAATGCTCAATCGCTGAAAGTGTTTTAATAATACTAAAAGTTTCTATGGCTTCTTTTACTTTAGCGCGACGGCGCACACCTGCGGTATCAATTAAAGTATATTTTTGACCATCACGTTCATAGGGAACGTAAATACTGTCACGGGTGGTGCCAGGTTTATCAAAGGCAACTACGCGTTCTTCACCCATGATACGATTAATCAGGGTAGATTTACCCACATTGGGTCTACCGACAAAGGCAATACGAATGCTGTCTTGATGTTCCTCTGGGAGTTTTTCTTCCTCTGTAATCGGAAAGGTTGCGAGTAACTTTTCGATCATGTCCTTAACACCACGACCTTGATTCGCGGCAATCGCAAATACATCTTTAAAGCCGAGTTGGAAAAAATCTGCCATGGCTTGATCAGGGTCTACCGTATCGGTTTTATTGACCACCAAAAATACGTTTTTACCTTCGCGACGTAAACGATCTGCTACCAGATGATCGGCGTTAGTTAAACCTTCTTTGCCATCAACTATAAACAAAACGGTACTTGCTTCATCTACCGCCATCCAAGTCTGATTTGCCATGTATTCATCGATACCGACATCATCACCACTTAAACCACCTGTGTCGATAACTAAATAGTCACGTTCCCCCATGTCTGTGCCGAGAACACCCTGACCGTATTTTCGATCACGGGTTAGCCCCGGAAAGTCAGCCACCAGAGCGTCTCGCGACTTAGTTAAGCGATTGAATAAAGTAGATTTGCCGACATTAGGTCGACCAACAAGTGCGAATACAGGTTTCATTTTAATCAGCGTGAACGATATTGGATGGCAAGAATAACAAATTGTAAATTATTAGGATATGTCCTTTAGTGAATATTTAAAGTAGATCCCATAATTGTATTGGTTTAAATTAACTTTTTGTCTTTATTAACATCGTTTTCATCACTCTTATCAGTTTCCTCTTGTTCTTCTGCAACGGGTTTATGAAAAATCAAATGGCTAACATCTACCGAGCCACCATATTTTTGTTTAATGGCTTTGATCGCACGGCTGCGCTTATCAAAAAAATGATCTTTTCCAATGACATCATATAAACCTGATCGTTTTAGTGCATCTTCTACCTTATGCTTGACCCGCGAAAAGCAAAACTCAATACCAGCCTCTGCAAGACGTTCAGACATATGGCTAAGCATCTCTTCACCCGTAGCATCAATCTGGTCAACGGCTTCTAAATCTAACACCAACACTTTTAACTCAGGCTTGTCTGCCACTGCATTTAATAATTTACGTTCAAGATAACCTGCATTGGCAAAGTACAAATCACCGTCATAACGGAAAAAAGCAACCGATGGGCTCGTTTCTAGGTTAAAGATTTTAGCATCACGGTAAGTGCCTTCTTCTGTTAAAGCGACCTCTGCAAAGTGTGGCGTCATCGTGCGATATAGATAAAAAATCAATGATAGTGCAATACCGATAAAAATCCCCCATTCCAGATGTGGTGCAAAATATAAAGTTGTAATAAATACCACTAAGGCTACAAAGCCATCATGTGGGTTGACACGCCAAGCATGATGAAAGGGTTCCAGATGGATTAAACCAACCACCGCCACAATAATCACAGCTGCTAATGTGGCTACGGGTAAATAATATAAAAGTGGTGTTAAAAATAATAAGGTAATACCAACGATGATACCTGACACAATTGCCGTTAAGCCTGTTTTAGCTCCTGCATCAAAAGCTACTGCGGTGCGTGAAAAAGAGCCTGAAACGGCATAACCTTGAGTGACTCCAGCCACCAGATTTGCCAGACCTTTACCGACCATTTCTTGATCAGCTGAAAGGTGTTGACGTGTTTTTGAAGCAACTGCTTTTGCAATCGAAAAAGCCTCTACAAAACTTAATAATGCAATCATCAGGGCGGGCATTAATAAAGATGAAAGATGATCCAATTGGATTGTAGGGAAAATAAATGAAGGCAGACCACTTTCAATATCTGCCACAACCTTACCACCCATTTTATCAAAACCGATCAACCAAGAAAGTAAAATGGTAATCACAACCGTTAGTAATATACCAGGTAATTTAGGTGTGTATTTCTTGAAAAGAAGCAAAAGTAAGATTGAAAAGCCACCCATAAGCAAAGTAGCAAAATGTGTTTTATCAGGAATGGCAAGCATCAGGTTCCAAAGAGTTTCATATAAATGCTTTCCTGATTCAACATCTATCCCTAGAATCTTCCCAATTTGCAAACTACTAATCACTATGGCTGCTGCATTGGTAAAACCTATTACTACTGGATGTGAGAGGAAATCAACCATGACACCCAATCGTAATAAGCCAAGCATCACTTGCATCGTGCCAGCTAAAATAGCCAGCATTGCTGCATATACAATATATTGTTCAGTACTTAAATTGAGTGGAATTAGAGCAGCTGCCGTCATTAACGATATTATTGCAACTGGACCATTCTGTAATTGCCTAGATGAACCAAATATTGCTGCTACAATGGGTACTAAAAATGCTGCATATAACCCCATTTGTGGAGGTAAACCAGCTAATTGGGCATACGCCATGGATTGTGGAATCAAAACTAGAGCAACCGTCACTCCTGCAATAATATCTGCTTTTAGAATATTAGGATTTTTAAGTTCAGTAATCCAGTCGAGAAAAGGGACAAATCGACTGATAGCATCTCTCAATAGTTGTGCCAAAAAATCCTTCATTTATATTCCTTGATAAAAGGTTTCTAAGTTTAAGATGAGACCTCAGCATACAATAGTTACAAAGTTTTTCACTGAAAAAAATGGATTATAGGAAAATCAGATTTATACTTTTCTAAGAAGAGAAGCTGAAATAAGCATTCAATTTGACTATGATAAGTAATGGAAGAAAATATTGAAAATATAATATCAGCAGAATGTTTGGCTTAAGAAGCTTTCGATCAGAGTTATTACTCCTAATCATTGGTTTATTTGCCTTGGTATTAGCGGCTGTCTTTTTTGCTGTAAATCAAGCTAATCAAAGTAATGCACGGTCACATCTAGAAGAGGCCTTAAGTATCACAACGTTTGCATTTCAACGTGATTTGGCAGCACGTGATAATGTATTGATAGAAAAAGGGCGTCTGTTATCAGCTGACTTTGCCTTCAAGGAAGCGGTAATTACTGATGATCACGATACGATATTGTCGGTTTTAGAAAATCATCGTATGCGTGTTGGTGCGAGTGTGATGATGCTAGCTACTATGGATGGTCGAGTGATTGCTGATACATTACATCCTAAACTGGCTGAGAGTCTTTGGACACTAAGCTCTTTACAGGCAAGTGCTGAACAAACTGATACAGGTGAGGCTAACGGAATTCAGTTACTTGATGGTAAGCCTTATCAACTTGTTATATTACCCCTGTTTACACCTGAGCCTACTGCGTGGATAGCAATTGGGTTTGAGGTTAAAGATGCTTTTAGCAAGAAACTGGCAGAACAAACACATTCCCAAGTCAGTTTATTGTATAGCCATGACTTTACGGATTATAACGATGCTGCTTGGTTAACGCTTTCTTCAACACTTGATGTATCTGATCAAAAAGATTTGTTATTTCACCTTCAAGAAAGAGGTAAGTCAAATCTGGCTCCTTCAAAAGATGTAGAGGATGTTGACTTAGGAGGTGACCCTTATTTATCAAGAATTTTAATGATTCAAGGTTCTGGCGAAGGACATACAATTGCGGTTTTACAGCGGTCTTTAAACAAGGTGTTAGAACCTTTTATGAAGCTGCGAAATATTATGCTAGGTCTTTTTGGTCTCGGTCTAATGTTTGCAGTGATTAGCATATTTTACATTGCACGGAGTCTTAGTCGCCCACTTGAGTCACTGACCCAAACCGTAAAGAAGATTGATGAAGGGGATTATCAACAAACGGATATTCTCTGTAGAAAAGATGAAATCGGTACACTTTCAAGTGCAGTGAATAGGATGAGTAAAGGGCTTAAAGAACGAGACCAAGTACGTAACTTATTGGGTAAAGTTGTATCACCAGAAATTGCCACTGAATTACTTAGTAAAAAAATTGACCTAGGTGGTGAAAATAGGGAAGCGACCATTCTATTTAGTGATATTCGAAAATTTACGGGGTTTTGTGAAAAGAGTGAGCCAAAAGAAATACTAAACTTATTAAATCGGTATTTAGGTGGTATGACTAAGGCAATTGAGTCTCATAAAGGTGTCATTGATAAATATATCGGTGATGCCATTATGGCTTTATTTGGTGTACCCGTTGAATTAGATAATGCACCAGAACAGTCAATTAATGCTGCCTTAGCAATGGTTAAAGCATTAGGTGCATTAAATAATGAATTAGAAAAAGAAGCACTAAATCCTATTCATATGGGTATTGGGATTAATACAGACATGGTTGTTGCGGGGAATATGGGTAGTGTCAATCGCTTAAATTACACGGTTATCGGCGATGGTGTGAACGTGGCTTCACGCTTAGAAGGGTTAACAAAGTACTTTGGGGTATCGATTATTGTCAGTGAATCTACCGCTATGGCGTGTCCTGATATACTATTTCGTGATTTAGGTAGCGTGCAGGTTAAAGGCAAAAAGCAGGGAATTCGTATCTATGAACCTCTTGATTTAACTGAGCTCTCAGAGAAAGAACAAGACCTTTTGGAACAGCACAACTTGGGAATAAAATATTTTCGACAGCAGGATTGGCAACAATCTAAAGTTATTTTTGAGGGTATTATGAATTCTAAAGAATGCCTACGTAAAGTTGATAGGCGTATTGTCTACCAACTTTACATTGAAAATATTGATATAAACTCTCAACAGGATATGCCTAAAAACTGGTCTGGTGAACTTGTTTTTACTACTAAGTAAATAGTTTTCAAATCCTTTGCTTATGCTGAGTTCTCACCTTAATTAATAATAAGAGGAGAATCCACCAGTAGGTGGACGAAAAGATCGAAATACTTTTTTCTTCTCTTTCATAACAAGTTGTATTGTTGGTACATTATTTCCATTTATTTCAATAAGTTTTCCTGGCTGGCTTTTCCAGTTTTTCATACTCGGATGATATAACTTTGCTAAATATTTTCCTTTGGGAATATTATTAACTTTTGCAGCTCCAGATTTATTGCTTAAAGAAAAATACGGCGTTTCACTAACAAACACAAACGCTTTCATCCAGTCATGGATATTACAGCCTAGGGGAATAACTCCCGACGTATTAAACTGGATCGGTTTAGGCTCTACATTTCCATAAAGAGGAATTTGAAAATTAAATTGTTTTGAAAAAGAATAAACATGATGACGGATCGCATCACTATTTGGAAAGCGAATTGAGGTACCTTTTTGTACGACGGTAACAAAAGGTATAAATTCTTTATCACGTTGATCAATAATAATATCTACCGGTTTAGATACTTTTCCTAGTTGTGATTGTGGCTCAAGAAAAATAACCACTTGGTCTTGTTTCTTGCCATTACTGTCTGTGACTACTACATTAAGATGCTCAGCATAACTTATTGATAAAGTTGATAAACTGCAAAGTATAATCAATAAGCCAAGGCATTTTTTTATAATATTTGCTTGTTTCATTTTATCCTCCTATTTGCTGTACATGTATGAAATATTCCAAAGGGATGTGTCGTAGTCAAGTACATCTACTTTCATATCTCTTTTTTCATAGGCTACGTTTACTGATGAATGTCTGCCAAGTGCATAACTGTATCGTAGTCTTAAAGAATTCCCAGAGCCTTCAAGCTGATAGACGCAACCTTTGAAAACATCATCGAAGGTAATCGCTTTAACATCTTCATTGTCTAATACAATGCCCGCATTTTCTTCGGTACAGGCTCCATCAAATTCACCATTACGGTGGGTAAGGGCAGCCGATAATTGTGAGCGTTGACTGAGTAAATAATCAAAATTAACAGAAATACTTTTATTTTCTATATCAAAAACCCGAGTGGATAGTGTGTCTACAACTACTTCACCCTTGCCACCCGTTCGCTTATTGTAATTAATTCCGACTTGCCCAGATAATCTATCCGTTATCCTTTTTCCTGCTGAAAGATTCAACCCTCTTAGCGTACCATCGCGAATTTTTACTGCTGCATTTTTATGTCCGATGGATACTTTTCCACGGATCCAAGGCTTATTAAAACCCACACCTAATTTATGCACGACAGAGGTACTACCCGTGATATTCACAGAATCAAGCTTATCAAATTCATCATGAATATTTGCGGACAAGTTTAGGTCCAGTCTGACCCTAGTTAAGTCATTTGCTTGATAATAGCGACCAACTGTATAAGAAGGTGTTATAAATCTATCAGTATGTTCATCAGAATCAAATGCAGACTGGTTTAAATTATCACTGTAGGTGATACCGACAGATGCATTATTAATATATTCTACCCACTCAGCATGACTACTATTAATCGGTGCTAACCATAAGAATGGTATAAAGAAATAAAGCTTTGATGGATAGGTTGTTAAGTAATTTATATTTTTAGTGTTTAATGTCCAGATACAAGAAATCTTGTTAGTCAAAACTTTTGATAAGTTTCTATTCATTAGTTTTCTCCCTAAACTAAATCTAATAAAAGTATAGTACAATTAAGTTAGCTTATAGAATCTTGTGATTTCCTTTGCTTTTAGTTGGCAAAGTAGGGATGCTTTTTTCTTAAATAGAATTAAATACAAGTCAGGTATTAATTACTGACCTTGTAGAGTTTAAATACTTGGTTGTATTTGTGTTTGTTAAGATGTTAACAAACACTATTTTATCAGCCAAATTTATCATCAGCTATATGATAATTGGGGTCTTCTACGACATTAACTTCTACTAAAGGTCCTGCTTTTTTTAGGAGTAAACGACATTCTTCGCTGACATGTTTTAAGTGTAAACGTTTCCCCGCGCGATCATATCGCTCGGCTAGTTTATCTATGGCTTCAATAGCGGAGTGATCGGCTATACGTGAATTTTTAAAGTCTACAACGACATCATCCGTATCCCTTTTAGGATTGAAAATTTCCTGAAAGTTTTGTGTTGAAGCAAAAAATAGGGGACCTGTGATTTCATATACATTATTACCCATTCGATCTATTCGTATATGAGCGCTGATATGGCGTGCATGTTCCCATGCAAAAACCAGCGCAGAAAGAATTACACCGACAATGACGGCTAGTGCGAGGTTATCAGAAATAACTGTTATAACAGTAACAGCTACGATGATAAACCAGTCAGTTAGTGGAATTTTACCTAATAAACGTAAACTACCCCATTCGAAAGTGCCGATGACGACCATAAACATTACGCCAACTAAGACAGCAATGGGGATGACTTCAATTAATGGCGCAGCATAAAGGATAAATATTAATAAGAAGAGGGCGGCTGAAATACCAGATAAGCGTTGTCGACCACCTGATTTTATATTGATAATACTTTGACCTACCATGGCACAACCACCCATACCACTGAACATACCTGTAACCGTATTCGCTACGCCTTGTCCAATACATTCTCGGTTTGGATGCCCTGTGGTTTCAGTTAATTCATCGACAAGGTTCAAGGTCAATAGACTTTCGATTAAACCCACCAGTGCCATTACGATAGCGTAAGGAAATACAATTTTAAAGGCTTCCCACGTTAGTTCAACTTGGGGTAAGTGAAAAGGCGGGAATGTACCAGAGATACCATTCTCAGCAAGATCAGCAACGGTGTTTGTTTCTAGTCCTAAGCCCAGCACAATTAATGTACCAACGACAATAGCAACTAGTGTAGATGGAATAGCTTTGGTATAGCGTGGTAAATACTCAATGATTGCCATGGTTAAAATTATCAGACCTATCATGATATATAAGGCATTGCCTGTAATCCATTCATGAGCCCCTTCAGCACCACCGACTACGGGGATTTTAAAGTGTTCGAATTGAGCAATTAATATTACCAAGGCTAAACCGTTTACAAACCCAAGAAAAACGGGATGAGGCACGAGGCGAATGAATTTCCCCATACGGAAAATACCAAACAGAATTTGAATCACCCCCATCATGATGACAGCCGCAAAGAGATACTCTTCACCGTGTTGTAGAACCAATGTACCAATAACAACGGCGATAGCACCTGTAGCACCAGAAATCATCCCGGGTCTTCCACCGACAATAGCTGCTATTAAGCCAACAGTAAACGCAGCATATAAACCTGTTAATGGATCAAGGTGTGCGAGCAATGCAAATGCTACCGCTTCTGGAACGAGTGCCAAAGCAACCGTTAAACCAGAGAGTAAATCGTTTTTAATACATTCTTTGCGTTCTGAGATAATGCTAAACATGGCTGGATTACTGTAAGCTCGTTTAAAAAGTGGCGCAAGTATACCGTTTTAAGATTTGAATGGCACCCCCCCCTTTTTTACATAATTACTGTTCTATCGACTATAGTTAAATAGAAAGAGTAGGCAGTAAAATAGAGTATTAGCATCGATGACATTATCAGCAGAAATTGCAATTAAGATTCTACAGGGATTTGATAATCACTTTAAAATATTTAGTGAAATCACCTCAGGCGCGCAACAACGATTTGAATCAGCGGACTGGAAGGCTGAACGTCATTATTCTCGATTGCGTATTCAATTCTATGATAAACGTGTTAATGAGACGATTAAATTATTAGACAGTGACTTTCAACTACAACCTTTAGATACGAAATTATGGCGGGTAGTTAAACAAGATTTTATATTGATTTTACAAGAGCACCAGCAACCAGAATTAGCAGAAACATTCTATAACTCCTTGTTTTGTCGTATTTTTTCTAGAGAGTTTTTCACCAATCAGTTTATTTTTATAAGAAGTGCTATTGCGACACAATATATTGAAACTGAGACGCCCACTTACCTTGCTTATTATCCTGCTAAAACTGGGTTTTTCACATCTATAGGGCATATATTAAAGCAGTTTAATTTAAAGCTTCCCTTTGAAAATTTACACCGCGATAAACGTCATGTCGCTAGGTCTATCTGTAAAGTGTTTAAAAAAGGAAACCGCTCTGCCAAGCTTAATTTTCAGTATCAAGTCATTAGCGCCTTATTTTATAGGAATAAAGCCGCCTACATCGTGGGAAAAAGTATTAATGGACATGAAGTATACCCCTTTGCTGTAGCCTTTCTCCACAATGAGAAAGATGGTATTTATGTGGATGCCGTCTTGGTAGGCGAAGATGCTATTTCGCAATTATTTGGCTTTTCCTATGCGTATTTTATGGTACATCATCCTGTTCCATCTGCCATTGTTGATTTTCTAAATAGCTTAATGCCCAGGCGTAAAAGTGAAGGCTTGTACTCCGCTATTGGTTTTCAAAAACAAGGTAAAACAGCATTTTATCGTGGTTTTCTACATCATCTAGATTACTCAGATGATGATTTGATTTTAGCCCCTGGTATTCCAGGAATGGTAATGGCGGTGTTTACTTTACCGTCATATCCTTATGTATTTAAAATCATCCGCGATAGTTTTGCACCGCCTAAAGACATTAGTCGGCAACAGGTCGAAGAGAAATATCAATTAGTTAAGCAGCATGATCGAGTCGGTAGAATGGCAGACATGTTGGAGTTTTCTCAAGTCGTATTACCATTGAAACGATTTACTCCGTCATTATTAGACGACCTTCACAATAGCTGTAAAAATAGCATTAAACTGATCAAAGATAATAATGGACAGAAACAGTTAATGATCGACCATGTTTATATCGAACGTCGTATGCTCCCTTTAAATTTAGAGTTAGAGTTAGCTGATAAAGAGCAGGATTTTGAACGTGTAGATTGCCTCGTAAAATCTTATGGAAATGCTATAAAGGAGCTTTCTGCCGCCAATATTTTCCCAGGAGATTTACTCTTTAAGAACTTTGGTGTGACGCGTTTAGGGCGTGTGGTATTTTATGATTATGATGAGATTGTTTATCTAACAGATTGTAATTTTAGAAAAATACCTAAACCAAAAAATGCACAGCAACTGATGTCTTCGGAGCCTTGGTATAGTGTTGCCATTAACGATATATTCCCAGAAGAATTTTCACGCTTTCTGTTGGCGAATGACTATATTAGAAAACCTTTTATGAAATATCATGCCGATTTATTGGATGCTGATTATTGGATTTCAATTCAGGACAAGATTAGTCGAGGTAAGTACCAAGATGTGTTTCCATATCCTATAAAATACAGGCTGAAACGACAGCTATATTAATAATCTAGTTAGGTCAATCTTCAAAAAAAGGGGGGGGTGCCATATGCAATATGATCTGTGCTTCAATATCACACTAAGAATATCAAACTAGATACAAAAAAGCACCAGAGTAAGGTGCTTTTAGAATTTATGAAGTAATAGAAATTACTTGCTACGATACGTTATACGTCCTTTACTTAAATCGTAAGGCGTTAACTGAACGGTTACCTGATCTCCTGTTAGGATACGAATGTAATTCTTACGCATACGTCCTGAGATATGGGCATTAACCACATGTCCATTTTCCAACTCAACTTTAAATGTAGTATTAGGTAGTGTCTCCACTACGGTTCCTTCCATTTCAATACTTTCTTCTTTTGCCATACTACTATAATACTCTTAAAAACAACACAATCTAAAAACCGCGTATTATCCACTACTAAGGGTAATTAACAAGGTTTATTTATTGACCATTATAGCAACACATACTTAAGCTAGGCTTAAGCTCAATTTCAATTAATTATGATGTGCATAATCAGTCAATTACTACTATGATAAGGCGCTTTGTAGCAATTTCAAGGGTAGAAAAATAATGCAGTTTGCCACCGTATTTCCAGGACAGGGATCTCAATCAATTGGTATGTTGTCTGAATTAGCACAAGATTTTGACGAAATCGAATCTACTTTCAAGGAAGCTTCTGATATTTTAAGCAAAGACTTGTGGGCATTAACCCATGAAGGCAATGAAGTTGCATTAAATCAAACAGAAAACACACAGCCAATTATGTTGGCTGCGGGTATCGCGGTTTGGCGAATCTGGCAAAAACAGGGGGGGTGCCTTCCTATTGCAATGGCAGGACACAGCTTAGGTGAATATTCTGCCTTAGTCGCGAGTGGCTCGCTTGGTTTTGAAGATGCTTTGAAGTTAGTGGCGAAAAGAGCCAGTCTAATGCAACAAGCAGTTCCTGAAGGCAAAGGGGCAATGGCTGCAATTTTAGGACTTGAAGATAAGGTTATTGTTGATATTTGTTCGAAGGTAAGTAAAGACACCATTGTAGAGGCGGTCAATTTTAATTCACCCGGTCAAGTTGTGATTGCGGGTGACTCTAGCGCTGTAGATTCAGCAATCGAAAAACTAAAAGAAGCAGGAGCAAAGCGAGCTATTAAACTATCTGTTAGCGTGCCTTCTCATTGTAGTTTGATGAAAGATGCAGCTAAAGAACTTGCACAAACGCTATCTACTATAAAATTTAGTAACGCTGATATTCCTGTCATACAAAATGTTGAAGCCACTCACTTTGATGATATTGCAAAGATACAAGATGCGTTAGCGAAGCAGCTGTTTAAACCCGTTCTTTGGGTCGATACCATCAATAACTTAGAACAAATATATAAGGCAGAAACGATTGTTGAGTTTGGTCCAGGTAAAATTTTATTTGGTCTTAATCGAAGAATAAATAGAGCCTTAGGCAACTTTACGATTAATGACTCGGCCTCTTTAGAAAAAGCACTCAGTGCATGTAATGGATAATATTAGGAATCAAACATGATAGATTTAGATGGGAAAGTAACATTAATTACCGGTGCAAGTCGTGGCATAGGACGTGCTATTGCCGAATCATTAGGTAAAGCAGGGGCGACAATTATTGGAACGGCAACATCAGACAATGGTGCGCAGGCGATTAGTGATTATTTTGCTGAAGCGGGTATTAAAGGCACAGGCATGAAACTCAATGTCACTGAAGTTGATTCAATCGACGGTGTTATAAAAGCTATCAATGAAGAGTTTGGCGCTATAACTGTGCTGATTAACAATGCTGGAATTACCCGCGATAATCTTTTAATGAGAATGAAAGAAGATGAATGGAACGACATTATGTCAACTAATCTTACCTCTGTATTTCACTTAAGTAAGGCGTGTTTACGTGGCATGATGAAAGCGCGCCAAGGACGTATTATTACTATTTCATCCGTGGTTGGTGCTACGGGTAATGCAGGTCAAGCAAACTATGCCGCAGCTAAAGCCGGTGTGGTTGGATTTTCAAAATCACTTGCTCAGGAAATTGGTTCTCGTGGGATAACAGTGAATGTCGTAGCGCCAGGGTTTATTGATACGGATATGACGAAAGCGTTATCTGATGAACAACGTTCAAGTTTGCTTGCTCACATTCCATTAAAGAATTTAGGGCAAGCAGAAGATATTGCTAATGCCGTGTTATTTTTAGCATCAGATATGGCAACTTATATCACGGGTGAAACATTGCATGTAAATGGTGGCATGCATATGTCATAACATCTTTGTATCAAAGTACTTTATAAAGACCTTTAAGAGTTGATGGTCGAGTGAAAAAACCAACAATTAAATTGTGTAGTGGCTTGAATTTCACTACAATAGCTCCATTATTTGTTTATTGAAAGTAGGGTGTGGGCTGTTGTTTCACCAAGACTATCAAAAATACTGAATTACATTTTTTTAAGATTAAAAAGGAAAGAACAATCATGAGTGATATTGAAACACGCGTAAAAGGTGTTGTTGTTGAACAGTTAGGTGTTGACGAATCTGAAGTAACCAACGCAGCTTCTTTTGTTGACGATTTAGGCGCGGACTCATTAGATACAGTTGAATTAGTCATGGCTTTAGAAGAAGAGTTTGGTACTGAAATACCTGATGAAGAAGCTGAAAAAATCACTACTGTTCAACTAGCTATTGATTACGTAAATAAAAGCCAAGGTTAAATTTACGTCTAAAAGCTGTGTGAAAACCGCAGGACTATATGACTTGAGTAACCTTAAGCAACTATAGTCCTTGCGGTTTTTTTATTTGGAAGTTAGTTAAATGAGTCGAAGTTACTTGTCCTTCATCTCTAAGCTAAGCTTTCCTAAATTTTAATTCTCAAATACATTTAGTAGGAATTTCTTGTGTCAAAACGTCGTGTAGTAGTTACTGGTCTAGGTATTGTTTCTCCAGTTGGATCAACAATAGATAAAGCGTGGAAAAACATAACAGAAGGTAAAAGTGGTATTGGTTTAATACCTGAAAGCTATTTTGATACCAGTGATTTCACCGTAAAAATTGCGGGAAATATTGATGATTTTGATGCTAATGACTATATTTCGAAAAAAGACCAGCGCAAGATGGATCCTTTTATTCACTATGGTATTGGCGCCGCAACAGATGCAATCAAAGATTCTGGCTTAGAAGTAACCGAAGAAAATGCAGAAAGATTTGGTGCGATTATTGGTTCTGGTATTGGTGGAATTGGTACGATTGAGAAAAATACTAAACTATATTTAGAGAAAGGTCCTAGAAAAATATCCCCCTTTTTTGTACCTAGCTCCATCGTAAATATGGTCGCTGGTAATGTTTCTATCATGCTGGGTTTAAAAGGGCACAATATGTCGCCTGTTTCTGCCTGTGCTACCGCCACACATAGTATTGGTGATGCGGCGCGTATGATTGCCTATGGCGATGCGGATATCATGCTAGGTGGTGGTGCTGAAATGTGTTCAACACCGCTGGGTATTGGTGGATTTGCAGCAATGCGTGCACTCTCTACTCGTAATGATGACCCTACGGCAGCGAGTCGTCCTTGGGATAAAGACCGTGATGGTTTTATTTTGGGTGATGGAGCGGGTGTCATTGTACTAGAAGAATATGAAGCAGCAAAAGCTCGTGGTGCTAAGATTTACTGTGAGTTAGTTGGCTTTGGTATGAGTAGTGATGCTTACCATATGACATCTCCTTCTACTGATGGTGAAGGTGCAGCTCGTTGTATTGATCATGCTTTGAAAGATGCAGGCTTAAATCCAGAAGACATTGACTATGTTAATGCTCATGGTACTTCAACACCAGCAGGTGATTTAGCTGAAACGGTTGCTATAAAACGTGCCTTAGGTGATCACGCTCACAAAGTCGCTGTTAGTTCGACAAAATCTATGACAGGACATTTGTTAGGTGCAGCCGGTGGAATTGAGGCTATTTTCAGTATCTTAGCGATTCGCGATCAAATACTTCCTCCAACCATTAATCTTGATAATCAAGATCCTGAATGTGATTTAGATTATGTTGCAAATACTGCCAGAGATGCAAAAATTAATATTGCGATGAGTAACTCATTTGGGTTTGGTGGTACTAACGGTACTTTAATCTTTAAAAAGATATAATTGAGTATTCGTTCGAAAAAAATAAGTAGAGAGGGATAAGCTATGAAATTCTTTTTTAAGGCTTTATTGTCGCTTACCTTGTTTGCCGTTATCGCTGCTAGTTATTATGGATACACTGAATTCACTGTATTCAAACAATCGACAATAACGAAAAATACAGCTAGCTTTGAAATTAAAAAAGGTAGCAATATCCGTACTGTTTCAAAACATCTAGAAGAACAGAACCTGTTCAAACCCGCACTGTTTTTCACTGCATTGGCAAAACTCAATAAACAAGATACAAAAATAAAAGCAGGGGAGTACCAACTTTCAAAAGGATTGACCCCTGATCAAGTGTTAACACTTTTTACTAAAGGTAAAACACTGCAATATAAAACTCGTTTTCCTGAAGGCACTACGTTTAAAGACCTTGTTCAAATCATTAAAACTGATCCTAATTTAAAACAAACACTCACTGATGATGATTATAAAAATATCATGCAAAAGCTAAAGACTAAATATGCACATTATCAAGCAGAAGGCTGGTTTTTCCCTGATACTTTTAGTTATCCTAAAGGTACAACTGATTTGGAGTTTTTACAGCGTAGCCACAATGCGATGTTAAAACTACTGGACGAACAATGGCAAAATCGTAAAAAATATAAGGGAATCAATACGCCTTACGATGCTTTAATTCTGGCATCTATTATCGAAAAAGAAACAGGTGATCCCAAAGATCGAAATAAAGTCGCTCGTGTTTTTGTCAATCGCTTAAAAAAAGACATGCTATTACAAACTGACCCTACGGTAATTTATGGTATGGGTGATAAATATAAGGGTAATATCCGTAAGAAAGATTTGAGAAAAGACACTCCCTACAACACTTATACACGTAAAGGTCTAACCCCGACACCTATCGCAACACCGAGTGCGGCATCAATTAAAGCTGCTTTTAATCCAGTGGATGGTGACATGTTATTTTTTGTTGCAAAAGGTGATGGCAGCTCTTACTTTTCTAAAACATATAAAGAGCATAAAAGAGCGGTTATCAAATATCTACTTAACGGTAAGGCTAACCGGTATAAAGGTGATTAGCCGTGACGGATAAAATAATAAACAAAGGCTTATTTATTAGTTTTGAAGGTGTTGAAGGTGCGGGTAAAACCACGAATATTGAGTATATTGCCGAAAAGATAGAGCAAGCGGGGCATGAAATTTTACATACCCGCGAACCTGGTGGGACAGAGGTTGGTGAAGCGATTAGAGAGATTTTAATTTCTAAAGACTTACCAGAAATGCACCACAATACCGAATTACTATTAATGTTTGCTGCTCGTGCAGAACATCTACAACGCAAAATTATTCCAGCGTTGGCAGATGGGAAATGGGTACTGTGTGATCGTTTTACGGATGCTACCTATGCCTATCAGGGAGCAGGACGAGGTATTTCAAAAGATCATATCTCAATATTAGAAACCATGGTGCAAGGCTCATTACGACCTGACTATACATTTCTTTTTGATCTTGAGGCGAACATTGGTTTATCACGTGCTAAAAGTAGGGGAGAGACCGACCGTTTTGAACAACAGCATATTGATTTCTTTAATAAAGTTAGAAATGAATATTTGAATATGGCAGAGGAAAATAAAGATCGTTACCGCATTGTAAACGCTCAGTTTGATCTGCAAACAGTACAGACTCAAATTAATGTTTTAATTCAAGATATTCTAATAAAAGACTAAATGGAAACCACTGAAATAGCCACTATTCAAAATTATCCTTGGCATCAAGAAAGCTGGGATTATTTTGTAAAAGCTCATGATAAAAATCATTTGCCCCACGCCTTGTTAATAGTGGGTGAAAATGGAATAGGGAAGTTGGACTTTGCTAATAGGCTGGTTAAATCATTACTTTGCATAACTGCACATGAAAATAGCGTTAATGATAGCGTAGATAATAAAAGGAAATATGATGCTTGTAACCATTGCAAAGCGTGCAAAACATATGAGTCACAGGCTAATCCTGATTATTTAAATATTGATTTACTTGAGGATAAACAGCAAATTGGCATTGATCAAGTTCGTCAATTATCTACATTTCTTAGCTTAAGCCGTAGTTTTAATAGTTATCGCGTTGTTTTACTTAATCAAGTAGAAAGGATGAATCTAAATGCAGCGAATAGCCTATTAAAATCTTTAGAAGAACCGACTAATAATACCGTTATTATTCTTTTAACCAGTCAGCTTAATCGATTATTACCAACAATGAAAAGCCGTTGCCAGATTTTAAAATTACCAACACCAATAAAAGCAGTAGCACAGGAGTGGATACAACACCATTCGCCAGAAATTAACAACCCTGAAGAGTTGCTCGACATGGCATATGGCAAGCCCTTAGCAGCTTTAAAAATAGATGCCGAAGAAATACAAAGTCGAAAGAAACTTAGTAAAGACTTAATAGGGTTAATTAACAATAAAGAATCTATCACTGCAGTCGCTAAAACATGGGAAAAATATAATTCTGAATTACTGTTAAATTGGCAGATAACGTGGGTGCAAGACTTTATAAAGCAGTCTATTCAAGACAAACCACTTAATAATAGCGAAGAAAAACAGACATTAACTTTATTAGAATTAAGTCAGTTAAAATCTGTTGCCCAGCTTTGGCAAATCTATCACGAACTTATAAAACAAAAACGATATATCCATACGTCTGTTAATCCTCTAATGTTTGTAGAGAACATGTTAATGTTATGGTGTAAATAAACCCTAATAAAGAAATAATAAAAATAAATACTATGTCTACACAAAATACTACAGAACAAGCTGTATCAAATAAAAAGCCTGCTGCCCCAGTACCAGCCCGTACCGTGCTAAAACTTACCTTAAAAGATGTCGCTGCACTTCATTCTAGTTATATGCCCTTTGTTCGTGGTGGCGCAATATTTGTGCCTACCAGTACTAACCATATCTTTGGAGATGAAATTATTGTTTCGATGCACTTGCAATCATCAGATAAAAAACTAGCAATACCTGGTAAAGTCATGTGGATTGCACCTGAATCATGTGAAAGAGGGACGCAGGGGGTAGGGATACAATTTATTGGTACAACAAAAGCAAAAGTAAAATTAATTATAGAAACTATGCTTGGAAATAGGGCGAACGTACCTCCATTAGTAAGAACTTACTAAAACAATACACAAACAAATAGTTAATAACTTTGTATAATGCTACTTTTTTAATGAAAGAGTTATCTACAAATGTTAACAGATTCACATTGCCATCTTGATAAGGTCGATTTAAGTCATTTTGATGATGATTTCTCAAATATGTTATCGGCTGCAGAACAAGCAGATGTTAGTCAATTTCTCTGTGTTTGTATTGATACAGAACACTTTAAAGATGTCTTAAAACCCGCACAAGACTATCCAAATATCTATTGCTCTGCAGGTGTGCACCCAACGCACAAAGACTCATATGCACCAAGTGTCGATGAGTTACTCAAACTTGCAGAACATAAAGAAGTCATCGCTATAGGAGAAACTGGATTAGATTATTTTCGTTGTAATGAAGATGGCAATGAGGATATGACATGGCAACATGATCTGTTTCGTACGCACATTAAAGCATCCATTCGATGTGATAAGCCTTTAATTATTCACACACGTTCTGCAAATGAAGACACCATAAGAATTCTGACGGAGGAAAATGCCAACCAAGTCGGAGGCGTAATGCATTGCTTTGCAGAAAATTGGGAGATGGCAAAAAAATCACTCGATCTTAATTTCTATATATCATTCTCAGGCATCGTTACATTTAACAGTGCAAAAGAACTTCAAGAAGTTGCAAAGTTAGTTCCAGAAGATAAATTTCTAATTGAAACTGATTCTCCATGGTTAGCACCCGTACCAAATCGCGGCAAACCCAATCAGCCAGCCTATGTAAAACATGTAGCAGAAAAAATGGCAGAATTGCGAGGTTGTAGTTATGAACACATTGCACGTGTGTCCACAGAAAACTTTAATAGACTGTTTAAGCTTTAAAAAAAGAGCTAATAACATGATGTTAAGCATTTATGGTACGCGCATTGATATATGCGCATAATATATATTATGTTAAATAGTAAAGAAAAGCACACTGAAATATTAGATGAATGTGAACAATGAAAAGATCAAGAGATAAAATGTTACCGTTTGACGTATGGTAATTAAAAATACCGTTTATAAGCTAAGTTTTTATTTTGGCTCGATCTATTCTACAATATAACTACTACAAAAATAATAACTACTGGGGATATAAAAAATGACATCTTATAAAAATCTAGCTGGAAATATTGGTATTTGTTCTTACGAAATTGGACAAAAAGAAATCCGTGTTAAATTTCATTCACATAAAAGTGTTATCTTTGATAAAGAACAGACAAATGAAGAGCATTACACTGAAATTGAGAAACTCGCAAAACAAGGCTTTGGTCTTAATCAATACATCAATAGTAACTCTCTTTAATTTTGGGTCATTAGCTTAGAGACTTAAATCTTATATGATGGCACCCCATTTTTTTAACAATTGCTAGTGTATAGTCGTCTTATTCTACTAATAGGGGTTTCAGATGCCATTAATGTCTATTGAAACAAATCAAGAGCTGGAAAATGATGATATTTTATCGTCGTTATCTCGCAGTATCGCTACTTTGCTTTCTAAGCCTGAAAGCTACCTCATGTTAAAATATGAACACAATAGTAATATGCTTTTTGCGGGAACTAATCAGCCTTTAGCACATATAAAAATTAAAAGTCTTGGCTTAGATGAAGAAAAAACTGAGTCATTTTCTAAAATATTATGTGAACTCATGCAGCAACATTTTAGTATTTCTGTTGATAGAATTTATATCGAATTTGCTAACCCTGATCGTCATATGTGGGGCTGGAATAGCTCTACTTTTTAATTACTCCCGCGTTTAAATCTCCACCTAAAGCCAGCCCCCTTCTCAATGATCAGATTCACAATGTTCTAAAAACAGGGGGGGTGCCATATACTTTTTAGATTGTTACTAGCTATGAGGATGCAAGGCGATTCCATGTATCAATTACCGTATCAGGATTCAACGAAACACTGTCTATGCCCTGCTCCATTAACCACTGTGCTAAATCATGATGGTCTGATGGACCCTGACCACAAATTCCAATGTATTTTCCTTGTGCTTTACAGGCTGTTATCGCCATTTTAATCATCGCTTTTACGGCAGGGTTTCTTTCATCAAAACCCTCTGCAACTAGACCAGAATCTCTATCCAAACCCAGTGTTAATTGGGTCATATCATTTGAACCGATAGAGAACCCATCAAAATACTCCAAGAATTCTGTTGCTAAAACGGCATTGGAAGGTAATTCACACATCATAATATGGCGCAAACCATTTTCACCTCGGGCTAAACCATTCTTTGCTAATAGTTCACTAACTGCTTTTGCTTCCTCTAGTGTCCTAACAAAAGGAATCATAACTTCAATATTGCTAAAGCCCATTTCATCTCTAACATACTTTATTGCTTCACATTCCATTTCAAAACAACTTCGAAAACTTTCATCAATATAGCGTGCAGCACCGCGAAATCCGATCATGGGATTTTCTTCTACGGGTTCGTAGTTTGTGCCAGCAATAAGATTGGCATATTCATTGGATTTAAAGTCTGACATACGTAAAATCACAGGCTTTGGATAAAATGCTGCTGCAAGTGTTGATACGCCTTCTTCTATTTTTGATATAAAGAATTCTCTTGGTCCTGCATAAGCATTTATACGCTCGTGTATGACTGCTTGGAGTTCATCAGTTTGCTTGTCTAAGTCTAAAAGTGCACGTGGGTGAATCCCAATCATATTATTTATAATAAATTCCATTCGTGCCAAACCAACGCCTTTATTAGGAAGCTGACAAAAATCAAAAGCACGATCTGGGCTTCCAACATTCATCATTACCTTTAAGTCTAAATCTGGCATGGTGCTGATTTCAGTTTTATTGACTTTAAAATCAAGAATTCCTTGATAAGCATATCCTGTGTCACCCTCTGCACAAGATACAGTAACTTCATCGTTGTTATGGATTGTTGATGTTGCATCACCACAACCAACAACGGCTGGTACACCAAGTTCGCGGGCGATAATAGCAGCATGACAGGTACGCCCTCCCCTGTTAGTAACGATAGCAGAAGCACGTTTCATAATGGGTTCCCAATCTGGATCTGTCATATCTGTGACAAGAACATCGCCCGGCTTTATTTCATCCATATCATCCAAACTTAGAATTACTTTTGCTGTACCTGCTCCAATACGTGATCCGATCGAGCGTCCTTCGGTGAGCACCTCGCCTTTTCCTTTTAATTCAAATCGTTCAACGATATTCCCAGACTGACTTTGTACGGTTTCAGGGCGTGCCTGTACAATATAGAGACCGCCATCAATGCCATCTAATGCCCATTCAATGTCCATTGGACGTTTATAGTGTTTCTCAATAGTAACCGCTTGCCTGCCTAACTCCTCAACCTGTTCATCTGTGATGCAATATTTAAGTTGCTGCTCTTTCTCTATATCAACAATTTTAACGGGGTCTTCAGCAGCCTCTTCACCTGTTGAATAAATCATTTTGATTAATTTACTTCCCAGCGTTCTGCTTAATACCGCAGGTTTCCCCTCTTCAAGATTTCTCTTATAAGCATAGAATTCATCTGGATTAACAGCGCCCTGTACCACCATTTCACCCAGACCATAGCTTCCTGTTATAAAGACAACTTGATCAAAACCAGATTCGGTATCCAGTGTAAACATCACACCACTGGCACCTATATCAGAGCGCACCATTTTTTGAATACCTGCTGATAATGCGACTCCTTCATGGGCGAAACCTTGATGTTCACGGTAAGAGATTGCCCTATCTGTAAAGAGTGAAGCAAACACTTTACGAATTGCCGTTTTAATATCGGCTAAGCCAGAAACATTTAAAAAAGTTTCTTGTTGTCCAGCAAAAGATGCATCAGGCAAGTCTTCTGCAGTGGCAGATGAACGAACTGCCCATGTCACCTCTGCACTGTATTCTTTCTCTAATTTTGCATAGGCAATATCAATATCTTTTTCTAAGTCCTCAGGTAAAGGCACTTGTAATATCCAATCACGGATTTTCTTACCTGTTTTAGTTAAATCAGCAAGATTATCGACATCAAGCTCATCCAATGTTTTATTAATCCGATTACCAAGATCCTCATGTTCCAAAAAGCTTCGATAAGCATCTGCTGTGGTAGCAAATCCCCCAGGAACATTGACACCTAAGTTACCCAAGTTTTGTATCATTTCACCGAGTGAAGCATTCTTGCCCCCTACTCTGTCGATGTCATTAATACCTAATTGATTCAACCAGATTATATTTCTAGTGTTCATCTTAAATATCCTTTGAATGGTTAAATTGTATTGATGATGAATTGTCTTTCAGTTTGCGAACAATTTGTGTCGCTAATTCTTCAATAGATTGCGCGGTTACATCCATTGGATGTAAATCATATTTTTCATATAGATTTTTCGCTTTCTTTATTTCAGCCTTACAGGTTTGAATGGATGAATATTGGCTATTGGGTCGCCGTTTTTCTCTAATTTGTTGTAAGCGCTTCGCTTTAATACTGGTGGCAAATAACTTATCACGGTTATCGAGTAATATCTGAGGTAGTTTATTGTGCTCAAAATCATCATCGGTTATAGGATAATTTGCAGCTTTAATACCAAATTTCAAAGCGAGATAAAGAGAAGTGGGTGTTTTACCAGAACGTGAAACACCGACGATAATCACATCGGCATTACCAATGGTTTTTAACACCATGGCATCATCATGTTTTAATGTAAAATTTAGAGCGTCTATTCTGGCATCATAGATTTTCTCATTAACCAAACCGTGACTTAAACCTGATTCCCTTTTCGGTGTGGCATGTAAATCCTGTCCAATTTTGACGAGATAGTTTTCAAACACTTCATAGTAATGACAATCGGCATTAGACAAAATCTCATTGATATTTTGTTCTGGCATTGTTGCAAAAACAATAGGTTTGAATCCCTGTTCATTGTTCACCAGTGATATTTCGTTAGCTAAATGTAATGCTTTTTCTTCAGTATCTATAAAGGGGCGTTGTAAATAGGTGAATTCAAGATGCGGGAATTGAGATAATAAACTATGCCCGAGTGTTTCAGCCGTTATACCAGTGCTTTCAGATACAAAAAATACGGTGCGCTCACTATTTATTACCATTAGAAATTCTCTAAAACTTATTCATTCAACTAAGATAGTAGAATTTTGAAATATTGCTTACATAAAATTAAGAAAATTTACCATCGGTAGATAAATTCAGCTAACCACAATAGACCCGCTTAAATCTTAGGAGACCTTTGCACGAGTCAGTGGCGAAAGAAAAATGGGCTAAAATTTTACTGGTTAAGGCGGAAAATGAAGCCAATAACATGTTATTGGCAAGATTTCCAACGAAAAGCAGTGAGATTTTAGCCATTTTTACTCGTCACTTGATTCGTACAAAGCCTCCTTAGATAAAAATCTTCATAAAAACTAACATAAAGCAATATTTAAAAACTAAGCAGATTTATTTTTAATTATAGACTACATTAATTATTAAATAGTTTAATCATTTTAATATTTACTATAAACTTAGCATTATTGGAGCTATATGACTGTAAAAACAATTTATTACAAACAAAATAGATTAAAGAAGTTACGTGCATTTTGTTATGTTGCCAAATATGGCAGTGTTACTAAAGCAGCTGAAAAACTCTTTGCCAGCCAGCCAACAATATCTCTACAAATTCAAGCGCTTGAACGAGAAATGGAAGTCAGTCTCTTTGAGCGAAATGGCCCAAAAATACTGTTAACTATTGAAGGTAAGGTACTCTATGATCTTGCTGAATCATTAGTTCAAAGTGTCGATCATTTGCATGAAACTTTTAATGCACATTGTGGTAATTTAGGTAGTGGTGAACTGACTATTGCAGCAGGCGAATCCACTATTTTATATGTTCTACCAGAACCAATTCAAAAATTCACCGCTCAATATCCAGGCATTAAGATCAGACTTGCCAATGAAACTGGCAGAAGTGGTCTTAAAATGTTGCGTAATAATGAGATTGATATTGCTATTGGTTCTATGTTGGAGATTCCAGATGATATTGAATACAAGCCTATTGTTACTTATAACCCTGTTTTGATTGCGCCTAAAGATCACCCTCTCTCAAAATTTGAAAAAATTAACTTAAGTGATATCAGTCCTTACGGATTAATATTACCTCCTAGGCACTTAAGTACTTGGCGTATTGTGAAAATGGTCTTTTCACAACATAACACCAGTTATACCGTTAACTTAGAAGCAGGTGGTTGGGAAGTAATCAAACGCTATGTGAAAATTGGCTTGGGGATATCTATTGTTACTGATGTTTGTCTTACCGAACAAGATAGAAAAGAAATGACAGTACTTCCTCTTGATCAATATTTTCCTAAAAGAAGTTATGGCTTTGTAACACGTAAGGGTAAGTTTTTATCGACTCCTGCTGAGCGTTTTATTGACTTAATGACAGAGTGTTACAATAAATCTGATTTAAAACAGCTTGAATTATGATTGTTCTAAATTAACTATAGCAAAATACGATGCAGATACCTCGACCAACATCGACACCTCCTGTGTGAAATCTGAATTAACTATTCTTTGTTTAGAGTGTATGAGTCTCAACCATCATCGACAACCTCTACGCGGTTGTAACGATATACTTTATTGCCCTTGGGGGCTGCCAAAGCAATCTTCAAATTAAGGCGGGGTGCCATTAAGTATCTGACAGGTTTTATCTTAGAGTTGTTTTCTTGGCGAAGATCACGCAAGTCTCGACCAACATCGACATCTCCTGCGGAGTTGTAGCGATATACTTTTTGGCTCTTGGTGAGCCTTAAAAAGCAATCTTCAAATAAAGGCGGGGGTGCCATTACGTATCTGACAGGTTTTATCTTAGGGTTGTTTTCTTGGCTGAGATCACGCAAGACTCAACCAACATCGACACCTCCTGCGGAGTTGTAGCGATATACTTTATTGCCCTTGGGGGGCTACTAAAGCAATACATTGCCTTTTATCGAGTAATTAATTACGACAAAACCGAACACCGTTATAATAGGAGTACTAATCAACTCCTGCCTCTACATTGTAAGGAGTAAACCATAATAATTATTAGAATAGGTGTATAAGGGAATGTCAGTTCTTACTAAGCAGACTAATACAAATTTACAACCCATTGATAGTCAGCAACCACTATTACCGAATAACTCGCTTCCTCCCATTATGGAAGGGGCGAATTATGCAGAAAATGAAATTTCATTATTAGATATTCTGGGGATTTTAAAAAAACGTAAATTAACCATTATAGTTACTTTATTAACGACAGTTGGTATTGCCCTTGCCTTTACGTTATCAGCAAAATCTACCTATCGCGCTAATGCAATTATCCAGATTGAACGTGAAGGTGCTGAAATAGTTAGTTTTGGTAAAACCAATAAGCCTAATGGTTCTTTTTCTTCTGAAAACGATCCCTTTTTTAGAACACGTTATGAGATGTTAAAAGGACGTGTGATAGCACAAAAAGTTATTAATGAATTAGATTTATTTGAAAGTCTTGCACCCAGTAAGAAAAAGACTACATCTAATGCATCATCAGTACCAATTGATTACACTCAAATATTTAGTAAAAACTTATTAGTCCAACCCATTGATGGTACACACTTAGTAGAGATCTACTATGAGGCTCCTTCGGCCGTTGAGGCTAAAAACGTCGTATTTAGTTTATTAGATAACTTTATTCGATTGCAAATTGAGTCTAAGAGTCAGACTGGAGAATATGCCAAAGAATTTTTAGGCACACAATTGCAGGATGCTAAAATTAGATTGCAATCATCTGAAAAAGCATTAGTTAACTTTGCCAATAGTAAGGGTATTTTAGGCATTGATGAAAAACAAACACGTCAGGTTAAAAAATTAGAAAACTTAGATGATGCACTTGTTAAGGCAAAAATTAATCGTATTGAAGCAGAAAGCTTATACCTGCAAATACAAAAATCTGGTAGTGTTTCAGCTTTATTAAATAATACAGTTATTAATAGTTTAAAGTCACGACTGGTTCAATTTGAAGGTGAGCATCTTGCGCTGCTTAAATCATTCAAACCCAATCACCCTAGAGTAGAAAACCTACAGAATCAAATTAAAAGTATTCGCAGTAAACTTAAACAAGAGAAAAGAAATATTCAACGCTCAATGAAGGCTAATTTTTTAGCAGCAAAGAAACAAGAAGAAAGCATTAATGATGAACTGAGTCGTTTTAATCAAGAAGTCAATGGTCTACAAAACAATAGTGTCGACTATAATTCTTTAAAACGTGAAGTCGAAAGTAATCGAAAAATAGTTAACAATCTCTCGCAGCGACATGAAGAAGTTAATGTCGCATCAGCGGCTAATATTAGCAGTATCACTGTAGTGGAACCGGCTGTAACACCTATAAATAGATATCGTCCTAAGCCAAAATTAAACATCATGTTAGGTTTATTATCAGGTCTTATTTTAGGCTTAGGTTTTGCTTTCCTTCGTGAGTCATTAGATAAAACGATTCGTTCAGCTGAAGATTTAGCAAGAATTTCAGGGTTTCCTGTTTTAGGTAAAATACCTAGCGTTAAATCTCCCGCTAAAAAAGAGCTAGAAATGATTACTAGCACTGATCCAAATTCACCTGTTGCAGAAGCCTATCGTGTATTGGCTACAAATATACGCTTATTATTAGATAAGCAAGAAGAGCGTATTTTGTTAGTTACCAGTGTTAATCCAGGCGAAGGTAAAAGTATTAGCGCTACAAACATTGCTTGTACTTATGCACAGATGGGCAAAAAAGTATTAATTATTGATGCAGATATTAGACATGCATCACTTCACGAAACATTGGGTTTGGATAATAAACGTGGTTTAACTCATTACCTTAAAGGGGAGAGTGACCTTGTCGGTATTACTCAGCCTGTCATGGGTATACAAGGGTTGTTTGGGATATCAGCTGGGGATAGTAAAGTTGACCCTGTCAGCTTGTTAAGTCATGAGCGGATGTCATTTTTAACCTCTCAGGGCGGTACTATTTTTGACTATGTGATTATTGATGCACCTGCCGTAGCGGGTTACGCCGATACGCTTGTTCTATCTTCATTAGCTACTTCTACTTTAATAGTGACTAAAGAAGACACCATGGAAGCAGGGTCGATAAAACAGACTCTTGAGCAAATTCGCAGAATTAAGAATAATGTATTTGGGTTTTTGGTGGTAAATGTTAAAAATATGCCCAATAACACCAATAAAAATACCTATAAAAAGAGTGAGAGTGTAAAGAATAAATTACTTGAAAAAAAGAAAGTTAATTATGCATAAAAAACATCAACACTTGCGTTAAACTACAGTTTTAGGGTTAGAAAGTCCTTAACTATAATTAATTAAAATTATATTTTTTTAGAAATCAGCTTGACACTTAAACATAAGCAAACTACATAACAAGAACGAATAAACGCTTAATTGGCTGTTAGCATGAAAGAAAATAGAGACCAAAATAATAATAAACAAAATCAACAAGATACCCTTCTTGAGGGTGAAAATGCGGCATATCTTGAATTACTCTTTGAAAACTATTTAAAAAATCCATCATCCGTTAGTGAAAATTGGCAAAAATATTTTTCTGATTTACCAGTACCCGCTGATTTCAGAAATGGATCTACTCATTCGGTAATGCGAGAGAAATTCAGATCAGAAAAACTGCATGCGAATAACGGCAATCATTCAGAAAATAGCAGTATCCTTTTAGAAACAGAGCGACAACAAGTCCACGTACTCCAGTTAATTAATGCTTATCGTACCTTAGGGCACCTCATGGCAGAAACTAACCCACTGACAGATTCAAATAATGCTGGTCACATTGATGATCCTGTGGACATTCCAGAATTACGCTTATCCTACTATGGACTGGATAAGGTTGATCAAGACAAGTTGTTTGATCCAGGTAGTTTTCAGCTTACTGATTCACCTTCGCTTAAAAATATATATCGTGCCTTACAAAATACTTATACAGAAAGTATCGGTATTGAATACATGCATATGATGTCCACAGATGAAAAACGCTGGATTCAAAGCCGTATTGAACTAACACAAGCGAGACCTAAATATGATGCCGTTAAAAAAAGTGAATTACTTGATCACTTAATTTCTGCAGAGACTCTAGAACGCTATCTACATACTCGCTATGTGGGTCAAAAGCGTTTTTCTTTAGAAGGTGGTGAAAGTCTAATCCCACTTCTAAATGAAATCATTCACCATTCAGGAAGTCAAAAAACACGAGAAATTGTACTGGCTATGGCACATCGTGGTCGACTCAATGTATTGATTAATATCATGGGAAAATCTCCCGATGAATTGTTCAATGAGTTTGAAGGCAATATTGTTGAAGAGCAGTCTTCTGGTGATGTTAAATACCATAAAGGTTTTTCTTGTAGTATTAAAACATCCCAAGATCCAATGCATTTATCGCTCGCATTTAATCCCTCACATTTAGAAATAGTTTCACCAGTAGCCTGTGGCTCAGTAAGGTCAAGGCAAGATAGGCGAGATGATCAGGGTGGTCAAGTAGTCGCTGTGGTAATCCATGGAGATGCTGCATTTGCTGGTCAAGGTGTTGTGATGGAGTCTTTTAATATGGCGCAGACTCGTGGTTATAGGATTTATGGAACAGTTCATATTGTCATCAATAATCAAATTGGCTTTACCACCAGCACACAAATAGACAGTCGCAGTACTTATTATCCTACTGATGTAGCTAAAATGGTTAATGCCCCCATCTTACATGTCAATGGAGATGACCCAGAAGCCGTTGTCTTTGCCGCTCAAATTGCTTTGGATTATCGTTTACAGTTTAAGAAGGATATCGTCATTGATCTCGTCTGTTATAGAAGACATGGGCATAATGAAGCGGATGAGCCCGCTATTACACAGCCCATCATGTATACCAGTATTCGCAATAAAAAAACCACCAGAGAAATATATTCAGATCGTTTGGTTAAAGAGGAGGTAATTTCTAAAAATGAGACAGAAGATAGAATAAGAATATTTAAAGAGAATATGAGTGCGGGTAAGTCTGTCGTTGATACACTTGATTACAGTAGTGTGCCTGAACACTTTAAAGTAAGCTGGGAAAAATATAAAGGACGTGAATGGACGACTAAGACCCAAACGAACTTTTCATTAAATAAATTACGTAAGATTGCCACACGTTGTCATAATGTACCTGAACAAATGGTATTACATGATCGCGTTAAGAAAATTTTGGCAATGCGAGGTCAAATGGTTGCCGGTGAGAAAGCAGTCGATTGGGGCTGTGCTGAGAATTTAGCCTACGCCACTTTGTTATACGAAGGTTATGACGTACGCCTAAGTGGTCAAGATTGCGGTAGAGGCACCTTTTCACATCGTCATTCAGTTTTGCATAATCAAACGACAAAGCAGGCATGGATTCCTCTTAAACATGTGAGTAAGAATCAAGGTAAATTTAATATTATCGATTCGGTGCTCTCAGAAGAAGCCGTTCTCGCATTTGAATATGGTTATGCAACCTCATCACCTGATACTTTAGTTATCTGGGAAGCACAATTTGGTGACTTTGCTAATGGTGCACAGGTTGTTATCGATCAATTCATTAGTTCTGGTGAACAAAAATGGGGACGTCTCTGTGGTCTGACTTTATTTTTGCCGCATGGCTATGAAGGGATGGGAGCAGAGCATTCATCCGCAAGATTAGAGCGTTTTATGCAGCTTTGTGCAGAACAGAATATGCAAGTATGCGTACCCAGTACACCTGCACAAACATTCCATATGTTACGCCGCCAAATGATCCGTCCTTATCGTCGACCTTTAATAGTTATGACACCAAAAAGTCTGTTAAGACATCCACAGGCTGTGAGTTCCATTGAAGAAATCAGTAAGGGTAGTTTTCGCCCTATTATCGATGATGCAAGATTTCATAAAAAGAAAAATGAGGCAAACCGTATGGTACTTTGCAGTGGCAAGGTCTATTACGATTTACTCAATAAAGCTGAAGAAGAGCAGATCAAAGATATTACTCTGATCCGTATTGAACAGCTTTACCCTTTCCCTGATAAATTGTTAGAAAAAATTATTGCTACCTATACTAATATTAAAGAACTTATTTGGTGTCAAGAAGAACCAAGAAATCAAGGCGCGTGGGATAGTACAAAACACCGTTTTAGAAAATTTGAAGATCAATATGAAGTTACCTGTGTAAGCCGTCCAAGTGCTGCTGCACCCGCCGTTGGCTCTCATAAAGTACATCTTCAACAACAAGCTACGTTAGTAGCTCTCGCACTTAATCTTGGAACAAAAAAATGACTATTGAAATCCGCGTACCCCAATTACCTGAATCAGTAAGTGATGCCAGCATTGCTGCTTGGGTTGTCAAAGAAGGTGACAGTGTTAGTGCAGAACAGAATATTCTTGAGTTAGAGACGGATAAGGTTGTACTGGAAGTACCCGCGCCAGCATCTGGTATTCTGACTGAAATAAAAGCAGAGCAGGGGGCTACTGTTTTAGCTGGAGATTTGATCGGAATTATCGATGAAACAGCTACTGTCACAACTGACAACGAGATTAAGCAAAGCCAACAGAATGAGACTGAAAAAACACCCAATGCTAGCCCTTCAGTTAGAAAGCTAATGGCAGATAATATTATTAATGAATCTGATATTAACGGCAGTGGTAAACATGGGAAAATAATAAAGGAAGATGTAGAAGCCCATCTAACGCAACATACAACCGCTGATTCCTCACCACAAAATGTTACTAAAGAAAATAATATTCAGCAGCCACAAGCAATGATGGCTGCTACAGACGAACGAGAACAACGTCGAGTGCCGATGACTAGGTTACGTGCAAAAATTGCAGAACGACTAGTCGGTGTTCAACACACTGCTGCTATTTTAACCACATTTAATGAAGTTGATTTAACTGAAGTATCACGTTTACGTATAAAATATCAGGAACGTTTCAAAAAGTCCCATAATATTAAGTTGGGCTTTATGTCATTCTTTATCAAAGCAGCAACAGAAGCATTAAAACGCTACCCTGAGGTTAATGCACGTATTGATGGTAACGACATCATCTATCAGGGATATTATGATATAGGTGTTGCCGTTTCATCAGAGCGTGGTCTTGTTGTTCCAATTATAAGAAATACTAACACCTTAGGACATTCAGAAATTGAAAAGACAATTGCTGATTTCGCTGCTCGTGCGCAAACTGGTCACTTAGAGTTGGATGAACTCACTGGTGGAACCTTCTCGATTACCAATGGTGGAATTTTCGGGTCTATGTTATCAACTCCCATTATTAACCCCCCACAAAGTGCTATTCTTGGCATGCATAATATTCAACAACGACCCATGGCAATTAATGGAGAAGTTGTCATTCGACCTATGATGTATTTAGCTTTATCGTATGATCATCGATTAATTGATGGTAAAGCGGCTGTAAGTTTCCTTGTTAAAGTCAAAGAGTTACTAGAAGACCCTGCTAGTTCATTCCTTGAGTTATAACGTTTGAAATCTTAAAGAGGGTATATGGCACCCCCCGTCTTTTTTGAAGATTGCTTTTTTAAGGCTCACCAAGAGCCAAAAAGTTGCTTTAGCAGCCCCACAAGGGCAATAAAGTATATCGTTACAACCGCGCAGAGGTTGTCGATGATGGTTGAGACTCATACACTCTAAACAAAGAATAGTTAATTCAGATTTCACACAGGAGGTGTCGATGTTGGTCGAGGT
>JAZGEM010000106.1:0-5552 GCA_036478745.1 Cocleimonas sp.
CAGGCTTAGATCCGGTCAGTGCAAAACTACTCGATGATTTGATTCTGGAATTACGAGACAGCTTAGGAGCGACCTTGGTGATTGTCACACATGAACTTGCGAGCATTTTCGCTATCGGAAATAATTCTGTTTTTCTTGATCCTGAAAGTAAAACAATGATTGCCAGCGGCGATCCAAAAGTCTTATTAAATGAATGTGATGACTCTAGAGTACAACAGTTTCTTACTCGAGGAAAAGGAATTAACCAACAAATTCAAGTGAGCGTGTCATGAGTAACAAAGCAAATCCAGCAACCATCGGTGGCTTTATAGTTGGTGCGATATTACTTGCCGTTGCCAGCATCCTGATTTTTAGCAGTGATGCCTTGTTTAGTCAAAATGCCCGTTTTATTGTTGTTTTTACTGAATCAATCAATGGGCTTCAAGTCGGTGCACCCATTAAGTTATATGGTGTACAAATCGGTCATGTGACCGAGATTAATGTTGAACGTGATAATGAACATAACATGACATTAATACCTGTTACTTTTGAAGTAAACCCAAAAAAAATTAAGGATTATGTTGATACCGACAAAAAACTATGGGAATACGAAGAAGTCGATAGATTGATTGATTCTGGTCTTAGAATGCAACTCCAATTAGGTAGTCTACTCACAGGGCAGTTATTTATTGAAGCCCTTTTTTTACCTAACACGCAGGTCAAATTGCGTGGACACAATACTAACTTTAAGGAGATCCCTGCTATTCCTTCAAATAGTGATGAAATTCAGAAAACACTCCGTAATGTCCTTGAAACAACTAAAACAATTGACCTAGCTTTGTTATTCAGTAATTTACAAAAAATAACGACCAATCTTGAACGGATTACGGGGTCTAAGCAAACTGAATCGACGTTAACAGCTTTAAATACCAGTATGCATGATCTACAGCAAATAATGAATACTTTGAAAAATGATTCTGGACTTATTACTCGCGACCTTAAATCAACGGTAAAAAATGCAAATAAATTGATAGTCGATATTAACAAAAATGCTGATTCTCTTTTTGCCGATACTCGACAAGTAGTTGCTTCAGGACAAACTACATTAGAAGAAGTTAATTCGACACTAGATAATGTTGATTCATTAATTAATAATAACTCACCTATCAGTCAGGAATTGCAGAGTACATTGAAGGAGCTGGCGCGTGCTGCTCGTTCTACTCGAGTGATGATGGATTATTTAGAGCGGCACCCAGACGCATTGCTTTATGGTAAAGATGCAGAGCTAAGCAGAGGAAGAAAATGATGATATTTATAAAACGGGGAATCATTATTAATTTAATTTTATTCTTAGTAGTAGCTTGTACATCAAATAACTCAGCTACTTTTTATTTACTAAAACCCATTCCTTCAAGCAACCTAAAATTCACGCAAAATAACGCTGCAATAGACAAAATCACGGTTCTTGTAAAGTTGGTAAATTTTCCTGAATACCTTGATCAACCCCAAATGGTCATTAGAGAAAATGACTATAAACTACAGATAAATGAAGATCATCGTTGGGCAGAACCCATAGTAAATGATTTTACTCGCGTATTTGTTAAAAACCTTGATAGCCGAATTGCACCAAATGATGCGAGAGTTTATTCAAGGCTTGACGGGGTAAAGCCCGACTATCAGTTATCAATTGAAGTCTTTCAAATGGATGTCAACATGGATGACGAAGCTGTATTAAAAACAGAATGGTCATTATCTACTGGAAAAAAAGCTAAATGGGTAACAAGACGAAGTAGTGAATACAAGGTAACTATCAAAGATAATAGTTTTGAATCGGGTGTGGAAGCGCAAAGCAAAGCAATAGGACTATTGGCTGACCAAATTGCTGAATATTTACAAACATTACAAAAACCATCGACGACTAAAAATTATAGTCCAACTCATTTTCTTGACAACAACATACCAAGATAAGGGCTTGCTAACACAATAAATGTCAACGAAAACCATACTGCTTCTAAATTATCTATCCCTTCTCCATTTATCACGAGAATAGCACCCAAACACAAAGCCACTACAGTAAATGTTTCTTCGCGGAACATGCCTATTCGTTGTTTAATCGGACTAGATGGTTTTTCTTGTCTCATATTCAAAATACGGATAACAGAGGTTCCGATGTCAGAGACAGAATTTGCACTAAATATTGCTGAAAGCCATATTCCAAAAGCAGGTACTAAAAACAAAACAATCGGGAAGTCACGATACCGAGATTGTAAAACCATCCCCCATAGGACTATGAGTCCAATATAGGTGAAACAATAATAAATCAAGCTGATAGTGGTTGGCTTATTGTTTAATGTTCTACGTTGGGGGCGAATATTAGCTATTGTTTCTCCAATAGAAGTATTTTTTTTATCTGCTTGAGTAGGTCTTGATACTTCAACTAATAACAAATAAGTAAAATAAAGCTGCATTAGAATAATTGTCCACTTAATCCAAGGTGCTTGAGCATAACTTAAATATAAGCCACTCAACACTATCAGACTTAGCAATACATAAGAAATAACAGAAATGCCTAACAGCTTCCATGTTGATAACGGCATTTTTGATGTAAAAACTGTAGCAAAAGCAAAAATCATGGCTCCTATGGCAGATAAAGCAAACCATTTTTGCCAATTAGGGTATCGCTCACTTTTTGCTCCCAATTCATGTTTAGCTTCACGTTCCGCAGTAAACAATCCCCAATAGGCTCCTGCAGAACCTTCGGTAATCCCTTTCCAGGGTTGGTCAAAAGCCTCAATAATGTTGTAGTCCAAATGCATTTTTTGCGCTAATGAATGAACTTCTGCTATTAATTGTGCTTGTTCAGGAATCCCTGGAATCGCTTCTTTTCGACTGCGTCCAAAAGTAGGCCACCCTATTTCACCAATTGCCAACGGTTTATCTGGATAGCGCTTGCTAACTTTACTTAATATATCACCGACATGTGAGCCTAGTTCTTCCACAGCTTTAGGTGTTTGTTCCCAATAAGGAAGAATGTGTACGGTAATAATATCCACTGCATCGGCAATTTCTGAATGATCTAACCAATACTCCCACCCATCGGCATAGCTCACGGGTTGGACGATTGATTCTTTCACTTGTATTAAATAATCTCGAAGCTGGGCAGGAGTCAAATCCATTCGGTGGAGATTTTCATTTCCAACAATCACCCGGGTAATCGTTTGAGGATAACGATTGGCCAGATTAACCAATGCTTCAATTTCCGTTAGATTGGTTTCATGATTGCTATCTAACCAAGCGCCTAGCCATACAGTTAGTCCTTGTTTTTCAGCTAGCTCAGGAATGTCGCCTAATGCATTACTACCTGAGTAGATGCGGATATTTTTAACAGATTTTGACAGTAAAGCAATATCGGATTCCATTTCTGTTTTCGATGGAAATACACCCGCTTCGGGACTTTGACCTCGCCTAAAAGGACTATATGAAACGCTACGAATTTTAGAGGTTAAAGCAGACTGAGCACCTACATTTAGATTGGGTAACAACCATAAACAATAGACCAACAGAGTGGTCAGAACAAAAATCAATAAAAACTTGAGCAAACAACCCCCCTCATGGTCTTCGCAATATAATCGTTGAAGCTTATTTTATTATCATAAAGCCTTCAACAATATGGAATCGTCAACAATCCCATATTGTAGTGCGAAATAATGAATCTACGATTTAGACCTGGGACGAATATAACTACCAAGTAAAAATATGCTTGAAAACTATAATACCATGATTTTATACAGTATTTATTCAATGTTAATCAATATAAAATGGTATATTCATAGTTGCAGCATGATTAAACTCGTCTACGGCATAGATGTATAACCGATAGGGGCCTTTTTTCTGTGGAGCATTAAATTGAAACAGTTTTTCTTGTTCTGACATCACTTCATCACCATTCGTAAATGACTCCTCATTAAGCGACCTTGCTTTTCCATCAAGAATTTCCCATTTCAAACGTAGAGTATTACCTTCTGGAAATTGTAATGAAACCTTAACTTGGTAATCAGTGTTAGATGTTAAATGTACCTCATTTTTATTCTCCGATGGATTCGGATTTAAAATAGTTAGATTTTTTACAATAGGGGCGCGATTCACCGGCCACATTCCGTTCCACAAATATCGCATAACATCAACTGCGGCGGTTTCTGAACCATCTTCAAGGAAAAGTCCAAACCATGTCGGCGTAGCTTCTTGCTTATGTCCCCACAAGAACACATAGGTTCCAAGAAGATTATCAGCCGTCTTGGACACTAATGTTTGATAGCGTTCAAGATAGGTTTCAGCTTTTGCCGTGCTATTTTGTTCAAACGCTGCACCCCATGATGTTGATGAAACTTCCCAATAACCGTTTGGCCCCCATTCAGTAACAATAAAAGGTTTTTTCCAACCTCCAACACTTAATTCAGTTGGTACATTAATTAATCCAGCATAGGAATTTATTCCTAAGACTTCAATATGTGGACATTTTTTTAAAATTAACTGAATGTCTTGTTTTTCTGCACCCGCTATTACCGTCATGATGGGATGTCGTCCACCATCAACTTCTGAAATCATCTTAGCGATATCTTCTATCGCATCCCAGACCTTGAAATTGGTATAATTCATGTTGACTTCGTTGCCAACGCCCCACATAAGTAGGGCAGGATGATCTTTATATTTCAATACATCCTGACGAAATCGTTCAAGCTGTTGAGCGACAGCTGCTTCACTATCATAATCAAAACCATGCCCCTGATGCCCAACCCAAAGACCAAGAGTTACTGTTAAACCTAATCTTTCAGCTTCATCTAATATCGCTTGAGCATTATCGGTGCCCCAAGTACGAATAGAATTACCACCATATTGAGCCAATCGATCATAATGTAGTTTGCCACCAGCGCCTTTTATAAAATAGGGTTCGCCATAGCGAAACAACTTATATTGATTATTGACTAATTTGATACTTACAGGCGCAGCAGCCATAGAATTAGTTACCCACATCAAGTTGCAGAGAAGACTGACTAGTAAAGCTTTCTTCCAGCTAATGAAAAAAATTGTTTTCTGTATCATTTTTGTTACCTTTAGACCCTGCACGGAACTGAACCATCCATTTCGTATGCATTTAACGTAAATCCACAAACAAAATTCTAGCAGAACCCTTCTAAAATTTAGAAGTTATACTGTTTATTGTGAAGCAAATACAAAAAGGTTGTCAAATTTTTGATGCATTTAACACTTACCCTTAAGAACATACTTCACCTTATACTCTAAATTTGACTCAAAAAAAGGTACTTGTTCACAAATATATTTTCTATCTCTCTACAATCTGTGTTCCCTTTCTGAGATATTGAATTAATGGCTGCTTGACCTCTTGACTACAACCTAGTTTGTACTATCTTAAATTTAACAAAAATTGAGAATTTAATTTTTAGATTAATTAAGGATAAGTTATTTGAATTCTAAACAGGTTCTATCTATATTATCTGCTTCTATTCAGCAGCATAATCTTCAAACCGCCATCCGTAATATGTTTAATGATAAAG
>JAZGEM010000107.1:0-3369 GCA_036478745.1 Cocleimonas sp.
ATCGTATAGCTGAGCGTTTTAATGCTGAAGGCGTGAATGAAGGCGGTGTGAACTTCCCTGAAAAAGCCGCTGATATTTTCTTAGAAATGGGGTCATTATCGGCTGGTCGCTTATCTGATATTTCAGGAATGACGCATGAAAATATCGAAGCTAATCGTGGGATTCAATGGCCTTACACTGATAAACAATTAGCTGATGGTGTAGAACCAGAAACAGGTGGCGTGAGACTTTACACCGAAGATGGACAATTTAGATATGCCGATGGCAAAGCCAAACTTATCCCTCTTCCTTTTATTGATAACAACGAAGTGCCTGATGAAAAATTTCCATACTGGTTAAACACAGGCCGCTTAATCGAGCATTGGCACGGTCGCACAAAAACAGGAAAGTTGAGCAACAATAATAAATACAGCCCGATTCCCTTTGCAGAAATTAACCCAGATGCAGCAAAGGAATTAGCTGTGATTGCAGGTGATTATATTCGCTTGGTTTCACCACGATCAGACGCGATTGTTATGGCGCAACTCACACATCGTGTACCTAAAAATATGATTTTTGTTCCGTTTCATTTTCATGATTGTGCGAATAGATTAACGCTAGGATTATTAGATCCGCATTCGCGCCAACCTGCCTATAAACAATCTGCAGTGCGTATTGAGCGCATTAAAGATCAAAAAGAAGCAGCTCAGATGAGTATGGAAATGCGCACGTTTTAAACCCCCTCCCCCTGCTAGGGAGAGGAGGTTTAAAAACAAGATTCATAATTTATGAAAGATAAAGCCAGACAGCTAAGAAAAAACCAAACGAAGGCAGAACAAGCACTTTGGCGCTTAGTTAGAGCAAAGCAAGTAGAAGGTTTAAAGTTTCGTAGGCAACATCCCATTCAACCGTACATCGTTGATTTTATTTGCCCAGAGAAGAAACTGATTATTGAACTAGATGGTGGGCAACATGCTGATAACGAAGCAGTTGTTTACGATGAGAAGCGAACAAAGTTCTTAGAGTCTAAAGACTACACGGTTGTAAGATTCTGGAATAACGAAGTATTAAATAATATCGATGGTGTGTACGAAGTAATACTTCAACACCTAAGATGAACTAAAGTCCCCTCCACTTAGCAAGGGGAGGGTTAGGGAGGGGATAGAAGCGCTGAAGCATCGTCATATGCTGAGAAGTTTCTACCCTCTTCCTAACCCTCTCCCTGCTAGGGAGAAGGAACTAAAACAGCAGAGTTACCAACAATGTTTCAAGTACGAAAAGACGAACCAAAATACGCATTCTTGCAAGACAAGGATAGCAAATCAGAAAACCGTTATGGTAAGCCAATAGAGCTAACCATTGATGGCGATTCTCTGCGCGACCAAAGCCTAAATATTAATAACGATAGCGAGATTGGTGACAACCCCAACCGCTACAAACAACACGGCTTTTATTTTACTGCGGATAACTGTATCGCCTGCCATGCTTGTGAAGCTGCCTGTAGCGAGAAGAACGATAACGCAGGGCACATTGCCTTCCGTTCGGTAGGTTTTGTTGAAGGTGGAACATACCCCGACTATCGTCGTCAAAATATCTCAATGGCGTGTAATCACTGTGATGACCCTGTTTGTCTCAAAGGTTGCCCAACCCGCGCTTATACAAAATTCGCAGAATACGGTGCAGTCTTACAAGACCCTGATATTTGTTTTGGTTGTGGATACTGTACGTGGGTTTGCCCCTATAACGCCCCACAACTTGACCCAGTTGAAGGCACTGTTTCAAAATGCAATATGTGTGTTGATCGACTAGAAGTTGGGCTTAAACCTGCCTGTGTTTCTGCCTGTCTAGGTAACGCGCTTGAGTTTGGTGTGATCGAAAATACGCCGGATGATCGTTATCAAGTAGACGCTCAAATTCCAGGATTTCCTGACCCCGATATCACCAACCCTAACATCCGTTTTCAGCAAACTAAAACCTTAAACCGAGATATGAAGCGGGTAGATTCCACCGCCATTAAATATCACCGTGATGATGATGCAGGAAAATACCAAGCGGTGCTGGATGAGAAGCACGGTAGAACAAGACACTGGGGTTTAAAAACTCTGCTAGCATCACATGAAAATGCACATGTAATGTTTACATTATCAGCACAAGCAGTAATGGGTGCTTTTGTGATGTTAATTATTTTAGGATCGCTTTTTGGTGCGCCCATTATAAAAAGCGTACAACAATCCACTGCTTTTGTTCCGCTGCTTTTAATCATGTTTGTATTAATGGGCGTCGGGCTATTTAAACTTAATATGCACCTAGGAAAACCACACCGATTCTATCGTGGTTTTAACAATCTACGCCATTCACCTTTAAGTCGAGAAATTGCAGGCGTGAGCGCATTTTTTGCGGGTTTGGCAGGCTATACCTTCTTTTCTTTTTTTGACAATGCTTTCACAAATGTCTTAGCAGGTGCCTCTGCAGTTTTAGGTCTAATCGGGTTTGCAGCTGGCTCATATTACATGTACAAATTATATCGAATCAAAGCACGTCCCTTCTGGGATCACTGGCAAACAGCATCGACATTTTATGGCTCAATGCTAAGTTTAGGTGGTTTATTAATAGCGATTGTAGCGAGCCTTTTTATGCAAAATAGTCACGGCTTAATAAAATATCTAGCGGTAGTTATAGCGCTTGGTTTAATTATCGAAGCAGTTGGCTTAGTCTTTCATGCGCGTGACTTAAAGAAAGGAGCGGGTGAAGGGCAAGCTGCCTATTATGAGCTTTCTACCAGCTTTGGTAAAACTTACCTGCTAAGAAATACATTATTAGTACTTAATATTTTAGTGGCAATCATGCTTTCATATTCTGGTTTATCAGGCATTGGAGGGATAATTATAGGAGTATTATTTACTGCTTCTGTTATCACTATGGCATACCTCGGACGCATTATTTTCTATGCTTTGGTTATACCAACCACCATGCCGGGTGCATTCTTTTGGAAGAACAAAGGCTTTGTCGATCATGCTCGTGAATCTGGTTTAGCAGATATGCAACAGCTCGGAGTAGCTTATGAGAGGCATCATAAATTTGATGTCAAGGAACTACTAGAGACAATTAAAGCCAATTCACTGGCAGATATACTTAGCCATGCTAAATCTATTATTTTCTGGAAATAAAGTAAAAGCTTAGCCTTCTGGATCATCCGCACAAATTAATGACTCATTCGCACCATTATGGTGCGAGAGAGGATTTTTCCAAGCATCAATTGGTCTAACGAGGCTGTAGAAAAACCCCATTATTGGCTTAATTATTTGTTTTAGTCTATTTATTTAAAGATCCTAGAAAATAATAAGATTAAAAAACAATGAGTTATGAATTGAGAATAAGTGAAAAATTCTA
>JAZGEM010000108.1:0-3535 GCA_036478745.1 Cocleimonas sp.
TCATCCAATAAATTACGCTCAGCCGACTTACCCGACGGATCACCAATCATCCCCGTAGCACCGCCCACTAACGCAACAGGCTTATGCCCGCATCGTTGAAAATGCGCCAATAACATAATAGGGACAAGGTTACCGATATGCAAAGAATCTGCGGTGGGATCAAAACCCACATAAGCACTGCGCATTGCCTCGTTTAAATGCTCTTCTGCGCCCGGCATAACGTCGTGGATCATGCCACGCCATGTGAGTTCTTCGATGTAGTTTTTCATAGTGATTTTTTAGTATTCAATAATGGGCGTATTATAGCCATAAAAGGCTCTTGTTTATTACGCTTATCCTAATTATTATGGTCTTATCAAACACAATAAATTCATTTAAAGGAAAGACCATGGCGCAATTCATAATAGTTTACTTAGGTGGCGAACAACCCACTAACCCAGAAGAGGGAAAAGAGCACATGGAAAAATACCGTGAGTGGTTAAAGTCGCTAGATGACTCTCTAGTCAGCGCACTCAACCCGCTAAAAGATACACATGTTGTAAGTGCTAACGGCGCAACCAATGGAAGCTCTACCGCAATGTCTGGCTTTACGATTATTGAAGCAAGCTCCATAGAAGTAGCCATAGAACTATCAAAAAGCTGTCCGTTTATGGATATTGGTGGGACGCTTGAGGTTTCTGAGTTAATGCAGATGGGTGGTTAATCTAAGCACCAATTTTATTTCTAATTTGTAAGTTTAAATTAATATAAAGCTTCTTGTTTTCAATATATATTTTACCAAACTCATGTCGTGGGTTTGACTCCTCCTCAAATTCAGTATTATTTATTAGAGAATCATCTAATGTAGCCTCGTCATAGAGGCTACATTCACCCTTCCAAAGCCTATCAGGTAACATACCTAGTGCAACATGATTAAGCATTCGTTTAACTTTATAAAAATAAAATGGGTATTTATTTGAAGTATTAAAATTTAACAAATTGTCTTGCCCAATACCTGTAATCAAATCAACACTACTTGGCTTTGAGCCAAGGTAAAATCGTAATAGCATAGCTGCAACAATCTCAGGTAAAGCGCTATCAATCAGTATCAAGTTATCAGAAAACATCTCACTTTCTATTTCTACAAAATCAAACATACAAGACAAACTTTGAAGCTCCTTCACTCGTTTCTTTACCTTTGAGCGACCCGAGATACTGTTAATCTCTTCTATCTGGCTTGCCGTTAGCCGCCTACCAACAATATTAAATTTGAAGTCTGTCGATTTACTTGATTCTACGAACAAGCTAGCCTCCCGAAAATAGTTATTATGTGACTCATAGTCCGTAGACTAATAAGTCACATAATAACATTATCATTGCAACTAACAACGTGAGTTTGCAATGAGTTCTGAAAATATTTTGAATGACTTTGGTCAACATCTTAAAAAGATAAGAGCCACAAGAAACCTAAGCCAAGAGAAACTTGCCCAAATCGCTGGCTTAGACAGAACCTATATAAGTGGCGTAGAACGTGGTGTTAGAAATATCAGCTTAATTAACATTGTTCGTTTAGCCGAAGCTCTTAAAGTACCTCCCTCTGAACTTTTCAAGTTTGGAGAATATTAATGCCAACAAGAGCCTATTACTCTGCGAATATTCGTGCTTTTCTCAATGAAAGTACTGATTCTATCATTGGAAAAATCACCCAAAACCATCCACAACAAATTGAACATTTGCAAACAGGTGCTTGGAAAAAACAAATAGAAATATTACAAAGCGAGTTTGCATCACTATCTGATGGAGAAGTTTTCTTTGAGTTTCTTATTCCAAGAATGGGTAGACGAGCTGACGTTATATTGCTTTATAAAAATCTAATTTTTGTTTTTGAATTTAAAGTAGGAGAAAACACTTACCCTGCCCAAGATATACGTCAAGCTCATGGCTATGCGCTTGACCTTAGTCATTTTCACAAAGGAAGTCATGACAAAATAATTATTCCTGTTCTTGTATCAACAGAAGCGGAAGAAGTCTCTCTCACTATTTCTAAATCAAAGGATCTAGTTTTTCAGCCATTAGAAGTTAATAAGTATAATATTAAACGCCTTGTAAATGACTGTACTAAAAGCATAAAGAATCAACCCATCCTAGATCATTTGAAATGGATTGAATCATCTTACAAACCAACGCCAACTATCATAGAGGCAGCTCAAGCACTGTATACAGATCATGAAGTTGATGATATTTCTCGAAATGATGCAGGCGCTACAAACTTAAATATAACATCTAAAAAAATCAAAGAGATAATTCACTATTCCAACATCAACAAGCAAAAGTCCATCTGCTTTGTAACAGGAGTACCAGGTGCGGGAAAAACACTGGTTGGGTTAAATATCGCAACATCAAATGCTGATGAAAATGACGCTGAGTTCTCAGTATTTCTATCAGGAAATGCCCCTTTAGTTGAAGTATTAAGAGAGGCCTTAGTTCGTGACAAAGTAGCGCGCAAAGAAGCCAGAACCAAAGCTGAGGCTCAAAGCGAAGTACACAGCTTTATTCAAAATGTACACCACTTTAGGGACGATGCTTTAAAAGATCACAATGCACCTCCTGAGAAAGTGGTCATCTTTGATGAAGCACAGCGTGCATGGGATAAACACCATACATCAAAGTTTATGAGACAAAAGCGCGGACAAGAGGGGTTTGACCAGTCCGAACCCGATTTTTTAATAGAGGTCATGAATCGCCACCAAGACTGGTGCGTCATTATTGCTTTAATCGGTGGTGGACAAGAAATTAATAGCGGTGAAGCAGGTATTTCTGGCTGGTTAGATGCTCTTGATAATAAATTTACTGACTGGAATATTTACTACTCTGACAAGCTCACCCAAAAAGAGTATGCAGGTGGCATTGATACTCAACGGTTAGAAGCTCTCAAAAATTACCACCAAGAAAGCAGTTTGCATTTAGGCACCTCAATGCGTTCTTTTAAGGCAGAAAAACCATCTCACATGATTCATCACATCATTGCCAATAATTCTAATAAAGCAAATAACTATTACCAGCAATTTAAAGATAAATTCCCTATAAAAATCACTCGCGATCTACAACAAGCTAAACAATGGATAAAAAGCCAATCAAGAGGCAATGAAACCAAAGGGCTCATAGCCTCATCAGGCGCAGTTCGATTAAAACCTGAAGGTATTTTTGTTAAAAATAGACTGAGTGCTGCTTATTATTTTTTAAATAATTCTGAAGATATTAGGTCATGCCATTTTCTTGAAGATGTGGCGACAGAATTTGATATACAAGGGTTAGAACTTGATTGGTGCTTAGTAGGCTGGGATGCAGACTTTAGATATATTGATGATAAGTTTGAACATTGGGAATTCAAAGGAACAAAGTGGAACCGTCGAAACCAAAAAGAGAAACAACAGTATTTAGAAAATGCATATCGGGTGCTTCTTACACGGGCACGACAAGGAATGATTATTTATATTCCAAACGGTGACCGCGATGACGAGACTAGAAAGCCTGAGTTTTATAATGAAACTTATAA
>JAZGEM010000109.1:0-3721 GCA_036478745.1 Cocleimonas sp.
CTTGTTGGCAACATAATAATCTTCGGTTAGTAATTGTCCAGAGACATAAAAGGCGACGGCATCTGCTCCATGTTGTTTAATAACATCTTTTAAGCCATTTGATACAGTATCCAGAGCAATATCCCAAGAAACTTGTTTACCCTTAATGCTTGGGTGAAGCAGGCGATCCTCCAAACCGATAGTATCTGCTAGAGCCGAACCTTTTGAACATAAACGACCGAAATTTGAAGGATGGTTGTCATCACCTTTAATAGAAACCTTCCCATCTTGCTCTCTTGTTGCCTGTACGCCGCAACCTACGCCACAGTAGGGACAGGTGGTTAAACTGGTTGTTGTGCTAGTCATTAATGTTGCTCACTTTTTTCTTCAATATGATGCTGTCCAAAGATAATGTTTTCACGTATTTCAGACATATCTTGCTTCTCGGTCAGTAGAGAAAAATACCATAAGCCATCAGCTGTATCGCCATAGAGTACAATACCTATAATGATATTATTTTTAATGACCAGTTTTTTGTAAATATGTCGTGCTGCATCTTTAAAGGTTATATCCTCGCTTTCGTCATCTCCTATAAAATCACCCGCTGAAAATAGGTCGATGCCCGTCACTTTTAGTTTGGTTGAAGTAGCGCTGCTAACATAGCTAGCAATTCCTAACCCGACTAAATGGTTGGCGCAAACTTTAGCTTGTTCAAACAGAGGTGCGACCAGTCCAAATGTTTTTTTACGATGTTGCACACATTCCCCTACTGCATAAATTGCTGGGGTCAGTGTTTGCAAGGAATCATCAACTAAAATGCCGCGATCACATTGAATATTCGATGCTTGCGCGAGGGCAATATTGGGACGCACTCCAATCGCCATAATGACTAGATCAGCGGCTACTTCTGAACCATCTTTAAAACGTATTTTTTCAACGCGTCCGTTGTCACCCAGCAAAGCTTCAGTATGGTGATTCATTAAGAAATGCATGCCTTTTTGTTCTAACTCTTCACGCATTAAATCAGCGGCTTGTTGATCAAGCTGCTGGCTCATTAAGGTATTATTTCTATGCACAACTGAGACATTCATGCCTTGTATCATCAAGCCATTAGCAGCTTCTAAACCGAGTAATCCACCGCCAATCACAATGGCATTTTTATGTGTTTTAGCGGTTTCGATCATTATATTCACATCATTAATATCACGAAAGCTGATGACTCCCTCTAAGTCATGTCCTGGTATATCAAGCATGACTGGTACTGAACCCGTTGCAATAATTAAACGATCATAATTTACAACAGTGCCATCATCTGCAAGTACTTGCTGCTTGTTGCGATCAATTTTGGTGATAGTTTTACCTGTGTATAAGGTGATTTTATTGTCTTGATACCATTGCAAATCATTAATAATGATTTCACTTAGTATTTTATCACCAGCGAGTACAGGCGATAGCATAATACGATTGTAGTTACCATGTAGTTCAGCACCAAAAACGGTAATATCAAATTTATCGGGCGACAGTTTTAGCAGCTCGTCTACCGTTCTCATGCCTGCCATACCATTACCGATAAGAACTAATTTTTGTTTCATTGTGGGGTTTTATTTTTCAGTTTCATCCCTGATGAGGGTGTATGTAATAAAAAGCTAAAGACAGCAAAAAACATACCAATTGATGCGTTCTGAAGGGATAGCAGAAAAATGAATTTTTGTGACATAGAACCCAAATAAACGACTCCTATTATTTTGTTTATCTAAAACAGAAGAAAGTTAATAATAATATATTATTAGTTGACTCTTTTTTATAACTTAAAGTGACTTTAATTTTGAAACTGCGGTGAATATTTTTTTAGTTAGACTATCCTTCTAATCATCCCTTAGGTTAAATCTGTACCTTTATCCTTGCTGTTTGTGTAACTTAATATTTTGATGGAGGAAGTATGAAAAAAATCAGTATCGGTTTAGTAGGCATAATTTGTATTTGTAGTGCAGTATCAACAGTTGTCGCAAGAACAAATGCATCTACTAATAATTTAGAATTATTGATTAGTGATGCTGTGAATAATGTGAGAGAGATTAATTATATCGTTTCAGGAGACTCTACGAAAGAAGGACGTTATGAACAAACTAAACAATATTATACAGAAATATTAAACCAGCTGAATATCCAATACGTTGATAATGCAGCAGGTGGATTAGATTTAAGCGAATGGATCACTGGTATTGACCATCAATCAGAACGCATAATTACTGAAACAGTCAATCAAGCGATAACTCAAACACCTGGGTTAGGTGAAAATACTATATTAGAATTTTCGCTGGGTATTAATGATTATTTTAGAGATCCTAATCTTCCAGAAGCTACTTTATTAGCTACAATGATAAGTGGATTAGATACATACATTGCAGCACGACCAAACACTGTAATAATTCTGGTGTCTCCTGTACATTTTAATGCTGATCATAGCGTGAAATTGAATAAAATATATGCTGCCTTAGCGTTACATTATGGTTTTAAGTTAATAGATGTGGAAGCGATTACAGAGCCTGTCTATCATACCGATAATTTTTATATTGACTATGTTCACCCTTCTGCCGGTGGAGCAAGAAGAATAGTCAACTATATAATGAGTCAAATCGTACCTCCTCAATATTCAAATTCAATTATATTACCTGACTATATCCCTCTTGAAGGTGTTGTAAATTCAGCTGAATTAGCACCTAGACCAGAAGCTGGACATTATGATGTCAATACTGGAAATGCATATGATTCAACCTGGCAACGCCTGCCTCAATTTGAAGTTATTCCTAACAGAGAACTTACTTTGGTTTCATCAGGAAATAGACCCGGTATTATTTTCCTAGATGCAAATGAAACTAAAATTGGTGAATCCGAGCAATTCCACAATTCACCTAGCGATCCAACTTTACGGGTACAAATCCCGTCTAATGCAAAATATGCTAGAGCAAATGTTCATAGCAATGCAGGTGCAATTACTGTTTCTATAAAATATTCTGAAACTCCTTTACAGCATATGACTGTTGCAGAAATCAATCAAGGACTTGATATTAATTTTCTTTTAGCGAACAAAGTCGTACCCCCATCTCTTGTGCGTCCAGTTAAAGCTAATGTAGCTATTTCAATTCAACAAGCTGATGCTTTGTTTAATGGTGCTGAAACTAATTATCCTCAATATTTTAATTCAGCACAAAATACACAGGTTTTTTCACCTGATTGGCCATATTATCGAGGTCCTTACAATAATAATAGTACCTCCATATTTATGGGGATAAATGTAGATAATTCGGTTTATGTTGTAGGCGGTTCTTTTGGTGACTTGCCTATGAGGGTAGGGACGTATCAAGAGGTTTTTTTTATGGTTAACGGTTCTAAGGAAACGGGGCAAGCAACTGAAAAGTCTCTTAAAAAATATAACCAACAAAAACTAAAAGATAAGCGACTTCGTAACTGAATATGTTCTTAGCGCAGGATCTGTCAAAATTTCTTCTTGAAACCAAAAACCAAAACCAGGCGGGTCAGAGTTGATGATATTTGAACCAAAGAACGTCATTATACTCGGTATTTTAATACAGAATATAAAAGAAGGGGTACGTTGCAGGGCAATCGGGTTTAAAAAAAAGCAACAATCAATAGGTTAGACACTTGACATTTTTAATAACAAAGCGAATAGACGTTATTTAAACAAATTATTATTTCTACAGTTGAGGATATGCTCAATTGC
>JAZGEM010000110.1:0-6771 GCA_036478745.1 Cocleimonas sp.
AAAAACCTGTCGTAAGCATGGCATTTCATTCTGGAATTATTTGATTGATCGCACCTCGGGGAGCAATCTGATTCCTTCAATGGCTGAGATACTTCAGGCCGCTGCCTGTTAATAATGAGAAGTTACAAGATGAAAGTGTACTATTACTGGATTTACAGCAAAAAAGTTTTGATGCGTTTAATACTTATCAAAGTGATAGTGCTATTACAAGCGCATTTTCTTATGACGATCACACACATTTTTCCACTAATGGTGCAAAAATTGTTGCAGGTTGGATAAAAGAGTTAGCTTGTCAGTCAAACGAAATGCTTTGCCATCAATTTACTCCTATTGAAGTCGATATTAGAGTAGTAGAAGAAAATGATCTTTCTGCAACAAATCTAATACTCCCAACAATCATCGCGCCTCAAGGAGAGGTGACTGAAGCATCCCTCACTTATCAGTGGAAATCTGTCACGAATGCAACTTCTTATACTCTAGGTATGGAGGATGCTCAAACTCTTTCAATGTGGCGTGAATATACCGTGTCTTCTGTAGAGGCAAATTGTGTAGAACCTAATCAGACCTGTTCATACACTCCCCCTGAAACACTTTCTCCTGGAGACAGCGTTAATTGGTGGATAAAACCTTCAAATGCAAGTGAAGAAATTGAATATGATGGAGAAGGGACTCAATTTAACGTCATTTCTTCAAATAACGAAGCAGCTAACTCTCCTGCTCCTGAAGCGTTAATCGTCAATAATGCCCCTGAAATTAATCAACCCAGTTCCTATGACCGTGCTGTTTTTATTCCTGATTTAGATTTTTCTCAGGCAGACGTTTACGGTAATGGACAAGTAACGTATGTTAGTAGTTCTGATGAATTAACAACGGCAGTTCAAACAGCAGAAGCTAAAACAACGATTATCGTAAAAGATGGCGAATATCATAATGTGAGTATTCGAGTCCCTAAAGGTAAGCATGACATTACGATAAAAGCTGAACATAAACATGCGGCAAAGATTATTCCAGCCGGTCGTGAAGAAGGATCAATGCTCCTTTTTTCCAGGGCAACAACCGCTGATGAATCAATTCATCATATTAATGTGATTGACCTAGAAATAAAAGGAATAAAAGGAGATGGGGATTCTAAAAAGCAATTTGTAAAATCAGAAGGTGGAAGTACTTACAGTGTACATCACATCTATTTTTCAGGATTAAAGATACACGGTCTTTGGATGGGATTATATTCTGGTCTACATTCACATGACTGGACAGTTGATAGTAGTGAAATGTATGACTCAATCTGGTCTCACATGTGGTATATGATGGGATGGCATCAAGCTGTTATTAATAGTAAATTCTATAATGGTTCCCATGACATTATCGCTATCAGAGGGTATTACCCCGATGGTGAAAAACATACTTACATAGGTGATTCTAATGATACGAGTTGTCACGGTAATGTTTATGTGGAAGATCGCACAGAGAGACAAGGGTTTATTTCCACGAATGACTGGACTCACTTAATCCAGAATAATCAGTTTTTAGCCTGGAATATGGAAACACCGCAAAGATCAAAATGGAATGCTCATCTTGGAATTGCTTACGGCAATTATGGTGGCGACGCAGTCTGTGGAGCAGAAAATGTTTATTTACCACCTCAGAATATTGTGATTGCAAATAACACCTTCTCTAATGTAGGAGAACACGCAGAAGCACACATGGATGCTATTTTAGTGGATGACAGAAAAGGTATCAATAATGAAGACCTTGCAAGTATTAACGGGATTTCTATTCATGATAATGAATTTAGCCCGGTCAATAACGATGAAACATTTATTGAGCCGAGCCAAGGTAACCCTCAGATTAATACAATAGATTATTCTAATAATATTATAAATAATTAATTATCTGTGCCACGCAAGCCTTCCACTTCGTGACAAAAATAATGCCACGTTTGAAGCTAACACATATCAACGTGGCATTAAATTCTGCCAAATACTTTGACTCGTTTTCGAGTCATTACTAATAGCGGTGTTGTGAAAACGGCTATTCACTGGATGCAACAAAAGATGAAAATATCTTCCACAACAAGTTATGGCGTTATGATGGCAAGATCCCTCAGATAGATTCAAATCTTAAGTTTATAATAAAGAAAACAATGTATGTAAAACAAACACTTTTCTCTATTGAAATATTTAAACTTAAGAGTTTTACCGATGTACTGGCACTCATAGCCGACCAGATCAATATAAAAATAGTCACAAATCCCCAGCGATGCATTTTTTGTATTTGATCCATATATTTTTTATTGTTCATATAATCCACCGAGCCAAGTTCTACTTGGCCCATAAAAAACATCCTTCTAACCAAACACCTCATTCAAAAAACTCTTAAAACTCTCCCAAGAACGCCTATCTGCATCCTCATTATAAACAGTCCCAAAACCAGGGTCATTCGCTTGGGGATTGGTAAATGCGTGTACCGTATTACCATAACTATGCAATTGCCAGTCTGCTCCTGCCTGAGTCATTTCTTGCTGTAAAGAACTAACAATTTCGAGCGGATTCATCGGATCATCATACCCATGCAAAACTAATACCTTAGACTTAATTTCTTTCGTTTGACTATTTTCTGGCGCACCCAATAAACCATGAAAACTAACGACTCCCTTTATATCAACGCCTGATCTTGCCAAATCCAATACACATAAGCCACCAAAGCAATAACCAATGGCTACGATTTTTTTATCATCAACCCAAGGCATCTGCTTTATGGCATACAGACCCGCATTCATTCTACTTAAAACTAATCCTCTATCATCCATAAAAGGTTGCATTAGTTTTGCATTTTCTTCGTTATCTTTCCCTAAAACACCTTTTCCATACATATCCACAGCAAAAGCAAAATACCCCTGCTCTGCAAGGTTTAATGCTTTTTCTTCAACAAAATTATTTCGCCCACACCACGCATGATTAATCATAATGGCTGGGCGTTGCCCTGTTATTGCATCATCGTAAGCAAAAAAACCTTGCAGTAAAATATCACCATCAAGATAATCTATCGTATTGGAAATAATCGCCATGCTTAACCCTTGTTACTCGCTTGTAAAATCATAAGCCACGGTTCTATTCACTAACGGCTTTAACTTTTCATGTAGAATTTTTTTATGTTTAGGGTTATTTAAATATGCTTGTAAGGCTTTTTTATTTTCTAATGTGACCGATACAGCCACATCAAAGGTATCATCCACAATTTTTCTGTCACTCGACATAACAACCCCTGTATGCCGGCTAACAATACCTGGCAAGTCATTCAACTGCTCGCTTACTTTAATAAATTCATCACGCTGTTGTTGATTTCCCGGCTCTTTTAGCCAAACTATTACAACGTGGGTCACTTGCTTATTGTCTTTTGCTGATACGCTTGTTGCAGATAATGATATAAATGCTAACAAAATAAGTTGCACCAATAATAAAGTCTTTTTCATACGATTTCTCCCGTTTCTTTGAGTGAATTTAAAAAACCAACAGAGGCTTCTTCTACCATATCCAGCACCCTGTCAAAACCATACCCACCTCCATAATAAGGATCAGGCACTTCTCTTGTCCCCACATGGGGAGCATATTCTAAAAAATATTTAATTTTATGCTGATATTGTTCAGGGCAAGACTCCATTAAGATGGCATGATTATCATCATCCATTGCCAAGACATAATCAAAATCTTCAAAATCAGCAAAAATCACTTTTCTGGCTCTAATGCTCGACAGGTTTACACCTCTGTCTTTCGCTGCTTTTTGCGCTCTTAAATCAGGCGCTTCATTGTCGTGATAAGCATGAGTACCTGCAGAATCAATATCTACTTGCTTACGGACACCCTGTTCTTTTAACAAGGAAGCAAACACGCCTTCCGCTGTGGGTGATCGGCAAATATTTCCCATGCAAACAAAGAGAACTTTGGTTTTTTTCATAATCAATTTTAAAGAATGGAAAATAAATAAGGTGTACATTATGGCGCAAAATTTTTGTTTGTCATCGTTTTTATAGCAACGGGCGCATAGCAAGATACATAACTGTTGCTATATAAATGATGACAGACAAAAAGGCAAGCTGGAATGTATAAGGGCTGAGGATTTAATTATAACTTATTGCTCTTTTAGAAAACTAAACTAATATTATCTAATAACTTAGAAAAAACGTAAGGATTTAACAATGGCAATGATGAATGTGCATTCTGTTGGGGTAAAGGTCATTGCAATAACAATGTCAGCCTTAACCATTATTGGAATAGCTTTATTATTTCTCTATGCAAGTCACGAAAAACAAAAAGTAATAGACAGCTCTATTAATTCTTCAAAACAATTATTACTGGTTTCAGAATCCGTTAAAAATGACGCCATCAGCAAATGGAACAAAGGCATATTTACACCCAAATTTATCCGGCAACTAATTGAAAATAAAACACCTTCTGAAGCGAAACCCCTTATTATTGCGACTGTCCCTATTGTAACAGCATGGCGTGTTATTCAAGAGAAAGAAAAAGAAGGTGGTTTTCGCTTTAAAGCACCCCGTATTGGTGCAAGAAACCCACTCAATGAGCCAGATACCATTGAGCACGATGCGTTAACTTATTTTAAAGAAAATCCGGTTGCAAAAGAATACACTTATTTTGATGAAAATAAAGAGGAGGTTCGTTACTTTAGACCGGTAAAATTAGACACTCAGTGTGAAGTCTGTCATGGCAACCCCAATACATCCGAACAATTATGGGGAAACGATAGGGGAATGGATATTCTGGGGTATCCCATGGAAAACAAACGTGCGGGTGATTTGCATGGTGCTTTTGAAATAATCACCCCACTTGCAGAAAGTTTTGCAGCACTGAATGATGAGATTTGGATGTCTATCGGTTTTTTGATCGCTACGCTATTCATTGTTGGCTTGGTCGGTTATTTTATAATGAACCAAATTATTATTGCACCTTTGACTGAATTAGCCATAAAACTCCAAGGGATAAGCAGTGGGTCGGGGGATTTAAATGCTCGCCTTCCAATCCAGGGAAAATCTGAGCTTGCTTGGGTGGCAGGTAGCTTCAACAGCTTTGTCAAAAAAATATCTAAAACAATTACCACTATTAATCAGACGAGTGAAAAATTAACCGCAGCTTCCCACCATTTGGCTGAAATATCCGAGGCAACTAAATCCGGCGTTGAACAACAAATGGCTGAAACCTCACAAGTTGCTACAGCCATGACAGAAATGACCACCACAGTGCAAGATGTGGCCCGTAATGCTACTCAGGCATCTGATGTTGCAGCGACTGCGGATACTGAGGTTGCCAATGGAAAAAACATTGTTGCTCAAGCCGTTAGTGGTATCAATCAACTGGCTTCTGAAGTTGAAAATGCAGCCAATGTTATTCACGAGCTGGAAAATGATAGTAATAGTATTGGAGAAGTTTTAAGCGTTATTCAAGGGATTGCGGAACAAACCAATTTACTTGCCTTAAATGCTGCTATTGAAGCGGCTCGTGCGGGTGAACAAGGGCGCGGATTTGCCGTAGTAGCAGATGAGGTGAGAACATTAGCCAGTCGAACCCAAAATTCCACATTAGAAATTCAACAAACCATTGAACGACTCCAGTCTCGAGCAAAACAAGCTGTTACTGTGATGGACAATGGTCGTGCTCAGGCAACCTCTAGTGTTGAACAAGCCGCTGCTGCAGGCGTGTCAATTACAGCTATTAGTGAACGAATTGATACGATCAGCGATATGAATATTCAAATTGCAGCGGCGGCTGATGAACAAACCGCTGTTGCGCAAGAAATAAACCATAATATTAATAATATTAGCGCCGTTACTAATCAAACCTCCAATGGCGCAACTAAAACATCAGATGCCTGTCATGAACTGCTTGAACTGGCCAGTGAATTACAGAAAACAGTCGGACAATTTAAAACTTAATTTAGCCTTTAAAACTGTTTTTGTTAATGTAGAATAGTACCTTGGGTAACTGGAAACAAATTGAATAGGAAAGGCGAATGCTAAATAAAGTCACTTTAATTGGAAGACTAGGGGTCGATCCCGAAGTTAAATACATGCCTAGCGGTGGGGCAGTCACCAATATCAGATTGGCAACAAGTCATCGCTGGAAAGATAAGCAATCTGGAGAACGTAGAGAAGAAACTGAGTGGCATAGGATCGCTTTTTTTAACCGTATTGCGGAAGTGGCAGGTGAATACCTAAGAAAAGGAAGCTTGGTTTATATTGAAGGGCGTATCCGCACAAGAAAATGGCAAGACCAAAACGGTCAAGACAGGTATTCAACCGAAATTATTGCCGATCAAATGCAAATGCTTGATAGCAAAAGTGGAGGAACGGGGAACTTTTCTGACAACCAGAATAATAATTTTTCTCAAGAACAACAAGCACCCGCTCCTCAACAAGCGCAAACACCTAGCCCTCAAAATACACCAGCGCCCACACAGCAGCAACAAAACACACCACCCCCAGCCTCTTATGAAGATTTTGATGATGATATTCCATTTTGACCAGCACCTTTACTTAATTTTGTAGATTTAACACTTAAAGCCCCGTTTTTACGAGGTTTTTTACTGAGCTAAAGTAAAAAAAACATTTTAAATCTACTCTAGTTTCTGTACATTAAGGACTGAGGATTTAATAACTTCCGGAAGTTTGGCGTAGAATTATGGTTTCACAGGAGGGTCAATAAAATAGGCGCATAGCAGGCTACGCAACTATTTTATTGGCACTTCTGTGAAATCATA
>JAZGEM010000111.1:0-19397 GCA_036478745.1 Cocleimonas sp.
ACTGCACATACAGCTTGTATTTTTTTGAGTCCATTATCTTCAATGAGATGTAGATAGAATGCTCGAATATTCGGGTCATAGCGCGTAGCACTAAGTGCTCCCATATAAAGCGCTTCACGAATATAACTGGTTTTATCTTAGGATTGTTTCCTTATCAGAGATAAGGCAAGTCTCGACCAACATCGATATCTCATTCGGACTTTATTAACCATGTTGAGCAGTTATAGAAAGCTAAAACTTAGTTGAGCATAATAAGATTATTATTGAAAGATAAGAGTCTGTGCATTACTTAATTAGTTAGCGAATTGCAAGCTTGTGTCGTGGCAATACTCATTGTTTTTATGCTATAAAGGTCGGCGATAATTTTGATAAATAAAATCACGTAAGGAGGTGATAATGAATATTTTAGCTTTTGGTCCAAATGGTAGTGGTAAAGGTACGCAGGGTGCGATTGTAAAAGAAAAATATGGTATGGATCATATTGAGTCGGGCGCGATTTTTCGTGAACATATTAAAGGTGGAACGGAGCTTGGTATGAAGGCGAAGGCTTTTATTGATAGTGGTGATCTTGTGCCTGATGAAATTACAATTCCAATGGTTTTAGAGACTTTAGGAAATTCTAAGGAGAAAGGTTGGTTACTTGATGGTTTTCCTCGTTCATTAGCTCAAGCAGAGGCGTTGGATAAAGCGTTGAATGAATCAGGTATGGCACTTGATTATGTTTTAGAGATTAACTTAGATCGTGATATTGCAAAGGAACGCATTATGGGACGTCGTTTGTGTGCGAACGATAATAATCACCCAAATCATATTGCTTTTGATGCGATTAAACCAGTTGAGAAAGATGGTGAATTAGTTTGTCGTGTTTGTGGTGGTGAGCTTTCAGCGCGTGCTGATGATCAAGATGAAGATGCAATCAATAAACGCCATGATATTTATTATGATAATAATACGGGAACAATGGCAGCCGTGAACTACTTTAAAGATAAGAGTTCAGCGAAGGTTATTGCTGTTGATGGTTCGCAAGCTATTGATACAATTTCAGAAGATATTATGAGTCAACTTAGCTAAATTTAGCGTTAAATCCGAAGTGAATCGTAATAATATTACGATTCACTTTTTTATTTGCATGTTCTATGCGTGTCGAGGCTTTTCTCGGTCTTGCCAAGAAATATAGGCTCCACTGCTACTTTCTGCATCTTCTTGTTGTTTCTTTCTATTTGAGAAAAGTTTAAACAATACAAAGAGAAGAATTAAGGCATTTAAAGTGCTGCCAGCCAAAATCCATTGCTCTTTTAATAAATTAATCCAATAATTGCCTGATTCATTAGCAGAGCTTTTGAGTTTTCTTTGGTGATTAATCGCTGCATCCGAAGGTTTTGTTGGAAGCATACTGAGTTTCCCAGAAGATAAACCAGTTAGTGTGGCTTTTGCTGTTTCTGTTGAATTGCTGATTGGTGGTTGAGTTGTATCCTTAGCAGAGCTAAGCAAGGGCTCGCTCTTTAAGTCATTCTTTGTGTATGCGTCATAACTATTATTTGTTAATAGCGTTCCTTCTGTATCACTCGTATTTACGGTAACTGCTTCAGATTCCACTGGTGTAATAATATCTTCAATTACTTGAGATTCCACTGGTACAACAATGTTTTCAACTGTCTGAGGTTCTACAAGTGTTTCGCTTAAGCTCATCGAAAGTGTCTCTGTATCAACGATGACATCAGTCATTTCTTCCTTAACAACTTCTGATTCCACAACAATTTGACTTTGGATTTCATCAACTTCTTTAACCACATCGACGGGTACTTGTTTTGGCTCTGAAAGGAGTTGATTCATCAGTTGTTCACGCACATCAGTTTTAGCTATTGGTTCTGTTTTTTTGCTGGTTGAAGTTACAAGGGTATCTTCAACACTGTCTTTAATTGACTCTTTAGTACTTAGTGCTCTGGCTTCTGTTTTTTGATTTTCACTAGGCACAGTTTCAGCACTCTGGTTACTCTTAGCGATAACGACGGCTGCAGGTTGGGGCTTATTAAGAGCGACTTCAAACTGCTCAAAATTTTTAAAGAGATTGGCATTATTTTGACTTTGTTGCTTCATCATTGCCTGTGCCGTCTCCAATGACTGTTTCAAATCCATCACGAGTTTATCGTTATTGCCGAGTTCTTTTTCGAGAATTTGAACGCGTTCATTTAAGCTTGATAGCTTGATAATTTTAGTCATTAACAAGGTATTAGATTTGCCAATGACTTTAAGACTATCTTGAATACTACCCAAACGTTTATCAACCTTGTTGATTTTGGATTTTTTTGTTGCTGGTCTTTTTTTAATGGTAGCTACAACAGCTACATTTGCCTCAGTGGGCTCTGTCGTGGTTGATTCTTTTTTGCGAGTTATTGGCGTTGTAGTAATCTTTTCGGCTGGTTTTTTGAGTTTGGCTAATTGTTGTTTGTTTTTTAGCTGCGCTTTTTCACGTAGCAATTTACGTAAACTTACGACTTTACGCTTGGCTTTATTATGGCTTCGTTTAGAGGAGACTAATTGTCGATAGGTTTTATTCCATTGTCTAGATTTATGTTTGTATTTTGCTAGTTTTTTCTGGAATTTCCTCACTTTTGTTTTTTGTTTTTTTACATTACTTTTTGCACTTTTTAATTGAGAAGCACTGACTTGCAAGAGTTTTAATTGATGCTTTTGTTGACCGAGTTTTTTTATAGCTTCTTTACTACTGGTTTGTGTAATTGTCTCATTGTTAGGAATACTTAATACTGTACCTACCTTTAACAGGTTTATATTCCCCGAGGTAAAAGACTTTGGATTTAATTGATATATTGCCAGTGTTAATTGTTGGATAGAAACAGACTTATTATTCAGCTTTTTAGCAACCAGCCAAAGTGATTCGCCTTTTTTGGTAGGGCCGTATGGTGAGTTCTCCTCAGAAAATCCTACAGAAGAAAAGGACAGGGATATTAAAATAGCAGATATGAGTAATGGCATTTTAAGGTAGTTAGACAACCGTAAAATAGTATTTGAGATGCTTTGTTTCACAGTAATGTAACGTCCTTGGTGAGCATTATAAGTGGGAACAATATATGCTAAGCTTGCTATATTTTTGATCAGGGTTGATCCATCATACCTTTCAGCTGGCTAAGGGTAAATAGAAACCTTAATTTAATAAATGACTTATGTTGAGGTTTCTACTGATAATAATGTTTTGCATAAGTTTGATAACGGGTTAGCATTCAGCTATGCAAATTATCATTAAGTCAAATCTTCAAATTAGAAATACACGACGTGCCTATTATTCACTGTGTATTGCGTTGGAAGATTTTAAAAAAGAGCAGCCAGATAAAAAATCTATCGAAAATGCAGTTCGGCGTGGGCATTTTTTACCAGAAGAAGATGATCGATTATGGTCTCGTGTTTCACGTTATCTCACTATTCGTAGTGGTTTCTGGGAAATTATTAATGAAATGTCTCATTATTTCTCAGATAACATACAAAACGTCAAAAGCGAAGATGATTGGAAGTTTTTTTTGTTTGGTTATGCTGCTTCTTGTCAGGTAGTCAATATGGCGCGTTTACTGGTAGATGAGCTTGCAAAGGATAAGTTAATACAACGTAAAATAAACGAAGGTTCACCACAAAATCGTATCCCTCGTAAAGTTTTCACAACTATTTTCGCTTCTCTTAGTGATACCGATAATGCAATTAAAATGCAATATATGATGAATTTTGTAGAGGCCAATAGAGATTATATAAACGCGCTAAGTAATGATCAGGATATTGGTGAAGTTATTCAACATTTAGAAGACCTAGAATCTAATCTCCATAGTAGCCAGCTGGCTTTTATAAAACTAAGGTTCTGTTATCTTTGGCATGCAATTAAAAGACGTTTTGCGGTATCCAAACAAGCAACTTCATTTTTTGTTTTAGAACAAGCAGGCAGAGTGATTGCAGATATTGGTGATCATCAAAACAAGAGAGTGACCGAACAGATTTATGCAAAGATAGAAAAATTATTATTACCAGGTGATGTAATTGTAACGCGCCATGATTTGGTTGCCAGTAATTTATTTTTGCCAGGTTATTGGCCACATTGTGCTTTGTATATAGGTTCTGAACAACAGCGTGATGCCTTAGGTATTACTTTAGATAGTGAGATTTTAAAACGTTGGTCTGGCAATATTCGAACTTTAGAAGCAAAAAAAGACGGTGTTCTTTTTAGATCATCTTCGGAGACATTTGAAGTGGATGAATTTGTCATTATTCGCCCACAACTTACTGATACGCAATTAACTGAAGCATTAACACGTGTGGTCCAGCATGAGGGTAAAGGTTATAACTTTGACTTTGATTTCTTTCGCTCAGATCAGCTTGTGTGTACCGAAGTGATTTATCGTGCCTTTGATAATATTGGTGATATTAACTTTACCCTGATTGAAAGAGCAGGGCGCTTGAGTTTATCCGCAGAAGATATTTTAGACCTTGCAGTCAAACAACAAGGTTTTCAAGTAGTAGCAGTCTTTGGTTTTGAAGGGTGTAAGGATTCACTCATTACTGATAAATCTACTGCCGCTAAGTTGTTAAAAGATAGCTACTAATTTATAGAAAACTCATAGGTAAAATCCTAAACAAAAGGCAGTGTTTTATGTCCGTGCCAAGGATTTCCTTGGTGCCACCATCGTTGCGCTATGGTGCCATAAATAGCTCTAAAGTCCGTAGTATGTTGAACATTTCCATTCGCATCTAAGCGTGAAAAATCAGGGTGTTTGCCGTAGATTCCTCCTTTCACTTTTCCTCCTAAAATCATATGCGATGATGCGGTTCCGTGGTCTGTTCCACCTGCTCGATTTTCTTTAGCGCGCCGACCAAATTCAGAGTAGGTCACAACCAGTACGTCATTCCACTTTCCCGCTTTTAGCATAGACTTCTGAAAAGAGGCCAAACCATTTGCAAGGTGGTATAAGCTGTTATCTTGAGCACCCCGTTGACCTGCATGCGTATCAAAACCACCTTGAGTGACTTTATAAACAGGGGAGTCAATACCGCTAATAATCATTTCTGCCACTGATTTTAGGCTATGCCCGAAAACACCTTTAGAGAAACCAACGCCAGCATGTTTTGGATGTCTTCCCATTTTTGTGGAAAGTTGTTCTCCGACACTAAACAGTTGATGTTGTATTTGACTAACATGTGCAATAGCAGGGGTTAGTTGAGTCGGTTTAACATCATTGATACGTTTAATTTGGCTTAAAAATGTTCTAGGGTCTTGCATCGTTACGCAATTTAACTGACTGCTTTGCAAAGGTCCTAACTGGGCTTGACCTTTGTTAAGGGCAATTCCATGTAAACCTTTTTTGTACTTAGGTAATACACGCGAAAGCCAGCCATTGCTAATAAACTGATTTGCATTGGAAGCAGAGTCCCAAATATCCATAGAACGAAAATGCGATAGAACAGGGTGAGGATAGCCAACACCTTGTACCCATGCCATTTGTCCTGAGTTCCATAGTGGCATTAAAGCTTTCATTCGTGGATGCAGACCAACTTCATTATTTAAACCCAATACCTGTCTTTGTTTAATCGCAATACGCGGGCGATATTGGTAATACAAATCATCTTTAAAAGGAACCAGTGTATTAAAGCCATCATTACCGCCTTTTAGTTCAACCAGTACAACTATACGTTGCTGTCCATTGCCTGCGCCCCAAAGTAGTTCAGGTGTTAAGAGAGGCACTAGCCCAGCAGAAGAAATAATTCCAGAGTATTTTAAGAAGTCTCTACGATTCATAATGAAGCCTTATACGCTGTTGTAGGTGTAGAGGGAGGTTAAATATTCTTATATGGCACCCCCCCCTTTTTTTGAAGATTGTAATTGTTATCATGCTTAATTCACCTGAAAAGCTGGGTCTAAAACAAGCGCACGCGCTAAGCGTTGTTTTCCAGGTTCTTTAGGTGGAGTTTGTAAAGCAGGAATAGCGAGTAGCCAATCATTCATTTGTTGTACAGTTATATTGGGTAATAGTTGAGCTACACCACTTCTGTGCTTGCGTTCATTTAAGTTGCCGCGGGTTAGATTGGTCATCATTGAATTTCGTCTTAATAATGACTGTGTACTGATCCAATCGGTACCGCCTTCCCAGCCTTTGACACTCGGATGCTCAAACACAGCTTGTCCCATAATATTTAAATTATGTGCCAAATCAGTTTGTGCCGAGGAATAGGGTAACGCTCTTAAGGTGCCGATGGTTAAGTCGATGGGAGACTTAATAAGCGCGCCACGGTGATGCTTTGCCCAGAAAACAGAACTATTTAACACGGCTTTTACGAGTGTTTGAATATCATAATTAGATCCCCTAAATATTTGCGCCCATTGTTTAATTACGCGCATATCAGGTCGTGAAATGCTGATAAATTCATGCCACATTTTGATAGCAATAGTCTCAGCAGTGCGTGGATGTTTGAGTATGATATTAATAATATCTTCACCATTAAAATTACCCCGTTTACCCAAGAATGTTTTAACCCCATTATCATGATCAGCAGCACGGAACACAAAACGTCCCTGACGATCATCTACTCCCCAACCAGTAAAGGCACGAGAAGCTTCGCGCATGTCATTTTCACTATAATGCCCCAGACCAAGGCTAAAAAGCTCTAATAATTCTCGGGAGAAGTTTTCATTGGGTTCTTCTTTGGTGCTAACGAAACCATCCAGATAAACTAACATAGCCGGGTCTTTAGCAATGGCATGTAACATTTGAGCGAAGTTACCTAATGCATGTTTACGGAGTAATAAATTCTGTTGGTGCAACATATGAACTTGTTGCGTTTTAGCAATTGACGAAGGAAAGTGGTTATGCCAAAAAAGTGTCATTCGTTCAAGAAAGGGAGAATGAGTTTTTAACAGATGTTTCACCCACCAATCTTGTAAATTCTTTCCTTCAACACGAGAGATCCGCATAATCATTTTTTTGCGGCGCATATTATTACGCAAACTAAGCGTTTTACTCCAAGGCGTTAGTTTTGGAGCAGTCGGTAGACGTGTATCTCTATTTTTCAGTAAATAATTGATAGCTTGCTGGCGAGTGAGTTTTTGGAAACGTTGAATTGTCTCCCACTCAGCACCTATGCCTGTTCTTGATATAAGGTGTCTTGCATCAATAAATCCTAACCTTCCCATCTTTCAAATAACCTTTTTATTATTTATTAATCAATTGTAATTGATATTGAACAGATTTTCTTAAGATAGTTCCTTAAGATCGTAGAAGAGGGGATGAAATCAGGCTAAGAGTGAGGCTTTATATTCTCAGGATCATAAAGTGCGCCATAGCCTACCGATTCAACTTTCATTTTATAAATCTCATCAAAATAATCCATATTAAGTATCCGTCCCACTTCGCAATATTCATAAGGTAAATATGCCAGCGCTATATTTTTACCAATGCTTGGTCCATAGACAATACTGGTTGTATAAGAACGACGCCCCTCAGAGTCTATGAGTGTCTTACCAGTATCAGGATCAATAATGGGGCATGCGCCCATTGGATAGCGTTTAATACCTTCGGAATCAGTATTATCCTTCATCGTTAAGGTACAAAGATAAGCGGGTTGATGTTCGCGATCTCGTATTTTTAAATAAGCTTCCTTCCCATGGAAGTCGGCTTTTTTAACTAGCTTGCGAGCAAGATCGACTTCCATTAAATTATATTCCGTTAAGATGTCAGCATTTTGCAGGCGTAAGCTTTTTTCTAATCGGCGACTATTCGCATAGGTTTCAATGCCTACGGGCAATACACCTTCGGCATACAATGCATCCCAAACGGCAAGTCCATCATTCAACTCAAAGTGTAGCTCCCAGCCTTGCTCTCCTACATAGGAAATACGAAAAGCTGAAATAGTTTTATCGGCGACTTGAATATTTTTAAATGATACAAAGGGAAAATTTTCATGGCTTAATTCTTCTGGCTTAGCGACTAATTTTTCTAATGTCGTTCTGGCTTTTGGTCCCCATAAGCCAATACAACCAAAATCACTTGAACGATCGTCAATATTGAGATTATGATAGCCATGATCTTCTGCTAAGCGTTTCATCCAGACGAAGTCTCGGGGACCATTATAGCCACCATCAATCACTCTGAAATGATTTTCACATAAACGTAATACGGTTAAATCAGCACGAACCCCAGCTTGATGATCTAAAAAGTGTGTATAAATGCCTTTTCCAATGGGCGTATCACCTGCAACTTTCGCTACACATAGGTATTCCATAAAATCTGCAGCATCATTACCTTTTACATCATAAATCGCAAAATGGCATAGATTCACCATACCCACCGACTCAGACATCTCTAAATGTTCCGCATTGGATACGCGCCAAAAATGACGATTTTCCCATTCAACCTCACGCACAGGAACTTGATCTGTGTATTTTTCTAAGAGATGTTCATTACTGGCATAACCATGTGCACGCTCCCAGCCTGCTGCTTCCATAAAGTAAGCCCCCAATTCTTTTTCGCGCTCCCAAAATGGACTACGACGAATATCTCGTGCTGCTGTATAAGGCTCACGTTCGTGTACGGGCGGGTTATAAATTTTGAAGGCAGTTTCATAACAACGGTCTTCAATGTATTTCTCTTCACACTGGAAGGGATAAAAACGTGCCACATCAATACTGGAATGATCAAACTGTGTAATTCCATCAGTCATCCAATCAGCCACAATTTTTCCAATTCCGGGACCATCTTTTATCCAAACGGATTCAACATACCAGAGATTTCGCACATTGGATGATTCGCCAATGGAGGGACCACCATCCGCAGTGACTTGTAATAAACCGTTAAACGAGAAACTTTCATCATAACCCAGCTCACCCAAAATCGGCGTTAGCTCAATCGCACGTTCTAATGGATCCATAACCTGTTCAATATCAAGATCACGCATTGAAGGTGATAAACGTGCTTCTTCTTTTTCTAGAATATCGCGTGGATGACACATGCGTGGGTTTTTCTCTTCGTAATAACCCCACTCAATTTGCCCACCTTCAGATGTTGCTGGGTCACCTGTGTCGCGTAAGTAAGCTGAGTTTCCTTGGTCTCGTAATAAAGGATAACCAATTTCTTTTCCTGTACCTTCAAATTCATTATAAGGTTTAAAGAATGTGAGTGGATGATCAACAGGCATAATAGGTAAATCCTCACCCGCCATTTCAGCAATTAAACGACCCCATAATCCCGCCGAGACAACAACATATTCTGCCTCAATAAAACCCTTATCCGTTTCAACTCCTTTAATACGACCATTTTCAATTTTTAAACCAGTACAAGATGTGTTGGTAAAAGATTGAAGCTTCCCTGATTTAACAGCAGCTTCTACTAACTCGCCCACGACTGTTTGTGAACGTGGCGTTACTAATCCTGCATCAGGATCCCATAATGCTCCTTGGATTACATCTTCTTCAAGCAGTGGGAATCTTTCCTTAGCTTCTACTGCTGTAATCATTTCAACACGATTACCAAATGCTTTACCTGATGTTACTCTACGCTTAAGCTCAGTCATGCGTTCATCATCACCCACGCGAGCAACCTCAACGCCACCAACACGATCATAACGCCCCATTTTTTCAAAGAAGTCGATACTATATTTAGTGGTGAACATGGTCATTTGATCATGCATGGTATTAAAGCAAAAGTCGGATGCATGGGCTGTAGAGCCTATATCCGTGGGAATAGAGGATTTATCTATGCCGACAATATCTTTCCAACCTCGCTCAATAAGATGGTGTGCAACACAGGATCCAGTAATACCGCCGAGTCCGATAATGACAACTTTTGCTTTACTAGGTAGGTTCGCCATGGTTTGTCTTCACTCTAAAAATCAATACAAAGATAATTGTGCCTGATATTATCCAGCTTACCTTATTTAGATACGCAATTTTTTGTCAATATTGCGTCTTATGATATTTGAAACTCGGTATAAAAAAATGATATTAATCTAGTAAAGTTAGCCACAATTCTTATACAATATATGATTCGTATTCTATAATATGGGCATAACATTTTGAGATTATTGTATTGAATCAAAACTCCTCCTCTACTACACGGCATTTCGGCTTTCTAGCCTTACCTGATTTTTCTTTGATTGCTTATGCAGCGGCAATTGATACTTTACGTTTAGCCAATCGAATTGCCGAAAAAAACCTCTATACTTGGGAAACCTTAACCCCTAAGAATGAAATAATAAAAGCCAGCAATGGTTTGGAAGTTAAACCCGAGAGAATCGCAGAAGATACCCATATTTATGACACAATTATTATTTGTGGTGGTCTTAATATTAAAGATTCTTGGACACCTGAGCTAGGCAAATGGCTAAATGCGCTTGGTCGCAAAAAAGTGGCTTTAGGTTCCTTATGTACAGGTAGCTATATTCTAGCAAAAGCAGGGTTACTGGGGGGTTATCGTTGTACCATTCATTGGGATAATATTGCAGCAATGCGAGAAGATTTTCCTTCGCTTGATCTCACTGATGATATTTATGAAATCGACCGTGATCGTTACACCTGCGCTGGAGGTACGACACCGATTGATATGATGCATCACTTGGTTGCCATGCAACACGGACACAATTTAGCAGCCGCGATTACAGAAGAATTCTTAGTCGATCATGTTCGTAGTATGTCTGACCGTCAACGTATTCCATTACGTCAGCAAATTGGTACAAGTCAGCCTAAATTAACCGAAGCTGTGATGTTAATGGAAGCGAATATTGAAGACCCATTAACACCTGATGAGTTATCAGGATATGTGAAAATCTCTCGTCGCCAACTAGAGCGTTTATTTCGTGCCTATTTAGACTGTACGCCAACGCAATACTATTTGAGTTTACGCCTAAGAAACGCCCGTCGGTTATTACTCCAAACAGAAAAAACGATTATTGATATTTCATTGGTTTGCGGTTTCTCATCAGCCCCGCATTTCAGCAAGTGTTATAAAGACTTATTCGGTCTTCCACCTCGAGATGAACGACGTCTTCTTCTCACCCGAGGCATATCTGATGAACCATCTGAGTCCGATGAAGTTTGAGTAGGTAATGTAATGTGTTGAGATAGATTTTCAAAAGTATCTACCTTATGTGGTATTGCCATTGCATTGATGAAGTACTCTTGAAAACTCGACTCAATAGCCGTTTCTATTTTATCCATCTTTACTACTTGATCTTCAATCTCTTGCCGTGATGCTAAACTGGAAAGTGCCATTCTTGCTCCCGTTCCTGCCGCATTACCCACTGTTTTAACTTGTTCTAATGGACAATCAGGAATCATCCCCAAAACCATTGCGTACTTTGGATCAATATGCGCACCAAATGCGCCTGCAAAACGAATATTCTCTATTTTTGGAACATTGATTTTATCCATCAATAAACGCACGCTGGCATAAAGTGTTGCCTTGGCTAACTGTATCGCGCGCACATCATTTTGGGCAATATAAATATGGGTGTTTGAGTCTTTATATAATTGGTACGCCCATGTTTTGCCATTTTCAAAAACTCTTGGTGATAGGTTTGATTTACTGCCATCAATAACACCATCACTTTTAATAACCTTAGCTAAAAATAAGGTGGCAACTGCTTCAATAATACCAGAGCCACAAATGCCTGTTACACCTGTGTCTTTTATAACTTCATCAAAACCTTCTTCATTTGACCATAAATCTGAACTTATAATTTTAAAACGTGGCTCTAAGGTTTCAGGGTCAATTCGCACACGTTCAATCGCACCCGGTGCAGCGCGTTGTCCGCTTTCAATTTGCGCCCCTTCAAAGGCGGGTCCAGTAGGGGAGGAGGCCGCTACCAGTTTTGTTTTATTTCCTAATATGATTTCTGCGTTAGTGCCAACATCAATTATCAGTGTCATTTCATCATTATTATAAGGTGATTCTGCTAAAGCTACGGCAGCAGCATCAGCGCCTACATGACCTGCTATACAGGGTGGAATATACACTTGCGCACCTGCTGCTAAGTTTAAGTCCAAGCTAGAAGCTGGAAGTTGTACTGCCGTTTGTACGGCTAAAGCAAAGGGTGCACCCCCTAATTCAACAGGGTCAATCCCTAAAAACAAATGATGCATGATGGGGTTACCAACAAACACGGCGTCCAATAATGTATCTCTATCTATTCCTGACGATTGAATCAGTTCATCCGTCATCTGACAAATACTGCTACGCACTGCATCTGTCATTTCCTTATCACCCCCAGTATTCATCATGGCATAGGAAACACGACTCATGACATCTTCACCAAAGCGGATTTGGGGGTTCATTAGACCATAAGTTGCGAGAACTTTACCTGATTTTAGTTCACACAAATGCCCTGCAATGGTAGTTGAGCCGATATCAACGGCTAAGCCATAAGCTTCCTTTTGCTCGCCTGACCAAATCGCAATAATTTTAGACTGCTCATAAATAGCAACCGTAACTAACCACTTTCCTTTTCGTAGTGCTTTTTGTAATTGTGGTAAAACGGCAGCTTCAATACTTATATTAGGAATACCTGTCTTAAATTCTATGCTGTTTTGGAGCCGTTCTAAATCTCCACTAGGGATATGCATTTGAGCTTCTTCAACATCAACAGTGACTAACTGAACGGCTGGCTTTGAATCAATTGTGATGTTAATGGCGGCTTTGCGAATAACTTGATCATGGGTTTGACTGGTCGATGGAATATCAATAACCACATCACCCATAATTCTTGTTTGACACCCTAAGCGAAAGTCTTTAGCTAAATCTTCTTTATTAATTTGATAGGTTTCGGCAGAGCTAAGTTCACTGAGATGACTATTATCAGATGTTATTTGATGTTTAGGAAAGTCGCCTTTACCAATTTGAACTTTGCATTGGGTGCATTTACCGTTACCACCACAGACGGAGGCTAAATCAACGCCCAATATACGAGAAGCTGTTAATATATAAGTGCCTTCTTCAATCTCGCCATGTCTTCCTGAGGGCGTAAATACTACTTTATGCTTTGTCATTAATAGAGGTGCCCTTTAGTCTAATTCTTGTAGGTTAGGAATGACACAATAATCGCTGGCATCTTTGGTGTAAATATTTCCTATGGTTTTTAGATTGGTTGGGGTGTCTAAGGTTCCCGCCATAATACTAATTTCATTATCGATACCATTATCCCAAAATAAATTACCACCACATTGATTGCAAAACCCTCGAAAAACATTGGGTAAACATTCATACCAACTCAGTGTTTTGTTTTTTTCTATTTTAAGATCATCCTTATTGACGCGTGTTGCAGCCAGATAATGACCACTGGTTTTACGGCACTGTGAGCAAAAGCAATTAACTATATCTCGTGCTTCACCATTAATAGAATAAGCAACTTCACCACAGAGGCAGCTACCTGTTAATTTTGGCATGATTCTACCCTCGACGTCGACGTGAACGACGACCGCCACGCCCACCTTCGGCAGTGGGTTCACGATAACAAGCCAACCAGTTTGCACAATCTGGATCATTCCCCATAACAACATCCGCAGCGCGAACTGCTTGTACTACTTCACTGTGCATTGGGTTAACTATTGCCGATGTCATTCCAGCACCTATTGCCATACTAATAAACGATGCATTAATGCCATTTCTATTCGGGATTCCAAAACTGAAGTTAGAAGCTCCACAGGTTGTGTTTACTTTAAGTTCATTGCGTAAGCGGCTAATTAAATGTAAGACTTGTTTGCCTGCGTCATTAATTGCTCCTACTGGCATGACGAGTGGATCAACAACTACATCTTCAGGTTTAATGCCATAATCTTGTGCGCGTTCAACAATCTTTTTAGCCACTTCAAAACGTACATTAGGGTCTTCAGAAATACCTGTTTCATCATTAGAAATAGCCACCACGGCTGCACCATACTTTTTTACTAAAGGCATGACTTGCTCTAGTTGTTCTTCTTCACCTGTTACTGAGTTAACGAGTGCTCGACCTTGATAAACTTCCAGTCCAGCTTCAAGAGCAGCAACAATAGATGAGTCAATGCATAAAGGTACATCGGTAATAGATTGAACCAGTAGAATAACGTCAGCAAGTATTTTAGGTTCATCAGCGAGTGGGATACCTGCATTTACATCCAGCATTTGAGCACCTGCGGCTATCTGTGCCAGAGTGTCTGCTTCGACACGACTAAAATCCCCCATTTTCATTTCTTCTGCTAAAATTTTTCGTCCAGTAGGATTTATCCTTTCACCGATCATGATAAAGGGTTGATCAAAGCCAATGATGACTTCTTTGCTATGTGAACTTAAAATGGTTTTAGTCATGTGCTTCTCCGTATTGATGATTTTGATGTGGATGCCAAGGTGTTCGGTCTCCCAGTATTCCTGATTTTGTGACCATATCGTTAACAGATGATTCTTGTCGGTAAGCCATTACATGTATACCAGCAACACCTTCTATTTCTTTGAGTTGCTGCATTAATTCAACGCAGATTTTTTGACCTTCTTCTTTAGGGTTATCGGCTGAGCCTAAACGATCAATAAGCCAATTGGGAATATGAACACCCGGGACATTATCGCGAATCCAACAGGCAGTTTTTGCAGAGGGCATTGGACCAACGCCTGCTAGAATGTAGACTTTATCAAGCAAACCTTTATCACCAGCTCGCGCCATATAATCTTTAAAAATAGGGAGATCAAAGCAATATTGAGTTTGAATAAATTGTGCACCTGCTTCAATTTTTTTAGCAAGTCGATCAACTCTGAAATCTAATGGTTCAGCAAAAGGATTAGCCGCAGCCCCTATAAAAACTTGCGGGGGTGATTCTAATTTTCGTCCACTAAGAAAGCGACTTTCATCACGCATGATTTTAACGGTTTGCAATAATGACATCGAGCCTAAATCAAATACCGGTTTTGCCTCGGGATGATCTCCAGCTTGTACGCCATCGCCAGATAGGCAAAGAATATTAGACACATTCATCGCGGCTCCACCTAGAACATCACCTTGAATCGCAATCCGGTTCCGATCACGACATGATATCTGCATCACCATTGAGTAGCCCTTACGAGTTAATAAAGAACAAACCCCCACGCTCGACATATGACAATTTGCACCAGAACCATCGGTGGCATTAATCGCATCAACAACACCATCAAACAGTGCAGCGCGGCGATAAACTTGAGCAGGGTCAGCAGTATCAGGTGGCGCCATTTCAGCCGTTACTGCGAAGCTTCCTTCTCGTAAAATACGCTCGAAACGCCCTGGTGAATTATGATCGGGTAAAATAGGGAGGTTTTCACCTGCGATGGGTTCGTCAAGATAGCTCACTAAATGTCTGCCTTAAAAAAGTTAACATCCCGTTTTTTTCTTGCCGCTCTTAACCATGAAGAAGAACCTTTAAGTCGATGATCTATGGGTAATTGAACGTGGAGTATTGAATCTGTTATTTGCATATTTTTATTGCCACGAACAGCCTCAACCCAGACACAAATCATGTCAGGTTTGACTTCACAATGTCCATTAGGGCGAACTCCACCACAGGGACCATTACGAAGTTCTTTCGGACAATTCATGGGGCATGACATGCCTGTATCACTTAAAACGCATTGACCGCACATTTTGCAGTCAAATAGAAAGCCTTTAATATTTTTTTCAACAAAGGTTAATGGTTTTTCAATAGGCTTATAGCCGACCTTCGATAACAATGGATCAAGTTTGATCAATGTCTTTTCAAGGATTGCATAAATTTTGTTATATGCTTTCGCATGGTTAACAGCAAATTTACGCATCCTGTACATATTAAGCGTTGGGTTCCTTGTCATGACTAGAATCGGAGCCAGTCTCAGTATTTGGGTTTAGACCTTTATTTCTGACAATGGCATCAAGTTTTTCATCGCTGTACTCAGATTCAATTGAAGCAGCAATTTCAGCAACGATTTCATTCATATCCCCAGATTTACTTTGGGTTTCACGTCGCCAATCGTCAAGGTAAGCGTCGGCATCACTTTTCTTAGCGCGCATTGCCGCTCTATCAATGGCTTCTTGAAAACGGGCAGGGAGAAGTTTTTTGGCTCGCTTCCTGCCTTCTTTGGCATTGACTTGTGCGGGAATATCTCGCCAGAAGATGGTAATGATTTTGGGCATTAAACGGTTTTCTCCAGCGGTTGATGAAAAGTATTATTTTGGCTAACTTGGCTAACGAAGCTTTCTAACTCGGTTCCCATTTCACCATAACCAGTGAATATTCGCTGATAGGCTAGTCCAAGTCGTTTGGCATATTCCTCTCCTTTTTGGGTTAATTCGGGAGTCTCCGTTTGTGCTAAATAAATGAGTTTTTTATAGTTGCCAAAATACATTTCTAACAGCTCAGGTTTACGATCTAGACCAAGAGTTTTCCACACATAGGTTTCGAAATGCTGAGTGAGAAAATCACTTAGATAAAAAGTCCCTATTTCAGCTTCATGCAAATCTAAAAAATTCTGCTGACCTGCAAAAAATTGATAGCAATGCGCACCAGGGAGACGACTAACCCCTGTTTCATTTAATACTTCATCAAGCAGTCCCATGGTTCCACACTCACCATAAGCAACCAGTATTTCATCGTTAGGAGTATTCTGTTGTATCTTTGTGATTTTAGTTTTTACTGCCTCAGGAATGAGTGCAGGAGTAGAGTGATATTTCGCTGGAACACAGTCGATTTCAAAATGATGCCAGTTGTTTAACTTTTTAAGAGCAATCAGTTCATTAGCAAGTGCACCACAAGCGATTATATGAACCGTTGGACTTGTTGTCATGTGGTTCAGCCAGCCTGACGTAAAGCGATTTGTTCTTTGGCAATATCAACTGCCGAGGCAGCATCACGACAATAAGCATCTGCACCAACAGCTTCACCAAATTCTTCATTAAGGGGGGCGCCACCGACAAGAACAATATAGTCATCACGAATACCACGGGCGACCATCTCATCAATCACAACTTTCATATAAGGCATGGTTGTGGTTAAAAGTGCAGACATACCTAGAATATCAGGCTTATGCTCTTCAAGTGCGGCGAAGTAATCATCAACAGATTGATTAATGCCAAGGTCAATTACCTCAAAGCCAGCACCTTCCATCATCATTCGCACGAGATTTTTGCCAATATCGTGAATGTCACCTTTTACCGTGCCGATAACCATTTTACCCATACTGCTAGTGTCAGAAGCTGAAAGTAAGGGTTTAAGAATTGCCATCCCACCTTTCATTGCATTTGCTGACGAGAGAACCTCAGGTACAAATAAAATACCATCACGAAAATCAACACCGACAATAGTCATTCCACCTACCAGTGCTTCAGTTAAAATTTTATCCGCAGTCCATTCTCGCTTAAGTAAAATTTCAGTACCTTCAATCACTTCATCTCGTAAACCATCGTAAAGGTCATCTTGCATTTGCTCGACAAGTTCATCATCGGGTAAGGCATTGAGATCAATGTCGTCGTAATCTTCGTCTTCAGCCATATGTTTACCTCGTAGTTATGCGCGAAATATGCACACTATGTGACTGTTATTAATACTATTTGTTTATGGAATAGGGTGCTCAGAAATTAACGACTAAGCGTTATCTGTAGACGACAGGTTATTTATCGTTAGTGCAACTTTTTAGCCTTTAAAGCAATTGTTTAAAAAAGGGGGGGGTGCCATATGGATTATTTTTATTTTGGTTCTAGGGATGTTTTTATCGAGTTTTGGGAATGTGTTCCTCGTATATTACATATACGGCGACAAATTCATCTTCTCATGCAGTCATAAATTTGACCCAATGATAGATACTGTTAAGACTTGTTGGGCTCCATCGTCAGCCCAACCGCGCTAATTATCTAGTGCGATTGATGCCATTTTCATCGTGCTTTCAAAGGACTCTGCACCCGCAATAAATAAGCCATTATGACAAAACATAGCATCATCAATACCGGTTACTTCTTTAAACTCATTATCAGATAAACCAGCCCATTGTTTTGGTAGTGGTTTTCTGTTCTCGAACGAACCTTGTTCAACGGGTACTGTCTGTATTCTCCACTTCCCAGTCTGAGAAGGGTAAATCATGTATAAAGCCTCTTCAGATAGCTTGAGAACCGTTTTTTTCCACGGAATGTATTTTTCTAATACAATTATTCGTGGATCCTCTGCATTCTCAATAGCTTCGGTCACAATTGATTTAGCACTAATGCTAGCATTAGCAGAAGCGATAAACCGTGTTAAAAGGCGCGATGCAAATTCCACCGCTTCATCAAAGCCTGCATCAAAATCACTGTCTTCTTGCCAAGTCGGATTAAACATGGAAATTGTTCGGCTAAGGCTAATGCCTTCAGCCCTTTCACCATAACCACAATCATCTGCATCAATTGTCGATACCAAGCCAGCATCAACAGCATTGGCGACCTTTTGATTGCCATCACATATTTCTAGACCATATTTCTGCCAAATTAAACCAAATGAAGAATAGGGAATGCCATTCTCGCGCTCACCCGCACCACCACGTTGATGATGATCGAAACGACCAGCGTCTGGGTCATATTCACCGCCTACATCAAGTACAATATCTGCCTTAGTGATAAGCTCTGAATCACGTGTGCGAATCAGCTTAAAAGAAGGGAAGACACTCTTTAGTGCAGCGATGCTGAAAACATCATCAGCATGAAAATTACCGTTGTGCGTTGCTATAGTTAGTTCATTCATTGGTTTTGTATCATCTTAATAAGCAAAATTTTGATGGCGAATTTTATACCAAGACAGCTAACAAAAATAGCTGAATATCAATAACTGGAATATAAAAATACTGAGGTCGTAGCGCGTAAGTTGGGATGAGGCACGAAGCCCAACAAAATTGACTCAATGCTTTAGAAGGTAACTTCCTATTATTTCTTTGCCAAATAGATAGTATGACGACTGCCTTTCCCTTTATGCGCCCTGACAGTTTTCGTTTCAACCTTAAAACGTGCTTTTTTTAGTTGCTGTGTGAATTTTGGATCGTGCCAGGCTGACCATATTGCTAACACCCCGCCAGAATTTAGTGTTTGACGAATAGCGTGTAAACTATCAATAGAATATAGATTATTATTGTCGGCATGCGTAAAACCCTCTGGGCCATTATCTACATCTAATAAAACGGCATCATAAGCAGCTTGCACAGTGTTGATCTGTTTGGATTTTACTCGGAACAACTCAGCCACATCGCCCAAATGTACCAAAGCTCGATTATCTTCAACTGGTCTGCCTGCGCAATCACCCAATGGACCTTTATTCCATTCAACTACTTCAGGTACTAATTCTGCAACAATCACCTGAGAACTTGTTGATACGGCTTTGAGTGCTGCAGCTAGCGTAAAGCCCATCCCTAAACCACCGACTAACACCTTAG
>JAZGEM010000112.1:0-20614 GCA_036478745.1 Cocleimonas sp.
CATATTCATTACGCGCGGTTGAAGCTTGGAAGCTGGGTCGTGAGGGTGTAGATGATGGTGTGCTGTTACTTATCGCCAAAGATGACAGAAGAATGCGCATTGAAGTCGGTTATGGTTTAGAAGGTAGCATTACTGATTTATCTGCAGGTCGTATAATTCGGGAGTACATAACGCCTGAATTTAGGCGCGGGCGTTTTTACGAAGGAACCTTGGCGGGAACAGCGCAAATTATCAACTTAATTAAGGGCGAGCCTTTACCTGCACCCACCACAAAACAAGGAAATGCAGAGAATGATTCAACGGGTATCCTTGCCTTTATGGTTATGGGTTCTGCATTTTTAAGTTCATTTCTTGTGCCGATGCTTGGAAGACTACTTACGGTATCTCTTATCACTATAGGTGGTGCTGCCATTATTTGGTTTATGTCACACAATTTTATTCTAACTATATTTGCGGTGTTCTTTTTAGGCATCTTTACACTAGGGTTTAGTGCGCCACGCAGTAGTAGTTATCGTGATGGCGGTGGCTATGGAGGCGGTTTTGGTGGAGGAGGTGGCTTCGGCGGGGGCGGTGGCTTCGGCGGGGGCGGTGGTGGATTTAGCGGCGGCGGAGGCGGCTTCGGAGGCGGTGGTGCGTCAGGTGGTTGGTAATGAAAATATCTAGAACATTTAAACATTTTTTCTATCCGGGCTGGTGGTTACGACGTGACTTTCCTCCTGCCGAACTTGCTAAAATTGAGTCTGCTATTGCTGAGTCAGAAAAAACACATAGTGGTGAAATTCGCTTTGCTATTGAAAGCGCGCTTCCACTAAAAGCCCTTTGGCGGGATGAAAGCACGGTTGAACGCGCTGTTGAAGTATTTTCATTACTACGTGTTTGGGATACGGAAGATAATAATGGCGTACTTATTTATCTGCTATTAGCCGATCATAAGGTAGAAATTACGGCTGATAGAAATATTAATAAGGTCGTTGATACTGATGAGTGGCAAAGGATTTGCCATGTAATGGAAGCCTACTTTAAAGCAGGTAACTTTGGAGAAGGGGTGGTTCAAGGTATTAATGAAATCAACCAGCTTTTAGAAAAAAACTTCCCAATTAAAGATAACGACCAAAATGAACTATCAAATAAACCTGTAATTTTATGAATAATTGAGACCTCAGCATAACTCTGGACGAGAGAAAAAAAGAGATATAATTTTTCATATTTTATTCAAAATATAAGCGTAATAGCGAGCTATTGCGCGTTATTTTGGATGAAAGATGGAAAACTTATAGCCTTTTTTATCCGTTTACTAGTTATGCTGAGGTCTCCTAACAAGATTGTTGATAAATAATAAAAGCGTAGGGGCTTATTAGTGATATTCAATTTACCTATTTTTCTTACTATCCTAAGGATAATAGCAATACCTTTAGTTGTGTTGTTTTTCTATCTCGAAATGCCGTTAACAGCCTCCACCATATTTGGACTGGCGGGTCTGACTGATTATATTGATGGTTATCTTGCCAGAAAATTTAACCAAGAATCTCGGTTTGGAGCCTTTCTAGATCCAGTGGCAGATAAATTATTAGTGGCTACTGCTTTAATTTTGATTGTTGAACGTGAAGGAGTGATCTGGATTACGTTGGCAGCTATTATTATTATTTCACGCGAAATTATTATCTCAGCATTGCGTGAGTGGATGGCAGAGACAGGAGATCGCGCTAAAGTAGCGGTTGCCATGTTGGGTAAAATAAAAGCTGTTACACAAATATTCGCTTTGATTTTCTTACTCTACAATAAAGACCTATGGGGTGCGCCACTGCGAGAAGTTGGTTTGGTATTTTTAGCTATCGCTACACTACTAACGGTGGTATCAATGTTTCAGTATTTAGGTTCTGCTTTTGGTACAAAAAAGTAATTGGGCTAATGAGCTTAATCAGAGATCCCTCAAGAACGGTTAATCATAATGCTTATGATAGGTACGCTTTTTACCCGCGCGTTGGGTGATTACCCCTTCAATCTGTTCAAATTTTATTTCAATGGTTTCGTAAATATCATTTAAAGGAACCAAAAAATGACGCTCATCTATAATCCGTAGTTGGCGGAATATATACTCACTTTTATTATCTACAGCAAATACATAGGAGCCATTGCGGGCAACGTAGCCTGGGTCGATGATAATGATACAACCCACTTTGAATTCAGGTTCCATGCTGTCGTCTATGGAGCGTAATGCAAAGGGTTCTGCGGCAGAACAACTGTCACCATCGCTCATATTGTGTCGAAAGGCTTCTTCTATGCCGATTTTTACTTCTTCCATTTTAGAGTACTCTTAGTTAGATAAGGTAGTTAGATAAGGCATTAGACAAGCTAGTAAGACAGATAATTAGACGGAGCTTAGACAGGGTTACGGCTAAATTCTGTTTCTTGCACATGCCGTTCTGGCTCATACCAATGTAATGTATCATGCAATTTAACCACTTCACCAATAATCGTTAAAGTAGGGGCACGTACGCCAGAGTCAATCACGAGTTGAGGTAGTGTCGCAACGGTACCAATATGGACGCGTTGATTGCGAGTAGTCCCTTGTTCTACTAGTGCAGCAGGCATATCCCCCGACATGCCGTGGGCTTGTAATTCTTTACTGATCACATTAATACCCGTTAAGCCCATATAAAAAACGATGGTATGGTTTTGTTGGGTTAATTGTTCCCAGTTTAAATTGATACTGCCATCTTTTAAGTGCCCAGTGGCAAAGGTTACGGATTGTGCATAATCTCTATGTGTTAACGGGATGCCTGCATAAGCGGAACATCCTGAGGCTGCAGTGACAGCGGGCACGACCTGAAACGGCACATTATTTTCAGCCAGTTTTTCTATTTCTTCACCACCACGACCAAAGATAAAAGGATCGCCACCTTTTAGGCGTAAAACACGTTTTCCTTCTAAAGCTAGTTTTACGAGAAGGTCATTAATTTCACCCTGCGGAACGGCATGATTATCTTTTTCTTTGCCGACGTATAAACGTTCTGCATTTTTATTTGCCATATCCAGAATAGGCTTGGAGACCAGACGGTCATAAACCATTACGTCCGCTTGTTGCATTAATCGAACCGCTTTAAATGTGAGTAAATCTGGATCACCAGGACCTGCGCCGACTAAGTAGACTTCACCTATTGGATTTTCTTCTTGTTCATTTTCCAAGGAGTCATCCAATAATTTACGTGCTGCGGTATCTTGTCCCGCATAGACTAATTCAGCGAATGTGCCTTTTAATGCATTTTCCCAAAACTGTTTGCGGTGCTCTTGAACGGGGAAGTGTTGTTTTACTTTCTCACGATATTCTTCGGTTATTCCTGCTAAACGTCCGCAGGCTGAAGGAATCATCGTTTCTAGTTTCATTCGTAATTGACGTGCTAACACAGGTGATGCTCCACCTGTTGAAACTGCAATAGTAACGGGTGAGCGATCTAATACTGAAGGAAAAATAAAGCTACACAGTTTCGCATTATCTGCCACATTCACCAAAGTGTTGGCATTGTTTGCCTGTGTGGCGATTTCTGCATTGAGCTTTGAATTATCCGTTGCAGCGACCACGAGGAATGCGACTACAATATCTGAAGTTTGAAATTCACGTTCAAACGTTGTGATACTTTTATTATCACTTAATTGTTGTAACTGATCGCTAAATTGCGGTGATATAACAATGACATTAGCATTAGATTTTAATAAGTTTTTAACTTTTCTAGTCGCAACAGAGCCACCACCGATAACTAGGCAATGGCGATTTTTCAAATCTAAGAATACGGGAAAGTGCTTCATATTACTTTTTTCTTCTTTTGGGGCGTGATTGATATTTTACAATACTTTTAACAATTTCACCGTAGGGTAAATCTTCCATTGAGCCAAATTGTTGCAGTGCATTTTCCATAACATGGTTGATATTGTCTACCGTAGCTTGCTCACCATTTATTGTATCGACATCATCCAATTCGGGATTAGCTAATTTTTGTAAAGCTAACATACCACCAGCTTGAACTTGTAATTCTTTATTATGAGGCATGGGTCCATTGACGGTAACAACTTTAAGACTAAAGCGCGCATTGTTACGCATGGAATCAAGCACACGTGTACATCGCTTAACCGCATCTTCTGAAACACAGGCAATACCTTCACGCGAAGCAATTAAAAAGCGACGTTTTAAATTACAATCACAACGTCGATTAGTAATAGACTTTTCAAAAATACAACGGTTTGGATTTACCGTGTTGTAAGTATTACGGAATACATCTTCATCCATTTAGCGAGCTTACCATTTTAGCGAGTTTACCATTTTGTCTTTAAAAATTGGATAGCTCGATTATGTCGGTGTTTTTTGCCGACGTCCCTGAGCCAGAAACACTCTAGTTTATTATGTTGGGTTTTTGCCAACATCTTTGATCTAAGTCGTTATGGGTTTAATATGGCGTTTGAATAATGAGGCTTATTATATTAAAACGCTAAGTTACTTCTCCCACTCTAAAACAACAGACTTTTCACGCTTTTCTAAAATAATTTCTTCAGCCTGCAACTGATTGATGGCATGCATCATTTTAACCGTTATCGCGCCATTTAAAGGTAGCTCGGCACGAAGGTCACGCGAGAATTGTTTGGCTTCTTTGAAGTTTTCAAACTGTTTTTGAAAATCCAGATTCTTTACGATGGGAGTAGGTTGAGTAACTTTAAATATGTAGTAAGGCATGTGTGGTTCCTGATTGGGCGTAAGGCTATTATGGGGTCACTGCATGAGTATATCAACTTTCTCTAATAAAGGTGTGGTTAATGGCGATAAACGCTTACGCATTACGGTGCCAACGGATTCATTGCCACTAAAAATAGGGATCAAGGTGTGTTCACCCATCTGCGCTAGAACGATCATGGCATGGACAATGGGTAAGTGCTCACCATTGAGTGCGCTGATGACGGCTTTTAGTTCTTCACTATCAGGTGTTTTGCAAATATTATCGCTGTGCTCTAAGGCGATGTCATAAGATCGTGTGCCCCTACAATCTTGGCTTAAAGTCTCTAAAGGTAATTTGAAATGTTGGCTGATGGCGATAAATAAAGAGATAACCACTTCTTGATCAACTGGTTTTTTTAGTGCGAGCTTGATGGTCGTAAGCCATTTTTGTTCATCTGCATCTAAGAGCTTAATGAGTGTTTTGGCGTAAACATTTCCAGAGTCGGCTAACGATTTTATGCTATTGGAAACAGCTTCATAGTGTTTGCTAGGTTTACTATCAATAGGAATGTTTTTTGGTTCGATATGTAAAAAACCGACTATGAATGGGTTTCTACGTTGTGCGCGAGACCATAAGCTCTCTTTTTGTTTCAACGTGATTAAATCTTTTTGCAAACAGACGCGCACCATGTTGACGATATTGAGCTGGCGTTCTTCAAAAGGCAAAAATTCCATAAGGTACTCTGCTAGCTCTCTGCCAAGTTCACCATTAACGACATCAGGATATTCCATCAAGCGCATCGCAACTTCATTGCAAGGGTTAGCCCACCAAGCTCTAACGCCAATATCATGGCTAAGCGTGGGTGCATAAACAACGGCAATGACTGCCTCAGGTTCACCTAAGCAGAGCATGTGGTCGAGCGTATTATCGGCATGACCCATGCGCGTCCAGGTTTTAATATAGACAGGGTAGCCACCAGGTGAACCAGTGATTTTGAGTGACAAGAGTTCACGAACAATACGCAGGTATTGCTCATCTTTGATGGTGGGGTTTAGGGCAACTTTCGCTTCGCCTTTAGCCGTTAATGCGTGTACCGTCATGCTACTTTCATTGATGCGAACGGCTTTTAAATCCTGTGCGAGAAGTACATTTAGGCGCAGATTATCTTCATTGGATAGCTCCATAATGAACTACCCAAATAAGCAATATGGCACCCCCCCCTTTTTTACACAATTGTATAAAAAAGGGGGGGGTGCCATATTGTTATTCAACAAGGTTTTTGTGTTGATAAAGCTTAAACTTTATCAACTTCAGGTAATTTAACCTGAATGCTGATTTCGCGGAGCTGTTTGCGAGGCACTTCAGCAGGAGCTTCAGTCAATAAACACGCGGCTGTTTGTGTTTTAGGGAAGGCAATGACGTCACGAATAGATTCGGTATTTGTCATTAACATCACCAAACGATCCAAACCGAAAGCCAAGCCACCCAAAGGTGGACAACCAAAATTAAGTGCTTTTAATAAGAAGCCAAACTTATCATTAGCTTCTTCTGTAGAAATCCCGAGAGCATCAAAAGTAGCTGTTTGCATATCAGGCTGGTGAATACGAATCGAACCGCCACCCACTTCATAACCATTAATGACCATATCGTAAGCATCAGATAATGCTTCGCCAGGTTTTTCACGTAACTCATCTACCGAACAAGTAGGTGCAGTGAATGGATGATGTAGTGCTTGCCAACGATTGTCTTTTTCGTCCCATTCAAACATCGGGAAGTCGATAATCCAAAGTACCGCCCAATCGCCTTCTAATAGTTCAAGGTCTTTGGCAACTTCTTCACGTAATGCGCCAAGGGCATCATTTACAATTTTGGTTTTATCTGCACCAAAGAAGACTAAGTCACCATCTTCTGCGCCAACTTTTGCCATAATATCCATGGCAACTTCGTCGGGTAAGAATTTCAAAATAGGGGACTGTAGTCCTTCTACGCCACTGGCTAGCTCATTGACTTTAATATAGGCTAAACCACGTGCGCCATAACGGCTCACGAATTTTGTATAGTTATCAATGTCTTTGCGTGAAAGCTTAGCGCCTTGCGGAACACGAAGCGCCGCAACCCGACTGCCTCCATCATTGGCAGGACCTGAGAAGACTTTAAAATCGACGTCTTTCATTTGCTCACTCACTTCTACTAACTTTAATGGGTTACGCATATCCGGCTTGTCTGAGCCGTAGTTATGCATGGCATCAGCGTAGGTCATGCGTTGGAATTTTGCAGGTAAATCGACATCTTTGGTGTCTTTAAATAATTTACGGATCATGTCTTCCATCATGTCCATAACATCATCGCCTTTTACAAAAGCCATCTCAATATCGACTTGGGTAAACTCAGGTTGACGATCAGCACGTAAATCTTCATCACGAAAACAGCGCGCCATTTGATAATAACGGTCAATGCCACCCATCATCAGCATCTGTTTAAATAACTGAGGTGATTGTGGAAGAGCAAAGAATTTCCCGGGATAAGTACGACTCGGTACCAAATAATCACGTGCGCCTTCTGGAGTCGCTTTCGTCATTATCGGTGTTTCAATTTCCAAAAACTCGTTGTCTTCTAAATAACGACGCATGATTGATGACATTTTTGCACGCGTTTTAATACGTTGTTGCATTTCATCACGGCGCAAATCAACATAGCGATACTTCAAACGAATGTCTTCGTTAACATCATCATCAAGCTGGAAAGGAGGTGTGTCAGAGGCGCTTAATGTTTCCAGTTCTAAACTGAAGATTTCAATTTGACCACTGGTCATATTTTTATTCGTCATGCCTTCAGGGCGCGTACGAACTTTGCCACGAATACGCAAAATATGTTCATTACGAATCGTTTCTGCTTGGGCAAACATATCCTTGTCATCTGGATCAAAGACCACCTGAACAATACCTTCGGCATCGCGAAGGTCTACAAATATTACCCCACCATGATCACGACGGCGATTAACCCAGCCACATAAGGTGACCTCTTGATCCATAAGTGATTCGTCAACTAATCCACAGCGGTGTGTGCGCATATCTATAACCTAAAATGAATGAAAAATAGATGCAGGATATTAAGCTTTGTAGCGCCTTGGTGCAAGTGTGTCCCTCGCAATTGTTTAAAAACAAGGGGGGTGCCATAAGAAGAGTAATAAATGTATTAGATAAGGATGGTATTTTTTTATTATATCTCACTATAATATCGCTATAAAAAACTATCAGGGAATACCATGTCGCATTATTTACGCTTAGCATCACTCGCTCTTAGCATCACATTATTAAGTGGCTGTCAGGCAAAAAAAGAACAAGAGGAAGTGACTAAAACCGAAGTAACTTCAACTGTGACGGATGTTGAGGAAAATAAAAAACGTGTAGATAAGGTGCTGGAACCGAGAAGTTTCACGGCAAGTAAAAAGTCTATATTGACACAAGCTTATTTGAGGGATGTGTTGCCAGATTCTTCATTCGCTTATGTACGAATTCCAAATCCATGGGCTTTAACGGGTGTACCCGTAGGTAATATCTTTGATAAAGGCGTAGCTTCGCAACCTTATGTTGATGCTGTTTCTTCAATTAGAGAGGGGTTTGCGGCTAATGTTATGCCTGAGTTACCCGATGATGCGCGTGTTATTATTAGTCTATTACTGCAACACACTACTTCTGCTATTGAAGCTGCTTTGGTGGTAGCTGAAGTTAAGGATGGCGAGCCAAATAAAAAAGTCAATATTCCTAATCTGTTAGTGACAGTAGCTGTTGATTATAAAAATGCAGGCGCTCTAAATACTTTGCTTGATACATTGGTAGCAAAAGAGGCGATGCTCACGTTAGAAAAGCATATTGAGCCAAATGCGAGTGGCATTATTTCTGGACCTGGTGTTAAAGCGCACATCAAATTAGATACGGCGAATTCTAGGCTGCATATTCTTATTGGAAATGAACTTCAAACCAGTAGTATTGATGAGACACTGAAAAAATTAGTAGCAAACCCAAAACATCCAATGAGACCATTTGAAAAAGAGATTGATGCTAGCGGACAGGGCATATTTTACTGGATGGATCCACGAGAAATCCTTACCTTAGCGAGTGCGATGGGAAAGCAGCGTGAAGCGGCACCATTAATGATGATGGGAGCTAACTCGATTAAAAGTATTGCCATGGGTTTAGGTAGCAGTGGTGGGATTAATCGTTACAAAGTGCTTATGGATATGCCAAGAGCAGGCTTTCGAGCGATGATTCCAGCGATTGAAAATACACCTGAATTCAAACTGGCAGGACAAGCTTCCATGGTTGCGGTCGTTGGTTTACCGAGTAAATCTGATTATTTATCTTATGAGTCTATGGCTGCAGCTGCAACACCACCACAAAAGATGGAAGAGTATTATAATATTAAGGAGAAGTTCTCTGAGAAAGCGGGTATTGAGATAGAAGATTTATTCGATATTTTAGGACAAGACATCAGTTTCGTCTTTGATGAGGCAGGCTTTTACACTGCGGTTCGTTTAAAAAATGCAGAAAAGTTTAATACGATGCTGACACAGCTGGTAGAAAAATTCGAATTAAAGTACGAAAAGCGCACGATTACAGGACAACAATACCATCATTTGAGAGTGCCTTCTTTTGACTCGGTGATATTTTCAGAGTTTGAAAAAAAGTCACCTAACGATAAAGACATACGTTTAATAAAGCGTTTTATGGGTGTTTCTGGTCATCTTTTCTGGCAACAGGAAGGAGATTACCTTATCACGGCAAGCTTGCCTCAGATACTCATGGATCGTCACTATGCAGCGGAACAAGTGTCTGTAGCTGAGTGGTTTAAAGAGAAACAACGAATAAATCCTGAAGGCGCATTGTTGATGGCATCTATGCGTAATAAAGGTGTGCCTGCGTTTATGTATCAGCTAAAGCTATCAATACTCAATTACTTAGGTGAGGTAGTCGGACGTCCGATTGACCTTTTCTCCTTACCTTCATCTCGAGAGATTGGTTTACCGAAAGAGGGAGCCTATAGTTTCAAACTAACGTCGAATGAGACACAACTGGCATTTGAGTTATCTTTTGAAAGTAATCCTGCCGAAATATTAATGGCAGGAAATGGCTATGCTGGCATTGCTATAGCGGGTATTTTAGCCTCGATAGCAATGCCCGCTTTCAATGATTATACCTTAAGAGCTGAGGTAGCTGGTGGTTTATTAGCAGCCAAAAGTGTTGTATCGCTATTGGAACTGTATAAGATTGAAAATGGGAAGTTTCCATCTCAACAGGAAGCTGAAAGTATTGATCAGTCTGGCTGGCGTCATGATGCATATCAAATAAGCATTGATGATAACGGTAATATTGATGTGGAATTCAAGAATAAAAATCTTTCAAGCGGGATAAAACTACTCAAGCCAATAGACGGTAGAATTACTTGGAAATGCCAAAGCAATATGAATAAAAAGAATTTACCTGCTGGCTGTAGGTTTTAAGCAACTAGTTTTAAATGTGAGATAAGTTTGCTTTGTAGTGGATGATGGAAAAAATATCCCTGCGCAGTGTTACAACTATTTTCTTTAAGGAATATCAACTGATCATAGGTTTCAACACCTTCGGCAATGACTTCAAGTTGTAAAGAATGTCCCATGTTGATGATCGTTTTAACAAGAGCTTGATCATTTTTATTTTCAGCGAGACCTGAAATAAATTCTTTATCAATCTTTAATGTAGATATAGGAAGCTTCTTTAGATTGCTTAGTGCAGAATAATCAGTACCAAAGTCATCAATAGAAATTTTCATTCCGAGTCGGCGCATGAAATCAAGTTCTTTTATGGTTTCATCCGAGATGTTATTTAACGTTCTTTCAGTTAACTCGATACCAAATTGTGAAGGGTATAAGTTACGTGCTTCTATGTTTTCTCTAAAGTGATTTAATAACTTTCCAAAAATAATTTTATTTCCTGATAGGTTGATATTAATACGAATATCTTTAACCCCATGCCGTTGCCATTCACTTTGTTGTTTGCAAACTTCATCTATGACAAAGATGCTGATTTTTTCGATTAAGTTAGTTTTTTCTGCTAATGGAATAAACTCTTCAGGTAAGGTGGTTATACCGTCGGGGTCAGTCCAACGAATTAATGCTTCACACTCAGTGAATTGACCATCATCATTTGTTAATTTTAATAAAGGTTGATACATGAGATACAGTTGCTTGTCTCTATTTCCTTTGTTGAGAATGGTATGTAATGCGTGACACATCGCATTTTCTTTTTCAAGTTTTAGATGATTTTCTTTAGAGAATATTCTATAGCAATTTCTTCCTGATTCTTTAGCAGAGTACATCGCTAAATCAGAATTTTTTAACAGTGAAGGTGTATTATTGCTATTTTGTTCGTACATACTGACACCAATAGAGGCCGTGATAAAGACTTCTGTATTATTGATGATGAATGATGTGTCGAGTGTTGAAGATAATTCACTGATAAATAAATCTGTTTCGTCTTCAGAATTAGTACTCCGCAAAAACAATACAAATTCATCACCACCAAAGCGTGATATTACATCGCCTGGTTTAATCATAGAGGTTATTGTTGCTGCAAATCTTATTAGGATTTCATCACCGATCTCATGACCATAGGTATCATTAATATTTTTAAAGTAGTCAATGTCAAAAAATACAATAGCAAAGGGGTGTTTTGGTTTAGATAGAATATAACTATCAATAGTACGAATTAAGCTCAATCGATTAGGTAGTTTAGTTAAGGTATCCGTGTGTGCTAAAAAAGATAATTTTCTTTCTCCTTCCTTCTTTTTATATAAAACAAAAATGGCAAGAATTATACTAATGAAAATACTCGCTATGTTTAGATTTTGAACAGAAGATAAGGTACTTGAAACCTCACTTTCAGACTTTTTTACTAATTCTTTTGTATTAGAAAATTGTTGTTTAACTAGCTCATTAATACTGTTAATGTGCTTCTTCATTGTCGGTAAGGCTGAACTTACGAATAAAATATTGGCCTGTTCTTTCTCGTCATTAAATATTAAATCGTAGATCTCATTCTGTAAAGGCGCATTAAATTGTGCTATCTGCCCTTGCTGTGTTAGAAGCTCTTGTAGTCGTTCACTTTTACTTTGTTGTTTTAGAATAGTTCTGGCGTTCGCAAACTCTGTTCCTTTTAGATTGAGTTCACTAAAGAGATCATCATTTTTGAAGGGATCATCTGATTCCAGCATTTCTCTCAATAAAATAGTACGATTAAAGGCAGATTGGGACATCGTGCCTAGTAGGGCATTCGCCTCGTTTTGCGCTTTTATAGTGGTAACCATATGATGGGTACTACTTTTAATCTTAGAAGAGATTAAAAATGATGTGAATATCATCAGTAAAATAATTGCAGTAAAACTGATAGGCAGGAGTAGACCATTACACTTTTTACTAAACTGGATAATGATATTATTTAGAGGCATTGTTTGTTATTTTTGTTATTTTTAATCACTTATTTGTATTATTTTTAATACAATACGTGTATTTAAGTACTCGATATGCATCAGGGTAATCGATAATGGTAATAGATAATGGTAATAAAAGAAACAAATTGGTGATATACGGCTTACAGCGAATGTGAGACCTCAGCATAACTCAAGTGCAAAAGGAAAATGAGCTTGAATTATGCTGGGGTATTCCGTTTAATACACACTGATAAAAAGCAGGCTTATTCTTCTCTGCCTATTTGCTTGCAAAGGTCTATTTCTTATTTTTTTTCTTATGTTGCTTTTCGCCTTCAGAATCGTTTCCACCCTTCAATTGTCTGAGTTGTAGTTGTTGTCCCATTACCCGAACTTTTCTTAAGTGTTTTTCAATTTCTTTGGGCATGCCTTCTGGTAGGTCAACCGTTGTATGGTTGGATGTGATATCAATATTTTGAATATACTGGCTTTCAACACCTGCTTCATTGGCGATGGCGCCGACAATATGCCTTGGCTCAGCACCATGCGTTTCTCCGACGTCTAAGCGGTATGTCACCATACCCGATAGTGTTTTACCTTTTGTTCTTCTGTTTTGACTTCTTGACCCTTGGTCTTGGCTTCCTCTTCTATCTCGACCTCGATCTCGTCCTCTGTCTTGATTACCACGCTTGCCGCGTTGATTATTTCGACCTGAATTACTATTTCCGTCTTGCAAAGTACTCTCTGGTATTTTATTCGGTGTGACTAAAAGAGGGCGTTCACGCTGGACTAAAAATGCCAAAGTAGCGGTAATTTGTTCTAGACTAAGTTCGCTGTCTTTTGATAAGTCAGTAATAATTTTTTGATAGAAGTCTAATTCTTGTGAAGCGGCTGTTTCAAGTACCATTTCTTTAAAACGATTGATACGGGCTTCACTAATATCTTGCGGTGAAGGTAATTTTAATGGCTCGATAGTTTGCCCCGTAGCGCGCTCGATACCTTTAAGCTGTCTTTTACCATTAGGTGGCACAAACAATATTGCCGTGCCTTTGCGACCTGCGCGACCTGTACGACCGATACGGTGCACATAAGACTCATTATCTGCGGGCATGTCGTAGTTGATGACATGAGTGATACGCTCAACATCAAGCCCTCTGGCAACAACATCGGTAGCAACGATAATATCAATACTGCCTTTTCTCAGGCGATTGATGATTTTCTCACGCATTGACTGCTGAACATCACCGTTTAATGGTACTGCTGCATAACCGCGAGCGGATAGCTTTTCGGCTAACTCGGTAGTCATATTTTTAGTACGAACGAAGATGATAATGCCACCAAATTCTTCTGCTTCTAATAAGCGTGTCAGTGCATCTAATTTATATGTTGTTTTACCACTCCAGTAATATTGGGAGATGGTTGATACGGTACTGGTTTTTGTTTTAACTTTAATATCAATAGGATCTTTTAGATATTTTTTAGTAATGCGTTTAATTGCCGATGGCATCGTTGCAGAGAACAGCACCGTTTGGCGTGAATCGGGAGTCTCTTTTAAAATGGTTTCTACATCATCAATGAAGCCCATACGTAACATTTCATCGGCTTCATCTAAAACCATGGCTTGTAGATTGCCAAGTTTGAGTGTTTTACGACGTAAATGATCCATTACACGTCCAGGTGTTCCAACCACAACATGTGCACCACGACGCAGTTGTTTTAGCTGGATGCTAATGCTTTGACCACCATATATAGGCATCACATGAAAGCCTTTTAAATGGCGAGCATAGGATTGCATCGCTTCGGCTACCTGAATGGCTAACTCTCGCGTTGGAGCCAGAACAAGAATTTGCGTGTCCTTTGATGATAAATCTAAATTACTTAATAGAGGTAGGGCAAAAGCAGCTGTTTTACCTGTGCCTGTTTGTGCCTGTCCAATCAGGTCTCGTCCTTCAAGCAAATGTGGAATGGTTTCAGCTTGAATCGCAGAAGGCGCCTCATAACCTGCTTCTTCAACAGATTGAAGTATAGCTTTAGCAAGTTTTAAGTCAGAAAAGCGGATTGAAGTTTCATTAGATGTATCGTCAGAGGTCTTAGACATAGTAGTAACTTAGGTAGTTAGGCAGGCGCGGAGTATAAGCCTATTAGCAACTTCTAAACAACTTTATTCCTGTTTGTAAGGGTTAAAAGCCGAATTATCAGTCAGAAAGTTCTTCAGGTGCTTCTTTTTTGCTACTTTCAGGTGTAACCACTCCAAGAGACATAACTAATTTTAGACCGTCCTCTACATCGATGTCCATTTTCTTGGTTTCTTCTATAGGCACAAAGAGAATAAAACCTGACGTCGGGTTTGGAGTCGTTGGAACAAAAACGGTGACCATTTTTTTGCCTGTTGCATCATCAATGACTTCTGGACTATCACTGGTTTTAAAACATAATGTCCAGATTCCTTTGCGCGGATACTCGATCAATAATACTTCATTAAAAGTATTACTGTCAGAAGATAAAATGGTTTGCATGACCTGCTTGACGGAGGAGTAAATACTGCGCACTAATGGAATTCTATCGAGAATACTTTCCCAAAGCTTAATCAGGCGTTTGCCTGCAATATTCGTCAAAATAAAGCCAGTAACAAATATAATCATGGCGCTAAGAACAATACCAAGCCCCGGAATATCAAAGCCAAATACCGCCACAGGTCGCCAAGCAGGGGGTAATAACAAGATAGTTTGATCCATCAAGTTAACTAATATTTTTATCACAAAAATTGTGATGCCCAATGGCACCCAGATCAATAGACCTGTGATAATGTATTTTCTTAATTTTCCAAGCATTTTCGTTTCTTTAATTTAAGTTTTATTAGATGAAGATGTCGTTTTTTTCTTGTCGCTAGAAGGTTTCTTTATATCACTTTTCTTATCTTTTTTATCGGCTTTCTTGCTTTCTTTTGAAGCAGATTCAGTAAGATTCTTCTTATTTCCAGATTTAAAATCAGTCTCATACCAGCCAGATCCACTCAAGCGAAAAGCAGCAGCAGAAACCATTTTCTTCATATCAGCTTTACCACAGGCTTCACAATCTGTTAAAGGATCATCACTAATTTTTTGCAACACTTCGACTTGATTGCCACAAGATTGGCATTGAAATTCATAAATTGGCATAACATTTCCGAATTCTCTGTAAAGGAAACATAATGGGGGGAGGAGGGGGTTAAAACAAGTGGTGTTATGATTAAATTATTAAAAAAAGGTGGGGGTGCCATACACTTATTGGTATTAAATAATGGTAATATTATTTGTCCAAAGTTTATATGGCACCCCCCGTGTTTTTACAAGATTGTAGCTGGTAATACTTTAGCGTTTTTAATGTAAAACTACTTTTCCATAGCGACGACTTCACCGCCCTTTGCCTTACACTCTTCTGCGGTAGCTTTTACCCAGCCATGACCTTTACAACTATTTTGACCTGCGCAACTATGCGTTGCAGTTGCACAAGCTCCAGTACCTTTACATGAGTTTATACCCGAGCATTTCACTTCTGCTGGCATAGTATTTGCACTAACTACGGTAGTGTTAATACCTGCTAAAAGTAGCGCTGCTGCTGATGCCATTGCAACACCTGATATTTTTTTTACTTGATTCATTTTTTTATCCTTTAGTTTAGGTTTATCTAAAACCTGATTGTGAAGAATCATATACTTTAAATACAAATAATCGCCTTAATCAGGACAAGTAAATATTAACTGAAGAGCGATTATGGTTTATCACAGGAACATATACATTTTATAAACTATTTGTAAACTTTATAACTTACAGATTAGTGAAAGCTTTCGCGACTTTTGGATTTTTGTCATCCATTGAAACAGCAAATAGGTATCAATCTATAGTTGCTGATAATTCTTCTGCAAGAAAATCTATCAAGAGTCGAACTCTTCGGGTCAAATTCCGATTCATTGGATAGATAGCAGAAATAGAAACGGCAGGAAGAGTGTAATCTTCAAGTAATAAACAAAGCTCGTTTTTATCAATGTGGTGCTTAAACATAATGCTAGGACCAAAGCATATTCCCAGCCCATGGAGTGCACCATTAAGAATATACTGACCATCATTACAGCTTAAACTGCCTTGTGTATTGACCGTGATTGTTTCACCGCTGGGTAAACGAAAAGGCCACTGTCGGCTGAGTTGTGAGGCGCTGTAAATTAAACAATTATGTTGTGTAAGCTCTTTCGGTTCACTAGGACTGCCATGTTTTTCATTGTATTTTGGAGAGGCTACAACTTGAAACTCACAATGAGTTAGCTTGCGACACATCATGGTTGAGTCTTCTAACTCACCGATTCTCAATGCTAAATCAATGCTTTCTTCAACTAAGTCTACATTGCTTCCACTGGTGATAATGTCTAGTTCAATATCTGGGTACGCTTTTTGAAACTTGATTAGTACCGATCCCATTTCAGACAATACAAAGCTTTGTGGAATCGTGAGTTTAATTATCCCTGTAGGGCAATCATGACTGTCCATTACCTCGGCTTTAGCTTTTTCTGCTTCCGCCATAATCAACTTACAATGTTGATAAAACTGTTCACCATCATGAGACAAGCTTAGTTTGCGTGTGGTTCGATACAATAAACGCGTGCCTAGATCACTCTCAAGTTGAGATACTTGCTTGCTAATATATGATTTTGAAAGCCCGAGTTGCTTGGCGGCAGCCGTGAAGCTGCCTGTTTTTACGGTAGCGGTAAAAGCTTCCATGTAGTTTAAAATGCTTATATTGAGTCTCTATAGGAAACAATGATGTGATAACAAAGCTATATTAAACACTTAAAGGTTTCAATATGATAGTCCTAAGTTTAAATACAAGTTTAATTATAGGAAATCAAAATGAAACGCTACCACCCCGTCTTAGTCATTTTACATTGGCTGCTCACTGTATTAATCATCGTTGCCTTGTTAATGGGCAGTAATATTCTGAGTCAAATCCCTAACGATGATCCTGAGAAGTTATTTGCTTTAAAGATGCATATGATTTCGGGTTTTATCATCCTTATATCGATGATTGTCCGAGTCATTGTTAGAAAGGTAACTGAGCATCCTGCTGCTGCGAATGCTGGAAATGCAGTATTAAATAAAGCGGGTGTTATTGCTCACTACCTTTTGTATCTACTTGTTTTCGCAATGGTGGGTAGTGGTATTGCAACAGCTGTTATTGCTGGCTTACCAGACATTGTATTTAATAATAGTGGTGTCGCTTTACCTGAAGATTTCAATAATATTCTTCCGCGTGTTTTCCATGGTGTTATCTCAAAAGTCTTATTTGCAATGATTTTCTTGCACTTGCTAGGAGCTTTGTACCACCAGTTTATTCGTAAAGACAGTCTCTTGTCACGTATGTGGTTTGGGAAGTAACAAACATCTAAAGGAGTATTAAAATGACTAGTTCAAGAATGTTACAAAATATATTTACGGTATTGATGATAAGTAGTCTATTTATATTTTCATCTGCCACATTAGCGGATATAGCTAAGTCAAAACTTAAGCTTGTTGAAACGACTAAAGTAGCGGAGGGCGTGTATGTGTTTCGCTGGTGGGTGTATCGCAACTTGTTTGTGGTCACAGATGAGGGTGTTATAGCCACCGACCCAATAAACCCAAAAGCTTCAAAAATGCTAATGCAAGAAATCCGCAAAGTGACAGATAAACCAATTAAGTATGTTGTTTATAGTCACCAGCATTGGGATCATATTTCAGGCGGGAAAGTTTTCAAAGACGCTGGCGCACAATTTGTTAGTCACGAAGGCTGTATGAAACATTTTAAGCGACGTCCGAGTCCTGTCGTCGTTTTACCTGATATTACATTCTCTGATAAACACACATTGACGCTTGGCGGTAAAACTCTCGAACTAGAATACTTCGGAAAGAATCATGGGTGAAGCGGTGTACCCTAATGTGCGGGTTGATGGTTCATTTATTCATGATCACTTTGATGCAACTGCTAATCAGTTAAATAGCTGGTTAACAGAGGCACGAGAAGGGCGAGGTATTGTTCTAGAAATAGGTGCAGGGTTTAACACGCCAACAGTGATACGCACACCAGGAGAGCAATTAGTTTATTCTACCCATGATTGGAAAATGATTAGAATCAATCTGACGGATGCGGAAGTTCCTGAGCAACTGGGAGTGCGAGCACTAGGATTAGAAGGAGATGCAACTTCAATTATTTCATCGCTGAATATCGGTTGACAGTTCTTTCACAATTTTGTTTCCATCACTATAAAAGTTCTCTAAAAAAGTTATCTTAAACGCACTTTACAACATAAGGAATATAATAATATGACTCAACCTATTATCGCTGATAACAAGCCCGCTAAAGTCGATCTCACAAAAGGTAAGGAGTATTATTTCTGTGCCTGTGGGCGTTCAAAGAACCAACCATTTTGTGATGGTTCACACGCAGGAACAACGATCAAGCCAAAGGTGTTTACAGCAGAAGAGGATGGTGATGCTTATTTATGTATGTGTAAACAGAGCGGTAATTTACCTTTTTGTGATGGCACGCATAAGAAATTCAGTGATGAACAGGTGGGTAAAGAAGCCTCTGGTGTAGAGATAAAATCAAAATCCTCAGGCTCTGATTTACCTGTCGCAGTTGCTACGCCAGAAGAACCCACAGTTGCCTTTATTCATCAATTAGCTAAAGAAGGACTATCAAAATTGGGACATCATGGTCCAATGACTTCTATGGGTGTGCCTCGAAATGAACTGCCACACTGGGATGATTTACAAATCATGGCGGCTCAAATGGCAACCAAGCCATTGTTGGAAGACATTAATGTTGTAACAGAGTTAGTCATTGGGCCAGAGGCTAAGAAGCCTCTAATCTTAAAAATACCTTTGTTTGTTTCTGATATGAGTTTCGGCGCATTATCAGAGGAGGCAAAAATTGCTTTAGCAAAAGGCGCCGATCTTGCTGGAACAGGTATTTGTTCTGGAGAGGGTGGAATGTTGCCAGAGGAACAAGAGGCTAATGTTCGATATTTTTATGAATATGCAAGTGCGGGTTTTGGCTACAAAGAAGAATTGTTAAAAAACGTGCAGGCTTTCCACTTTAAGGGCGGGCAGGGTGCTAAAACAGGTACGGGAGGACACTTACCCGGAAATAAAAATAAAGGGAAAATATCACAAGTTAGAGGTTTGCCCGAAGGTACGCCTGCAATCTCTCCGCCTACGTTTAAAGATTTATCATCTGCTTCTGACTTTAAAGATTTTGCAGATCGTGTAAGAGAAATTACAGGGGGCATTCCAATTGGTTTTAAACTGAGCGCAAACCATATTGAGGAAGATATTCAATTTGCATTGGATGCGAGTGCTGATTACATAATATTGGATGGTCGTGGCGGTGGCACAGGAGCCGCACCAGAAATGTTTAGAGATCATATAAGTGTGCCCACTATTCCTGCTTTAGCACGTGCGCGTGCCTACCTTGATAAGCAAGGTGCCAGTGGTCGTGTAACGCTTATTATCACAGGAGGATTGCGTGTCCCTATCGATTTTGTAAAAGCCCTTGCGCTGGGTGCAGATGGAGTTGCCATTTCAAATAGTGCTATGCAAGCGATAGGCTGTGTTGCTGCGAGAATGTGCAATACAAACAACTGCCCGACGGGTATAGCCACTCAAAAAGAAGATCTACGCCAACGATTAGATATTGAAAAATCATCAAAGCAGCTACATAACTTTTTTAATGCCTCCGTAGAATTAATGCAAGTCATGGCACGAGCCTGTGGTCACAATGATTTTAGCCAGTTTAACCAAAAGGACTTAGCAACATGGCATCGAGAGATGGCATTACTTTCAGGGGTTAAATATTCTGGCGTTACTGAGATATAAATAGGATTTCCAGAGGAAGACTCTTATTCCTCAGTATTAGGAATATAAAAACTGCGAGAAATTATTGATAATACTTGCAGCTGATTTATTTAACAATTTGTTTGGATGAGGTGCAACCTTGTGCAAAAATTTATATCTCAAGTGGTAAAATGCGAAATATTGGACATCCAAAATTTAGTCTTTAAAACGTGCCTTTCAAACTTCAAATAAAGGCGGGGGTGCCATACAGGTATTCATACCGATTTACTCTTAGTGTTATTTCTTTGCTGAGATCACGCAAGACTTGACCAACATCGACATCTCCTTATGGATGTCCTTTATTTAGTAACAGCCCATTAGAAATCATATGCTTTTACATGAAGTTAGCTACAATCTTGTAAAAAAGGCGGGGGTGCCATATATAACTACCGTCTTGTTTATAATGGCACCCCTGTACACCCCCGCCTTTATTTGAAGATTGAACGGCATGTGTTTAAGGACTACATGTTGGATGTCTAATGGTTCTTATGAAACCACCCTAAAAGCACAACCCATCCCCTTAATCCAACGCCGCGAAGTCTGTTCAGC
>JAZGEM010000113.1:0-28820 GCA_036478745.1 Cocleimonas sp.
TTAGCAACGGAGTACTGGTTTGTTGAGCGCATTGAATAAGATAAGTGTCATAGGCATACATATTTTGTGCCTCCGAAATATCTAAAGTTGTTTCAAGGGGAACATCTATGTATTTAATAGGTATGTCGCGGTAAATTGCTAAAGCCTGTTGAGCTAACTCTAAGCTAAGTTTTTGTTTTTTATACATAGCTGAAAAGGCATTACCTATCTCCCAATGTACTGACTTTGGGGCACAAAGAGAGTAACCCTCTGTAATTTTAATTATTTCTTTCTTTGATTCTTCATTTCCAATGACTGCAATCAAAGCAGAAGTATCTATCGTGACATACATCTAAATTCACCTTATTGTACATATGTACATTAATATAGCACTTTTTACTTAGATTGTAAATTTTAGGCGGAAGTATGAATTTTAGTACGATTTTAAAAACTAGAGACATTTATGCTTTTGCCTCGCAGAGAGATAGACTTAATGACTCCCCCAAGGTACTAGCCTCCAAAATCGTGGGTTAGCAGCAGAAAAAGGACATCCATTAAATTCTTCTATATAAATACCGATAAACGAATGAAAAAGCAATCTCCCAAATAGTACGGGGGGTGCCATTAAGTATCTGTCTGGTTTATCTTAGAGTTGTTTCTTGGCTGAGATCACGCAAGCCTCGACCAACATCGACATCTCTTTTATGAAATTTGAATTAACTATTCTTTGTTTAGGGTGTATGAGTCTCAACCATCATCGACAACCTCTGCGCGGTTGTAACGATATACTTTATTGCCCTTGTGGGGCTGCTAAAGCAACTTTTTGGCTCTTGGTGAGCCTTAAAAAGCAATCTTCAAATTAAGGCGGGGGTGCTATTATAATTTGATAATTATCTCAGGGTTGTTTGTTTGCAGGGTAGGCTTAACGCGAATAATCGTTCAATTATTTCTGATTTTTTTAAGCAAATTTTTCAACTGTTTAACTAATAAGTCTTTCGTGTTTTCATCGCTGTCTGTATAACAAATTTGATTGTAGGTATCTGTGAACGCACTGATCTCATGTTTTAAATGAGGGGAATGAGCAATGGCAAGCTCACTGAATTCTCCCGCTGTTTGTGATACTTCTCTTTCCATTCCCCACTTTGTGAATAAATCACAGAAACGTCTATAGAGTCGGTGTTCCTGTGCTTCATGGTGGTGCTTTTTTCCTATGCCTAATAATACTGACCAAAATAAGATCACCACTATGAATATTCCAGCCATGATCATCGCCATTTTCAATAATGATATTTCACCAAATATTTTTTTCATTAATGAGGATTGGGCATCGCTATCATAGCCGAGTACAAAACGTCTCCATGCATATTGTCCGGAGTCGAATTTTTTTCTGAGTGAATTGAGCCATTTGTATTTCGCTGATGAGAAAAATTTCCCCTGTAAAAAACTACCCTCGGACTTCATCGCAAATTCTAGACTTTTTTCGATTCGCTCAGGAGCCACCATGGCGGTAGGGTCGATTCTTACCCAGCCTTTATCTTTTAACCAAACCTCAGTCCAAGCATGAGCGTCATATTGATGCACGGCGAGATAATTACCACTTTCATTCCATTCTCCGCCTTGATAGCCTGCGACGACACGCGCAGGAATTCCTGCGGCGCGCATCATGTAGACAAAACTTCCAGCGTAATGTGCACAGAATCCTTTTTTGTGATTGATCATAAACTCATCTATTGAGTCTGTTCGATTTAATTTTGGTGGGCGCAAGGTATAGTAAAATTCTTGTTGTTTATAACGATTGAGCACCTTTTGTATATAATCTTGTTGAGAGCTTGAAGAGGCGAGTAATTGTTCTGCAAGTTGATGCGTTTTGATATTCCCTTTTTCTGGGAGTTGTAATGCTGATTGACGCACTGATGGGAGTAATTCAATATCTCGAACTGCCTCGGGTAGGCTGGTCATGGTTAATAATAAGGGTTCAAATAGATCATGGTTTGCCATTACTCGAAAATCACTGCCTAAAGTGGCATTTCCTTTTACATCAATGACTGGGGTTAATGAAAATAGCCAAGGTTGAGATGACTTCTCATAAATCACTTCATATTGCCTGTTTGATCCTTTGAGTTGTAGCCGTGAAACGATATCAATGACAGGCTTTTCCAAACGTTGCCTAACTGCCTCAGAATCAAGATCCTCTTTAAATTGAGTCCATGTTGCCCCATCAAAATGCTGTAAAATGAGTCCGCGCCAGTACAGCTCACTTTGCTTTGGTTTTCCATTTAAGAATTTAACTCTAAAAGCTAATTCATCTGATTGGCTAAGTTTAGCGATATCCCCGGGTGTCATTCGGTCGGTTATCCCTGTTTTTGCATGACCTCCAGGTAATGACATCGTCCAAAGTGGCGTAAACCGTGGGGCAACCATAAACAGTAATATCATTAACGGTAAGCACAGTAGAAGCATAATAATGGCGGGACGAAAACTAGACATAAATGCCATTTTTTTGCTTTTAAATGCGACGCTACTTTTGTTTTTATGAATGGCGATCATAGCAGTGGTTAATATCAACAGGCTGAGAAAACCGTAAAGTGCTGTGAACATGGATTGTGAATAAAGGAAGGTGACACCGACCAGAACAAAACCTGTGAATATGACAACCATACCATCGCGTTGTTGAATGACTTCAATCGTTTTATAGGCAAAGCCAAGTAAAAGCAAGGATGCCATCATATCCAGTGATACCAGCGGTATTCCGCTCAAGGCAAGACCAACAATCCCCAAACTGGTGAAGACAAGTTTTGTAATATTCCGCGGTTGTGTCAGATGCCCTTGCATAACGCGAATACGCCAAATGGTGGAAAATAGCATGACGGGAATTAACCAAAATGGTAAGTAAAATGCCAAGGGAAGCATTACCACAAACTGTGCGGCTAATAACCACAGCATACCGTTGTAGCTGATTTTTCGATCCTGCGGAAATCCTTTGTTAAACATATCGCTAGCTGTCTAAACCGTATAACGCTAAGGCTGTGAGACAAATTGTTTTTTGTGCATCGCCTTTGGCGGGTTGGATTGTTTTTCCTGGTATTTTTAAACCATAGATTCGATCTTCCTGAAAACAGGCTAAAATTTGCGCGCTAAGGTGTGATAACTTTGTTTCGATGCCTTGAATAGCTAGACTATCCCATTCTAGCCACAAATCATTGCTCGCATAATCAATGAATGATTTGGTATAAAGCTGACCTGTTTTGGCGTAGCTTCCCCAGTGAATTTGTTTGGGAGAGTCGCCTGCTTGATAGTCACGAATGCCTGAAAAATCAGCGCTTCCATTGGCTATTTCATTGCCCTGATCGGCATCATCATCTACAAATAAACTCCCTTCGCTTTGATCCATTAGTATTGGCTCTGGATAAACAATAGCGTGCATGTCTAAAGGAGCATACGACCATGAGATAAGTAAATTTAAAGGGTAGCGACTAAAAATGCTGACACGATCTGGTTTGAAATAACCTCTTTTATTGGTTTCGTGTGAAAGTTTAATACGTTGATGATAATGCTCAATTAAATGTGTTTCAACGACATCTTGATCTTTCCAACCAAGGAAAATAGATGATTTCTGTAGGTTCTCAGGACAAGATACCTCTAGTTCAAAAACGGCTTTTTCACCCGCAAAGCAACTGTCTGCTTGAATCGCTTTAATCGTTAGCCCAGCAAGGTTTTTGTAAGTAAAAAAAATGGCGATAATGAATAATGCAATTAGCCAAAAACTTAAGGCATAGATCAATGAACTTTGAAAGTTAATAGCCAGTAGATAAAGTAGCGCAATCGTCGCCAACATAGCTGTGCCAGTTAAAGTTGGCACAATAAATATTTTATTTAGGCTTAGGCTGATTTGTCGTCCATTGGGAAAGCGCTCTTCTAGCCAATATGAGAACAGGGTTTTCCAACCTGTGGAACGTTTCCATTTGGAGATGATTTTTAGATTAGACCTACTACTATCAAGCACTGACGCCTTCTCCAATTGCATCTACGACTTGCAGAATATGTCTGGCTAATTGATCGCCTTGAGTTTCTTTTTTACCAATGATGCGGTGCCCGACGAGGGCTACAAACACCGCCTGTACATCTTCAGGTAGGACATGAGAGCGACCTTGAATTAGCGCCCAACACTTGGATGCTTTGACTAGAGCTATTGCTCCTCTTGGAGATAAACCAAGTTGGCAAAGGTCGTCTTCGCGTGTTTGCGCGATTAATCGTTGTACATAATCAAGTAATATATCTGAGGTGCTGACTTCATTCACCTGTTTTTGGATTTCCACTAAACTATCTTTACCAAGTATCTGTTTAACTGTATTAAGTGCAGAGCGCCCGCTGTTGCCTTTTAGTAATTCACGTTCGACATTTTGATCGGGATAGCCTAAAGATATACGCATCATAAAACGATCGAGCTGCGACTCTGGTAATGGAAAAGTCCCCGATTGACTTTGTGGATTCTGCGTCGCGATGACAAAGAAGGGCTGGGGTAGGGGATAGGTGTGACCATCTACACTGACCTGACCTTCTTCCATTGCCTCTAAAAGCGCACTTTGTGATTTAGGTGTCGCACGATTTAATTCATCAGCTAAAAAAACAGAGCTAAATACGGGGCCTTTATGAAAGCTAAAGCTTGCCGATTTAGGATTAAAAACAGATGCTCCGATTAGATCGGCAGGGAGTAAGTCACTGGTAAATTGCACGCGTTTATAATCTAAGCCAAGTACATTTGATAAAGCATGGGCTAGGGTGGTTTTGCCCATACCGGGTAAGTCTTCGACTAACAAATGTCCATTAGCAAGGATGCAGGTGAGCGCAAGGTGAATCTGTTGTTGTTTGCCAAGTACTACCTGATTTAGTTCGCTTAAGGTCTCTTTGATTTGTTCTTGTAAGGTGGTATTCAAGTTTAGTAGCCCGATTGTTTTTTGTGGATTTTTTGCATTGATAAATTTTACTGTAGATCAATGATATTAACTAAATTAACAGATAAGGGGTGTTTGCGAGGTTTAACAAGTAACGTTTTAACACAAGGAATTCAATTTTAACTAGAAATAACTTGAATATAAATTTAAAGCTGTTCTATACTAATTTACACAGAGAAGAGATTAATTCATTAGTGTTTTCATGGGCTTATGGAAAACCACTAGTGATTTAAGTTGTTGAGAAGTAGCTGTAATTTATTGATTAATAATTATATTGTTAAGGGGTGGGCTATGAAAGCAGTACTGATTTTGTTGTTATTTTTAAGTCATACAGCAGTTTTCTCAAACAGTGAAGAGAAAGCAGCAGGTAAGCTTGTGTCACAGGCTACTTCATTAATGCGCCATGCACAGTTAAAAAGTAAACAATACAGTAGTGTTTATAATAACTATCAAAAAGCGCAAGAAACGATAAATCAACTTATTACAGAGTATTCTTCCACAGAAACAGTTCATAATTTATTGTATGGAAAAACAACCATCAATGGATTGTCGTTTGAACAATTCGAACAACTTGCTTATAAACTAGAGCCTTTGGTCGATGCCGAGAAAAGCCCTTTAGCCACAGCGCAGTTTTTGATCGATACGCTCGAAGATTCAGAAATCAAAATTCTACCCCTGCTAGAAATGCATCAAGTCTATCTCAGCAGAGATCCTATTGAGGCAAAAAGACTATTAAGCGTTGCTTTGAGTATTTCAGACAAGGGACAAAATCTAACGGATAAAGCATTAAATACTATTCGTATTGCAGAATCTTATGCTGATTCTGGTGATGAAGAAGTAGCACTACGACTTTTACTCAGGTCATTTGATCTTATTCGCGATACTGATAACTCTGCTAAAAAACATAAAGTTATGTCTGGTCTTGCGAGGGTGTATCACAAACTAGGGAAGCAAAAAAATCTATTTAAAATTGCTAAATCGATTAAAACGAATTATGTACGTAGTCAAATCGAGAATAATCCTATTATTGATATGATTACTGCTAATGCAAAATCAGGTGACTTTTCTCAAGCATTAAAAATTACGGATGCATTATCAATTGGGGTGAATAAAATTACGGCACTTAATCAAATTGCTGATATCTATTTATCAATAGGTAAATTAAAGGAAATGCGCACAACTTTAATAAAAGCCTATGATATTTCTGTCGGTATTGATTCTTCATTTGAAAAATCATGGGTGCTTGTGAAAATAGCCAAAGTCTATATGAAGGCTGATTTAGAAAACCAAGCAAACGAGCTATTAGAGAAATCATTAACACTATCTTCAGAAGTTATGAGCGAGAAAGAGCAACACGTCATATTAGAAGAGATATTATTAAGTTATGCAGGGCAAAAGAACTTTGAAAAAGTATCTGCTGTTTTAGCGTTGATTAAGGTAGACAGAAAGCCTGTTGTTCTTGATAAATTGACTGATGTATACGCTAACCTTGGGTTAATGAAAAAGAAGAAAAAACCAAAAGTCAGTAAGCAGGCAAGAAATAAACAAAAAGTTGGATTACTTGTCGTTAAAATAGATAAGCTATTAAGGAAAGGAGCAAATGATAGAGCTTATCGTATTGTTAGAAGGTCTAAGTTTGCTCATCAATCAAAAACCTTAAAAGAACGTTTATTGAAAAAAGTTGCACTGGCCTATTCGAAAGCAGGCTTGTTTAGTAAGGCCATTATTTGTACACAAAGGATTAAAAATGTTCCTACTCAAGCAAGTATACTGGCTAGTATCAGTAAGGATTACGTACAGAAAAAGCGCAAACCTACTTTAGGAGATAAGAAAAAATTAAGAGAAATGGTGCAAAAAATAAAACCAATGAATACTTTTTGGAATGATAATGTGTCATTTAGTAAAGTCACACAATTGAGTGTTCAAGATAAATTAATCAAAATTATCTCACAATGAATTTTATATGACTTATATAATGAAATTATCACATAAATTCGAAAAAACATTGTACAATGTCTCCTCTAGTGGATTTTGTAGTCTATTAAGTACTCTAGTATGAATGTACTATATATTTAAATAGTCGTTTTGTTAAAGTCGAATTTCAGAGAAGTAATGTAGTCTCCTTATTATGAAAAAATTACTTGCAGATACAGTTAAACAAAATAGTTTATTGTTAGTAATATGCAGTATTACTGTTGGATTAGCCATGGTTTCATCTTATGCTAAAAATGAAGACGAATCAGGAATTCAACTTGTCGAACAAAGCATTGATATAAATACAAATTTTGTTTTCTTAGAAGACGTTGATCACTTGGCTAGTAACCGTTTATTTATCACTAATAGCAGTGATACTAGCTTTGGAAGAAATTAGCATACTGTAGTCATTAGTACTCTTTAGGTACATCCTAATCAATAACTTATAATATCTGCTTCTGGCTACCAACAGCATTCCAGACATATTCTTCATTTGCTTCTAATGCTAGTTTTCTGAGATAGTCAGTGTCTGTTCTGATATTACACTATAAGTACTTCTCTATGCACACTTCTAATTGTGACTTATATATGTTTTTAGATCGGGTTAAACTGTTTATTCTATAATCCCGTCTAAACTGTCACTTTTATAATTATAAAATCGTTAATTATCAATGCAAACATTTTAATTTAATGGCATTGGGTATTTTGCAGGTCGTAATACAAAGTGTTTTATCTCAGGGTACTAAAAGGGTCATCACACAGCAGTAAATTAATATAAGGAGCATAAGTAAAAACGGCACCTTTTGTAATACCCAGCGTATCAATGCTTTGTTTCATCTGTTCAAATATTTCTGGATTGTTTGGGTCTTTCTGTAAGTCCTCTAATACGACCACAAAGGGTTTAACACAATCATCTTCAACATATTTATTTATCATTTGAATAGACTCTTCTATCCTTGCTGGTTCAATTGTACGCTTTTGTTTTGTCATATTAATACTATCTTTTTGGTTAGAGTTTGAGGCGCCTTAGTTTATATTAAAGTGGCATGGTATTGTTGAAACCCTACTTATTTAAGGAAAAAACAAGGCATTTTCTACTATTTTTTGTTAGTCTAAGCGCCATTCGACAAATTGGTTTTATTATTATGATACGCGTTGACAAAAATTCAGAAGAAGTAAAAGAGGAAGAAAAAGGAGGCATTATTAGTGTTTCCGTTAAAGAAGATGAGGAATTACTTCTCTACAGTATTCTCCCCGAAGACTTTATTAATGAAAATGGGCTATTAAGTGTGGCAGTGGCGGGCAAGTTTTTGGATAACCAAGTCGATGACAAAGGCACAATAGTTGTTGATTCATTTGAGGCAAATCCTGATTTTGTAAATCTTCTGCATGAGTTTTTAGAAAGCTCTGGCAGGCAATCAGAGATTTTAATAGATAAACTGACAAAACAAGATGAAGGCTCATGGGTTTTCATGATTGATCAACGCGTTAAAGACGTTAGCGCTGAAGCTCAACCCAAAGATGTCATTGGTGGTTATAAAATAGAAGATGGAAAACTAGGGGAGTACGCGGGTAATCCCAGCCATGTCCTATTAACAGAAGATGGAATATTTCAGATTGGAGTTCAATTAAAATCAGACCTAATTGACTTTATTCGCTCTAAATATGAGCAATCTAAGGAACATACTATTAACTAGTAATGCCTTTAGCTTGCTGGATTACAAGCAATATTCAAAAAAAGGCGGGGGTGCCATTAGATTCTTTATTCGTTCGCAATGAGTGATATGGCACCCCCCGTGTTTTTAGAAGATTGGTTTAATTTTCAGTGGCTTACAAGTTTTATAACTTAAGTGACATATCATGTCAACTCATTCCGCCATGCTCAGAAGCTGACTCACCTAAATAGTCAAAACCATGTTTTGCATACATATCAATTAATTCAGTTTGGCAAATTAAATGTATCTCTGTTTTGTCTAATTGCTTCATGGCTTTAATAAAGCTATGCATTAACTTACTCGCCATACCCTCTCCTTGATATTCAGGGTGAACAACCACAGACATTATGACAATATATTCACCATCTGGATCATGACCCACTAATTCTTTGAATGCTTCATCTGATAATTCAACCTCATGTGTAGCGCCTGAATTAATAAAGCCAATAATTTCTTTTGAGTTTTCTAAAACAATAAAACCTTCAGGGTAAGTCTTGATTCTTTTCAATATTTTCTCTTTTGTAGCCGCTTCATCACCAGAATAAGAGTCCGTTTCAATTTCAAAACACCGATCTAAATCGTCCTCATTTACAGAACGTATTGTTGTTTCTGACATGTAGAAATACTCCAGGTTTTGTAGCCATTAAGCTCTTAGTAAAGTATGAAAAAGTAGCTTTGATTTCAATTATCGAAAGGCAGAAGTGGGACACTCATGTAATATTAATAGTAAAATACCGATAACTCCATGTTTTAAAACAAGAATATTGGACAACCATCAAATACTGGTAGTAAAACACCGACAAAAGGATTGTTTTCGAAGATCAAATGATGGATGTCCTAATTCTCCTTTCTAATTCTCCTATTCTAATTCTCACTATTCTCACATAATTCAACCCATGAGGCATCTTAGTATTAAATACTTAGAAATCCAAATAAAAAAACCTAACCAATAAGAGCCTCGAAAATGTATAGAACTAAAAACACGTTGAACTAATATTTACTTTTTTTCTTTTATCGACCATAATTTTGCCTTCTCGATATTTTTTTCTCCACGAAACTAGATACCATAATTTTAAAATGGGTGCGAAGCGTTACTTTAAGGAAACTTTACTAAAAAACAGAGGAAATCCATCCGACCACTTTCAAATAATACGGGGGAGTGCCATTGAGCTTTCCCATTTCTAAAAGTCGTTGCACATGCTATTCATCTATATTGATAGACAGGAAGTGTTACTCATCTAACATCGCTTGTAAGTTAGAAATATAGGATTGAGCTGTCTCTTGCATTTCTTCTTGAGTGACTTCTTTTCTATCAGCCCATTCGAGGTGTTCCTCGGGTAATTCTTCAAGAAAACGGCTGGGTTCACAAGATATTTTCTCGCCAAATTTATTGCGGGTACTGGCGAAGGTAATACAAAGTTGTTTTTGTGCACGAGTAATTCCAACATAGGCAAGCCGTCGTTCTTCTTCTAAACCGTCGTCTTCCATACTGTTGGCATGGGGTAATATTTCTTCCTCAGCTCCGATGATAAAAACATAGTGAAACTCTAAGCCTTTAGCCGTGTGCATGGTCATTAGACTAATAGCATTCTCTTCTTCCTCTTCTTGGTTTCTTTCCAATAAGTCCATTAGACACATATGTGCAATAATCTCAGAGAGTGTTTCTTTACCTTCTCCGCCTTCATATAAACGTCTTGTCCAATCGATAATTTCATTTACATTTGCCATACGTGATTCGGCTTGTTTATTGGAAGCACAGATATTAAGCAACCAATCTTCGTAAGCAATTTCGGTGACAATTCGCTCTACTAATTCATGTGGTTTTACCTCATGACTTGCCTGCATCAGATCATTCATCCAGTAAATAAAACCTTGTACACGGGCAACGGCTTTTTGTGATGTACGCTGTGCAAAACCCATTTCTTGGCTGGCTGCAAACATGCTGATTTGGCGCTCATTCGCATAGTTACCAAGTTTCTCCAATGTGCTCGCACCAATGGAACGTTTAGGTGTATTAATCACACGTAGAAATGCCGCATCATCTGCTGTATTACCAATAAGACGTAAATAAGCCAGTATATCTTTAACCTCTGCTCGTTCAAAAAAAGAGGTGCCACCACTGATTTTATAAGCAATATTATTACTGCGTAAGTAGCGTTCGAATAATCGACTTTGATGATTGCTGCGATATAAAATAGCCATATCTTGGTACTTAGCTTTATCACGAAAGGTATATTTCATGATCTCACCGATGACTGTTTCTACTTCGTGTTCCGCTGATTTACAGGGAATAATGCGAATCTTTTCTCCTTCACCTAATACACTCCATAGTTTTTTTTCAAAAAGGTGAGGGTTATTAGAAATGAGTTGATTTGCACTCTCTAAAATACGTGAGGTTGAGCGGTAATTTTGTTCTAATTTTACTATTTTAAGGTTGGGGTAATCTTCTTGTAATTGAGCAATATTCTCAGGTTTAGCACCACGCCATGCATAGATTGATTGATCGTCATCTCCTACTACGGTGAGTTCTTTTCGCATTCCCGTTAATAACTTAACCAATTCGTACTGACAGGTATTGGTGTCTTGGTATTCATCGACTAATAAATAACGGAGTTTATTTTGCCACTTTTTGAGGATTTCAGGATCCTGTTTGAAAAGTTGTAATGGCAGTAATATTAAGTCATCAAAATCAATCGCATTATATGCTTTTAGTTGGCGCTGGTAGCGACGATATAATTTAGCAGCATGAATCTCGTGCGCTGAAATTGCAATTTCAAAGGATTTTTCAGGTGAAATAAAATCATTTTTCCAACGTGAAATAATCCATCGAACATCTTCGTCTTTTTCATTCGCTTCTTCTGTAGCAGTTTCATTTAAGGTCAGCTCTTTAATGATCGTGCTGCTATCTTGGGAATCAAATATGGTGAAACCAGGCTTATAGCCGAGTGTTTTAAATTCTTTTCTGAAAATATCTAAACCTAAAGAGTGAAAAGTAGAAACGGTTAAACCTCTAGATTCTTCTTTGTTTAATAACTCACTGACACGTTGTCTCATTTCGCGAGACGCTTTATTGGTAAAGGTAATCGCCGCAATATTCTTTGCGTCGACATTAGCCTGTCGAATTAACCATACAATTTTCTGTGTTATAACCCGTGTTTTACCACTGCCTGCACCTGCAAGTACTAAAAGCGGAGAGCCAATATGTTCAACAGCAGCTTGTTGTTGGGGGTTTAAAGTGGATATTTTAGTCACAGAATATACGGGTTATCTATTGAAGTGAGTATCTTAAGCTTTAGTCGAATAAATTGCAGATGTTTATCATAAGATATGACAGAAATATGTGTAATTTACTGGCTCTTTAAATGTTAATACCGCTAATCCAATGGATTTTGATTGATAGTAATAGATACTTTATAATCGGTGATAGGGCAGAACTCTTACATTATAAATCATGTATTTCAAGCTAGCCTTTTCAAAAAAATAATAAGAAATCTAATTAATGAATAGAAATATAGCCATTTCTCAATTTAAAGCAGTTCACGAGGCCCATGATAGACTGCTTACTCAAGGTCATATCTTGCAATCGGGTGTCGACTTACATACTGTAGATGAACCGCAAGGTTATTCTGAGTCTGAATTTGGACAGTGGCTATTCAATGAAGATAAATATCTTAGCAATTTTCTTTGGTATTTTGATGTTACTTATCTCTATCGTGAATCACTCGACTCTTATAATGTTCTATTTACCAATACGATACAAACTTACAATCCAATTACTCGTAGTGAGTTACCGGAAAATCTGCTAGATTTTGAAGTCAAAACTAAAGTATTTATATCTAAATTAGATGAAATTGAACAGTTTTTAACTGATTTAGATGATGATGAATTTAGTAGCACAGTTAATCAGAATATTAATCAACCCAATCCATCCTCTCAAAGTATTAACCCGTCAGGTCAGGATGAAGATTTTATTGCCGATGATCAAGCAAACTTAATTAATCAACTAGAAAAGCAAAATAGTGAACAACTCCAGACTGAAAAACAAAGAGAACGAGATCATTTAAATGAACATCTAAAAAACACACAGCAAAGTGTTGAACAGATGAAGCAGTATTACATCCTAAAACATTATGAAATGGAGTTGGAACAACATCAGGGTAATAAATTTGAATCTAATTCAATACAAAAGCAAAAGAAGTTACTTAAAGAGCTAGCTAGTATCGACCAATCACTAATGGATAAAACACAGACTCTAAGTGAACTGGAAGAAAGTGATATCAATTTTGCTAATGTACAAACTGAGTTGTCAAGTAATGCAATTGACCTTGAACTGATGGAAGATAAAAAGTTATCTATGTCAGAAGATTTACATAAATTAAAGGTGAAGCAACGCTTAAAAAGCCTAGATATTGAGCATCTTTTAAAACAGTTAGGTACATTTAAAAAAGAGTTAGAAGAAATTAATTCAGATAAACGCACCATGCAACAAGAATTCGATGAACATATGTTGGTGTTGGCTGAAAAACAAACGCAACAAGGTGACACCTTTAAGCAACAAAATCAACTTCAAGTGAGAATTGAGCTTCAGCGAGAAATAGAAAGTCTAGAACAGGCATCGCTAAAAAATACTGATAATTTAAAATTAGTAGAAATTGAACTACAAGAGTTTCAACAACATAATAAATTTTCTATTGTGGAAAAACAACAAGAACTAGCCCAACTTGATGAACAACTAGACATTAAACAACAAGAATTAACCCAATTACAGGACGTGAATCGAGATAGTTCTATCCAGCGAACTTCTCAAGCTCAATTTATCAGTTAATAGAAGAAGATGAAGTTGTTATTCGTTAGCGACTAAACTTATGATAATAGATGTAACGATCATTTGTTGAATAATCATTATTATCTTATTTATGTTTTCTTATTTTGTTGATAGACAATGACAATTTATTTAGCCTGTGGCTTAATATTACCTATTACCACTGATATAAAAAGTGACTTCTATGCCGATTACTCCTAGCGCCTTTCCGAATGCACGTATGCGTCGTATGCGTCGAGATGATTTTTCGCGTCGTTTAATGCGTGAGAATATTTTGACGGTTAATGATTTGATTTATCCCGTGTTTGTTATTGAGGGAGAAAATAAAAAAGAGGTGATTGCTTCAATGCCAGGAGTAGAACGTCTCAGTATTGATTTATTGGTAAAAGAAGCGCAGCAAATTACACAACTTGGTGTGCCAATGATGGCGCTATTTCCTGTAGTGGGTAGTGATAAAAAATCTGATTTAGCAGAAGAGGCATACAACCCTGATGGCTTAGCACAGCGAGCTGTTCGAGCCATTAAAGAAGCCGTACCCGAACTTGGCGTAATGACAGATGTGGCACTTGATCCATTTACCTCGCATGGTCAAGACGGTCTGATGAATGAAGAAGGTTATATTGTCAATGATGAGACGGTCGAAGTATTGGTAAAACAGGCCGTATCTCATGCTGATGCGGGTGCAGATGTCATCGCACCTTCGGATATGATGGACGGACGTATTGGCTCAATTCGAGAAGCGTTAGAAAAAGCAGGGCATAGCAATACCCGTATCTTGGCATATTCTGCAAAATACGCTTCCAGTTTTTATGGCCCGTTTCGTGATGCAGTTGGCTCAGCAGGAAATCTTGGCGGTGGTAATAAATATAGCTATCAACAAGACCCCGCAAATAGTGATGAAGCTTTGTATGAAGTAGCGCTTGATCTGCAAGAAGGTGCGGATATGGTGATGATAAAACCGGGTATGCCATATCTTGATATTGTGCGCCGTGTAAAAGATGAATTTAAAGCCCCCACTTATGTCTATCAGGTCAGTGGTGAGTATGCGATGATAAAAGCAGCGTCACAAAATGGTTGGTTGGAAGAGAAAGATGTGGTGATGGAATCGTTGTTAGGATTTAAACGTGCGGGTGCGGATGGGATACTTACTTACTTTGCCAAAGATGTCGCTCAGTGGCTATCATAAATGAGCTGAAAATATTATCCTCAGATAATACAAATTCATCGATTAAAGCACATAGTTTAATCGGTGTTAATCTGTGTAGTCTATGGATTCCTAAAGGTTTAAATAAGTAGAAAATATTATGGATGAATACGCAGTAATAGGTAACCCAATAGAACACAGTAAATCGCCACAGATTCATCAGTTATTTGCACAGCAAGTGGGTGATGAAATCATCTATGAGGCGTTGTTATCACCCGTGGATGCCTTTAAGGAAACAGTAAAAAAATTTCGTAACAATGGAGGGATGGGCTTAAACGTAACGGTGCCATTTAAACAGGATGCCTTTGCTCTTGCTGATGAATTAAGTGACTACGCGCAACATGCAGGTGCGGTGAATACTTTAGTTTTTCGTCAAGATGGCAGTATCTATGGCACCAATACGGATGGTATTGGCATTGTACGTGATCTTGTTGAAAACCATGGTTCATTGTTAACAGGAAAGCGCATTTTAATCTTAGGTGCAGGGGGAGCCGTTAGGGGCATATTACAACCATTTTTACAGCAGCAACCTAAGCAGGTATTTATTGCTAATCGTACACCAGAGCGCGCTACTGAATTAGCTAATGATATGCAATCTTTAAAAGAAGGCTGTCAGTTAGCTGGTGGTGGATTTTCCGATATTGATGGAGAATATGATCTAATTATTAATGGTACAGCAGCAAGCCTTCAAGGCATTATGCCGCCAATCCCTGAAAGCTGTTTAGCCGCAGGCGTGCATTGTTATGATATGATGTACGCTGGCAAGCCCACCGCCTTTGAAAACTGGTGTGAAGATAATGGTGCTGTCAAAGTAATGAATGGGCTGGGGATGCTAGTAGAACAAGCGGCTGAGTCCTTTTCGATATGGCGCGGGAAAATGCCCGCAACTCAACCCGTGCTAGAAACGATGCGATTAAATTGGCTCGTATAAGCTCGCTAACAAAAAGATAATAATTTAATGGATACAACTCATTTAAGCGACACAAAATTTTCTGATCTTCCTTTACTTCCTGAAATTCAATCTGCGATTGCAGAAGCTGGCTTTGAATTTTGTACACCAATACAAGCTAAAACATTACCCATCAGTTTAGAAGGCAGGGATATTGCAGGTCAGGCACAAACAGGTACAGGTAAAACAGCCGCCTTTTTATTGGCCGCTTTTCAACATCTACTAAAAAACCCTAAACCCAATAAAACCGAACGCGGTCAATCTCAGGTACGTTTTTTAATACTGGCACCGACGCGCGAATTAGCCATTCAGATTGCTAAAGATTGCGAACAGTTGGGGAAAAATACCGATCTTAAGTTTGCATTAGCTTATGGTGGTACAGGTTACGATAAACAACAAAAAACCATAGAGCAGGGCGCTGATATTCTGATTGGAACACCAGGACGTATAATTGATTACTGGAAAAAGAAAGTATTCAGTTTGCACGAGTGTCAGGGTTTAGTGCTTGATGAAGCAGACCGTATGCTGGATTTAGGTTTCATTAAAGATATTCGTTTCTTATTAAGAAGACTGCCTGACCCTGAGAAACGTCTTAGTATGATGTTTTCGGCAACGCTGTCACATCGTGTTATGGAATTATCCTACGAACACATGAATCAGCCTGAAAAGTTGGAAATTAAAGCAGAAGCGGTCAATACTAAAAAGATTGAACAATCTGTTTACTACCCTTCAAATGATGAGAAAATTCCATTATTACTGGGACTCATGCAAAAGTTAGAACCTTCTCGTGCTATCGTTTTTGTTAATACTAAGCGCAATGCCGAAACCATTGATGACTTCATGCGTGGCAATGACATTACAGCCGTGATGATCTCGGGTGATGTTCGTCAGAATAAGCGCCAATCTTTACTCAAAGAATTTGCATCAGGTAAACATCAGTTACTCATCGCAACAGATGTTGCAGCGCGTGGTTTGCATATTGATGATGTTACTCATGTCTTTAATTATGACTTGCCGCAGATAGCGGAAGATTATGTTCATCGCATTGGTCGTACAGCGCGTGCTGGTGCTTCTGGTGAGGCACATAGTTTTGCCTGTGAAGATACCGCTTTTTATCTACCAGAGATTGAAGACTATATCGGCATGCGTGTACCCATGCAAAGTGTTACGGCTGAATTACTTGCGGATGATGTGAAGCCACGAAAGCGTATCCAACGTGATCGCGTTCCTCATCGACCTAATAACAGCGGTGGTGGAAAGTTTAAAGGAAAACCACGAGGTAGTGGGGGATATAAAGGAAAAAACCCACGACATAACCAAAAGTAAGTCATTAAATAATGTTTTTATTATTTCTATAGGTGAAGTTAGAGTAACCTGTTAATACGAAAGGTATTACGAATTAATACTATCGTTTGAAAATTGAATGCTAACTTGATAGTTGTTATTTTATTTCTAAAGAGAAATATTAATAGGATCAGAATCATGGATACGATTTCAATTAGAAAACAAAAAAACCAACTTATCATTGTGATTGGATTATATATCAGTGCTTTTTTAGTACTTTGGTATGGTCTAGTAAACTATTTTTGGGATAGCGCACTTGATACTTATCTTCTCAGCGGATTAGCTATAGCTTTTGCCACTTTTCTTTATCACATCTATTTTTTTATCTCAGGAATAGGCTTAAAAGTTTATTCTAACTGGTGGAAAACCCTAACCGTGTTACTCGTTCTCATTACGCTAAGCCTTATCTTTTACCTAGTTAATATCATTTGATAAAGTTAATCTTCAAAAAAAGGGGGGGGTGCCATCGCTATCAATTAGGTGTTTCTTCTATTAAAGCCCTAGGGCAAGCTTACAAACCATCATCTCCTTTTCTGTACCTCTTTGAAAAGAAAGGTGCACACGATTCCTTCGAAGTACATCAAGAATATAATAATTTGTAGTCTTATAGAAGAAACACCTAATTAATAGAAGTGTAGCCTCAGTTAATAAGTATGGCAAAAGAGTGTAATGGATCGTGAAAATATAGCCTATTTACCTAAAAAATATATAGTACATATGGCTAGTACATCGACTACGTTCTGCGTTACCAATTATTTTCTATGCTGAGATCTCTCTAAATAAATCCTGTTCTTTCACGGTTCATTACACTCTTTTGCCATACTGATTAAATACTGAAGGGATCTCTGACTATACAGAGCGGGTATTTAATACTAATCGATCATAAAAGCCTTATATGGCACCCCCCCCTTTTTTATCAAATTGAATATTTTTACATTGGGAGGAGTTATGTTATTTCAGTTTAAAAAATCTATCTTTTGTTTGTGCTTGTTATTAAGTGTGATTATGCCTGCGATTGCAGCAGAGGAAGAAGCCTATCAAATAAGTGGCGTTATGGTGAACCTTGGGGATGCGCGTGATCATAAGATCAGCCCTGATGGCAAGTGGGTTGTGTTTAGAGCAGATAAAGAAATACAGAATAAAATTGAATTGTATAAAGTACCTATAGAGGGAGGAGATGTTGAGAAAATTAGTGGCGAGATGACGGCTTTCGGTGATGTTTCTGCTAGTTATAAGTTTAGCCCTGATAGTCGTCGAGTTGTCTTTAGAGCGGATAAAGAAGAGGATGGAGAATTTGATCTTTATAGCGTCTCTATAAAAGGTACAAATCCTCTTTTATTAACTAGATTTACTCTTTTATTTTCTGACATGAGTGGGCTCGTTTCAAATGATTTTGAAATTAGTCCAGACAGTGAACGTGTAGTGTTTACCTCTGATAGGGACGATGATGACAGTTTTCTATTATATAGTGTGTTAATAAAACAACCTGTTGCGAGTGTTCAATTTCCATTTCCACTGCCCTTACCAGAAGCAGAAATAATAAGTGGTTCTTTGATTACTACGGGAACTGTTAGTCAGTTTCAAATCAGTCCCAATAGTAGTCAGGTGGTGTTTAAAGCAAACCCAGTCTCTGGCGGAACGATCAACTTATATCGTGTCTCAATTGATGGTGATACACCGATAAACATAAGTAACTTAACAGAAAACCCCGTTGCGATTCCAATTGGTCATCTTGATTATCAAATTAGCTCTGATAGTGACAGGGTTGTATATATGGCTGAAAAACCCGATCAAGCACGTATTGATGTTTACAGTGTATCAATGGTAGATAATTCAACTGTAAAATTAAGCAACCTTCCATTCTTTAGTTTGGGGGTTTCAAGTTTTGATGTTAGCCCAGATGGAAGTAGGGTTGTGATTAATGTCCCCGCTAACTCTGCATTTCAGATTCCTGCTAGTCTATATAGTATTTTAATCGATGGTGGTAATCAGGTGAATATGGGAGGCGCATTGGTTCCTAATGCAAATAATTTCATTATTGCATTTAGTGACTTTCTCATTAGCCCAAATAGTCAACGCGTGGTATTTAGAATAGACAATAGCGTTAATGATGTTGTTGAGCTATACAGCGTGTTAATTACAGGTGGAAATCCTGAAAGGGTTAGTGTTGTTTCTTCAAGTATTTTCATTCCGACAGGTGATGTTATTGCGGGTTATATAATCAGTCCAGATAGTCGCCGAGTGGTTTATCGAACCAATACAGGTGCTATTCTTTCAGAAAAATTATATAGCTCACCGATTACTGTCGCAAGTTCGATTGGTTCACGTTTTTTAAGTGGGTTTATTGATGGTAAATTTAAAATATCACCTGATTCAAATCAGGTGATATTTAAGTCGTCCACTGGAATTTTTGCGAGAAGAAATCTCTTTCGTATTCCAATCACGGGTGGCGCTAAGGAACAGTTAAATAACACGCTAACAAATGCTTATGTACTAAGTGAATATAGTATTAGTGAAAATGGTAGTCATGTTGTATACAGAATAATTTCCCAAGATCCTGATGATTCACATGCATTGTTTGCGGTTAAGATGGGTAATGACGTAACAGCGGCAATTATTCCTGTTTTCATGTTATTACTGCTGGAATAGTGCCCTTTTAGTGAATATACAATTCATTAAAAAGGAGGGGGGTGCCATTGCACTTTGTGAGAGAGGTGAAGTGGTAGATGAAAGTGATCCTATGAGCGATATTATGTGTATTCGCTATGTGAAAGCTTAAGCTCTTTTCACTCTCGTCCAGAGTTATGCTGAGGTCTCATGGTAAAAACTATTTTTTAAGATGAATGATTCCAGCAATCAGCAATAGGATTATTGATAGAACATAAATAGCGAACAGTACAAGAGCAACGGCTGGATAGGAATTCCCACAATTTGAACAGAAAAAACCGGTGTAAATAACAAGCAAGAACAAAGTGGTTGACGATATACTGACAACATAAAAGATGAAATTTAGTATGCTGACTTCATTAGTCTTTAAAACTAAATAAGCAATCAAGAAAAAAACGAAGGGTAAACTGACCATTAGTATGACAGGGAAATCTGATATTTTGTCAACATTGATAAACGCTGTCAGTATTCCAAGTGAGATAAAGAAGTACAGTGCTTTTTCTTTCATTAAGATCCTAAAGAATTAGATATAAAATAGTAAACGAATCAGTGAGATGTTATCCATTTATGATAAGTTTTCTGAGAATCTGGTGCAAAATAAACTATTTGAAGCTAGACAAAGCATCAGTTACGTTTCATATTTTTTAACTGTGTAATGACAGCCGAAAAATCTTTCTCACCAAGACCTGCCTCAATAAACTGTGCATAGAATTCTGTGGCGTGTTTTCCCATCGGGGTGGCAGATGACTTATCTTTTGCTGCCTGTTGAGACAAACGTAAATCCTTTAGCATTAATTCTGCTGCAAAGCCGGGTTTAAAGTCATTATCGGCTGGGCTTGGCGTGCCAATACCCGCGACAGGGCAATAGTTTAGTAGCGACCAACAAGAGCCTGATGAAGTTGACATGGCATCAAATAGAGCCTGTGGTTCGAGTCCTAACTTTTCAGCTAGAACGAATGCTTCACTTAAGCCAATCATCGTAATGCCGAGCAGCATATTGTTACAAATCTTCGCGGATTGACCCGCGCCACCTTTACCGCAATGAACCAGCTTTCCTGCGATAACATCTAGTATGTCTTTTGCTTTATTGAATGCATCTATCTTGCCGCCAATCATTAACGTCAGTGTGCCAGCTTGTGCGCCAGTAATACCACCAGATACCGGCGAGTCTAAACTGAAAAGCCCATTATCATTAGCCATTTGATGCGCTGTGAGAGCACTGGAAACATCCACTGTTGAACAGTCGATTAATACGGTGCCTTTGTTCGTGTTGGGAATAATTTCTTCTAATACAGACAGTAAAATGGGAGCGCTTGGTAGCATGGTTATAATAAATTCTGCATCTTTAGCCGTATCGGTAGCATTCTTGACGACTTCTATTCCTTCATTAGCTGCAAATTGTCGAATAGCATCTACAGTGTCAAAAGCTTTAATCTGATAGCCAGCTTTAAAAAGGTTGATAGCCATTGGCATGCCCATATTACCTAAACCGATAAATCCTATATGACTCATTGTATTTCCCTTTAGTGGTGGCTTTCATGTTATGAGCCTTCAGCATATCTCAGATGACGAGTAAAAATGGCTAAAATCTTCCTGCTTTTCGTTGTGAATCTTGCCAATAGCCCGCTATTATCTGCTATTCACGCCTCAATCAGAAAGATTTTCTCTCATTTTTCTTTCGTCATTGAGTTATGCTGATGTCTCATTATGATAGTCGTTAAATTAGGTTTTGTGGGTAAATATGTACAAAGGTCAGCATCTTTATATTAAAAAAGCTTCGGGTTCTTATACGCATCATGCGTTGGGCTTAGGGAATAATCGAGTGATTCACTATTCAGGTCTAGCGAATGACTTTGTGGCAATAGGTGTTATTGAAGAAGTGTCTTTAGAGACATTTTCTAATGGCAAAGATATTCAAATTAGACCACATCTAGATCGTAAGTATGAAATTGAAGCGGCTATTATTCGTGCGAATTTAAGAATAGGGGAGAAGCAGTACCATATTCTCCATAATAACTGCGAACATTTTGTAGAGTGGTGTATTTCTGGCAAACACCGAAGTCTCCAATCTCGCCGAGGTAAAATATTGTATTCTGCGGGTATGGGAGCGAGAGCATTGATAGGTGCAAAAAATCCCGTTGGTTTTATTGCGGGAGCAGCTGCGGGTTATGCTTATATTAATCATCAGGGACTTAAGAAAGTCCCTGATCTTAAAAAACTGGAAGCAGAGTTTGAGCGACTTATGAGCTTGAAAAAGGGAGTGATTAAAGAAAAATCTGTAATTAGTTAGCGTCCAGGAATAGGCCTTTTTGAGAATGAATCAGGTGCGTAATATTGCAACTACTATATTTTGGTGTTTGGTTATTCTCAAATAACAAGATGTAGTAGTTGCAAGATTGCGTGCTTGAGGCGTTCTCAATTGGTATGATTTCTGGATGGTTACTAATTAGCTTAGCTTACCTTTTACAAAGTAGTCAGCAACTAACTGCCACAACCGCCAGCTGCATGTGGATGACCATGGGCGATTTCTTCTTCAGTTGCTTCGCGAATATCAACTACTGCAACATCAAAGTGTAAGGTTTGTCCTGCAAGTGGATGATTTGCATCAATCTTGATGGTGTCACCTTCAACCTCAGCGATCGTTATGACTTGAGTGCCGTTTGCTGTTTGTGCGTGAAATTGCGCACCTGCAACCAGCTCTTCTTCAGGTATTCCTTCAAACATATTTCGCTGAACAGACTCAGTTAAATTATCATCTCGAACACCATAAGCATCTTCTGGCGCAACGATTAGATTAAAACTATCATCAACAGACTTTTCTGCTAATGCCGTTTCTAAACCTTTGATAATGCCACCTGTGCCGTGCATATATAGAAATGGATTTTCTTTATCTGCTTGATCAAGAACCTGACCATCGTCATTCTTCAACGTGTAGGTGAGTGTTGCTACTTTGTTGTCTGTGATTTTCATTTAGGTAGTACCATTAGAGAGAGGTTATTCGTTAGGGATTTTGCCATAAATCTATGATAAATCACAGGTTGAACTCTTTAAATTTTACTTACTTAGTAAATCACAGTTTAATATATTCATTTGTGAGTTAACAAGATTTAATAAACTCATGTTATTCTCCTTTTCTTCTAGGTACCCAAGGTAATTTTTAGAATGACATTTAGACGAATAATTTATTCTCTATTGCTCTATTTATTACTTCCTCTGGTACTGTTGCGCTTATTGTGGCGTAGTAAATTCAATCCTGCTTACCGTCAGAGAATACCTGAGAGACTAGGCTTCGTTTCTCAGGATAGCCAACTTCCGATTATTTGGTTGCACGCCGTCTCGGTAGGAGAAACTATTGCCGCTCGACCATTGATTGAGTTAATTTTGAAAGACTATCCTGATTATCGTTTATTGGTTACAACGACAACACCAACGGGTTCTGAACAGCTTAAAACTCTATTTTCTACACGTGTTGCACATGTGTATTTCCCCTATGATTTGCCCGATGTGATTTCTCGTTTTATGCGAAAAATAAACCCTGTCATGCTTATCGTTATGGAGACTGAAATTTGGCCGAACCTATATGCTGCTTGCAATAAGAACGAGATACCCTTGTTAATGCTTAATGCGCGTTTATCAGAGAAATCAGTCGTCGGTTATAGCAGGTTTAAAGCCTTTGTTTCTGAAACTTTAGCCAATGTAGATGTGATCTCTGTTCGCTCTACTATGGATGCTGAAAGATTTAAACGACTTGGCGCAAGCGAACATAAAATTAAAGTATTAGGTAATATCAAATATGATATTCAACCCAATAAACAACAAATTTCTATCGGTCAACAGCGCCAAAAACAGTGGGGAGTCGATAGGAAAGTTTGGATAGCTGCGAGTACACATGAGGGTGAAGATGAAGAAATATTAATGACTTATGAGAAACTGTTAGATCAGTTTCCAACATTAATACTTGTTTTGGTTCCAAGACATCCTGAGCGTTTTGATGATGTTTATGAAATGTGTCAGGCAATAGAAAACAAAGGCATCCGTACCATCAGACATTCACAGGTAGATACCTATGCTAACCAGAATTTTAATATTATTTTGGGTGATACCATGGGTATTATGCAAAGTTGGTTTGCAGCCGCAGATGTCGTTTTTGTAGGTGGTTCGTTAGTGCCCACTGGAGGACATAATCCTTTAGAAGCTATTCTATTTGGCGTGCCTGTGGTCAGTGGTAAATACATGTTTAATTTTGAAGACATGCTAACCACATTAGGCGACTCTGGCTTATTAACGCTGAGCGAAAATACAAGCGAGCTGAAGCAGAATATTGAGGCGTTACTCAGTGAGCCGAATAAAACATTGCTACTCGAAAAATCTAAAGAAATTATGCAGCAACATCGAGGTGTTACTGCACGCTTAATTAAGTTGATTGGTGAGTATTAGTCATGCTTAGATCTTGTAATATCAAGGCACAGTTAGTTATTACAATCTTGTAAATAAGGTAGGGGTGCCATTGAGACTACTATATGACTTTTACTTTTATTAGTCGTCTAAAGTCATACGTTTAGAAATTTTCTTCTCCATTAGCTCTTGAGGGGTAAGGAGCTTTTCAATTTCTTCTTCTGGTTTACTCATTTCTTCAAGAGATAAACCTGCAAACAGTGAATCTTCTTTAGCTGCTGGTTTTGCTATGGGTTTACTTTCTGAACTAGACACTTCGCCTTCAGTTTGGGTTTCTTCAGTCGTCTCTTTGTTAGGCTCGTCATGCATATTGGCATAGCTATTGTCTTCAAGATTAATTTTCACTTGTAAATTACTCGGTGAATCAGCATTTTTAAGTGCCTCTTCTAAAGAAATCACACCTTCTTTGTAGAGCCTATGGATATGGCTGTCAAAGGTTTGCATACCCAGTTCTTCTGACTTTTCCATCACTTCTTTGATGCCCATGATGTCGCCTTTGGTAATCATATCTTTGATAATGGGCGTACCTAATAAAATCTCAATTGCGGCGACACGTTTGCCATCTATAGTTGGGATTAAACGCTGTGATATAAAAGCTTGAATATTAATACCAATATCCATCAAAAGTTGATTGTGGCGCTCCTCTGGGAAGAAGTTAATAATCCGGTCAAGTGCTTGGTTAGCATTATTGGCATGCAGAGTTGAAAGACAAAGATGCCCTGTTTCTGCAAACGCAAGTGCATGCTCCATCGTTTCTTCAGTGCGGATTTCACCAATTAAAATAACATCAGGTGCTTGTCGTAAAGTGTTCTCTAATGCATCCTCATAACTATCTGTATCTACCCCAATCTCACGTTGGCTAATGAGGGATTTTTTGTGTGGGTGAACATATTCAATGGGATCTTCGATGGTAACAATATGACCTGCTGAATGGGTGTTGCGATGGTCAATAAGGGCAGCTAAAGAAGTTGATTTTCCTGAGCCTGTACCACCTACAAACAGAACGAGACCACGTTTGTTCATTATGACTTTTTTCAAAATATCAGGTAATCCAAGTGAATCTGCATTGGGGATATCGACTTTAATATTACGAATAACCATCGCTATATGTGTACGCTGTTTGAAAATATTAATTCTAAAGCGACCAATATCAGGTTCATCTAAGGCAAGGTTCATTTCTGGTTTTTTATCAAACTGCTCTTGTTGTTCTTTATTCATTAAGAATTTAGCAATCTCTTCTAACTCTTCAGTGGTCATTTTGTTTTGTGATAAGACTTTTAAATGTCCTTGAAATTTAGCCGAAGGAGGCGCATTAAATGTCAGGTAAAGGTCTGAACCATCATTTTGAACGAGAGTACGCAGGTAGTTTTTGAATTCCATCGTGGTGCCTTTTATTATTGTTATTGATTATTAGAGTCTCTATTAGGCAGTCATTTTATGCTAGAAATCGTGAGTAAAGAAGTTAATTCCGATTAGCTGTAGCTATTGGTATAGCTGTAATCTTGTAAAAAATGGGGGGGTGCCATCTGACTTAATTGTATGCTGAGGTCTTTGTATTTTAATTCTATTTGGAATGATGAGTATACACACCATCCTAGTCTTTAGGTGGTGAGGCTAAAAGGTCATTGACCCTATCAATATATAATCGATACAAAACTCACCTGAGTTACGGTACAGTTTTTCAAGCTTCACTTTTAGACGCAGGTAGCTTTTCCCGATATGAGAATATCACCGATAGTCTTTTGAGTGGATCTCAGGGTGAGGTAAGAAATCTACCGATACAGATGGATGTTAACTTCGATACAGGAAATGTCACAAATGGCGCTTTATCAGCAAATACTTCTAGTGATACATGGGTAGTCGTATTTGATGGTAAGATACAATCTGGTGATTTAGACTGACAAATGAATGGTGCTAGCGTTATAGACTCTAATCCTAATACACCCAGCCGACACGTGATGTCAGTGGATTTATAGCTGGGGATTTTGTAGGAGACAATGCTGAAGGCATTCTAGGCTCTTTTGGTTTATCCGAAGATACGAATACAAATAATCATATTGAAGGTATTTTATTATCGAAGAGTAATTAATAACCTTTATTTTCGTGTTTTAAGTGTGAAATTAGGTAACAATAAAAATGCACATTAAATTTTATGGTGTTCGTGGCTCCATCGCTACTCCAGGTGCTGATACCGTGAAGTACGGTGGCAATACGGCATGTGTTCTTGTTGAATCTGACAATGGCACCCTCTTTATTCTTGATGCAGGTACGGGTATCAAAAAATTAGGAGATGATTTAATAAAGCGTTCAAATCTTTCCAATATAAACCTTATGTTTAGTCACTTGCACTGGGATCATATCCAAGGCTTTCCTTTCTTTGCACCTATTCATAGAAAAAATCAAAAAGTTCATCTTATGTCGGCACACTTAGACGAAGAAAAGCTACAATCGGTATTAGCTCAAATGACAGATCCACATTTTCCGGTTCCAAGTGATCAACTTGAAGCAGAGGTCGAAGTGACACCTAATATACCCGAAGTATTAGAAATAGAAGACGTGACAATTTCGACTTTAGCTTTAAATCACTCGGGTGGAGGTTCTGCATATAAATTTCAGAGTACAAAAGGCAGTTTAGTTTACGCAACAGATAATGAATTATTTCCACCAAGTGAGACAAGAACATCCTACACAGAGTGGCTGGAATTTGTTAAAGGCGTTGATTACTTAATTCATGATGCTATGTATCTAGAGACAGAATTAGAAAAAATACATGGATGGGGTCATTCATTAATATCACAAACATTAAAACTTGCGGGTGAAGCAGGGGTAGCTAATGTGATTTTATTTCACCATGACCCAGCAAGGACTGATAAACAGTTAGATGAAATAAAACAAAATAGTCGTGAATGGATGGCTAAAAACTATCCTGAATGTGGGGTTTACCTAGCAAAAGAAGGCGATCAATACGATATTGTTTAATCGATATTCGTCATGTTTATAAAGTCTTACAGTATTTATATTGTAGGTGTTTTTTATTCTGTATTCATTAGTGATGGCACCCCCCGCCATTTTTGATGATTGCTCCTCTAAAATAAAACCAATCAAGTCAAGGAGCTTACCTTGTAGTAGAAATGAGAGTAAATGGTCTGATTTCAAAGATAAGATTATATATGTCCAATTTTTCGCTGGGTTCTGTTTAGTCAAGAGTTCGTAAATGATGCAAATTAAGTTTGCTGAGTTAAGCTAAACCAATTACCAGAGTTATCTTTACCAAGTGCTTCAATCCCATAAAATTGCTCTATTGGAGCTTGAGTAAATTCAACACCCTTTGAAACCAATTCATCATAAGTCTTTTGACAGTTATCAGTTTCAAAGACTCCAACTCCGAATGCACCAGCAGAAACCAAATCTCTAATTTTCTTAGCTGAATCCTCATCAAACATTGGACCTTCTTTTGGCTCAGCTAATACCAGCTCAAGTTTAGGCTGTGCTTTTGCGAATACTGTCAACCAGCGAAACCCCCCATCCATTGTCATATCCATACCAACTTCAAACCCGAGTTTTTCTGTATAAAATTTCAATGCTTCATCCTGATCTAACACATGCACTGTTACATGAACTATAGCTTGTATCATTATTCATTCCTTTGTTAACTTGAATCAATATTTTAACAGAAAGAACTGTGATTTTTTTCTTCTATATTGCTATCTTTATTTCTTTATCTCATTACTATTAAAGCCAAATAAATTTTGTGCAAAGCACAGAGGGATAGATTGCATCGGGAAGCTGTAAGGTTCATTTGCTAAGCTCCAAAGTTTACGACGATAGTGAGAAGGTGATATACCAACCTTCTCACTAAAAAGAGAAGAAAAGCTACCAACACTTGAATAACCTACCTTTGTACAAATATCGCTTATGCTGAAATTCTCCGTTATCAACATTTTCTTTGCTTTTTCAATTCTTAGCCGAGTCACAAATGCATTTGGCGACTCACCAAATACATTTGTGAAGACTCTAGAAAAATGATATTGAGACATACACGAGTACTCTGCTACTTTCGTTAAACTAAATGAGTCTGTGTAGTGCTCTTGTAGATAGTCTCGACCTGAACATATTTTTTTGTATTGAAAGTGCCTAATCATAATGTGTATTCTTACATTTATTACAATGAAGCTCCAAATATAAAGTGCTGGTTTAATATGGCGCTTATGCTTTTGCGTCGCAGACACATAACAAGGTTGTAGAATAACCCTTCTAGGTTGACTACCAGCACCATTTTCATGTTTTAAAAATCAGTTATAGTTTGCCGTCATACATCTGATTTTCTGCTGTCCTAAAAGCACAGCCCATCCCCTTAATCCACCGTCGCGAAGTCTGTTCAGCTAGTGCTCTAAGTTGATCAATATTCCCCGCCACCGTAGGAAACTGCCGTTCAAAATAACGCACATGATTCAACCAATCGTTCTCATCAATATTTAATCGAAACAGAATAGGGGGCGTATTTGCAGGAATAGACCCGCGTTTATTCGCCAAAATAGCCCGACCTGACCAATCCACTAAAGCAAAATACTCATTTAACTCAAACGGAATCGCTTTCTCTTTATTTTTCGTTGTATTTGCAAAAGGCAAAAGACCACAGTCTTTTTTAGCCATCGCTTTGTGAAGTCGCTCTTGAATAGACGTATAATCTGATTTCTCAGGCGTTTTCGCCATATCCGCGCGAATCGGGTTAAGATCAACATACGCCATACACGCAATC
>JAZGEM010000114.1:0-88952 GCA_036478745.1 Cocleimonas sp.
TGAGATATATGATGAGCCCTTCGGTGATGTATCGGGTATACCAACGACACTCGTCAGTCAGTTAGCACGAAAAGATGTGACGGTTAGTTTGAGTGCGGATGGGGGGGATGAGATTTTTGCTGGTTATGACAAGCATATTACTTCTTTACATCATCATAATCAGTTTGCCAAAATCCCTTTTACTGCTAGAAAAATCATAGAATCAGGGATGTGCCATATTGATCCAGATAAAATTCCTTATTTGAAAAACACCTACAATTTTGAAACAAAGTACAGAAAACTAAAGAATGTAATAACATTGCAACATGCTGTGGATATTATGAAACTGACGAGTCAGTACTTTACCTTTAATCAAACACAAGAACTACTTAAAGAGCCACTAGTAGCTTTACCAACACATTTTGACGACATGGTTTCTAGTCATAATGATGAAATGAATCATATGCTGGCCGTCGACTATAAGACCTATTTGGTGGATGATATTTTAACTAAAGTTGATAGAGCAGGAATGAGTGTTGGCTTAGAAGGTCGCGAGCCTTTACTTGATTACAGACTTATAGAATTTACTGCGCAATTACCCTCTCATTTCAAATATAGAGACGGTAAACAAAAATGGTTATTAAAAGAGATTACTCATAAATACCTACCTAAAAAATTAATGGATCGACCTAAACAGGGTTTTGGGGTGCCGATTACAGAGTGGTTTAAAGATGAGCTTGAAAAATATTTTTATATCTACCTTGATCAGAACCGACTGGTTAAAGAAGGTCTCTTTAACGCAGATAAAGTTATTGAGATGAGAGATAAGTATTTAGATGGTGACAAAGAAAGTGCCGCTAAACTCTGGCGAATTTTGATGTTCGAAATGTGGTATGAAAGGTGGGTGTGGGATGTTTAACAGCTTTATTACTAGCTAATAAGGCAAAGTTTTGTGCTATATATACCATATGGCATCCCCCCCTTTTTTTGATAATTGCAACAAGTAATAATGCTCTAGAAAATTTCTCCCTAGGCAGTTTAAGTTTTAAAAAAACGCATGAAGGGGCGCAAAGAGTGGTTCAGCAAAAACATATTAGTCGATGTTAGGCTGTACATACTTATTGGTATAACCCTTACCAAAAATTGACCCTGAGAAAAATGTTCTTTCATCTATGGATTCTTTCCAGAACGTAGGGCCATATTGTTCGGTTGTATTACTATCATATCCCATTAAGTCGAGTAGCGATGGAAATAGTTGGTATTGGGAGTAGCTATTTAACTCGACTTTATCAAACTTGGATTTGATATAATCAATATTATCTGCATAGATTAGTAGAGGGACATTAGCCATTGATGAAGGCGGGTTTTTTTCTACGCCGTGGGTAATTAAAATATCATTTTCAACGATATTTTGACCATGGTCAGCAGTATGAATAATGACTGTGTTTTCAGTATTCATCGATTCAAGAAGGGTTTTAAAAAAACTATCCACTCCCCATTTTATAGAATTAAGATAGGTGTTTACAGCTTTCTCTCTACTTTCAAAATCAAGAGAATCATAAATAGATAAAGCGGGTTTAAATATTTCTTTCTCTTTAGGGTAATTTAATTGCCACTTAAAATGGGAGCCATATTTCACAAAGTAAACAAAATATTTTTCATCAGAATCTTTCAGTATTTTATTGAGTTTCTTTAGGATTCTACGATCAGACTTAGCATAGTCATCTTTATTTTTGAGTGTTATAAAATGATCAATATGCTCAAGGTCATAACTCGACATAATATTCTGTAGTCCTTGATAGTTACTTTGGGCATCTAAGAATATAGTTTTATACCCTGCCTTTTTTGCATATTGAAAGATGTTCGGTTTCTTTAAGGTTTTAAATTCCTTATCGGGCAATTCCTTAATGGTTATTCCATTTCTTAAAATATAATTTGTATTCGCAGAACTATTCGCGACTGAGGATATGCTTCCAAGTGTTAGCAGGTTATCGAGCGAGCTCAAATATTCGGTTGTCTTTTTTGGGTAACCATTAATTGATAAATAATCACCTCGTACGCTTTCATCGACTAATAAAATAATGTTCTTATAGTGTGAATCCTTGTTAGGTATCGCTACGACTGAATCTCTTTTAGTAAAAGGAATATCCATTAAACCGTCGTTATAGGCATTAAAAATACTTAGTGGAACCTTGATAAATGAAAGGTAATTATAAGTTTCATCATCTGTGTCTTTAATGATCATATTGCTACCAAAAAGTGATAGAGGTAGCAGCAGCAGTGGTATGAGTAGAAATCTTTCTTTAAAAATTCTTCTAAAAAGCCAGGTTATAACAAGGATGATAGCAAGAAGTAGCAGTGCCTTCATTGCGCCGCTGTAAAAGGTAGATACTGCATCTAAAATATGCCCTTTCTCATTGAATGCGGTTATGAACTGCCCTTTTGAAAAGCCACGACTGAGCCCATTAAAGTAATAAGTTGCATCTAATATCAGTGTTAATGAAACAAAAATAAGAAGGAGATAAAAAAGCCTTCCTTTTTTTAATAAAAGGATAAGTAAAAAGTTTAATAAGATAAACAGGTAAGAAACTCCGTAAGCAGCAACTTTTGAAGCTCCTTTTAAATCTTGGGGCTGAAATAAATTCTGTGCTAAATAGTAAAAAGAGTTCTTAGTCGTAAATTCAAATAACAGAAAAAAAAGTACTGCAAAAAGGGTAAAGATACTAATTTTTTTGAGCATAATTTAATCCGTGAATATTGTCGTGAGCTTATGATTAAAGCAAGAAAGTACTAATTAGGTGATTTAGGTAGAGAATACTTATTGATGTATCCTGTACCAAATACAGAACCAGAGTGAAAATATCTCTCCCCCTTCATACTGGACTCCCAAAAAGGTACACCGTATTGCTCTACAACTTTGTTACTGTAACCCATTAACTCAAGCAAAGAAGGAAATAGTTGGAATTGTGAATATTGGTTTGTATCAATCTTTTTGAACAGTGATTTCACTTTATCAATTTCATCAGCATAAAAGAACAGGGGTACAGTAGCCATAGTCGATGGAGGATTCATTGCAAGACCGTGGGTGATAATCACGTCATTTTCTAAAATATTTTGACCATGATCTGATGTGTAAATTATTAAGGTATCTTTGGTGTCAATTGAGTTTATTAGTTCTTTAAAGAAGCCATCAACACCCCATCGAATCGAATTTTGATAGGTGTTAATAGCCTCGTGTCTTTTCTTATAGTCGAGACTTTCTGTTTCGTTAAGACTTGGTTTAAAATATGTTTTATCTTCAGGGTAGTTAAACTGCCATCTGAAATGTGATCCAAACTTAACAAAATATACAAAGTGACTTTTATCTGAGTTATTTAGTTTTTTAGTCAACTGTTTTAAAATTCTGCGATCCAGCAAAGTGTCATTGTTTCTATCTTTAAGTTCAAGTGTCACATAGTGATCTATATTCTCCTGATCATAGTTGGACATAAGGTTTTGTAGTCCTTCATAATTCACTTGGGAGTCTAAAAATATAGTTTCAAAACCCGCTTTTTGAGCATATTGAAAAATAGTAGACTTCTTTAAGGTAGAGAAATTCTTATCTGGGACATCCTTAATAGTAAGACCATTTCGAAGAATATAATTTGTTTGAGCAGAAGCATTACTTACAGATGAAATACTTCCTAGGGTTAGAATATTATCTAAAGAGTCTAAGTATTCCGTTGTTTTTTTCTTATACCCATTAATCCCAAGAAAATCCCCTCTAATGCTTTCATCAACAATGACGATAATGTTTTTATAAGCTGATTTCTTTTCAGGCTTAACAGTAACAGCATCTCTTCTTGTGAAGGGAATATTCATTAAATGCCCATTGTATGCATTAAAAATACTCAATGGGACTTTAACAAAAGATGGATAGTTATAGATTCGATTGGAGGTGTGATCAACGACAAGGTAGGCACCAAAAACTGAAATGGGTAGGAATAATAAAGGGGTTAGATAGAACCGCGTATTTGTATACTTTCTGACTAGCCATGTGATAAAAAATATTCCGCCAAGAAGTATTAAACTATTAAGAAAACCACCGATGAAAGTAGTAATGGCTTCTACTGCATGTGCCCTTTCATTCATTGCTGTTACAAATTGACCTGTAGAGAAACCTCTACTGATATCATTTTGATAGTAGGTTGCATCAACTAAAAATGTGAGGGAGATAAAAATTAGAAGTAGGGAGAAGACTTTGCCTTTTTTTGTAAACAGAATGAGCGTTAGGTTTACCAGCACAAATAAATAAGATAAACCATATATGGCTACCTTGGTAGCACCTTTGAAATCTTGTGGTTGGTAAGTATTATAGGCTAACGAGAAAAACGAAAATTTAGTCAGATATTCAAATATAAAAAATAGAAATACAGTGAATAAGACGATAAGTGAAAACTTTTTAAACATATTAAGTGCTAAATATTATTTTATCCTAGCCAAAGGGGCTGCCTTTAGCTAGGAATAAATTTTAATAAGAGTTGAGTTAAATTGAATGGTAATCTTTATACCATTTAGCAAAGTTCTCAACACCTTCTTTTACAGACATTGATGGTTTGTAGCCAAATTCTGCAACTAAATCATCAACATCAGCAAAAGTATCTGGAACATCACCAGGCTGCAATGGTAGCAGTTCTTTATCTGCTTTAATTCCCATCGAATTCTCTAATGCCTCTATGTAATCTAAGAGTTCTACTGGATTGTTATTTCCAATATTATAGACACGCCAAGGTGCTTTACTTGTTGCAGAATCAGGGTTATCTCCGTTCCAATCTGGATTCGGTGGAGCTGGGCGATCTAGAATTCGTACAATACCTTCAACGATATCATCAATATAAGTAAAATCTCTACGATGCTTACCGTAGTTATAAATTTGGATTTTCTCACCTTTCACCATTGCTCTAGTGAATTTTTGTAGTGCCATATCTGGGCGATCCCATGGACCATAAACAGTAAAAAAACGTAAGCCCGTTGTTGGTAAATCATAGAGATGGCTGTATGTATGCGCCATTAATTCATTGGCTTTTTTGGTGGCAGCATAAAGACTAACAGGGTGATCTACATTGTTATGCGTAGAAAATGGCATATTAGTATTTGAGCCATAGACTGAACTCGATGATGCATAGACTAGATGTCCTACTTTATTATGTCGACAGCCTTCTAGAATATGTCCAAAACCTACAACATTAGTGTCGAGGTAAGCCATAGGGTTTTCAAGTGAATAACGTACCCCAGCTTGAGCGGCAAGGTTCATTACTGCATCGAATTGTTGTTCCTTGAAAAGTGCTGCCATGCCTTCGCGATCTTCAAGATTCATTCGAATATGAGTGTAATTCGGGTGATCTTCGTGTCTTGCTAAACGTGCTTCTTTTAATGCAGGGTCGTAATAATCATTGTGACAGTCAATGCCTATCACTTGATGCCCTTCTTTAAGTAAGCGAATAGAAAGTGCAGAGCCTATAAAGCCCGCTGCGCCAGTTACTAGTATTTTCTTCATGAGTCGTGTCCAAATAAGTCTCGGGTTATAATTTTGTCTTCTATATCTCTGATGTCATCAGATAAGCGATTTGCCACCACCACATCAGACATGCTTTTGAATTCTTCTAAGTCTTTAATGACGCGAGAGTTGAAAAACTCATCGTCTTCAAGCTCAGGCTCGTATACTACAACATCAATACCTTTAGCTTTTATGCGCTTCATGATCCCTTGAATTGAGGAGGCTCTAAAGTTATCAGAGCCGCTTTTCATAATGAGTCGATAAACGCCTACAATCTCAGGCTTTCTGTCAATTATTGTGTCGGCAATAAAATCTTTACGCGTTGAGTTTGCTTCTACTATTGCATTTATAAGGTTGCTTGGTACATCTTTGTAGTTTGCCCTTAACTGCTTGGTATCTTTAGGTAAACAATAACCACCATAGCCAAATGAAGGATTGTTGTAATGATCTCCAATACGAGGGTCTAGTCCGACACCTTCAATGATTTGTCTACTACTTAAATCATGAACCTGTGCATAGGTGTCTAATTCATTGAAATAGGCAACACGCATCGCAAGATAGGTATTAGAAAAAAGCTTCACTGCTTCAGCTTCAGTTGAATCAGTAAATAATGTTGGAATATCTGTTTTTTCAGCACCCTCATCTAATAGAGCTGCAAACCTTTTAGCTTTCTCTGAGTGACCACCAACAATTATCCTCGAAGGGTGTAGGTTGTCATAAAGTGCTTTTCCTTCTCTTAAAAATTCAGGAGAAAAAATGATATTGTCTGTTTTAAACTTTTCTCTAATTGAAGCTGTATAGCCAACAGGCACCGTGGATTTGATAATCATGGTAGCGTCAGGGTTAATTTCCAATACATCTTTAATGACGGCTTCAACAGTACTGGTATTAAAGTAGTTATTGATAGTGTCATAATCGGTTGGTGTAGCGATTATGATAAATTCTGCATTCTCATAAGCTTCGTGTTTATCAAGTGTAGCTTTTAAACTGAGTGGTTTATTCTTTAAAAAAGATTGTATTTCTGTGTCTTCTATAGGTGAGATTTTATTATTAATTTGCTCAACTTTTTCTGCATCTATATCTAAGGCGATGACGTCGTTGTTTTGAGCGAGTAGGACACCGTTAGAAAGTCCAACGTACCCTGTACCTGCGATAGCTATTTTCATTTTTTATATTTTCTCATTTTATTAAGAACCTCTGATCAAGTCCATTTATTTTTAACGTGCTTAAACTGCCGATATTTTCATGAAAGTCAGTTTTCTCTGCGCTAATTTTAATCGACTTAATCAGAGGTTCCTTAAGAAGATTTCTAGCGTGAATTCACACGCATTTTTATTCACGCTCGTATATTGTGTATTAGGCTATTTTATCTCTTATTGCTCAATTTCTCTACAAAATGGCAGTGAGTTTATCAAAGCAACCTATCCGTTTATCCTGAGATTAGAAGTAAATCAGGATTTATGGTTCATTTCTATTGTGTTTTAGAAAAGAAAAGCTGTTAAGTGTGATTTGCTAGTCTACAATCTTTCTCAAATGAAAATATACCTGAAATTACTTTTTGCTATGTTGGTTTGGGGAGGTACATTCACTTCCGCGAGAATTCTTGGCAATCAATTGGATCCTTCCGTCTCAGCCTTTTTACGCTTTCTCATCGCATCGACTGTGTTATTAGTTATGCTTTACTATAAAGAAGGTGGCTTTCCACGTATTTCTCGTAAGCAGCTACTACCTATATTGGGTATGGGACTAACGGGGATAGCAATGTATAACTTGCTATTTTTCTATGGGCTGGTACATGCCGAGGCAAGTAGGGGAAGTATGATTACAGCAACTAACCCGTTGTTAACGGCTTTAGGTGCTGCATTCATATTTAAAGAACGCTTCACATTAATTCGGGTTGTAGGATTTATTCTCTGTGTAGTAGGAGCAGTGCTAATAATCAGTAGAGGAGACATTAAGACGCTCTTTACTGATGGTGTTGGCACGGGAGAACTCGCTTTTATTGGATGTGCTATTAGCTGGGCTGCCTATACATTAATAGGTCGTTTAATGAGTACACAGCTTTCCTCATTGGCGGTAATAGCGTATGCGAGCACTGTAGGTACAGCAATACTCTTCTTTGTTGCTTTGAATGCTAATTTATTTGAAGCAGTCTCGATGCTAACCTTAAATGCGAGCATGAATTTATTCTACCTTGCTATTTTGGCTACAGTGATTGGTTTTGTTTGGTTTCAGGAGGGAATTAAAATATTGGGTGCTGCTAAAGCTGCTGTGTTTATTTACTTTATGCCTGTTAGTGCCGTGTTTTGGGCCTATCTTATTTTAGACGAGAAACTGACGTTAGTGTTGATGCTTGGCGCAGCTCTCGTAATATCAGGGATATATCTCGTTAATAAAAAAGCAGAATAAAAACAGGGGTATCATCTTTAAATGGCATCCCCCCCTTTTTTTAACAATTGTAGACTCAGCATAACCCAAGCTATGGCTTAGAAAAAACAGATAATACTAGTGATCTATAATCTGACTTAAGAACAACTGTGTACGCTCAGACTGAGGATTATTAAAGAAGTCCTCAGGATTATTTTCTTCAATAATCTGCCCAGCATCCATGAATATAACGCGGTCAGCAACTTTCTTAGCAAAGCCCATCTCATGCGTTACACATAACATGGTCATGCCACCTTCGTTGGCTAGTTCAATCATTACGTCCAATACTTCTGAGATCATCTCAGGGTCAAGTGCTGAGGTTGGCTCATCAAATAACATAATCTTCGGATCCATACACAGGCTTCGAGCAATCGCTACACGTTGTTGTTGACCACCTGATAATTGACCAGGATATTTTAAAGCTTGGTCTGGAATTTTCACACGCTCAAGGTACTTCATCGCAATGTCTTCAGCTTCAGCTTTTGGTGTTTTCTTTACCCAGATCGGTGCAAGCGTTAGGTTGTCGAGAATGCTTAAATGCGGAAAAAGGTTAAAGTGCTGAAAACACATGCCAACATCAGTACGTAAACGCTCAAGCTGTTTTACATCACCGGTAATTTCTTCGCCATTTACCAGAATCTGACCTTTTTGATGTTCTTCCAAGTGATTAATGCAACGTATAACGGTTGATTTACCCGAACCAGAAGGGCCACAAATAACGATTCGCTCGCCTTCTTTTACGTTAAGGTTAATATCTTTTAGTACATGAAAGTCGCCGTACCACTTATTCATATTGATAAGCTGGACTGCGTATTCTTGATTCGTGTTTGCTTGTGCGTCTGTCATAATGTTTTCTCAGCTGCGTGTAATTTGTTTATTTAATTTTTTAAAGTAGGTAGAAATTAATTTCTATGACCTGTATCGAGTTTGCGTTCTAGCGCCATACTGTAACGAGACAAACTGAAGCAGAACATCCAGAATACAAAGGCTGCAAATACTAGACCTTCGGTATGGAATCCTAACCATGCATTGTCAGAACCAAGTACGTTCTCGATAATCGCTAATAGATCAAATAGACCAATAATCAATACTAGGGTTGTATCTTTAAATAGTGCGATGAAGGTATTTACCAATCCGGGAATAACCAATTTCATAGCCTGTGGCAGGATGATCAAAAACATACTTTTCCAGTAGCTCAAGCCCATCGCTGCAGCTGCTTCATATTGACCTTTCGGAATCGCTTGTAATCCACCACGAACCACTTCTGCCACGTAAGCAGATTGGAATAAAATAATACCAATCATTGCGCGTGCTAGTTTATCAAAGGTCGTACCTTCAGGAAGGAACAGGGGAAGCATTACCGATGACATGAAAAGAACCGTAATCAATGGAACGCCACGCCAAAATTCGATAAAGACTACGCTTAAAGATTTTACAATTGGCATATTAGAGCGTCTGCCTAGTGCTAATATTGTCCCAAAGAGTAATGCAAAGAGGATGCCGACCAGTGAGATAATAAGGGTAAGCATTAAGCCACCCCACTTACCTGTATCAACTTGCTCTAGTCCAAAGTATCCACCGCGAATTAATACAAAAGCAATAAAAGGGAAGATCACTAGAATAAATCCACCAAGCCATGCCTTCTTAGGTGTCTTTTCAAAGAAAAGAGGAATGGTAAGTAGAACCAACATGATGCCAGCAAGGTTTGGTCTCCAACGCTCTGCCTCTGGATAAAAACCATACATTATTTGGTCAAAACGATTGGTGATAAATGCCCAGCAGGCACCATCTTTTCTGTCGCCATTTTCAAGCTTACATTCGCCACTTGTTTCAGCAAACCATGTAGCATCAATAAATGCCCACTCGATTGCAGGTGGTATAACTTTGTATAAAACAAAGGCTGCTAAGAGCGTAAATAGGGTATTGAATGGACCATTAAAAAGATTGGTTTTCAACCAGTGAACGATTCCTTTTGAATTGCTTGGAGCAGGTAATTCGGGAAGTATTTTATCTGTTACGTACATAATTATTATCTTCCTTTATCTTTCAACTAACGACATTTTGGCGTTGTACCAGTTCATGAACATTGAAATCAGTAAACTGACTAATAGATATACCGCCATGGTAACTGCCACAATTTCTACTGCTTGACCGGTTTGATTCAATGTTGTCCCCATAAATACGGCAACCAAATCAGGGTAGCCGATTGCTGCTGCCAAAGATGAATTTTTGAAAAGGTTTAGGTACTGACTTGTTAATGGCGGAATGATTACTCGTAATGCTTGAGGAATGACTACCAGTTTCAAATTTTGACCAGGGGTTAATCCGACAGAAAGCGCTGCTTCGGATTGCCCGTGACTAACCGCCTTGATACCTGAACGAACAATCTCTGCGATAAACGCTGCTGTGTATATAACAAGGGCAATAAGTAAGCCTACTAATTCGGGGATAACCGTTGCGCCACCTTGAAGATTGAATCGACCTAACTTTGGAACATCCCATGTGATTGGGCTACCAGTGATAAAATATACCAGCACTGGGAATAATATTATTAAGCCTAGAATTGAAAAGAAAACAGGGAATTGTTTTCCTGTTGTTGCTTGTCGTTTCTTCGCCCATTTTTTTAAAATAAAGCTACCTATAATCCCGATAATGATCGCTATACCTGTGTAGATAAAGCCACTTTCATAAACAGGGCTTGGAATATTGATGCCTCGTTGATTTAAGAAGAAGCTATCAAAGAGAGAGAAGCTATTTCTAACGGCTGGCAAGCTACCAACTATAAGCGAGTACCAAAAAATAATTTGAATCAATAATGGGATATTTCTAAACGTTTCGATGTAGACAGTTGCAATTTTTGACACTAGCCAGTTATTTGAAAGGCGAGCTACACCAACAAGAAACCCCAATATAGTAGCCAAAACAATACCAAGTGCCGTAACTAATAACGTATTTAGTACACCAACAATAAATGAGCGACCAAAACTATAGGTAGAATCAAAAGGAACCAGTGTTTGTAAAATATCAAACCCTGCAGGCTCAGACATAAAGCCAAAACCAGTGGAAACACCACGCGCGTTCATATTATCTAAGGTATTCTGAATAATACTGTAGAAAAAATAGGCAAGTGCCGATATTAAAAGAATCTGAAAAAACATCGCGCGGTATTTGGGGTCATTCCAAATAGGCGGTTTGCTGGGTAGTTCGCTACTATTGTGTCGAGAGTCGCTCATAAGTTTTTAAGTCATGTAATGGTTTAATAGGTAGGAGGTAATACAGTTTTGCTTCTTAGCTAATAGTCTTTATTTGGATTCTATTGTACTAGAGCCTTGTTAAAACCATTAGCTAAGAGACAAAAAAAGAGCCTGCAAAGCGCAGACTCTTTTTTGTTATTCGTTATTAACGAATAGGTGGAGCGTACATAATGCCGCCTTTGCTCCATAGAGCATTAAGACCACGACCGATCTTAAGTGGAGAACCACTACCTACGTTTCTTTCAAAACTCTCACCATAGTTACCAACCTGTTCAATGATGTTTGCAGACCAATTATCATCAAGACCAAGTTTCTCGCCTTGTCCACCCATCATACGTCCGATAGCAGGATCTTTACTGTCTTTCATCTCTTTGATATTTTTAGAGGTTAGACCCATCTCTTCAGCATTAATCATTGCGTTAAGAGACCAACGAACAATGTTAAACCATTTGTCATCGCCTTGACGAACAACAGGACCTAGTGGCTCTTTAGAGATAACTTCTGGAAGTACGATGGCAGTATCTGGTTTAGCTAGCTTAATACGTAAAGAGTAAAGCTGAGATTGATCAGACGTTAACATATCACAGCGACCTGCTTCAAATCCTTTGATTGTTTGATCAGAAGTGTCAAAAGTGATTGCCTTATACTTCATCTTATTTGCTTTAAAGTAGTCAGCGAGATTAAGCTCAGTGGTTGTACCTGCTTGAATACAAACAGCAGCACCATCAAGTTTAAGTGCACTATCAACACCCAATGCCTTAGTTACCATGAAGCCTTGGCCGTCGTAGTAGTTAACGCCAGCAAAGTTAAGACCGAGAGATCCATCGCGCGTTAAAGTCCAAGTTGTGTTACGTGAAAGGATATCTATCTCACCAGACTGAAGTGCTGTGAAACGCTCTTTAGCAGTTAATGGGTTGTATTTAACTTTAGTTGCATCACCAAGAACGGCAGCAGCAACAGCACGACATACATCAACGTCAAGACCTTCCCAGTTACCTTTGTCATCAGCAGCAGAAAAACCACCGAGACCCGTGCTAACACCACATTTTAAAACGCCAGCTTTTTTTACATCTTCCAGTGTATCTGCTTGAACTGATGTACTGAATACAACAGCAGTTGCAAGACCGAATAAGACACTCTTCTTCATTGGTATACCTCATAAATTATTGTAGGGGGTTTATTCCAAGTCCTCATAAATGTGAAATGGAATTAATAGCGTCATTTGCTTCTCCTTCCGAAAGTCAAATGAACGGACGCATATTACACAGAGTAAAGACCATATTTCAAGATTTGTCAGAATTATTTTTATTCTTTTTAAATCAGTATATTAGAGCATACTGATTAGCCCCTCTTTTATGTCCGTTTTCTAGGTATTTTTACCTAAAATAGGCTCATTTTTTTTTGGATGGTTAAATTTAGTTCAATTGTTTGGATTTGTTTTGTCTCACTTTATGTGGAATACTCGTGGGGTATTGCATAAAGTTTTATGATCAAGAATCTAGCGAAGATATAATTTTACGAAGGTATGGATAGAAGATATGACAGATACTAATAATTCACCTCTGCACGAAAAAATTGAAAAACTAGAATCTTCGGTTAATCAGTTGCTTACATTTTGTCAAAAAATATCAGAAGAAAATGCTTTATATAAGAATAGTAATAGCCAATTAATGGTTGAGCGCTCAGAGCTTCAGACTAAAAATGATAAAGTAAGAAGCAAGGTTGAGGCAATGGTGGATAGATTAAAAGCAATGGATAAGGCATCTTAGGGGTAATTATGAACAAAGATTCAATTCCAGTAACGGTTAGAATTTTAGAAAAAGAATACAAAATTTCTTGTCCTGAAGGTGAACATGAGTCATTAATGAAGTCGGCTAAACATGTCGATGAGAATATGAAAAAAATTCGTGAAGGTGGTAAGGCACTTAGTGCCGATCGAGTTGCAGTGATGGCGGCGGTGAATATTGCTCATGAATTAGTAGGCTCACAAAAAGAACCTGTGCTTGATGCAAGTATTTCAGAGCGGATAGATACACTACAGCACTCAGTTGATAAGGTGTTAGCGGCTATAAACTAGTTAAATTTTAATGCCATAAACGCGTAAAAAAAGCTATATGGCACCCCCCCCTTTATTTGAAGATTGTAGACTGATAAGTCCTTTGCTAATCAGTTTATTTATTATCTCTTCCCTTTCTTCTTCTACCGATAAGGTATTCGTGTCAATCACCATGTCGGGTTTAATTGGCTCTTCATAAGGTGAAGAGATGCCTGTGAAATTTTCTATTTCTCCTTTTCTTGCCCGAGCATATAAGCCTTTTGGGTCTCGTGCTTCACAAACCTTTAAATCACATTTGCAATAAACTTCATAAAAGCCACCATGAGGTAAGCGGCTACGTACCTGCTCTCTATCTTTGCGATAGGGTGAGATAAAAGCAGCGAGGACAATGGTTCCTGATTCTACAAAGAGTTTAGATACTTCGCCGATCCTGCGCATATTCTCATGGCGATCATCTTCAGAAAAACCTAAATCAGAACAAAGCCCATGTCGAATATTATCGCCATCAAGTACAATAACATTATGATTAGTTTCGAATAATTCACTTGCAATGACGTTTGCCAGTGTAGATTTACCCGAGCCAGACAACCCAGTGAACCATAATACAAAGCTCTTGTGCTTGTTTTTAACTTGACGTTGTTGTCTGTTGACGGGATTGTGGTGCCAGTAAATGTCTTTAGTCATGATTGTCTTTAGCCTTGTTTTCTGAAGCTCTCATTGTTGGTTTCTAATTGCAAATTATACACATTTAAACGTTATGATGATTCTCTTCTCGTGATTTCGGTTGTAGTTGTTATGATGTGTGTCTAATATAAACAATGTTGAAAAATCTTACTGTGGGCTTAGTAGATGATCATTATAAAAGTGGCTATAAAATGAAAGAATGTATTGTGATTCTGGGGATGCATAGATCGGGAACTTCTGTGCTTACGGGGTTGGTTTCGTTATTTGGTGGTTATGTAGGTGCTGATTTAATGCCGCCGACTAAAGATAATCCGATGGGATATTTTGAAAATAATAAAATCTACGTACTGAATGAAAGAATATTAAGAGAAAATAATGCAAGCTGGCATGACTATTCTTTTGTGGCAGATGACATTAAAAAACCTGACTTTCAACAATATGTCTCAGATGCAAAAGATGTTATTCAAGCTGAACTTAAATTTGTCAATAAGCTGATTATTAAAGACCCCAGAATTTGTATTTTATTCCCTATATGGGAGCAAGCTTTACAAGAATTAGATATTAATATTCGAATAATATTTGCCTATCGTAGCCCTTTAGAAGTAGCTCACTCTTTACTTAAAAGAGATGAAATCCCAGTAGAAAAAGGTTTGATGCTCTGGTCACACTATTTTTTACAGTCAGAGGTTTATAGCCGTAAGTATCAACGAATGATTGTGGAATACGATAAAGATTTTCATGATTTACCTGAGTTTCTAGATAAAGTTGGTGATTTTATTGGTGCTGATGTGAACCAAGAAATTCAGCAAAAAGCAAAGGATCTTTACTCTCCTAATCTAAAGCACCATCAAGTGGCTTTAGATAACATTTCAGATGATTTGCCTTCGTATCTTACGCAACTAATCACCTTGTTGGTTGATAAAAAACTTAACTCTAAAAAGAAAGTTAACCAGATTAGGGTGGAGTTTAATAACTCTGTTAAATACTACCAATACAAGAAGCCATTATATTTAGACGAGTTAAAAGATAAGGAAGAACAGATAGCCATCAGAGAAATGGATAAAGAAAAGCAAGAAGAAGAAAGGCTGCGTCTCGAAGGAATAATTAAAGAGTTAAAGGTAACTATCGAAGAAAAGTCTTTTCGGATAGCGGAGGCTCTTGAATTAAAGAAAGAAGAAATAGAGGATAAGAATCATGTGATAGTAAGGGGAAAGGAAAAACTAAAAGCCTTTGAAAAAAACGCATATATAAAAGAAAAAGATCTCATCACAATAATTAAAGAACGAGAACATCAGATCAAAGAGCAGTCCCATGGTTTAGAGTTACTTAATTCTGTTTATAAAATGGGCGATCAGCTTTTTCAGAAAACCGTTACGAGTAAGAAATACCATAAACAATTACACAATAAAGTCGCAAATGTTTCAAAGCTTAAGCTCAGGCTAAAGCTATTACCTTTTGCTAAGAAAAGTCAAAAGAGATTATTACGAGATCGTATATCCATTATTCAATCGGGACTTTTTTCTCCCTTTTTCTATCTGACGATTAACCCAGATGTCAAAGAATCAGGGATTGATCCTCTGATTCACTTTTGTAAATATGGTTGGAAAGAAGGGCGAAACCCGAGCTTATCTTTTGATACGACAGCCTACCTAAAGAAGAATCCAGATGTAGATCGGGTTAAAGTAAATCCGTTGGTGCACTATATCCGTAGTGGCAAGAAAGAAGGACGTAAAATTAATTCGGTCGTGTTGTACGGTAAAAGAGGGAATGCATTTAGCCAGCCCAAAAAAGCACACAGTAGTTATAAAAAACAAAGTACCAAACTATTAGGTCCAATTTCAGAAAACTACTGGGATAAGTCACTGACTGCATTGGAATTACTGGAAAGGAAAAAGAAAGTCGTTAATGGCAATATACCCTCCAAACTCCTCGAGTTCTCTAAAGAGCAATTAGCAGATTCACCCATAAAAATTTCTGTGATAATGCCAACATGGAATAGAGAAAATAGTATTTGCCAGTCTTTAGACTCAATCCTTGAGCAAAGTTATTTACCTTTTGAAATCATCGTTTCAGATGATGGAAGTACAGATGGAACTATTCAGCTTTTAAAGCAAAACTACGAGAAACAAATTTCTGAGGGTTTGATTCAAATCTTGCAGAACGAGCATCAAGGGGTAAGCGCAACACGCAATTCTGGCTTAGAGAAAGCAACGGGTGAATTAATTGCTTACCTTGATAGCGACAATATCTGGCGTCAAGATTATTTGTTGATCATGGCAGCGGCGTTTAGTGAAAATGATGAGCTTAACTGCGCTTATGCTGCTTTAGAGCGGCATGATAAAAACGATGAAAATAATAACAAAAATAAAATTCTCGCCAAAAAATATAATCGTAAAGACTTATTAAATGCCAACTTTATTGACCTAAATGTATTTGTTCACAAAAAATCGTTGTATAGACAATGTGGTGGCTTTGATACCAAATTAAAACGCTTGGTGGATTGGGAGTTGATTATAAAATATACGAAGTATTATCAACCTGCTTTGATACCGTTTGTGGGTGTGGATTACATACTTGATGATGCTAATTTAAAAAATATTACGACAACGGTTAGCTTGGATGATAACCGCCAGCTTGTTTATGACTTGCACTTTCAAGAGCGACTACGATATGAGTTAGACTATTTAAGAATTGCTTATGTGCTTTGGGACTTTCCCGCGCTTTCTCAAACCTTTGTCATGGAAGAGATTAAGTGGTTGGTAAAACAAGGGTATGATGTCGTTGTTTATTTTTCTATCGAACCAGATAAAGTAGCGATTCTTGATTTTGAAGTGGATTCATACCAAGTTAAAGATGCTGATCAACTGACGGAGCTACTGATAGAGCACCAACGAAATCTCTGTCATAGCCATTTTGCCTATCCAACAGCGACAAAGCTTACGTATCCAGCCTGCGTAAAAGCAAATATCCCTTTTACATTTATGCCTCATGCGGTTGATATTTTCCACAATGAAAATAAAAAGCGTAATAATATTGGTGAGATTAGCCGTCATCCACTGTGTTTAAAAGTACTGGTTCATGGTGAATTCCATAAACGATTTATAGAAGACTGTGGTGTACCTTCTGAGAAAATTGCCTTTAATATTCAAGCGGTGAATGTTGCTGATTTCACAAGAAAGGGGGGGGTGCCATATAGCAAAAGAAATATAAGTAATAACAATGAGGTACTTCGAGGTGTGCTTATTACCCGTTTTGTAGAGAAAAAAGGGATTAACACTTTAATTGATGCAGCTGCCTTATTAAAAAATGAAAACATAGTGTTTGATATTTATGGCTATGGCCCACTGGAAGAAGACTATAAGAAACAAATTGAAGCATTAGGTGTGGATAATGTCATTTTAAAAGGTGCATTAAACAATCAGCAAGATGTTGCAAAAGCTTATCAACAAAGTGATTTTCTAATAACGCCCTGTGTGGTTGCAGATAATGGCGATATGGACGGATTTCCAACGGTTATTCTTGAGGCAATGGCAATGGGGTTGCCCGTTATCACAACGGATATTGCCGCGATACCAGACTACTTAACGGATGGTGTTGAAGCACTTGTAACACCTGCTGGAGATGTAGAGAAACTAGCTGAAAGCGTGCTTAAGTTAAAAGCTATGTCTCGTCAAAGAATAGCTGCAATGGTAAAGCGTTCACAGCAATTTCTGGATAAGAAAATTGGTGTTAAACAAACCATGCAGATGCTGCTGGATACTTGGCATGGCTATACTTTAGAGATATTTTTAGTCACGTTTAATACGGAAAAATATGAAGATAGCGCAGAAACTTATGAGATTATAAAACGTATTTTTAAGTACACAACGACTCCCTTTACATTGACCATAATTGATAACAATAGCGATGATGAGTTTTGGTTGGAGCTCTGTAAACAGGTGGGTAGTTACCCTAATATTCGATTGATAAGAAAAACTCAAAATCTCTACTGTGGACCTTCATCCAATATAGCGCTGGAATTATCAGACAGTGAATTTGGAATTTATATCTGTAGTAAAGAAGGTTTTATAAAAAGTCATGGGTGGGAAAGACCTTTGCTGGAACATATGCGGAACAATCCGAATGATGCACTAGCAGGGCACCATGCTCAAATGCCTAAGTATATCTATGGTAAAGAATATATAAATCACCCTGACTTTGCAGAATTTCGAATTCCTGAGTTTGCACAAGAAAACCCAGAACGTGTCTTTAAGCATGTGCAAGGAGGTGTTTTTATCATTCGTAGAGATTTTGTAGCTGAACACGGAGGCTTTAACCCGGCAACGCCGCATGGTGGCATGGATATTGAGATGTCATATTTTGTTGAGAGCTTGGGTTATGAATTGGGTGAGATTTCAGAAGTCGCTTCTTTGACTACAAAAACCCGCCCCACTTTAACGGCAATTACCAGTGAGAGGACGGTTATAGCCCATCCTTTAACAGTAGAAAGCGTAAAGGATGAGTTTGACTCCTTAACTAAAGAAAATGGAAATAAATGTAATATTTGCGGTTGGCAAGGCAAGTTATTTATTCAGGAAGTCAAAGAGAGTGACTTAATTCAGAAATGTCCAGAATGTCAGTCAACTGGTTTTGGACGTAGCATAATGAAGGTGTTGGCGAATAATCTACATATTTATCGCGGTGAAACTTGCATGGTTTTAAGCAATGATAAATCAATGCAGGGGTTTTTAAGTAATCTATTTAACACAGTTTTAGTCAATGAAGATGATGGTGCGTTTCTAAACGCACTGCAAAAAATAGAAGTTCAAATCGACTTCTGTATTATAGATCCAGAATTAATTCATGATTCTAGAAAAGCCAAGCTCTGGGAAGAGGTGTTGGCTAAGCTTGCACCTACTGGTGAAGTCTTATTTGCGGATGGTTTGTTTGAGGATGATTTAATTCTTCGTGATGCATCGACAAGTACCAATAAAGTACTGACGGGCGCAATGTCTAAATTTGATAACAAGTACACCCTAGAATATTTGGATTACTCTAGTTATTGTATTGCTTATGATTGGCGAAGAATAGGGAAGCTGAAAGTTATCAGCACTAAATAAAATTAGAAAAGGAATTGGTGTATGGGAGTTTTTCTCTCGGTTTACAATAGTAATACAGATCAGGTAGATCAGTGTTTGCAAGACAGTAGACTTTGATCAACGTGTCGTAGAAAAAGTCAGAATGGTAAGTTTGCTTTTATTCACTTTTCTCGTGATGATGTTTTATATAACACGCAAAGCCAGTCCAGTAGTAATAGAAAAAATGGAAAACTATCTATTACTTTTTTGGAGGGCTATTTATGGAAAAAGCAACAAGATAACGCATTGATTAACGCAGAACACCTTAGCGGGATTCTTAAATCTACTAATAGTGAAAGTGTTCGTGATAAGTGTAATGGCGAATATAGTGTTATTCATTATGATGAAAACAAAGATAGTCTATTAGTTTTTAATGATCGTTTAGCTGTAGAAGCTATTTATTATCATTGTGATAAGAGTCAAATAATCATTTCAAATCGCATACGTTTAATTCGAGAAGTATTACAACGATCTGATCCAGATATGGAAACTTTAAATTGGATAGTGGCTGTGGGTATCATCATTGGAGAAGGTACGTCTGAAAAGTCAGTGTCTAGACTTCCGCAAGCAGCTTTTTTGACGGTTAAAGGTGGGAAAATGAACATTCATGAAAACCATGTTTTCATGAATGATAGCAAGTTTAATAATGAACTTGTAAAGAAGCCTAAGCCTTTTTCCTTTCTTCTCCCACTTATAGGGAAGTCAAAACAAAGTGTTGATTCTGTAATCAATGGTGCAATAGAAGAGTGTGCTGTTAATATTAAAACATGCTTAGACTATGTGCCTTTAACTCGTATACCGTTATCCGGGGGTAAAGATAGCAGAGCTGTTCTTGCTCTTGCTAATTACTTTGGTGAAAGAAAAGATTTAAATATGTTTACAAATGGTTTTGATGAACATCCAGATGTCATTATTGCAAAGCAAATTAGTGAGCATTATAAATTGAATCTTTCTAGAGCAATACCTAAAGCTCCAGCTGAAGTAGATGATCAATGGGTTTTTGATAAAATGATGGGTCATGCATTCCAATCTGATGGAATGTTAGGAGCTTGGGATGCAAAAGGATATACACAGGCGGGTGGAGGAATGGGGTTAACCGGACATGTTGGAGAGGTGTACCGTAGTAATTATAATAAAAATAATAAAATTGATCTTTCCAATATAGAAGCAGCATCTAAAATGTTTCATTCTATTAATTTGTTTGATCGCGCAGGGCTATTAAATGATGCGGCTCGAGATCATTATGAAAGAAAGATGCTAGATCGAGTCGAATTCTATTTAGATAATGGCGGAAAACTGGAGGATGTACCTGACTTAGTTTACGCAATGGAACGTGTACCAAACTGGGTAGCTTCATTGAGAAGAAATGATTCATACAGCACAAGGCAAATAAACCCACTGAATACAGAAAAGTTAGTAAAGCTGGCATATCACCTTGGTGCGGATCAGCGCAGAATCGAGAGAATTCACTTTGAAATTATCAATAGAATAAGCCCTTGGTTGGCTGCACAAAAGTTTGCTGATGACAAATGGAGTGAAGCTTTGAATAAGTATTCAAATGAAACTAGCTTGGCAACAGAGTTTCAAAGCACTCCGAATAATTTACCTAAGTTTGGGAGCTGGCAGTTAAAGTTAAACCAATCTGAAGTACTGCAAAAAATGTTCCTTGATGTGTTTTCTGCGTATCCTCATAGTCCTATGTGGGATTATTGCGATAAGAAAACAATATTAGATAAGTTTAGTGCGGGTGCATTTCCTGGTACATTTGAATTGTTGGGAGCTTATGGGTTTATCAGTGCTTTTTTCTACACCCATGAAGTCGAGTTACCAATGAAAATAACACGGTTAAATAATTAACAGCATTTTTTATGATAATTTTAATTCTGAAAGGGAAGTTGAATGAATAATTGCAATATCTGTGGCAATAATACCTTTGGAGGTGGTCCTGGAGGTCGGATGTCTATTTCAGGTTTGCCACCACGTTGTGAAAAGTGTCAGTCACTTGAGCGGCATCGCGCCTATAGAGGTGTATTCGAAGAATTACGTGATGAAAGTTTCAAAGAAAAAATATTTTTACAGTTTAGTCAAGATAGAACGGTAGAGCCTGATTGGTTTGCATCTCATGAGGTGTCAATTTATGCAGGTGATAATTCTTTAGACTTGCAGAAAATTGATAGAGATAGCCACCATTACGATATTGTAATGTGTAACCATGTGCTTGAGCATGTTCCCTATGATAATGCAGCATTAAATGAATTATTTAGAATTACTAAAAAAGATGGCTTCGTCTTCCTTACCGTTCCTTCTCCTACGCTTCAGGAGCAGACTACAGATTGGGGGTTTCCGAAGGAAGAGCAGCATGGGCATTACCGAATATATGGAAGGGATTTTGAAGGGATACTAAAACGTTATTTACCGCATGCTTATATTTTGTCAGTTTCTGCCGAAGATAAAATCACCAGAACTAAGGATATCGTATTTTTATTGTGTCATAACGAAGCAGGTGTAAAAAGTATCATGAGTAAGAGGTCGGATGCAGTGGTATTACAGGGTCGATTGTAAATGAATACTAGAAGATTACAGTCACCATGAGCCTGCTTAAGATGAATTGTATAAAAACAGGGGGGGTGCCATATTAATGATCTATGTGGTATGAGCGCAACGCTTTTGAAAACAAGGTGGAAATTGAGTTAATAATTGGTAAAAAAACAACATTTTTCTTTTAAATATTCTACAGTTCATTAAGGTTGTGTTAATATAGTTGTTTTAAATCAAGGTCTTATATGTTTAATTCAATTTATCCGTTTATCACAACAATGGTTGCGTTTACAAAATAGATCACGTATCATTCCTTTCAATACTGTTAGTGGTCGTGTTAACGATACCTTTAATCAGTGTGTGATTTTGGGGAAACGGCTTTTATTTCGTTTTTTTAGAATCATGTTTTTAATTATTAGGGCGTGCTGATAAAAATTGTGGGGGTTTGTACCAACACTTTTTTGGGGTCTACTAATATTTATTTTATAATATGTTGGTTCGATATTTTTTTAATGGAGAGTAAATAATGAAATTATTTAAAAAATCTACAATAAGCTTAGCGCTAACTGCTGCTGTAGCTGGCGGAGCTCTAATGGGGCTTTCTGCACCTGTACAAGCTGTAAACATTGCACAGGACGGTTTGGGTGACGTTTTAGTATTCCCTTACTACAATACACGTGATGGCTGGACTTCACTTTTCACTGTTACAAATACTAGTAATAAAACTGTTATTGCTAAAGTTCGTTGGAGAGAGGCTAAGAATAGCCGTGATGTACGTGACTTTAATATCATCATGTCACCTTACGATGTTTGGACTGCTGGAACGAGAGCTTCTGGTGACGGTGCAGCAATGTTTACTGCTGATAACACTTGTACATTCCCAGAGCTTCCTTCTGTAGCTGGTGCTGGCGGTAACAACCTTACGGGTATAGATTTCACAAATGCTGCATACGCTGTTGCAGGTGGTGAAGATAACCGTGATAACGGTGGAACTACTCTTGATCGTACAAAAGAAGGTTACTTTGAAGTAATTGAAATGGGTACTATCTCAAATGCTAGCTCTGTTGGTAACAACGCTGAGCAATTAGCATTCCATGCAGAACATACTGGTGGCGGCAACAATACTGCTGTTCCAGAAGATTGTAATGCGGCACGTGCACTTCTTAGAGGTAATGTTGGTGGTACAACTGCGAGTCAACTTGAAGCTCCTGAGAATAACTTGAAAGGCGAAGCCGTTCTTGTTAAAGGTGCTGATGGAATCGCTGCTGGATATAATCCAACAACTTTAGCTAATTTCGCTGATGTGCAAATTTATGATGAGCCAGATAGCCCATTTCCAAACTTGAACTCAGCTAGTCCTGCAACTGCAGTGATTATTACTGATGCAAATCCAAGTGCTCCAACTACATTCACTCCTGGTAGTGGACGTCCTGTTGATGCGGTTAGTGAGTTAATTAGTCGTAGCACAGTTATCAATAACTACAATGTTGCTGGTGAATCTCAAACAAGTTGGGTAATGACTTTCCCTACTAAAAACTTCTATGTTGATAGACCATTATTTGCTGGAAACGGTCAGTCTCCTCTAGGTGCTGGTGTTACTCCACTAGCTCCTTTTGATGGTGCTGTAAACGGTAATGTGTTTGGTTTAGGTCAAGTTGATCCTACTGGAAATTCATGTTTCGACGTGAACTTTAGTCTTTGGGATCGTGAAGAGTACCAACCTACAGCTACTGTAAATGATGGTTTCTCACCAAGAATTGGTGCAGCTACTAACCAATCTAAGCTTTGTTATGAAGCAAACGTGGTTTCTTTCGGTGGTAGTGGAAGCGTAGCAGTTGATGAGCCAGTTGGCTTGTTCTCTAGTAAAGTTGGAAGTCAGATTAGTGATTCGGTTCTACCAGGTGAAAATGGTTGGGGTCAAATGTCTTTCGGTAGCGGAGCAGCTTTACCAGTTGTTGGTATGAAAGTTGAAATCCGTAATCGTGGTGATGCATCAGTAAACTATGGTTTTGCTAATGATCACGCTTACAAGCGTTAATTTATAACTTTTAAAGTTATATCTTAAGAAAGAGCCGCATTTGCGGCTCTTTTTTTGTTTGTAAAAAAGTAAGTTAAGATGCCTAAAATGCTGGTATTTTAGATAAACGTTGGTCTATTAAGCTTATATTCAGAAAATAGTGTTAGTATTGGGGAAATGCTGAACTTTTTCAGCAGCTATCTGTCGAAGTATTTCGAATCGTTAATGCGTATCAGGAAAATAATATGTCTTGTAAGTTAAATTTTAAAAATAAAACAATAAAAGCAATTGCCCTAGGGAGTGTTTTGCTTTCTGTTCCAATGTGGGGGTTAATAGCAAATGCGGCTGAATTTCCTCTTATTATAAAAAGAGCAGATACGGGTCCTTGTGATTATAATAATTTTGAAGTGGATTCAAATGGAGCACTTATACTAAACCTTGTAGATAGTAATGAGTGTAACCTAGTTGATGCAATAAAAGACTCTAGAACAGGAACTGGCGTAGATTCAGATGAAGATGGGTTTTCTGATCTAGTAGAGCTTTATGCAGGCACTAATATTAATGATGCTAATGAAAAGCCAGCTGACTTAGATCAAGATGGCACTCCAGACACCGTTGATTCTGATAAAGATGGTGATGGTTTTAATAATGATGTAGATGCATTTCCAAATGATCCTGATAAACATGAAGCTGATCCAGATGATCCACCTCCTCCAGTTGGAGATACACCAACTTCATTAGCAAGAGAGCCTGATATCCTTTCTAAGTTTAATAATGCTTATCCAGCTTATGCTAGTACTGCTCAGCTTTGGGCTCAAAGTGGGTCAAAGAAAATTCTAGTAAATGGAGTTGAAAAGAAAGTTTATATTATTAATCAAGGAGGACTTACAACTTCTGCTCCTTCACGTGTAAATGGTAAAGACCCACAAACAGCTCGCAGTTCTAATGACTGGAGATTGGGAGCTAAGAAAAATGAAATTTATTCAGTACGTCTTAAAAGGAACCCTGATTTCCCTCTAGCGAGAATAGCTATTAATAGAAACTTAAAATCTAATGGAGCTGTCACTCATGTGGACTCTAAATACCATATTTCTGATAAACCTGGTGATATGACGGGTGGAGCTTATGGTGATAATTGTGGATTGACGACGAATAACTTTAGTGGAATTATTAATATTAAATCTCCATCATCGAATGAACTTAATAAATGTGCGATTCCAGAGAATGAAGTATTTTATTTGAATATAGAGTTAGCGGATAGTGCATTTCAGGGCTGTAATATCCCGAAGGCTAATCGACAGTTGTGGGAAGTATGTTGTGATGATGCCGATGCAGTTTGTTCAGGGTATTTTGTAAATAATGCTCTAGCAACACCAGATGCATTGTTTCAACAGTTACCGCAATGATAATTTAGTTAGGTTTAATTAAAAAAACCCTGCCCGAATGGCAGGGTTTTTTTATGCAATGAATAAAGTGAGCTTCATAATCTTCAAGTAGGAAGTTATGTGTTCGGTCTGCCTAAGCAAAAAAAGTATTGAATTGAGGTTAGATCTTTACTTTCTCTCTCGAGTGCGAGTTTAGAAATAAATTTACAGGCTCAAATCTAATTTTTATAAATTTTCACCTTGGTAGATATTTTTCTTTAGCTTCTTTCAGTAAAGTATCAATTACTGGCATGTATAAAGTGGTAATATCCTTCTGGGTGTGAAAACTGTTATTGAAACTATTTACACGAGTGTCTATGTATTTCTTTCTTTCTTTGTTTAGTAATTTGTTTTTGACGAGTTCATATTTTTTTGTGGATTCTTTTTTACGATCTAGTAGTTTAATAATATGGTAGCCAAATTGGGTTTCAATTAGCTCACTTAAATCATCTTTATTATTTAAGTTAAATGCTGCGTCTTCAAAGGGTTTTACCATTCTTCCTCGGGTAAAATATTCAATAACACCACCTAGTCTTGCAGAACCCTTATCATCAGAGAATTCTTTAGCTGCTTCACTAAAGTCACCACCCTGTTTTACGTTTTGAAGTATTTTATTGGCAAGCGCCTTCTTTTCTTTTTGAGACTCTTGGCTTTCTGACTTAGATGATTTAATTAAGATATGAGCTACTTTAACGCGTTCTTTGACAAGAAATTCTTCAGGGTGGGTATCATAGTATTCTTTAGCTAGAAGTTGAATGTCAGCAGGGATATTAATTTCTTTTTTGTAATTTGATGTCAAAGCATTAGCAAGAATTATATTGGTACTTTTTTGTATTTTCCATTGAATCATAGGATCTTCATCTAATTTTTGCTCGAGAGCTTTTGTTACTTTCTTTTTTAATATCATTTGATCCAATAATAAACGTTGGAGCTGCTCTTTCTCTTTTAGAATCTTAACTTGTTGAACTTTATTCATATCCCCTAGAACTTTCATTGCTTCTTCTGTCGTAATATTTATAGAGCCTTCTTGTACAAGAATTGATTGCTGCTCTTTACTCTGAGTTGTTTGATCTGCTGTAACAGTTGTTACGGCAAGAAACAATAAGCATACAATACTTGTTGAAAGTACTGGAAGAGGAGGTTTTTTAAAGGTCATTGAAGTATTCATATTTATTCAGATCGTAGTAAGAAGGAGTTAATTAAATGATAAGCTTTAGTTTTTAATGTGCCACCAAGAGTCATCAACAAGTTGCCAACGTTCTTTTATTTCACTAGGAATATCCATAACGACATTGCCTCCAGAATAATTGAAGAATAAGGTCAAGTTGACATCGGCAAGGTTTTTATTAATGAGCTTTGTAGTGTTATGTTGAATTGACTTCCATGTAACTGCTTGACCAAAGCTAGTTCTAAAGTCATTTACAGTATAATTCTTTCGATAACTTGGACTTTCATAAGAGTAGGCTTTTTTCCAGTCATGATCTATCATGGCTTGCCATCTTTCGGTTGCACGCACACTAGGTTTAATTGGGTCTTTTTTGGAGCATGAAGATAGGCTGATTACTAAGAAGATTAGTATGCTAGTTAGATAGATGGTTTTATTAATCATTTTTATTTTCCGATCCTATGTTAACTCGGATGCCCCTATATTTATTCGTCAAGATTTTACAGTATGCGAATGGTATTACAAGATTTATAAGTGTTAAAAAAGAAAGCATGAGGAATCAGTTAGGTAAAGTAATATATTTATGAATGGGTCGTGTTTTTTCTCCCCGTAATAGATCAAATCCACTTCCTATATCTACTGCAACACCTCCTCGTTGTTTAATCCATAAGCAGTATATTTCTGACCATGGTCCGGCGCCTATCAGGCAAAGGTGATCAGTTAATGTATTGGGTAGTCTATTGCGTAACTCTTCAAAAAAGTAAGGGGAATCTTTAGATGCTTTATTATTGCAGCCTACAGGGATAAATTTGATTTCTAGCTTGGGGTTTTTGCTTTGTAGTTGTTCTACTATAGATTGATTATCTGAAATCACTATTAAATGTGTGGCTTCATTTAACAGTTCATCTAAGTGTTCTAATATTGAAAAATATAAATGAGCGGAAGCAATAACTTTACCATGTAGGTGATTCTCAGAGGCAAGTTTTAACAAGTGATCAATGGCTCTGAAGTGACCAGAAACACCTCTGTATTTTTGGTCTAGAAACATACTCTCTATGAGTTCTACTGATACCTTCTCGGGTCGCCATAATCCTGTAACACCGACTATATCGGCTTCTTTAATTGCTTGTAGCATCTGCTGCTGCAAATCTAACATCCATTCCTCACTAAGCTTAAATGAATCTTGCTGAAGCGCTATTATTTTTTCAAATACCCATTTATTTAGAACTGGAGTTTCTTTGTAATGACTGTAAGTGAGTATATTGGCTTCTCCATCTCCAATTCGAATCACAGAATAGGGGATTTGATGTTTCAAGGCATACTTTATTTTATTGATTATTTCTTTTGAAAAGGGATCGGGAATAACGTCTAAATCAAAATTTTTATAAGCTGCTTCAATGAAATTTGGATCTACGTATTCAGGCTTTTCTCGTATTGATCTAGCAACATAGTCAATTTCTTCTTGCGGAATACTCATTTTTTAAAAATGGAATTTCTGATTTGGGCTAACAGCATCTTTCCTGTTGATAACTAAATCTGTGTATTCATCAATTTCTAAACTTTTAAACTCTCTGACTATTGGATTGTATTGTTCTACTAGCGTGTGGTTTTTTTTGTTAAATCCTGAGATGATTAATAAGCCTGTTGGGGAAGTGTTTAACATCGTTAGTTTTAATTCAGGTCGAAAGCGTTGTAAACAGATGATGATTTTCCAGACATCCCCAGTCCAAACTTGAGATTTTCTCGTTCTTGAGGCTTGAATTTCGTTATTAGGGAAAATGTCATCAATGACAACAATGGTGTTTTCATGTGCACGAGCTTCAATATTGATGAAATCTCTTAATACAAATTCAAATAAATGCATTCCATCAATAAAAGCTAGATCAATGCCTTCTTTTGGTATTGACTCAGAATGATGTTCAAAGAAGAAATCACTGGTTGATTTGAAAAAATTAACTGATTGGAAGTCAACTATATTGATTTCAGGGGCAGGATCAATAGCAATGCAAGGACAAGATGCTAAAGAAAGACTTTTACCTACTCGTACGCCGATTTCAAAATAGTTTTTTGGTTTTAATGACTGATGGAGTGACTTAAGTGTCTCTATATAGAAAGCTTCACCTTGGGTTTTCTCAATTTCATCAGACTGATGTTCAAGATGGGTTGATGCAGGTAAAGTTGCACGAATATAGCGATTAATCTCATTGTCTTTGAGCTGGCGCCATTCTTTAGCTGTTTCCTGTACGTTGTTCTTTGAGAAGACGCCAACTAAATCTTTCCATGGACCTCTAGTATCATGAAAAACTTCAATCACATTGATGCCTGTGTACTTTGCTAGTGCGTGGTATGCATCAGGATAAAAACGGTAGCAATCAACGGGATAGCGATGAATTGGGCCAGATGAAGGTGCGATGAGGAATAGCCAGCCATCATCTTTAATCACTCTAGACATTTCTTCAAATAACAACCAGAAGAACTCTACATGCTCGAAAGCTTGACCTGAAATTAATATATCAATAGAACCATCTTCAACAGGGATTTTATATGGGTCTTTAAGAACCATATCTATGCCTTCACCTGTTTCAATGTCAGCGGCTATATAGTCAAATTTGTCTTGAGAAAAAATATCGGCGTATGATCCATTTACATTAGCACCACCAATATCTAATACTGTTATTTTATTTCTGTTTGCTATGAAGTCACCACAGACGTAGTTTTCATAACACTTTTGCATATTTTCTAATGATGATGGGTGCATAGCCTGCCTTTAAAAGAATTATTGGTCGAATTCCTTGTTTTAAGGGTAATCTGTTTTCCGACCAAGAAGTTCAGCTATTAAATGTTACTTCTGAGTAATGATGTTTATCACTCAGAAAGTGTAGAAACAGTAATTGTATAATTACCTATTGCCTGATTCCCTGTAAAGGTACTGGCAATTATTGTGAGGACTTGTCCAGGATTGATAGTAGGAGCTGTATTTGTTCCGCCTGGTATTAGACTGCCAGTAAAGCCATTAAAATCATCATCTCCTGTGATACAGCTACTTATGGCATTACTTGGAGTAAAATTATCTGTGGCAAGGTGTAAATAACCATCACCATTGTTGCCCCCTACCCATTGCGCGAATATTTCTATTTTCTGTGGAGTTCCAGTGTTATTAGTAATTTGAAATGAATCATAGTAGTGATTAGCAGTATTCCCATCAGAAGTACATGTCTCTGACAAACGTTCCCATCGCTTATCATTACTGGATATACTTCCAGTTAATGATATTGATGTTCCTTTATTTCCAATAGGGGTTGAATCATCTTCAAGCAATAATATTTGTAAGACTGGAATAATGTCACCAGGGGCAGCAAAAGTTGCGGTCGATGTGAGAATTGTGAACCCTAGAACTGCAAAAAACTTATTGATGTGATTTTTCATTGATGAATTCCGACTTGTAAGTCTATAGTTGATACATTATTTTTAGGTTGCTGAAATAGCCCAAATTACTTTTGAAGATCAGCGAAACCATTATGTCTTAACGCGCAGCAATTATAAACTATTTTCTGAGTAAGCTAATATTGCTTAACCGTGGACAGTTTCGACAATGAAAAGTTCCCTCCTTTTTTAGATTTTAAACATGTGTGACCTTAGTGTGTTGTTTTCATGAAAGCTTAACGCCTTTAATGTATTATTCTAATACTATTATTTCGCTGATAGAGAGACTCTGTGATAACGTATAATAAAAATAAGCCACTTATTTTGATTCATATCCCTAAAACGGCGGGTATCTCTGTTAAAGAAATTTATAAAGAATGGTTTGGAGATAATCTGTTGTTTCATTATCTAGATGGGGCAAATAACAAACTACCCAAAAAGCATGATATTTTTGAAATACATAGTATTGATAATCCTGTGTTTGTTTACGGTCATTTTAATCGAGAGAGAAACTTTGGGATTGAGCAATACTATCCTGAAGTGGATCAATTTATTACGATATTACGTGAGCCTTTTGAGATTGCAGTCTCAGGTTTTTTTTATGTAAAGAAGGTGAATCCTAATTGGCGAGAGCAATTAAATTTACCCAGTGGGGGGTTGACTGAATTTATTGAGCAATTAAACTTAGGTTTGTTTAATTATTTTCCCTGTGATGTTACCAGTGAAAACTATCAGAAAGTGATAGAGGAGAACTTTGTTGAGGTTGGTGTAACAGAGTTTCTTGATGAGTCTATGATACGTATTTCGGCTAAACTGGGTGAAGAATATATTCCTGGCTCTTTGGAGCGCCTTAATACAGCTAATAGAGATCAAGATGTTACGCTTGAAGTGAAGAAACGCTTTATTGAACGGCATAAATTAGAATATGATGTTTATCAGTATGTGCTGAACAAATATAAGGAAAGTCAGTAACTCTCATATGTCATCATCACCAAAAATATCATTCATTATCCTTGCCTACAAAATGCAAAGGGAGCTGCCTAGAACGCTGCAATCATTAAACAGTTCTTTTCAGCAGAATGTCAATATTGAGGATTATGAAATTATTCTCATTGAGAATGAAAGTGATCAGTTGTTAGATAAACAACACCTAAAGTCACTGTATCCTAATCTGCATTACTATTTAAACACGACTAATCCTGCTTCGCCTGCTTATGCCATGAATATAGGGTTGCAACATGCCAAGGGCGACACGGTTGTTTTTTGTATAGATGGTGCGCGTTTGCTTTCCCCAGGAATTGTTCGTGGGATTTTGAATGCAGCACACTTAAATGAACAATTCGTTGTAGCAACTCATGCCTATCATTTGGGAGATGAACCACAAAATCAATCAGTGCCAAGTGGACGTTATAGTAAGCCGATAGAAGATAAGTTATTAGAGCAAATTAGTTGGCCAGAAGCTGGATATCGTTTATTTGAAATATCAGTATTTGCATTATCCTCAGCTGCTGGTTGGTTTGGTGCCATTGCTGAGAGTAATTGCATTGCATTGCCAAGAAAGTCTGCGATTGAAATGGGTGGCTATGATGAGCAGTTTGTCACACTGGGTGGCGGTTATACTAATCTGGATTTCTATGCTCGCGCCCAGAAACTAGAGAGGCATCAGTTGGTTTATCTATTAGGAGAGGGCACATTTCACCAAGTTCATGGCGGTGTGGCAACCAATAGGGATGATACGCCGCATGAGGCTTATCGGCAGGAATACCAAGCGTTAAGAGGTGAGCCATTTAAAACGACTCCATTACCAGAAGATGTTAAGTACCTAGGCTCAATAAATACATCGGCTAGAAAGTTTTTAATCGAATCTATAATAAATACAAATGTGTAGAAAAGGGGGGGGTGCCATTACACATAATAAGTTTCTTATAGTAGCTGCATTTTACTAATGAGACGTTATGAAGAGCTCTTAAAGTCGCTTGAAGACAGAGTGCTTCCCTTGATTCAAAATCAAGAGAAAATCTTGGTTAGTATTATTGTACTGAATCGCAATGGATTGCATCATTTACAAACTCTCATTCCTGCCTTGCTTGAAAATACTCAGGGAATAAACTACGAATTGATACTTGTTGATAATGCATCTAGTGATGATTCGGTTAGTTTTGTAGAGCGTTCTATTTCTAAATCAGAACAAAGTATTCCGCTACATATTATCCAAAATAAAAGCAATGAATCTTTTTCAAAGGCAAATAATCAAGCCGCTAAGATAGCAAAAGGGAAATACTTATTGCTACTAAATAATGATATTGAGCCTCTTGCTGGTTGGTTACATTTTTTATTAGATTGCGCTGAAACAACGCAGGATATAGGTTCAGTTGGCGCAAGGTTGGTTTATCCTTATCGTAAAACCCCACGTTTTAAAAATCCTTTAAAAAAACAGCTTGATAAAAATTACCAAGTCCAACATGCAGGCATTGCTTTTCAAAATGAGAATATACAATTTCGCCCTTACAACCTTGGCAAGGGTAAACTGTTTGATGACCCAGATACTTTAAAGAGTGGCAAGAAAGCCGCTGTAACGGCTGCTTGTTTATTAACTTCTAAAGCGCTTTATTGGCAAGTGGGTGGATTGGATGAAAGCTATCATTATGGCGGGGAAGATGTAGACTTTGGTTTAAAGTTATTGAAAGCTGGTTACCATAATTATTATTGTGCAGAGTCTGTTTTATTTCATTATGAATTTGGGACACAGAGTAAAGAAAAGGAAAAAGAAGCAGCCAAAAGGCGTGAGAAAAATCTAAAATATTTTCAAGGGAAGTGGTTTTTAGCGATTAAAAAAGCTTACTGGGCTGAAAAGATTTATGCCAAATCTAATCTGTTTGCAGACTCACCTCTGACGATCACTGTCCATAGAAAAAATCAGTTTGATAGCGGTACAGAAGCATCCATTAATGCGCTTGGATGGTTGTTAGTTTTTGGAGAAAAAAAATTAATAGGTAATAGCAAAGATAATTTTTTCTTAGAAAAAAACGATAAAGGTAAATGGGTCGTTAGTAATGGTGTAGTGAGTGTTTCAGCAGAAGAAATAAACTGGCCAAAAGACCTCAAACAAGCTTTGATCAATCACTATCTTAATCCATCAATTGTGATTAAAACGCCTGTTTCAAAATGGAAACGAGCACAAAGCTGGGGTGATTATCATATGGCTGTTTTGTTACAACAGCAGTTGCAAGACTTAGGTCATCAGGTATTAATCCAGATTTGCCCTGAATGGGATGATGCAGAAGCGTTGGCTTATGATATTGCCTTTGTTTTTCGTGGTGTCAGCCGTTATACATTAAAACCTCAGCAAATTAATATGATGTGGAATATTTCCCATCCTGATGATATTTCTGATGCTGAGTATGATGAATATGATCAGGTTTTTATTGCCTCTGAACAATGGGCAAAAGAAATCTCTAATCAAGTTTCAACTTCCGTTGAATCAATGCTTCAATGTACCGATGAAAAACGCTTTTATCCACCGAGTAAAGAGCAGAAAGAAACGTATCAGCAACAGTTATTATTTGTGGGTAATTCCCGGGATATGTTTAGGCGAATATTAAAAGACCTTATTCCAACGCAATACGATTTAGCGGTTTATGGTAAAAACTGGCAGAAAATACTTCCTAAAAATTTGATCAAAGGAATTAATATTCCTAACGAAAAACTGTATAAATACTATGGCTCAGCAGATATTTTATTAAATGATCATTGGGATGATATGCGCGAAAAAGGTTTTGTATCCAATCGTATTTATGACGGTTTAGCTAGCGGTGCTTTTATCATTACGGATCGTGTAGCGTCTATGGGTGAGATTGAAAAATATTTGCATGTTTATGAGACTAAAGAAGAGTTACAGGAATCTATTGGTCATTACTTAAATAACCCTAAAGCTAGAGAAGATAAAGTAGCTAATGCAATTACCTTTGTCAGAGAGAATCATACGTTTAAACAGCGCGCGTCGATAGTTTCAAACAGAATGATTGAATTGCTAAAACATCGGGAGTTGAAAAGAAAATAATGTTCCATGTTATATCAATTGTTCAAAAAAGGGGGGGGTGCCATTTAACTCCTTGTAGGATGTTTTTATTGGTCACTAGGGTGCTAGTTAGTGAATAATAGCGACTCACCACTGTTTAGTATTATTATTCCTGTTTACAATCGGCAGGAAGGTATTGATTGCCTTTTGAATGTCTTGGCAACGTCTATTGCTGAGCATAATTTTGAAAAGGTAGTAGAGCTTATTGTAATCGATGACTACTCAGATAAAGCGGTGGTACTCTCTAACTTTCCTTTTGATATTTTGTTAAAAAGAAATAATCGAAACCAAGGTGCACCATTTTCACGGCAAAGAGGTTTTGAGTTATCAAAAGGGCGCTTCATACACTTTCACGACTCCGATGATTCAGTAACGCAAAGCTGGTTATTTGAGGTGCTTAAGCAGCTCGAAAGAAAGCCTGAGATTGATTTACTGATGACCGCTAGAGTTGATCAAGATAACGATAGTCAAGAATATAGGCAACAAAAATATTTTCACAAACAGGTTCTTCACCCAAAGAAAGTAGCATCACGTTTAATTTATCGAAACTGCATGGGACCTTTAGGTGGTGTTACTTTTTCCCGCCGAGTTTTACAAAAAGTTGCGTTTAAAAATTTAGCTTCCTGCCAAGACTGGCAAATGTATATTGATGCGATTAAATATTCAAAAGTGTTATCAAGCCGTACAGACATTCAGTTTTTATTTAATAAAGCAGGTAATGATCGAATTTCTTATCATTCCCGCAAAAAAATCCTCGGTCATTTGCAACTGGCGAAAATCACGGCTAAAAATTCGATATTTAAAAACTCTATTCGCCTATTTTATTTATACACCTGTAAGCAGCATGTTTTTAATAAAAGTGGTGGGATTTTAAAATTTTACAGAAGAAAGCGGTTTGCTATTGTAATCAGCTTTCTGGTGGTAAGTATTTACTGGAGATTAACCTAAATGCTTTTCTGCATAAATTTCACCCGTTGGAAACAAAATCATATTAAAGCTTTTTTGAAGTCAGAGGGCTCTGTTTTATTTGTTTCATCAGCAGATGATGCTGTAAAGCAAGGGTTTGAGTCAGAGTCTCAGCTGATAAGCTGGGCGAGTAAGGATCAGGCTCAGGTGCAGCAACTGGTCGAGACATTTGACATTTCTCCTTGGTATGTTGAAGATGGCTTTATACGCTCTGCGGGTTTGGGAACAGACTTAACTGCCCCAGCATCATTGGTTCTGGATAAAACGGGAATTTATTATGATCCTAATAGCCCCAGTGATCTTGAAGTCATATTGCAGGGAAAGTCATTTACTAACGATGAGCTTAATCGTGCGAAGAAATTAAAATATTCTTTATTAGATAATGAACTCAGTAAATACAATTTAGGTTTAGCATTTAATAAAAGTCACTTAAAGGCAAAGGACGGTCAGACGATCATTCTTATTCCTGGTCAGGTTGAAGGGGACGCTTCCATTAAAAAAGGTTGTGTTAATGTTAAAACCAATGCGGATTTAATAAAATCTGTGCGTCAAAATAAGCCCGATGCTTATCTAATTTATAAACCTCATCCAGATGTAGTCAGTGGAAACCGAAAAGGTATGGTGGATGATGCAACCTTGCAAACGCACTGTGATTTAGTGTTACTAGATGTCAGTATTACCGATTGTCTTGCGGTGATTGATGAGGTGCATACGATGACTTCACTGGTTGGCTTTGAAGGCTTATTGCGCGAGTTAAAAGTGGTTTGTTACGGTTTGCCTTTTTATTCGAACTGGGGTTTGACTGATGACCAACATCAACTTTCTAGACGCTCACGTAAGTTAAAACTGGATGAATTAGTAGCGGGTACATTAATTGATTATCCACTTTATATTAATTGGCAAACGGGTGATTTCACAACACCAGAATTCATTGTGAAACAGCTTAAAGAACAAATAGAAAAACAGGGTGGTAAGCAAAGTAACCAGATATCTTGGTTTAATCGTGTCTTGCGAAAAATAAATAATTTTGTACGGGCAATAGGGTGACTATTTGTTCTGTTTAGCAAAGTAGCTAATTAAATCATCCTCAGTTTCTACAGATTCGATACCTTGTTTCTTCGCTGCCATTAATGCGTTACTAATATACATTTTCAGTGGTCTTAACTGATAGAGCTGCCAATACATTTCTATGGCTTCAGTGTAGTTACCTTGTTGATATAATTTGTTGGCATCTTTGATTCGCAGGGTTGGCGAAGGTGCTAATGGTTTTTCTGGAGGCTTTTTCTTCGTTTCTAATGTCTTTAGAGTTGGTTTTTCAATGTCTTTAACCCCATAGATTTCATCAAAATCAATAATAGGAAAAGCATCAACTTTAGATTTAGTATTGGCATTAATGACATACGATTTCTTTATTTTCTCTGCAATATTTCGCCAACTTCTAATATGTAGGTCTTTTGCGGGATTGGGAATATTATATTGATCCCCAGCTTTTTGGTAACCATCAAAGAAATAATTTGAATCATCGCCATCTTTAACAATTTCTAAGACATTTCCTTCACGACTCTCAGCAGTTGAAACAAGCTCAACATAGTCACAGTCAATACCGTGTAAATAGATATTTTTATACCCTAGAATGGATGCCCAAGCACAGGTGTGGCTGCCTGTGGTGATTGGCTCAGTTTGCCATGTTTCATAGCCTTGTCTGAGTAGATCAAAGTTAATGACTTTAGGGTTTTGTCCTGTTTCTCCTAGTTTTTCAATTAATCCATCTCGTAATAAAAAAGCTTTAATGCCAAGTTTATCAGCGTTTGAAATGAGTTTGGTAATTTCTTCGATGTGTGAAATTCCTACCACTAAATCAAGACAGGAATAATAATCTGGAAACCAATTAATTTCATACCAGTATCGGTAGGCAGCATTCATTCCGAAAGTATCAAAACGGGAGAAGCGTTTAAAATCAAATCCTCTAAGCGACGGGCCATTGCCTAGAATCATAGCTTCATCACTGCTTTTATTGAACGACCACTTCAAGTTTTCAAAGCTGACTATGGTTCCTCTGTGGTGGAGTGTGACAGAATCTGGGAACTTAGAAAAAGCATTGAGTTCCACATTTACAGAACTTGAGAATGAACCACTATTCCAATTCAGCTTTGAAGCCTCACTGGACTCATCACTGCCGACGCAGTAGGTTTTTGCTGACGATATGGTAGCTTTATGGCGGGTTGCTAATAAAGAAATAATAGACTGATCTTGGCGGTGACCCCAGTAGCCAAAAACATCTTGTAAGTCGGATATATTGGCTGGGAATACATTGGATTCGAATAATTCAGTTCTTTTGTCAGCTATTATCTGTTTTGATAAAGGTCCTTTTAGTTCAGGTTTTACGGGTTGTTTTTCACCAAGCGATGCATCGGCATTGAGGGAGTATAGGAATGCTTGTTGAAAAATTTCTACCTGTGGGTGACCCATTTTGAAGCCCATTAAACAACTACAAACATGCAAAGCTAATAATTCTTCTACTGTCGCGTTAAGTGCAGAACTACATTTTTCTGAGGTGAAAATAATATTATAAAGTGGTGAAGCAGGGCGGTCGTCATGGTCAATAAAAAAGCAGCCTTGATTTTCAATTATTTTCTCAATGCTAGTTAAGCTTTTGATTGGATAAACGCCTGCATCTATCCATAACACTGTTTCTCCTTGTTTTGCAATACTTTGCATATGTTGCATGGCAAGCAGTTTGTAAACATAACTCTTAGGTTTTAAATACCACTCAGGTAAGTCATGCTGCTCTGTGTTAAAGCTAATAATGAAGGTGTTTTTAATCGCTAAAAGAGTTGTACGCTGCGCTTCGGATAAGCCAATGTCAAAAATCAGTTTTGGTGCATCTTCGTAACCTTGCTTACATAGACCAGAAAGTAAGGTTAAGCCAGCGGAGAAATAGGCCTGATCAAATGCCGTGACTAACCATAAATTACAATTTAAGGTGAGGCGCAACTGTTCCAAAGATTTATCACATTCCTTGAACTCAGCGTAGCTTAAAATATTTGATTGAGACTCTCTTGTTTGATTACGCTTCAAGAACTCTTCCATAACTTTTTGAGGTAGCTCCAGATTCTTTGCCGTGCTACTAGAGAGAATACCATCAGCACCTGTTTCTCGGTTGTCTATATAGCGCTCGATCCATTCATAGGGTGTAAAACCAAAATATCGATTAGCAACTTTCATACAGTCTGAAAGGGAGGTTGACCTGTCTCGGATGGTTTTAGCATCATCATGAATAACTGCCTCAGCGACGATATTTGGTAGATGCATAAACGTACAATCAGTGCGAAGCAGTCGTAACCAATATTCATAGTCAAAAGAAAAATGCATCGATTCATCCAAATCACCTGCTTTTCTAAATGCAGATTTTCGCATAAATAAAGCCGGCTGAAGGATGCCGATAGATGTCATTAAAGTATGCTTTAAAACAGAACCATCAGGATGTACAAAAGCATCTTTTATTTTCTTTCCATTTACCTCTATGAAAGAGCCACGACAATAAATCACATCAACCGATGGATTGTTTTCAAAGGTCTCCACAATATCTCTAATGACAAAATCATGGGTATACCTGTCATCGCTATTCAGCCAACAAAGAATGTCACCACTTGCTTGGGTAAAACCTATATTAATTGCATTAGTCTGACTTTTGTCTTTACCGATTATGGCTTTCGCCCAGCTATGATTTTTCACATATATTTTGATGAGATCTAGACTCCCATCAGTAGAGCCAGGGTCAATAATGAGGTGCTCTATTTCACAACCCTTCTGATTGGCAATACTAGAAAGTGTCGCCAAAAGGAATCTTGATTGATTCAATGAGGGGGTAATGATGGTGGTTTTCATGGAAGTATTTATCGATCAAAAACTGCAATTATCAAAAAAAGGGGGGGGTGCCATATACAATTAAGAGACATAGTTGAGTAAGTCTTGTTCTGTGTGAATATTTGCAAGCTTTAGTTTTTTTGCTGCCATCAACGCATTGGACAGATAAAACGTTAAGTCGTTGCGTTGGCTTAATATAAGATACATATACATTGCGGTTAAATAGTCGCCTTCTCTAAATAGTTTGTTTGCTATTTTTGAGTTCATGCTTTTGAGGGAGATTCTATTGCTAAAACTGTTAACAGTTTCGATAACCGTGTAGCTTTCTATCGTCATAAATGAAGAGCTTTTTCCTCTAAAGTCAACGACATCTAGTTGCAGTTTCATACTTTCATGGTTGTTCTTAAATTGGTAATTAATTTTAACTGCTTTCGTTTTATTAGGTTCTAACTTTATCAGAGTATGTTTACCTTCATATTCTGAATCACCTTGTCTTCCAATACTAACCGATATTGTCATTCCAATTTCAGATTCTAGCGTGATATGTGCTACATATTCTGACTCTTTTAATGGATTAAAGTTGAATATAGCCATCCAAAGCTTTTGTTTTGCTGAAGAGTTTCTGAACTCCCATACCGAAGATGTTCTTTTTCTAAAATGCGCACCAGGAACAATCTTCGGTTGTTTTAATATATTTGGTATATATTGTTTCTCCTCTTTCTTGTGAGAATTATTTTGAGTTGTTTTTGGTGTCATAATTTCAGAATTGGAATGTATTGCATTATAAAATTGATTTTTAACATCACTTTTAGTTAAAGATGTTGATGAAAAGACTCTCGCTTTACGACCAAGATTCTCACAGAGTGTTGGGTTTATAATAAGCTCTTCTATCTTATTATATAATACTTTCTCATCTTTTTTAGCTACAATCTGAGCGCAATTGGTACCTGATATATATCGTATAGTAGCTGTAGAACTGGGGCCATAAGCCAAAATAGGGACACTTGAAGCAAAACATTCAGGCATTTTGTTTGCTAAAGATAAACCTGTATATTGAATGCTTTTATAGTCAAAGTTGTAGGCAATGAGTAAGCAGCTAGATTCTTGTAGGAGTTGAATATATTTATTACTACTAACGAGTTCATTGACTTGAACACCTGGTATTATAGCAAGTTCTTTTTTTGCTTTATCAAGATACCAGCTCATTGTGTAAATTTCAAAAGTCACATAGTGTTGTTTTTGCAGAGATTTTACAGCCATTGCTACATCTTTTACACTTTGGTATGACATGTCATCAGCAAGTCCACCCATGTATCTAATAATGAATGGTTTAGATTTTTTAGGTAGTGGAAGTGGATATTTAGGCTCAGAGTAGTCTTTGATGTCGATTCCATTAGCTAAGGCTTTCCATTTTCCACCGTAACGAATGCTGAACTCATTTGACATTGCATCACTGATACTAAGAAGATTCCTTGAGAGTTGTACTAAATGTTGTAATTTATCATTAAGTTTCGTGTAATTTTTTTCATCAGTTGATTGTAGGCGAGTTGGCCAATCATCCATCATATGGATTACTAAAGGTTTTTTAATTATTGCGAGGAGTTGTTCTACAATATCAAATAATAGAGGTGAGTCAATTGGACGAAAATAAATAACATCTGGATTAAAAGTTTTACACTGTTCTAAAATATCAAATACCGCCAAAATTTTTAATTGGCTGTTTTTTATTGATTGGTTTAAGTCAATGGTATGTAGTTTAGAACTTCCTTCTAGCCAAACCTGTAAAAATTTACTTTTATTCCAACCACTAAGAAAGGTTTTCTTTAACTGTCCCGTTGCTGAATTATGATTAACAGGTGTACTATCAATCATTAATAGACGAGGGAAGATTTTAACACCGAGTTCTTTTGCTAAATCTTCTCGTCTGAAAAGCTCAAGTTTTCCACCTACTGTGCAGTTTACAATTTCTCGCTTATCTTTTTCAAAAACTGTCTTTGCAATAGAATACATCTTTTCCATATTGACAGTATCTGCGGCTTGCCAATCTTTGCCCTTAAAGTACCGTGGGTCAAAGTGGTTTTCATCATCCTCTATTTGAGAAATAAGCGTGCCTTCAGTCATTTCTTTAGGCTGGACGTAGGAATTATCAAAACCTATTAAAATGACTTTTTTATAGCCAATAGCATAGGCTAGTTGTAAATTGAAAAAACTGACAGTAGAGCGCCATGATGCAAATTGTACAAAATTAGTTGCAAATTCTGGACGTACAGTCGCATTTACATAGAAGGTCGAAGGGGATTGGTTTATATAATTTGCTAACCAAAAAGGCACAAACTTTATTATTTTATTGGTGTTGAAATTGATTGTACCTTGTTTGGCAACAAGATCATTAACGACCGTAAGTATTTTCGCATATTTAGCTAATTCAGGACTAAGGGATGCAAAATTAGATACGATCGTGTCAAAACCCTCTAGTAATGACAAATCATTTTTACGCAGGCTCGGTCCATTACCAACAACAATACAGGTATCACCGCATTTTTCTTTTCTCAGTTTTGATAAGGCACGTTTGCTACGGTTAAGTTGTTTTCTGTGCCAGTCATGAGCAAAATAGCGATCAAAATTGTCAGGTACATGGTAAGAAACAAACCTGTTTCCAGAAGAGGTTTTAACATCAAATATATTCCAAGCCACACGTTCTGTTGCTTTTGGGTCATCAGAGACTTCTGAAATGATTTTTAGTTCTTTACTTTGAAAGTAAATACGCTGTTTTTGAGGGTGATACTTTTCAATAAACTTTAATGTTTTCTTGTGTTCTGACTTTTTAGATGTTGTTAACTTATAGAGCATCTCTTGCGTTACAATCTCATCTATAACTTTTTTTATCGCTGATTTTTTCTTCTTAGTATTAATTGTTTTTGCATGATTCACCACGCCATCTAGATCTGAGCAAAGGTAATCTGCATAACGATCTAGCCATTTCCAATGTACATAGCCAAAATAGCGGTCACAAACATTGAAGTGTTCTAGTAGGCTTAGGTCTCGTCTAGAGCTGGTTTTCATTCCATCCCACCAACGGTGGTGGGCTAAAACAGTAGGGATATACTTCCATTTGTATCCCTTGCTCGCCATGCGTACCCATAGCTCATAATCCATACAGTATTCAAACTCTTCAGAGGGACCACCTATTTCTTCAAAAACTTTACGGCGCCAAAAAACGGCGGGTTGAACGATGCCAACTTGATACTCAAAAGAACTGAGAATATTTTTTGAGTTTTTATTGATAAATCCTTTGCGTAAAAACTTGCCTTTTTCATCTACAAAATCAACATCACCATAAACAATATCAACATCAGGATTTTCATTAAAGGTTTTTAGTACTGTGCTAATGACATTAGCATTTGGGTAAAAATCATCAGAGTTAAGCCAAACAAGAATATCTCCTGTAGATTGAGAGAAACCTTTGCAAATTCCATCAGATTGACCACTGTCAGGTTCTGCAATCAGTTTGATATTGGGAAACTCTCTTGCAATTTTAGTACTACCATCAGTTGAACCTGGGTCAACGATAATATGCTCGATATTAGCTGATTTTTGATTTGCAACAGAGTTCAGGTTAATAGGTAAAAATTGAGCCTGATTAAATGAAGGTGTAATGATAGAGATTGTTAAACTAGACATACTAACTCCTAAAATCCACTTTGCCATAACTCAGGTTTAAAAGGCTGATTGTGCATAGGTTTGAGCGCGGGATTATTTTCTTTGATTTCGCGCCTAATAAATATAGCATCGGTTTGCCATAGACAGTCACCATAATAACAAAGATCACATAAATCCCATAAATCAAATCCTGCTTGATCTAAGATAATTGCCCTTTCCATGAATTTGTCGACAGTCATTTCAATAACGACTACTGAGGCTTTTGTTAATACGTCTTTGCTGCCAGTGAGAATTTGAGATGGAACATTGGCACCCTCCACATCTATTTTTAATAAATAGTTGTCTTCAATAGGGTTTTGTGAAAAATAAGAATCAAGCGTGATAGATTTTATGTTTCTGGAAGAGTCTGTAGCCTTATTGACAATATAACTGTGAGAAATTTCATCACCACGAGTTTTTCTTTCGGAGTGTATGATGATTTCACCATCAATATCAGAAACGGCAGCCTCTATCAAATCATAAGAAAAGTCACTGTAATTTTTCTTTATGAAAGGAAAGTAATCATTAATGGGTTCAAAAAGAATATGATGTAAATCGTGAAAAACTTTTTTTAACACAGGTGTCTCATGTTGAATACCGACATCAATTATTGCCGTTATAGGCACTTTAATTTGTCTTAGTGTTTCTAAGCTGTTCAAAATTTTAGCTGAACGCATTTTTGCTCCCGATGTGTAACTTTTCTATTGAATAGGTGTTAATTCTGATTGATATATTCTAGAATATTCCACTCATCACAGCTATCTATCTCGATAAAGATTATCCAGTTATTTCAGGATAAATTTGTGAAAGTGTTATTGTGTTTTTAATTAGACTAGTCTGGGTCATGAAGGCATCCACTAATTCCTCCATCAAGTTTAATCACGGTTCCATGGAGGAAAGGTATATCACTAGATGCCAATGACAGAGCGAGCTTTGCTACTTCCTCGGGTTGACCAATTTGATTTTGAGGATGAAAATGTTTTAGCTGTTGATAGAGCTCTTCTTTTCCCTCGAACCCTGCTTTGAGCATGTCTGTTTCAATTGCGGCGGGTTCTATAGCGTTTATTCTAACTTTGTTTCCTAGGTCTATTGCCATATTTCTAGTTAGGCTACTTAAAGCGGCTTTACTTGTGGCATACGCCACAAAATTTTTCTTACTAAGGTGGGCATGGATACTGCTGATGTTGATCACATTACCTTTGCTTTTCTCAAGATCATCTAAAAAAGCTTGAGTCCAAATAAAAGGCGCCACTAAATTGGTATTTAATGTCTTTTGCCAATCTAGACGGCTTAATTTTTCAACTGAGCCGAGAATTTGGATAGCAGCATTATTGATTAATACACTTAGTGTTTGATTCTCTAAGTGAGTTTGTATCGAAGAAAAAATCTGATTTGCATATTCCTCATTTTCTACAGTCTTTGCTAAATTTGCTTGAATATAAAAAGCACATTTAAGGTCATCAGGTTGTTTGACAATGTCAGTAGCTATGACTTGGTATCCAGATTTTGTAAACTCATCTACAAGCGCCCGCCCAATTCCTCCTGTTGCGCCAGTGATTAATGCATACATAGAGGAGGGTGGATTCATGGTTATTAGATTCCTAAGAAACCTACGAGTTTAGAAATTGCTATTTCACTAGTGCGAACTACTGCATCACTCGTATTAGACGCATTATGTGAACCGAATATACAATGTGGATGGGTACGCAGATATGAATTTTCTGGAAGGGGTTCCACTTCAAATACATCTAGAGCTGCTGAATATACTTTTCCAGATTTTAAGGCATTTTCTAATGCTGATTCATCAATGACAGGACCACGCCCTACATTAACCACGCGAACATTTTTTTTCGCTTTATCAAACACTTCTGCATTGATCATATGTTTACTACTCTCTGTAAGAGAACAGGTAACGACAATGAAATCTGCTTCTTCAATTCTATTTGGCCAAGTTTCAATCTCTACCTGAGGAATTTCTGAAGAGGGCTTTGCCGTAGGGTCATAAGCAATTATATTCATGTTTGCAGCCAATAAGCGTTTAGCAGTACTTTTACCAATATCTCCAAAACCAACTAATGCCACAGTTTTTTCGGAAAGTGAAATGCCGCGAGGCTTAGGCCATTTATTTTCACGAACAGCACGGTCAATTTCATAGGTTTCACGAGCGAGTGCAGTGACATAGCCGACTGCAATATCTGCCACTTCAGAACCAAACATATTTGGCGTATTAATAATGGGTATATCCAAGTTTTTACAAGCTTCAAAATCCACATTGTCAACACCAATACCCCACTTAACAGCGGCTTTTAGATTCCCCGCTTTGCCAGTAGTAAAGACTTCTCTAGTGGCAGGGTCATCACCAATTATCCAACCATCATGCTCAGGCACAATGGCCTTTAACTCTTCTACTGATAAGGTTTGAATAACTTCTGGTGCAGTTACTTCAATACCATGTTCTTTAAAAATAGGGAGGAATGTATCAATCATTCCTAGCATAGGGGGGCAGGTAACTAATACTTTCATCGTTTATTCTCCTGCTGTTCTTGTAAGTATTTAGATGCAACTAGAGCAAAGTCCCAATCGTCAGGTGTATCAATATCAATGGATTCGAAAGCAGGGCTTACTATCATTTTTGGTTTTGCGCCGATACGAGCATTAGTTTTATTGAAGCTATTTTTGGTAAACAGGTAAAGATTTGAATTTTCTTCATACCAAGGCTCTAGGTCTTGAGTTGGGATTAAATTATCAGGGTCATGGTTGACTGGTTTGCCATTTTCTTGATAGAAGCGAGTCTGTATTTTATCTACGGTAAATACTGAATCGGTGTTTTCACTTCGTTCTGATTCTTCAAATAATTTGATAGATTTTCTGATAGTCTCAGCACTCATAAGAGGGTTAGTCGTATGTGTCATTAAATATAAGTCAGCAGGAATATTCTCTATGTCATCTGCTAATATTAAATTCATTGAAATCTCATCACCACAGATTTCAGCTTTTCTATCACGTATCATTACACGCTCAGAGTCGATTAAACCATTATTTGACAGAATATCTCGGGCATCAGTATTGATAATTACTGTATCAATCTCTTCAACAGATAATAACGTATCTAAAATCCACTTAAAGAGTGGTTTGCCGTTAAAGTTACGGAAGTTCTTGCCTTTTACTCGCTCACTATTTGCCTTCATAGGTAATAGAGCGACAATTTGTTTTTTACTATTCGTCATATTAATATTAGTTTAATCAGGGTAAAAATAAATTTCTTTCTTCTTGTGTGAGAGAATGCGGTGTTCATGATTTCCTTTATAAGAACCTCGGTATTGTGAGAATCGATAGAGAATAATTGATTTTACATTTTTTAGAAAAGTTTTATCTCGTAAAGATGCTCTTAAATCAAGCCAGATACTAGAAATGATATATCGTATAAGGTCACGACGACCAATATGAACCTGTGGCATGATCTTTTGTAGAGCAATTGCCTCTCGTTCAAATCGACGTTGAATGGATGACCAGCTTTCACTATGGTGGTGATACACACAGGCTTCAGCAATATAGGCAACCTTGCCTTTGCGTTCCACTAAACGACGAGCTAAATCCATATCTTCTAAGCCTGTTAGTTCTTCATTAAATTGAAAAGCTTTCCAAGACTTGTGAGAGAGTGCCGAGTTTGCATTATTACAATAGAAGCCGTCTTGAGGGATTTTTGATTGTTGAGGAAAATACTTTGAGAAAATTCTATGTTCACTAAATTGGCTTTCTTCTCCACCAACCTGCCTGCCGTAGGTATAGTCCGCTTGTTTGTTCATGATTGGTAGGCAAAGTGCTTGTAACCATTGCTTGTCTTTTGGTACACAATGACCACTAATAAAGACTAAAATTTCACCTTTGGCCATTTGGCAGCCAATATTTAATGAGCGTCCAAAAGAAAACTCCTTTCTTGTAATATGACCGATCATACAATTATGATGTTTTGCAATTTTAAGTGTTTCATCAGTAGATCCAGAATCAATCAGAATAACTTCAAACCTAAGTTCATTTGACAGTTTTTGTTGATGAATGCTAGTAAGTAACCCATTCAAATATTGGGCTTCATTTAAGGTGCGTATAACTATGCTGGTTAACATTTTAATTTAAAGCGTGTTTATTTGAAATGGAATAGGCATTAAAAGTGTAATATCTGCGGCAAGGTGCTTATGCAGTAAACGAATCTCGTCTGGATGTGTTGAATTGATACTGAACATATCCCAATGAACAGGTATTAGTCTTTTAACCTCTAATTCTAAGGCTAAACCTAGAGCATCGCGTACAGACATATTGCCAATAATTCCTCTTTTATTTCGATAATAATTATGTTCATTGACAGGCAAAATTGCAGTATCTATTTTTGGTAAGGATTTCAGAGTGTCAACTAACTCATCACATAAGAAAGTATCCCCAGCCAAATAAATTATACATTTACCAAATTTAAGTATAAAGCCTATTTGTTGATAGTAGCCTTTTTTGTTGGTTGTTATCTCAGGGTGTGCAGCGGGGGTCGGGAAAATTCTGATTGATTCGTTAATTTCAACCCAGCTATCCTTCGTTTCTATGATTCTATTTGAGGGAATTCCCCAGTGTTTTAAAATTCGAGTTATAGATTCTGGACCGACAAATTTTGCTTGAGGAGAGTTATTAGCAATTATTGGAATGGTATGAGGGTCACAGTGATCAATATGAGAGTGCGTAATTAAAACAAGATCTGCATCTTTCACCGATTTGGGTGTTATATGGATAGGAGTTTGCCTAACAAGGTCAGGAGCATCAAGTTCTTGTACGGAATGAGATAAATACGGATCAATATAGATAACAGTATTCTTGTACTGAAATCTAGCACCACCTTGCCCTAACCAAGTGAATTCAATATTTTGTTGTTTCATTAGTCTTCTAGTTTGAAGTATTTTCGATAATTAACTTTATCGAAAATTGGACATGCACCGTTGAGTGTCGCATCTAGAATACGTCGGCCATCATTCTCAAAAACCTTTTTTGCAACCGCAAATGATTCTTCTGATTTTTGCAAGTCGGGGTGATGCCACTCCTGACCAAACCCAAAATAGTTATCACAAAAATGATTCGGGTCTGCTCCATTAAGTGTTTTTAATTCATTTTTCTGGCCGTCGTATTCGAAACGATGATCAAGACCGATTATTGCCACTTCTTTGTAACCAAGATAATAAGCGATCTGTAATGCTGCAAAAGTTACCGTCCAACCTTCATGTAAGCCTTTGGTAATGTCTTTAAAAAAACGTTCTTTTGGGTTTTTGGTATCAAAGATATAGGTAAGTGCATCCTCTTCTAAATGACCTTTTGCTCCGTGTTGGCTAAGAAACTTAACACAGTTTAATGCTTTGATTTCTTTTGCAGTTTGTGCAATAACCAGCTCATTCATAGCGACAAGATAACGTGGGTAAAATCCAAATTTATCTAGGCCAAGGTGGATTTTGTTTAAAGCAATGACATTCTCTTTTCTTAAAAAATCAAGTTGCATTTTGTTTAACGAGGGACCATTGGCAACTAAAACAGCCTTTTCGCCTTTATGTCTATCATGTAATTTATTGAATCTAGTATTCATATTAACTTCTATTAAGCGATGAAATAGGTTAGTAAATGCGAGTTGTCTGGTGTCTTTCTATTTCTAAGATATATGAGTGAGCGCTTCAAGCTCTTTAGTAATTTTGGACAGAACTTTTTTTCTTTCATCTTGGTATTCTACTGGATTAGAAAACAATTTACTTAGAAAGAGTTGAGTTTCACGATACTGTTCTATGAAATGAGTGTTTGTTGTAAAATTTTTAATTTTATTCGATGCTTCCTTTGGAGATTGGTTATACAAATTTATGTACGATTCGTGTGGTAGAAATTGGTTGATGGCATGGTTTTTGGAGGCGTAATATAAGGGTATGCCGAGGACTGCGTAGGAATCAAAAATTTTTTCTGTGATATAAAAAGGCTGATGAGTGTTCTCTAATGCAGATACCATAAATGAATTACGGTTAAGTGAAGCTAATTTATCTAAATGCCAATCGGGTAGTTTTTGACGAATTTTATTTTCACCCCAGCCTGAGCCCATAACGAGTTTATTTTTTTCTTTTGATAGCGCTGCAAGTTGAGATCTGAATGTACTCAACCCATAAATATCAAACTTTCTATTCGATACTTGATATTTGTCTCCTTGGCGATTTTCAGCATAGAACGCTTGTCTGATTTTCGCATTAGTCCAAATTGTTGAAATCTCTTTATTAGATAACAAAGAGTTTTGTTTGAAAAGACTATTATAACGAACAAAAAAATCATTATTAGTAGTTATAAAGTATGGGAATTTATTGAAGCTAAATATATTTGTGGTTACATGGTTTAACACATAATATTTAATTATTTGATTTTCATGCTGGATTTCAGATGTTTTTGATGAGTAATCTCCGCTCCATAATGTATCCCAAAGAGGCTCTTCTGAAAGAACAACTACTTTTGAGCTTGGGTTGTTCTTTTGTATATTTAATATGGTTTCAGCATTACTTTTTATATCAATAGAAAAGCCAGTAACTATAAAGTCTACTTGAGTTGGTATTTTGGATTTTTCAGAGTAAAAACTTATATCGAAGCCAGAGAGTCGTTGATATTCTGGGTAGCTCAATGGTGTTCGGTTAGAATGTTTACCTAATAATATTATCTTCATAGGGCGTAGCTTAATGTAATATCTTTTTAGTTAGTGTGGTAAGCAACTTTATTTTTTGAGTATCATTGCTTGATCTCATTGCTGTATAGAAGGCAATTTGTAGCTCTGGGTATGTCTCGAGTTGAGACTTAAATTCATTTGGGTTTTGTAATAGACGAGTCTGGCATCCCAATAAAAATAAAGATAACTGTTTTTGAATTTTCGAAGTGCTGTTTTCTGATTTCGTTTTAGGGTTAGCAATATTGTCTTCAATTTCTTTGGCTAAGTATATTAAGTTTTTATAAGCTACTTTTGATGCTATTTTGGGTGGCTTTCTTTTTTCTTCGTGAATTAAAAATAACTTCTGAATATCATGAATAAACAGTTTAGGACCGTAAAGCATCCATAACTGTTTTAAAGCATGCCTTTTTCTTGCTAACAATTCTTTATCTTCTGCAATAAGTGCCAATTTATTTGGTAACGCTTTGATGTCTTGTTCAGTTTCTTTGCATATAATTACTGCCTCCTCCCAAAGTTCTATATTGCCAGGAAGTAAATATGTGTCAGCTAGAATGACAGGAATTGAACCAAAACCGATTGATTCCCATAGACGGATAGAATTTGGACCTGTTCCAGAAGGACAAAGAGAAAAAGTACTATCCCTCATTACTTTCTTATATTCATCTTCATTACTCTGGGATATTAATTCTTGGCTAGATGTATTGCTTTTGGCAATTTGATGGTCGTAGACAATTTTATTGAAATGCCAAGTTTTTCTACCCGTAACAAATCCTCTATTATCATCACTCAAATAATCTAGAATCATATTTCTAGAGGGTGTAAGGTACCAAATATTCGATCGTGCGCCGATAAAGGAAAAGAGGTAAGATTGTTTTGTATGGCAGTTAACTGTTTCGTTGATAGCTTGTACAGGAAATAGAGGAAATGGACTTACCTTAATTCTAGAATGTTTAGGAAAGCGTTTTTGATTTTTTATTGCATGTGTCCAATACACATGATTGATTCCTGCATTAGCAAACATATCTTGATAGTTCAGAAGGAGAATATGTTGGCAAACTGTGATAACAGTTTCACCACGATTAATGAGTTCTGTGCACTCGTGTAGTTTTTCCATTAAAAATTTTGCGGAGGCATTTTCTTTACGATTTAATAAATCAATAAGCGTTGCCCACGGAAAAGCAAAATAAACTATGCCACTTCCAGGTTTATTAAACTTTAGTATTTGTTTAAAAGCGTGTTGTTCAGTTATGGCAGGATATTGCCAGTCTGAATCAAAAGCTATTATTTGTCCGTTTCTTTTGGCTGATCCTAATTGACTGCTATTTGAGGATTTGGCTGATGGAGTTTGTTTAGAAAGGCTGTTTCTGTTTTCTGATATTGGAAAACTTTTTAACCGAAATTCAACATGGGGGCTTATTGGTCTTTCTTCTATAGTTATTTTGTTTGTTTGTTGATCAGGTACCAAATAATATGCAATGGACTTAGTGTTTTCAATTTCATGGAGGTGTTTTGTCCTAAGTTGAAAAGAGACCTCCTGTTCTATTTCATTATCATAATCAGTACGGTGTACTTGACTTAACTGACCTTCTCTACTAGAAAATATACCTGTTGGAAAAATGTACTGAAAGATTTTATTTTTTTCAGCCATCTTATACCAGAGACGCCAGTCAGCAGCATATTTCAAATCACCAAAGGCATCCTTAGCACCTGCAGATTTCCATGCTTTATAGCGAAAGAAAGTTCCTTCTTGTTGTACATAACCCCAATGTTTACCATCGCAAAGACCTAAGGAAATAACCTCGCTACATAGTTTTCTTTCTGATTGTGTTATTTGTATGTTCTCTGATGCTGTCGTGGAGGCGCCACATACCCAGTCAATAGAAAAGGAGTCTTTATTTAGATCCTCCAGTTTTGAAAGTAGAGGTAACGCACTACGAAGTAAAATATCATCGGAATTTATCCACCCCATCCAATCAGAGTCTTGTAAATTAAAGCGACTGAATCCCTTTATTATTGCATCGTACATACCAAAATCTGTTTCCACAGCATAACTGAATGTGATAGTTTGCTCAGAGTTGTTAAACCAACCAGATGTGATTCTGTTTTTCCAAGATTCTAACTTATTAATGGTACCATCATCTGAGCCACCATCTTGAATGTGATAGTGAAGATGAAAGTTACCTGGTTGAGTAATGACACTTAGAATAGTTTGATCAATAGTTTCGACTGAATTAAAGGAAGGCGTAACAATAAAAATATGCATGTTAGAGATTTCTAATAGAGTTATGAATGTATGATTAAATACTTAAAGGTTTCCAAAGTTCCCTTTGGAATTCAGTAATCATTGGTTGTAATTTCTAGTTATTAAATCTTTTCTGACCAAAACAGCATCGAATTGATAAAGTGATAATCCGTAATAAACCAAATCAACCATATCAATTAAAACAAAGTTGTTTTGTTGTAGGTAAGCAATTCGTTCTGTTGCAGATATACAGGTGCATTCAATGATTACTGCTGAGGCTAACTTTAATTTACTACCAAAGCCTTTGATAACATTTAAGTCCTCACCGTCTACATCTACTTTTAGCAAAAAGTCAGATTCAATATTCTTTGATAACTCAAGGCTTTCAAATCTTTTCACTTCCATTTCATCACAAGAAATAATATCAACATGGTCAACTTCAATTTTCTCTGTTGAAATTCTACTATGAGTAACCACGCCATTCTTTTCAAGAGATGTTAATACTAAAAAAATTCTAGATTCTTTATTTGCTAAAGCGAAAGGAAAAAGTTCGTAGTTTATATTTTTATAATTTTTTTTAATGTTATTAAAAAATAAGTTTACAGGCTCAAAAAGGTACTGCTTGTGAGTTGGAAAACATTTAATTAATTCATGTGTACTTGCTCTAACTCCTACATCAACTATAGAAGTGATAGGTATTGTCTCATTAAGTCGAGTTAGTATATTTTCCTTAGTAGGAATTGGAGTATCAGACATTTTGCTATCTTACATGATTTTTTAAAGTGTTAAAATCATACGCAGTGTTAAAATTATTTTCTATTTGGGTGGTTGTTCTTGATTACCGCTATGATGTGCCCAATTTTTTTGTTGGTAGGGTGATAACAAATACTCCAGCAATCGAGTTCTACAGGAAACCAGCTCTTAAACTTTTCCATATCAATTGGGTCTTGTATGTGTCCTGGAATCAAGCCATGAGGAGTATCTAAAGTGGTAGATATAATTAGCCCTTTGCCAATAGATAGCAGTGAATTAACAAATATTTCAGGTTGTTCTAGATGTTCAATTGTTTGATTGGATATAACTAAGTCAAATAAGGTGTCAGTATTCAAGTTAAAAGCATCTTGACAAATAAAGTCAACCTCATCTACATCTTTCCAATTATCTATTAGCCCACTTTGAATGTCTGTGGCGATGCGCTTCTCTATCCAATCCATTTCGACTAACAAGCCAGATGTATAACATCCAACATCTATAGCTGATTTTGCTAGTGGAAACATGGCACTACTCATAGCTAGAGTTAGCCTGTATAGATCATGATTCTTTCGTTCCAGCCAATAATCACGGTTATCCTTAGGTCCAAGTACCTCGCGTCCTGAATGAGTTTTGATAAGCAATTAATAGCTCCTGAAATATTTTTTATGATGACAGCTATGATTGTAGCTACATTCTGTTAATAGAGTCAACTACTATATCTTTTCCAAATTCTAGATTAAATTGGGGTTATCTTTCCAAGTTACCCACGAATTTCGGACACTCTTTTTGTAGTAAATTAGTGGATTCTGGGGCTATCTTGAGTTACTTTAGTTTTTACTTCACTTTGCGTGATGTTTCCTAGCTTATCAGAAGAAAGCTGATGCAGATAATTTTTTTGACCATATTAGTTAGTGAACTCCAAATAACTATTGTTTTTCTTTTTATATATAATTGTGAATTGTTGGGTAACATCCTTTCCTGGTTCAAATTGGTAGTGATGAGCTTCCTGGAAAGGCATCAATTTAAAAGTCTGATTTTTATTTTAAGTGCCAATGTCTCTTATCCCATCAAGTGCATTAGGGTTATTTGTTTGAAAAACTTAAACAGTGATGTAGAACAAGATACCTATGAGGTTGATCATTATTCCTCAGTTATGTTTATCTAATTCATTTTTAATTTGCTCAAGAATCATTGGACCATATTCGTTAGTGGGATGTTGCCCATCTGCAAGTGACATTTTGTCTTTAGGTGAAAACATAGAGCTTTTCCATTCAGGTACGGGATAAGGTAATAACTTAATATTACTTTTGTTACAAGCAAAGTCTAGATAGTCATCTCGTGTTTTTTGGAAGAACTTATGAGCACCTATAGGGTCATTGTATAATCTATTTAAAAGCCAATCAGGATGATCTTTGACGATTTCTGATATTATTGGAAATGGTTGAACTATAATTTTTTTATTAAAGTGATTCTTTAACTCATCTAAAAATTGAAAACCATGTTGCTGGGAAAGCAAAGTGAAAACTATTTCTTTAAGGCAGGGCTTAGAAAGTAACCTTTGTGTATGGTCATTTTTTTTTGGTGAAAATTGGTGTAAAACGCCTTGTTTCATAACAGTATTTTGATATAAGAAACCTCCATCTACATAGCCTAGGGCACTTATTATAATCACATCAAAACTACTTAGTGGAGGAGTGCTAATTCCTTCGGGATGTAATCGAGCTGGAAAATTTGGATTAATGGCTCCTTGTATAACGCTTAATTGATCGTCTTTGATTTTGAAGTATGGTCCTGTAGCTCCAGGTGTCACATGAAAGTATACCTCATGCTTGTCTAGGGTTTCAGGGTTGCTATCAAAGGCTATTTTTAGGCAAGTTGTTTGAGAGTTTCCAGCAAAAAGTATTTTCACTTTATTCCTTTAGTACTAAAAGCATCAAGAATTTCTTCTTCACAGATGGCGTTATTAAGGTCCAGAGATTCATCTATACCTTCTTTTTTCTCATTGGGGGCTAAAGGTATTTTATCTGAGTTACTAGTATTTTTTCCATGTAGATGTTCCTGAAAAAATGTATTCATTACGATTTCAATTCCCTGTTCCTCTACTGAACGTTTGTTATTCTTGTAGAAGGAAGTAGTGGTCCATGGATTGCTTATTATTTCATATGATGGGAAATAATCGATGTCTGAATTTTGCATTGATAACTCTCCTGCTACAGCACGTAGTACAGATTTTGAGTAGGTGTTAGCTAAGAGTGCATGCTCATTAGAAGCAGTTGCTGTCAACGGAACAGGTGAAACGGTTAGTAAAAATTTTGTTTTAGTTTCCTTTGTTTGTTTTGATAAAATTAATTCTCTGAATTGGTAGAAGTCAGCTAATATTTCATTATATTGAAAATTTTTAAATTTATAAATATCAGGGTTAAATGTTCCTGCTATAACGCCAGGGGCAGTAGGGAATACGGTGTTGCTGGTTATATCGACCCATGACTCCGTTAACCCAAGTGTGAAAATGAATAAATCCATAGTTTCAAACATTTCTCGTACTTGGTCAATATGTTGTACTCTATGGGCTTTTACTTCTTCAATAGAATGAAGACCTTGTGGTTCCACATTAGGCCTTATAGCATCATAATATGATTCATTAGCCCCTTCCCATATAGCATTTTGGGGAGTGTGCTCTCCAAAAGCTTCTTGAGCTAATTGCAATAGTTGCCGTGCTGTATAAATGTTTCCATATCTAGCCGAATACATTGAATAACCATATTTAAGCTGGCTTTTGTTATCAATCAGTCCATGTGGTGGAGCTTCCATATCCATTACATTGAATTCATTTTTTCTCAGGTGTCGTCCGATATGCTGTGCAAAACAACTTCCAGCAGTTGCAATTTTATCCTCTTTACTGATGCCCCACTTTTTTTTATATATTTCTTCAGGTGCAGGGGTGGTTGAATTAGCAACGGCATTTGTCCAGAAAGAATTAGCTGGTAGCCCCTGATATGGATTGTGGCTCATATTGTTGTCCTGATATAATTCATTAGTATACAAAAGGTTTTGATCAAATGCTGTTATCCAATCTTGAGAGTTTATAAATGGAATATCCTTTCTTGATAAGTGTTGAAAGTTGTTAAATACTTGTTTTACTTTAGGGCTCGATGAAAAAACCAAACCATCAAAGGACGTGGTCTCATTGTCAAAGTCTGAGTTCACTTCCACCCTATAATCAAAGCTTTCTAATAAATTCACAACCTCCTCATGAATGAGCTGCGAATGTGTTGATATAAATATGTAGTCAACTGCATGATGCAAAAGTGAGTTACTTGCATCTTTGAGCATTTCCACTTCATACCCTTGGATATCTACGTGTAGCAGATTCACTTTATCAAAGTTTTGCTGCTTGAGAAAAGGATCTATCATAAATTCACCTTTACCAACAAAGCCTTGTATGAAGTTACCTGAAAAACCATTAATCTTAAAATTATTCTGACCAACAAGCATATTATGCTTATCTGGTTCAATTAGGTAGACCTGCGATTCAGGCTTGTATTTTTTTAACCACATTGAATAATGCCCCCAGTAACTACCAAGCTCAATCATCATGACAGAAGAAGGAAGGGCTTTTAATACTTCTTGAAAAACATACTCTTCAAGTGGTTCATGTACTCCTCTATTTATTATTAAAATATCGCTGAAAGATCCATAGTACGAGAGATCCCCACTTATAGGAACTTTATTGCCATTGTGTAGATATATCATGTCATTTTCTACAAAACCAGCGTGAGGTACTCTATTAATAAAAAAGTTTATTGGATCCGAGACTATCTCTCTAAACCTGCCAAGAAAATCATCTGCTTTTGCTTTTTGGAATATGGTTGGTCTAATATTATTTTCGTTGGTCATATTTATAATAACTATTGTGTTAATTTATTGAGTGGATAATTCAAACCAATCGTCCCATTTTTGTTCTGTGCACTTATAACCGTAGGATTCGAGCAGTGTTTGTATTTTTTGGCGATTTGCAGTGAAATTATGTTCAATAGTTAATAATTTTACTTTCCATTCATTAAAGGGGAAGGTCTTAAGTATTTCATATTCACTGCCTTCTGTATCTATACTAATATAATCAATATTTCTAGGTGCATTTGACTCTAGTAAAAAATCATTTAATGAAATAGTAGTTAGAGTATTAGTTTTGCCTGATGTTTCGTAGGCTTCGCGTATGCCCCCATGCTTGTCATCATTCTTATGCTTTGTCATGCCGCCATAGACATCTGCAAAGATGAACTCAACCTTTTCTCCTGTTGTGCTACCTATGCAGGCATCAGAGGTTATACAAGATCGATTTTCCTTTAATTCTTTATAGAAGATTGGGTTTGGTTCAGCGCAAATTCCTTTCCAATCAAATTCCTTTTCAAGAAGATGTGTATTGCTAAGTAAAACACCATTGGTTGCGCCAAATTCAACAAAAAAGCCATTTCGTTTGTAGTTATTCTTTTTTAGAACCCATAAATCTTGTTTGAGCTGTGAAACAGAAAGTTGGGCGAGTTGCTCTAACCATGATAGTTTATCTCGGTTTTTCTGGTTGCTAGAGTTTATGTAAAGCTGATTTCGTTGTTGGGCTAGTATTAACTCCTGTTGGAGTAATATTAATTCATTTTCAAAAATGCTTAATCTTGCTTGATTTAATTTACCTTCTTTTTTTAGCTTTGCAGATTGGTGTCGAGTTAACTCTATACTTTGAGGAAGGAGTCCCAGTTTTATACACTCTTGGACTGTTCTTTTATGGCTTGTCGCATTAAATTCACCGTCGTTGGTAACGCCTAAGGCAGCATCAAAGAAGTGTTTGATTTTTATCTTGTCTTTATAGAGTAATGAAAGACGCCCTAAATTGTTCTGAATGACGGAAAGCAGCGCATTTATAACTTCGTTTTTAGTGCAGCCAAATTTTTGTGCAAGATGAATACATTCGTAAGTTTTGTTGTTGTTACCTAGTTGTTGGAATGCATTTAATACATATAGAATTAATTCTTTTTTATTTTTATGAGTACTAATAGTTGTTAAGTCGATAGTTGCTAATTCTTGCCATTCTCCCAGAACCCAGCTCTCTTTAATATTGTGTAGATTCACCTGTTTTTTGGGCAAACTTGTGTGAACTTTATTGTTATTTTTCATTGTGAAAGCTTATATCTTTAATTAACTCCATTTGAGCTTCAATTCTTATAAATTCCTCAGATGTTTTTTTGAGTCGATAGTTACTTTCTAGTATCTGATTTTGGAGCTTTTCTTTATCTGTTTTTAATTCTATCTCTTGTGATTCAATCTTCTCCATTAGCTGCTTAGTTTTTGCTTTAAAACCTTCTTGGGATTTTAAAAAATCATTTATTTGTGTTTGGAGAGTGATGGCTAGTTTTTCTGACTTTTCTTTTTTGTGAGTGAGTTGGTTAATTGTATCGAGTTGCTTTTTATTTAATTCAGTTTGTTCATTAAGTGTTTCAGTTGTTTCTTCAAGTAGCTTTTGAGACTTCGAAAGTAAGTCTGTTTTGCTTTTTTCTTCTGTTACTTTCGTTATAAAATTTGTCTCTTTATAATAAAGTGAATGTCCGATAGCAAGGTTCTGTTCTTTTTCTGTTGCCAGACAGTTAAAGCCTAAGCTGCTAAGATAATCGGTCATTAAGTTTTCTTTGGTTTTTTTTGGTGAGTGATCAGTAAGTATTGAGCGTGCAACAATTACATTTATGTTATCTAAGAAAGTGCCTAAACCCTGAATTATTGAAAGGGCAGGCAAACAGTCTATTAGCAGCCAGTTCGGTGTTTTTTCCTCTTTTTTTAGCGCCTCAGAAAGAGGTGTGGTTGTGCACTTTATTTTTTTTAGCGTGCTAATATTAGGCCATATTTTTTGTAACGTTTCTGGTTTGACCAAGCCACTTTCTACTTTATAGCTGGCCTCATAGTAATAACAATTTTCATTTCCCTCCCCAATTATGGTGTTTTTTAAATTCCAATTATGATTAGAATTATTTTCTTTAAGGTCGATGAATTTACTTTTATCTGATTCAATTAAAAGGGCTTTTTTAATATTTAGGTCTTTGAGTAGCTGGACCCATTGACTATTAGTGCTACCTGCGCCAATCAAAACCAGATTGTTTGATGGGTGTAGTGCATGCAAGTGATGTAGCCAAGGTATGATTTGGGTGTGATTAGACATCGTTTTTTATTTTCTTCCATTTCCATTTTTATTAAAATCATGGATCTCTTGATGTAGTTTCCAAGGTAAAAGTATCCATCCTACAGGGGTCTTACTATGAGTAATCATTGTTTTTCCTAGCCTGTAGGAAAGATGTTGTTTTGTTTTTTCTGCCTCAATAATATCTTGATACTCAGATATTGGAGGAAGCATTCTAGCTTCACGTTGAGGTTTTTCTTGGTTAAACTGTTTGGATGCCTTTAATAGTGCCAAAGGCATCCTAATCCAGCCCCCTATACTTTTTGACTCTCTTAGCATGGTCTTGCCGAGTTGATAGGATAAGCGTTCTTTAATTCTATTAGCAGCACCATGGTATGTTTTTTGAGATGATTTAGCTCCTTGTGTGCTTTTTATGAGTTTTTTATTTTCAATATAGTAGTTTTCTAATTCTTCTTGAAGTTGATGAAGCTGAAGGATGACTAATTCATTTTCTTTTGAGTTCTCTAAATTATTATATTCTAACTCATCATTTGCCAAGTAGTAATTATCCAGTTCTTCTTGTAGCTGGTTAATTTGATATATGATTAGTTCATTGTCGTTTTTTGTAGCTTTGATTGTATCAAGCTGTTTATTCGTTTTAACTATTTGTTGTTGGTGTACTTCTTGAAAATGATTCCACGTATGTAGGCATTTTATAATGTCACTTTCTTCGTCTAAAAGTGGCAAGTTAGCGATTGATTGTAGCTCCTCAAAGGACTCGTGCACAAAGGGGAAGTGTTGTACGGCATTGTGAGCAAAAAAGGAATTTAACGGATGTGATTCATTTGTATCCCTTGTTGATAGCGAAGATTTTTGTTTGAAATTCATTCCTATAAAAGTTGAAATTAAATTAATGAATTGGGTAATGTTTTTGTTTGCTTCGCCTGCATGAACTAGTAAACAGTTATCAGGGTTGTTGTAGTGAAAGCTTATTAGTTCTTTGTTGTAGTTTTCCCATTTATCTGCCGCTAGTTTAAGCTCTGCTTTATTAATAGACCGACCTTGAAATAATGAAGTTAGACTGGTTTCAGGGGAATTGTAAACAAGGAGGTACTTTAGATTAGGCTCTATAGATCTCCAGTAATTTAGAAGAAAAATGGACTGAGTATCAGACCAGCCCCAGAAGTCTTGTTTAGTATTTGCAAGAAACAAGTCTAAGGCTAACTCATTCCAGATTTTACTTGCACTAACTTGATGAAAGTTAGATTTTTCGAAACCTATATTGTTACTTCCTGCTTGTAATATTTTGTTGCTGACTTCAGAAGGAGTGAGCTGTTGTATTCTTGAAGGTTTTGCTTCTGACATCCCATGCTGTTGAAGTATCGTTTCTATTGACTCTAAGCCAGAAAGTGGATGGCCTATTATTAGTAGAGGTTTCATTTATAACTTCTTCCTTTAAACATGGTTATTATAATAAATTTGGAAGACTATATGATACATTGAATATTACTAGAGACAAGATAGAATTATAGCGGTGTTACTTACAAATGAGGAAATATCATATTAACAATTCTAGCGTCTTTTATTGTGTTAGTTTATCAGATGAAATAGAGTTATATTAAAATGAATTTTTTCTGTAATAAAAACTCTCTGTTTAATCCATTCTAGTATAGAGAATGGTTTCGCTACTCTAGCGGTTCATCTTTGTAAGCTTCATTAAGAATCATTAGATCTTTATTTGTTAAAGCCTTTTCATCAGGATGATTTGTTGTTTTGTTTTTAATTAGTGAGTTTAAATATTCACTATCAGCATTAATAATGCTATCTACTTCAACTTGGTTGATAATAGTTTTTGAGTTGTTGTTGCTATTGGGGTCTATGCCATAGAGTTCTTCAAGTTGATCTCTTGTTAATTGAGGAATAGTTTCAGTCTCAGTTTCTTTATCACTTACTCTAGTTTTATTGAGATAATTTGAATCAATAATTAGTTTTTCTATATATTCCTGGTCAGCATTTAAAATACTAGGGTCTAGTTTGACTGACTCATAATTCCCGACACTCTCGGGTTCAATTTCAATTAGTTGATCGCCAATGCTTTTTTCAGTTTCATCTTGAGTGTAAACTTTCATTTTATTATTGGTTTCTTGAGACCGCATATTGATTGGAGGAGTCTCTAGTCCTTTATTCTGATTGCTAGATTTGCTCGTTGAAAGTATGGGTGTCGTTGTATCTTGAGTGATTAAAGGTTGACCTTGGGATAAAGGATCTTTTTTTGTTGGTGATGATGGAGCGATGATCTCAGTAGTTTTTTCTTTTGGAGTTTGAGGGTTATTATTGTTGTCAGAATGCTTAAGTAACTTGTATGAAGCTCCGCTGACTAATAAGATTAAAATTAAAGTATATGTATAGTTATTTAGTGACATCATTTATTGTGCGCTCAATGTATGAGCTGAAGGTATACTAGGGGGTGTGACTTTGTTCTATTTTGTCCACCTACATCCTATAAAGATGTAAGTGGGCAAAGCATTACGCTACTTAAAAGCGTGAATTAGATGTGTTTCTATTTCTATTAAAATGCAACTCGGTATGCTACTGGCATTGTAGCTGCTCCCCAAGGTCTGCAGCTAATAAGACCGAGAGTAATTGGCTTATTTGAAACATGTGCAGCTAAAACAGATGCTAGCTGAGTTCTACCGAGAGTATTTGTCGTGTCTATGAATGCAAACTTCGCAGCTCCAGCAACTGAACAATTGTTAGTATTAGCACCGTCACCTACTAGCGTGATGAGTGTTCCGAATGTATATGTAGTAACGCTCGCAATAGTCTGATTAGAATCAGTGTACGTGACAGCAAAAGATGGTGCTGCAAATGCAGTTAAAACCAAAGCGGCTAAAAGTTTTTTGAATGTATGTTTCATAATAATTCCTGTTAGTGTGTGTGCAACATGCATATTACCGTATAAAAGTATACATTGTAAATACATTCTGTCGGCTTTTAAGTTCCCTTTAAAAGCATTTATATGTTGTTTTTCCTTGTTTTTATTACAAACGGTGGTTGTTTTGTATTACTGAGGTGTTTTATTTTTTGTTTAACGCTAAACTACCCTGATGGAAAATTTCGATTTGGATATGGCTCTTCAGGGGGCTGAGGCTGATTATAACGCAGCGGAGACGCAGGCTATTGCTTGTGGTTTGCTGAGTGTCAATATTAGTTCTGAGAAAGTTGCTTGGGTGCAGCTTATTTTTGGTGAAATTAATGCTAATAATGAGAAGCAAGTTAAGGCAATTAAGTTGTCTGGTGAATTGTTTGATGAAATTAAAAGGCAATTGCAGGATTCTAATTTGGAATTTGATCTTATTTTGCCTGATGAGGATGAGTCTTTATATGCCAGATTAACGACACTACAACAATGGTGTAGTGGATTTATTTTAGGCGCGAGTATGGCGGGTATTAAAGACTATAAAGCTTTACCAGATGATTCGCGTGAGTTATTAACTGATTTTACAGAAATCGGAACAGCAGGTGAGTTTGACCTTGGTGACGAGGAAGAGTCTGAAGAAGCGTATATCGAAATTAGTGAATATGTGCGTATGGGGGTTTTGTTAATTAATGAGGAGTTACAACCTATTAAACAATCAACGATGATTCATTAAGATGAATAAAATAAGCAATAAAGAGTTTGCCAAAAGACGCAGCAATTTGATGGCAAGAATTGGTGATGACGCAATCGCGATTATCCCATCTGCTGACATAAGGTTTCGCAATAGAGATGCTGAATTTAGCTTTCGGCAAGATAGTGATTTTCTTTATCTGACTGGGTTTAATGAGCCGGAAGCTGTCGCCGTTTTGGTGCCAGGTAGGAAAGAGAGTGAATATATTCTTTTTTGCCGGGAGAAAAACCCCAAGACTGAGCTTTGGACAGGGCGCATGGCGGGTGTGGAAGGCGCGGTTGATGATTATGCTGCTGATGATGCTTTTCCTATAGAAGACATCGATGAAATATTGCCGAGCTTAATGGAGAACTGCAGTAAGGTTTTTTATAGCGTCGGCAATAATCCTGAGTTTGATAAAAAAGTTATCTCTTGGGTGAATTCTTTACGCACGAAAGTACGAAGTGGTGTACAAGCACCACATGAATTTATTTCGCTGGATATCTTCCTACATGGATTGCGTTTATTTAAATCAGAAATGGAGCAGAACTTAATGCGTGATGCGGCTCAAGTTTCAGTTCGAGCACATCAAAATGCGATGAAAAAGTGTCAAGTTGGGATGCTGGAATATGAGATAGAAGCAGAATATCTGCATGAGTTTAAAAAATCTGGTATGACCACTGCCTATACCTCTATTGTGGGTGGCGGTGAAAATGGTTGTATCTTGCACTATGTTGATAATAACGCTGAACTTAAAGATAATGATTTATTATTGATTGATGCAGGTGCGGAAAATCAAGGTTATGCCAGTGATATTACGCGTACCTTTCCCGTTAATGGTCAATTTACCGAAGCGCAGCGTCAGCTCTATCAAGTTGTACTTGATGCGCAGTATGCGGCGATTGATGTGGCGAAGCCAGGGAGTCATTGGCTTGATCCGCACGATGCTGCCGTTAGAGTGATCACGGCGGGCTTATTGGAGCATGGCTTATTATCAGGTGGTCTCGAGGAGTTAATTAGTGAGACTAAATACACGCCTTTTTATATGCACAAGACTGGGCATTGGCTCGGGCTTGATGTTCATGATGTGGGTGAATATAAGGTTAAGGATGAGTGGCGTGAGCTTGAGCCAGGTATGGTATTAACAGTGGAGCCAGGGCTATACATTTCACCGAGTAAAGATGTTGATGAAAAATGGTGGAATATTGGCATTCGTATTGAAGATGATGTATTAATTACTCAATCAGGAAACGAAGTACTAACGGCTGACTTGATTAAAGAAATTGATGATATTGAGTCTTTAATGGCGGGATAGAATGGAATATCACTCCCAATTGTTAAAAAAAGGGGGGGGTGCCATTCTAAATATAATACCAGATCCACGCTTAGAAAGAGGTGTATTGTATTCGTGTGGATTTGGGTAATAATACAATAGGGTTTTAAATGAGCATAATAAATACCATCGCTGCGTTGATTTCACTTGCAGCAGTTTTTAGTTATATCAACTATAAATATCTAAAAATCCCCTCTACCATTGGTTTGTTGGCAATAGCATTATTAATGTCTTTGGCGATCGTTTTACTAGGAAAAGTAGGTATTCCTTTGGAAGAACAGGCTAAAACCCTCCTGAAAGGTATCGATTTTAATGAGACCTTGATGCAAGGTATGCTGAGTGCTTTACTTTTTGCAGGTGCTTTGCATGTGCATTTGGAGGAACTTAAAAAGCAAAAATGGGTGGTAGCTATTTTAGCCAGCGTAGGTGTTATTACTTCAACCTTTCTAGTTGGCTATGTCTCCTACTTTATTTTTGGTTTACTCGGCTTAGAAATCCCGCTTATATATTGCCTATTATTTGGTTCTTTAATTTCACCAACGGATCCTATTGCTGTTCTCGGTATTTTAAAAACAGTTGGTGCGCCAAAGTCATTAGAGACGAAAATAGCGGGTGAATCACTTTTTAACGATGGTATTGCCGTTGTTGTATTTTTAGTTTTTCTAAGTATTGCAGGAGTAGGTGGGCACGGCGCTCATGGCGAAGTAAATGCGCTAAGCATAGCGACTCTATTTGCACAAGAAGCGATTGGTGGCGCAATATTTGGATTTGTAATTGGTTATATAACCTTCCGCATGTTGGCGAGTATTGATAATTATCAGGTTGAAGTACTGATAACATTAGGTCTCGTCTTAGGGGGTTATGCTTTAGCCAGTGCTATCCATGTTTCCGGACCTATTGCAATTGTAATTGCAGGATTGTTGATAGGGAATAGAGGTCGAAAATATGCAATGTCAGATAAAACTCGCGATCATCTGGATAATTTCTGGGAGTTGATCGATGAAATTTTAAATGCCATGTTGTTTGTATTAATTGGCTTGGAAGTTCTGGTGTTAACTTTCAATACACAGTATTTATGGGCAGGGGTAATTATGATTCCTGTGGTGTTATTGATTCGTTTTATTTCAGTTGGAATCCCTGTATCACTATTGAAATTGCGCCAAAGCTTCACGCCTAAAATCGTCAGAATCCTTACTTGGGGTGGTTTACGTGGAGGGATATCCATAGCCTTAGTGCTAACATTGCCTGAAGGTGAAAATCGAGAAGCCTTATTGGTGATTACCTATGTGATTGTAGTTTTCTCGATATTGGTGCAGGGGATGACGGTAGGGAAGCTGATCAAGAATTAATCAGAGTTTCTTTAATGGCACCCCCCGTCTTTTTAGAAGATTGCAAATCAATAGGGCCACTCACCAATGAAATTTCCTCGAGGGGAGTAATTACAAGCCCATATTTGTGACTTATCAGGGCAGACTGCTATTGCGCAGCCGACTTGTTGTGACTCGTGCCAGACCATTTGAGTATAGTGCCCACAGTCCTCTCCTGTTTGGCACTTATTGGTTTGGTAGTCATAATAACTTTCTTCTTCAGCCCAAGCTTTGACAATATCTCTGGCTGTTAGTGCCTGTTGTTTAATCATGCCGTTGCCGAAGTTCTCTGCACTTGCCCAAAATAAATTCTCACCATGAGCCTGTTGGAAGTGTCCGCCACCTTGGTTGGGTCGGTGAATCATTGCGCAGTTTTCAGTCGTAGCAAGGTGATTAACCCATTGCTGTGCATAATCTGCTAGTGAATTAGACCATGACAAGGGTTGTTGTTGATGCATAGCTCGAACATTGTTGTGGGAGTCTATAATCCCAGAAAAACGAGAGGGCTCGCTTGCAAAACTACTGACATTGCAAAGAAGAAAAAATAGAATTAAAAAGGTGCTTTTCATAAACAGTTATGCTGATGTTGAGGAATAAAACATCAGCATACTGCCTAAAATTTAAGCAGTCATCGCTCTATAGGATTGACGGTTAAAGAATGCAGATAGAAAAATAAAAAGGTGGTGTTAATCTGATTTTATCATTTCTTCGAGTAATAAAGACTGACAAGTCATTGCCTTAGGTTTGGTTAATCCCATTAAATGTAAAACTGTAGGTGCAATATTACTTAAACCACCACTGGTGCGTAATCGCCAATAGGCTTTGTCGATAATTAAACAAGGTACAGGATAGACTGTGTGTTGAGTATTTGGCTCACCTGTGAAAGGATCAATATACTCATCACAGTTGCCGTGATCCGCCGTTAGAATGACGGAGTAATCATTTTTAATAGCAGCATCTAACACGCGACCCACTTCTGTATCGAGTGTTTCAACGGCTTTAATAATTGCAGCGGGCTTAGCGGAGTGTCCTACCATGTCACCATTTGGGAAATTCACAACAATAAAGGAATGCTCTTGCTTGTCTGCTGCATCAATCACCACATCTGCAAGTTCTTTAGCACTCATTTCTGGGCATTCATCGTAGGTGTGAACTTTGGGTGAATTAATCATAATACGATCTTCACCTGCATAAGGTGTTTCTCGACCACCATTTAAGAAGAAAGTGACGTGAGCGTATTTTTCTGTTTCTGATGTGTGTAACTGTTTGTAACCAGAAAGACTAATTGCATGGGCTAAATTTGTTGATGGGCGCTCTGGAGGAAAAGCTACAGGCGCAAGTAGTTTCTTATCGTATTCTGTTAAACAGGTAACAACGATGGGCGAGTAATCGCCACGATCAAACTCATCAAACTCTTCCATACCTAATGCAGCAGATAACTGGCGAGGTCTATCATTACGAAAATTAAAAAATATTAGTGAATCATCATGTTGTATTTTTTCTGCATTTGGCATGATTCTAGGAAATAAGAATTCATCTGTTTCGTCATTTTTATAGCCATCTTCTACTGCTTGTAAAGGGTCAGATGCCTCTTTGCCAACACCATGAACCATTGCATCAAAGGCTCTTTGGGTCCTATTCCAGCGGTTGTCTCTGTCCATAGCGTAGAAGCGCCCTGTCACGGTGGCGACACTGCCGCCAAATTTTTCTAAGGCATTAAGAACGGTACGAATATATTTTTTTGCAGATTTTGGAGACGTATCGCGACCATCAGTAATAATATGCACAACAGGTTTAACGCCACGCTTACTACACATTTTTATCAATGCACATAAGTGTCGAACATGGCTATGAACACCGCCATCAGAAACTAACCCAACTAAATGAACGGGTCGGTTGTTTTCTTTGGCAAGAAAAATGGTATTACGCAAAACAATATTTTTCTTAAATCGACCATCTTCAATCGCGTCATTAATACGCACTAAATCTTGCTTAATAATGATGCCACAGCCAATGGTTAAGTGACCGACTTCAGAGTTTCCCATTTGACCATCTGGGAGACCAACTGCATCACCTGATGCTTGTAAGGTGGTGTGAGGGTATTTGCCAAAATACTCATCTAGCCGTGGCGTATCAGCCTCATGAAAACCATTGTTTTTCTTACTCGGGTTTACACCAACACCATCCATAATCACAAGCATGGTTTTACGTCGAGGGGCTGTTCTTACACTCACAAAATATCCTGTCGGTTAATATAATAAAGGCTAAGTATGATAACTGGTTTAGGTGATAAAGGCACCCCGCGATTCACATCACTAAGTTTTTATATATTTGGGTACACTACGGCTTTAGTTCGTAAAAACAAGCAGGTAAGCTATCCACCACATGACAAGTCCTATCACAATATTAAGGACTTTCCATGATGACGGTTTAGAAAATAAAGGGATTAATAGTCGCGCGCCATAACCTAATGAAAAAAACCAGATAAAAGATGCGCTGACTGCGCCTAGGGTAAATAACAGCCTATCATTTGCCGAGTAGGGTGAGGCTATACTGCCAATCAGTAAAACTGTATCCAGATACACATGTGGGTTTAAAAAGGTGAGTGCGAGTACCGTTGTGATGACTGTTTTGGTGTTTTGTGATGCATCATCTGATGCACTGTGTAATGTCTCATTCGATAAAGCCGCGCGAAAGCTATTAATGCCAAATAAAATGAGATAGGTAGCGCCAAACCACTTAATAGCATTTAACCAATCTGGATGGTTTTCAACGATTTTACCGATGCCACTAGTGCCAAGTGTTATCAGCAGTGCATCTGAAAGTGCACAGATGATGCAGATGAGAAACACATGACTCTTCAGTAAGCCTTGTTTTAGTACAAAGGCATTCTGGGAGCCAATCGCGATAATTAGGCTGCCGCCTAATAATAGTCCGGTTAAATAAACACTCATCGTTTCAAATGCTTGAGGAAATGCCCTTCGGCTAATTTAAAGGCAAATACGATCGTAAATGTAATGACCAAATAAAATAGTCCGACACTAATAAAGGATTCGAAAGGAGCGTAATAGCGAGAGTTTATTATTTTTGCTGCACCAAACAAATCGACCAGTGTGATAACGCCTGCGAGTACCGTTGCATGCAACATGAAGATGACTTCATTGCCATACATAGGGATAGAGCGACGCAATGCACTGGGTAGAATAATATGACGGTATTGATCCCAGCGGGACATGCCACAGGCTTGGGCGGCTTCGATTTCGCCTTTGGGTGTTTGTAATATTGCACCACGAAATATCTCAGCAGTGTAGGCAGCCGTATTAAGGGCAAAGGCGATAATAGCGCACCAATAGGCCTCTTTAAATACAATCCAGAGGACACTTTCACGGAGCCATTCAAATTGAGCTAAACCATAATATATTATGAATATCTGAATAAGTAGGGGGGTGCCACGAAAAATATAGATAAAGATTTTTATGGGGATCCTAAACCATGCATTTTTTGAAGCCGCCATAATGGCCATTGGTATTGCAAGGAATAGACCAATAATTAATGAGATGATTAATAGCTGAAGGGTTAAGCCAAGACCTTTAAAAAGTAGTGGGAGATTATCAAGGATAATGGAAAAGTCCATATCAATTTTCTCCTACATTATAGCGACGTTCTAGCCATTTCATTGCGAGGTCGCTGATAGCTGTAATGAGTAAAAATAGACCACCCACTAATACATAAAAGGTAAAAGGTTGGCGTAGCGTATCGCCTGCAACCTTGGCGCTAAATACCATATCCTCAAGCCCAATCACAGAGACAAGTGCTGTTGTTTTGACTAATACTAACCAATTATTAAAAAACCCAGGAATAGCATGACGTATCATGGCAGGGAAAGTAATGTGAATAAAGACTTGAAAGCCAGTCATACCGTAAGCATGCCCAGCTTCAATTTGACCCTTGTGGACAGCCATTATTGCGCCGCGGAAGGTTTCACTCATATAAGCGCCAAAAATAAATCCTATGGTAAGAACGCCTGCAATGAATGGGTCTATATCAATGTAGTCCCAGCCAAGTTTATCGCCCATATTATTGATTAGAATCTGACCGCCAAAGAAGATCAGCATCATTAGTACTAAATCGGGAATACCACGAATAACAGTGGTGTAAATGGTTGCAATGGTTTTGGAGATGGGGTCGCCATAGAGTCTTGCGGCGGCGGTAATCATGCCTAATAATAGGGCGAATAAAAGTGATAATAAGGCAACTTCGACAGTTATGATCATGCCCTTTAAAATTAAGGGTAAGTAGCCACCGAATATTTCAGACATAGGTTATACGTTTTTTTATTAGGTGAATTATTCTTGTTCCTCTATTTTGACCCATAGTAAATCAGTCAAAATAGAGGGTAGTGATTCTTAATCGAAGATTTCAAAATCGAAGTACTTCTTACGAATTGTATCGTAAGTTCCATCTTCACGAATGCCCGCGATAGCCTTGTTAAACTTCTCAGTTAACTCGGTGTCTTTCTTGCGCAATGCTATACCAATGCCATCGCCAAAGTATTTTTGGTCTGAGTAGCTTCCACCAACAAATTCGTAGTCTTTGCCTTTGTCAGAATTAATAAACTCAAGCAGTACAAATGCATCAGCAAAAACAAACTCAGCGCGTCCTGCATTTAGGTCAAGATAGGCTTCTTCTTGAGTGCCATAACGTTTGATATCAACATCTTCACCAAACTCACCCGTGATGAATTTGTCAGAAACAGTACCGCGTTGAACGCCGACACTTTTGCCTTTTAATCCTGTTTTTGATATTTCAAAAGGAACGCCTTTTTTATGAATGAAACGTGCTGGAGATTTGTAGTAATGGTTTGTAAAAGCAACTTTCTCTTTACGCTCATCCGTCATCGACATGGAAGCAACAATAGCATCATACTTTCTTGCTAAAAGTGCTGGAATAATACCGTCCCAATCTTGTTTTACTAGGGTACATTCAACATCCATTTTTTTACAGAGTGCGTGTGCAATATCAATATCAAAGCCTTCTAGTTTTCCATCTTTGGTGGTTTTACTAAAAGGAGGATAGGCGCCTTCTACGCCAATCTTTACGGTATCTTTAGCAAATGCTTGGGCACTTAGCAGTAGGCAAAAGCTCAGTGTAACTGAGGTAATAGTTAGTCGTTTTGTCATGGTTTTCTCCTTTATTTATTTTGAAGGGGTTTATTTAATATTCTTTAGAAATAAACTGTTTGAACTGTTCTGACTTAGGGGCAGTGAATACTTCATTTGGCGGACCATCTTCTACAATTATTCCTTCATCAAAAAATATCACTCTATTTGAAACATCACGAGCAAAAGCCATTTCATGAGTCACAACCAACATAGTGCGACCTTGCTCGGCTAATTTTTTAATAACGTTTAAGACCTCTTCCACTAATTCGGGGTCAAGAGCAGATGTAGGCTCATCAAATAATAAAATATCGGGTTCCATAGCCAAAGCTCTAGCAATAGCGACCCTTTGCATTTGTCCACCTGAAAGCTGCCCTGGATAATAGTGTAGTCTATCTGACATATTAACTTGATTTAAATATTTTTCAGCACGTTGATTCGCTTCTTTCTTGGGTAGTTTTAGTGAGGTTTTAAGTGCGATGGCGACATTATTGAGAACAGTCATATGAGACCACAGATTGAACTGTTGAAAGACCATCGCCATGCGAGTGCGTAAACGGCATATCTGTGCTTTGTCTGCTGTAATTTTTTCTCCAGATAGACTGATGGTACCGCTAGTGGGAGTTTCTAGGAAATTGATGCAACGTAAAAAAGTACTTTTACCAGAGCCACTACGACCGAGAATAGATATCACGTCTCCTTTACTGGCATTAAGACTAACCCCTTTTATGACCTCTAAGGAGCCAAAGCTTTTATGTAACTCGTCGATTCTAAGCACAGAATAATAATTTTAAGTAGTAGACCTGATTGTAGACTATGTTTCTGTTTTTATTTGTAATAAATAGCATTTTTTGTAAATGTTTTTTTAAGTTACCATAATTTAATGATGGCACCCCCGCCTTTTTTTCATAATTGAAAGGTCAGGGAAATATAGAATAAGCAGGCATAAAAAAGCCCACCTAAAAAAGTGGGCTGTTTTTAAGCTTTACTTCTTTAAGCTGTAAGCATATGACTTACAATGGTCATCAATGTGATGAAAAATACACTGCCAATCAATGATTTAACAAGTGGTGGTAGTGGTACGCAAACATCATTGCTTTCTTGCTTAAATGAATCTTGTCCAAGTAGACTTTTTATAAAACACTTCATGGGATGCTCCCCCCGATTTTGTTTAAAATTAATATTCTCAATATAGGACGCACATAAGTATTAAAAAGTTCAATCAAAAAATATTTAATATAATTGATCCGCTATTATCAATTTATCTTATCCATATATATAAAAACATATGAGTTAAAATCAATACTAGCAAAGCTTTACTGAACAGACAATGAATATAATTAATAATTTAATTATATTCTAATATACCAGATCATGAATATAAGTCTTTGAAATAGAATATTATTTTTTATGGGAGGTAGTCAATAGCAGTTGTTAGAGACTTCAGTGTCATTCAAGTGAGTTACACTGATGTCTCTAATAGCTAGTTTCAGTTACTAATACTGACATTGAACCTAAGCTTTAATACCTTATTTATGGTCCTTCTTCAGGTTCATCAGGAGTCGGTTTGTCATCCTTTTTGTTTTTAGTTTTCTTTTTCTTAGCTTTAGTCTTTTTCTTAGCGCGTTTTTTAGCTTTCTTTTTTACGATTTTATCAGTTTTTTCTTGCGCTTCAATGCGGTCTAGCTCTTCTTCCATTTCATCATCGGAAGGTTCGTCATAGTCCACACTGTCAAAGAAATCTTTCTCTTCTTCTGGAAGGTATTCATCATCATTCTTATCATCAGTTAGAGGATCTTTATTTAGAATGCTTCTTTCTTCGTCGCTCAGTCCATCGCTATAATCATCATCATCTTCTTCTTCATAAGTATAGTCATCATCTTCCCATAACTTATCAGCAGACAGGGCAACAGCACTACTACTAGCAGTATCGCGAGCTTGCTTTGCTTCACTTGCTTCTTTAATACGGACTTTGAAAAATTTACTTAAATAAATACCTAGCTCGAATAAAATCCACATTGGTATCGCGAGCATGATTTGAGATACAACATCGGGTGGTGTCAGTAACATCCCTACAACAAATGCCCCAACAATGACATATGGGCGCTTTTTCTTAAGTTTTTCTGCGGTTGTCATGCCGGTGCTGATCAATAAAATTGTAGCGATGGGCATTTCAAAGCCAAAGCCAAACGCCATCGACATCATAATCACAAAATCAAGGTAGAATCCAATGTCAGGTTGGACAACAGTCCCTGCGGGAGCAAATGAAGGGAGGATGGTGAACATCATGGGTAACAGAATAAAATATACGAATGCAATACCAAGATAAAAGAGGAAAACACTGGAGGCGAGTAACGGATAAACCAACCGCTTTTCGTGTTTGTATAGCCCAGGCGCGACAAAGGACCAGAGCTGATAAAGTGAATAAGGTAGAGCGACTAAAAAAGCAACTAACAAAGTCAGTTTCATCGGTACCAGAAAGGGTGCGATTGGTGTAATTGCAATCGTAGTTAGGTTACCCAAAGGAATAGCAAGAATATTATAAATATCTTTTGCAAAGGGGAATAGAACGACAAATGTTACGGCAATAACGATGACTACTCTTAAGAGGCGGTCACGTAATTCTATTAGATGAGAAAGAAAGCCTGTTACTACAGCACTGCCTGCATCCGTTTTACTACTCGATTTTTTGGGAGTGTCTTCCGTTTCGAATGAATCAGGATCTATCATTATTTTTTATCTTTTGTAGATACTGATTTTTGAGCATCATTAATACTATCACCGAGCATATCAGCAGCGCTATCAATCTCGCTTGATACTTCTTTGCCAGTTTTTTGCATCATATCGCGCAGCTCGCTAATTTCTTCTTTTTGTTGCGCTAACATGCTTTGCATTTCTTCTGCGCGTAGCTCTTTTTCAATATCTTCACGCGTATTAGCGATAAAAGCTTTCATTTTCCCAATCATTTTTCCAGCTTTTGAGGCTAGACCAGGCAGGCGCTCAGGCCCTACAACTAATAAGGCAATGACACCGATAATCAGCATTTCTAAGAAGCCCGAATCAAACATTCAATTTATCCGTAAGTATGCTTACAATAAATACTTAAGACTTCGTCGTATCTTTAACTTTAGCTGTTGATTCAATAACATCATCAGCGGCATCTTCAATTGCTTCTTTTTTAGCATTTACTTCATTTTCGCCCGTCTTCATTGAGTCTTTGAAGTTTTTAACTGCTCCACCTAAATCACCACCTGCGTTACGCAAACGTTTTGTGCCGAAAATGACGACAACGATGACTAAGATAATTAATAAAGACCAAGGGCTAATTCCACCAAAACCAAATCCGTATAACATATTGTTTTCTCCTGTTATTTATTTCTGCTGGCTTTTTCAACTAAGCCAGAGGTACCAAAACGACGATCTAATTCTTTTAAGACATCGTCTGGGTGTAAATTTTGTTGTGCTAATAATACAAGGGTATGAAACCATAAGTCAGCAACTTCGTAGACTATTTTGTTTTTTTTCTGATCATTGTCTTCAGTATTATTTTCAGCATCCTTTGCCGCCATAACGACTTCAGTTGCTTCTTCTCCTACTTTTTTGAGAATCGCATCTAAACCCTTGTCATACAATTTCGCAACGTATGAGCTGTCAGGTTCCGCAGACTTACGAGACTCTAAAACGTTAGCGACATCAGTTAATGTATTATTACTACTCATCATATGTCCCTAAATTCTAATTTCAATACCTTGGTCAGCCATAAATTGCTTTGCTTCTCCTACAGTATACTCATTAAAATGGAATATACTGGCGGCAAGAACAGCATCAGCGCCTGCCTTTAGTACACCGTCAGCTAGATGTTGAAGATTGCCAACACCACCAGAAGCAATTACTGGAATATTAACGGCATCCGTTATGGCTTTGATTAGTGGAATATTAAAGCCTGATTTTGTACCATCCTTATCCATGCTGGTGACGAGTAATTCACCTGCTCCATAAGCCGCCATTTTCTTTGCCCACTCAACTGCATCAATACCCGTATCATTGCGACCACCATGAGTGAATATATCCCATTTATCAGCTTCACCTTCTTTGCTGACTTTTTTGGCATCAATGGAAACCACAATGCATTGTGAGCCATAATATTCTGCTGCTTCTTTGACTAATTCGGGATTGTGAATGGCGGCAGTGTTGATAGCAACTTTATCAGCACCCGCATTTAGCATAGTTCTAATATCTTCAACTTTACGAATACCACCACCGACTGTTAAAGGGATAAAGACTTCAGAGGCGATCGCTTCAACCATATCCACGGTGGTTTTTCTATTATCAGAGCTTGCGGTAATATCAAGAAAAGTAATTTCATCTGCACCTTCACGATTATAACGTGCGGCAACTTCAACAGGATCACCTGCATCACGAATATCAACAAAATTCACACCTTTAACAACACGACCGTTATCAACATCAAGACAGGGAATAATGCGTTTAGCGAGTGGCATTAGTTTTTTCCTTGTGTAAGATTATCAACATAAGCATGTGCTTCTGCCAGATCAATAGCACCTTCATATATAGATCGGCCTAGAATCGTGCCAGTGATTCCCGGACGCTTTTCGTATGGTCCTTCGACTTTACAAAGCTCAATAATGTCATCCATACTGGTAACGCCCCCAGAAGCTATAACAGGAATATTAATGCTTTTCGCTAGTTCTACAGTGGCTTCGATATTAACGCCTTTCATCATGCCATCACGGGCGATGTCCGTATAAACGATTGCGACTACGCCAGCTTCTTCAAACTGTTTGGCGAGTTCAACAGCAGAAACGCTAGAAACCTCAGCCCAACCATCGGTAGCCACCATGCCATTCTTAGCATCTATGCCAACGATAATATGCTCAGGAAATTGTTTGCATAGATCTTTTACAAATTCAGGATCCTCAACAGCTTTAGTGCCGATTATGCAATAAGTCACGCCTGCATCTAAATAGGCTTGTACTGTTTTTGCATCGCGAATACCACCACCGATTTGAATAGGTAAATCAGGGAATTTTTTTGCAATGGCTTCAACGGCTGAATTATTTACAGGTGTACCATCAAAAGCACCATTTAAATCAACCAGATGTAAACGTTTAGCACCCGCATCTACCCAACGAGTTGCGGTATCGACAGGGCTATCAGAAAATACAGTGGAATCTTCCATGCGACCTTGGCGTAAGCGTACGCATTGTCCGTCTTTTAAATCTATTGCAGGTAGTAGTAACATAATTAGCGTCTAGCTCTGTCCATCCCATTGGGTGAAATTCTTAAGTAATTGTAGACCATCATCCGCACTTTTTTCTGGGTGTGATTGAATCGCGAAGACATTGTCTTTAGCAATAGCTGAAGGATAGGTGATACCAAAGTCTGTCTCACCTGTAATGATACTCTTATCCGTTGGCTCTACAAAATAGCTGTGAACGAAGTAGAATCGTGCATCATTTTTAATCTTTGCCCAAAGTGGGTGATTACTTGTGTGATTTATCTGATTCCAGCCCATCTGTGGAATTTTAAGGCGGTTACCAGCCTCATCCGTTGCGCCGATATGATCGGTAAAGTGCTGAACGGTTCCTTTGTATAGTCCAATACAGTCAATGCCACCACCCTCGACGCTGTGTTCCATTAGCACTTGCATGCCCATGCAAACGCCTAAAAAGGGTTTTGTGGTTGAGACTTCTTTAACAACATCGACAAGTTCGCGTTTATGCAGTTCGCTCATGCAGTCACGGGCAGCACCTTGCCCTGGAAAGACGATACGATCAGCGTTTAAGATTTCATCTGAGTCAGAAGTAATAATAACTTTTTCGTCGCTAACATGTTGAAGTGCTTTATTAACAGAATGTAAGTTGCCCATACTGTAATCGATGATTGCTAACACGGCTTTTTCCTAGATATGAATTTGAGTAAGTCTTTGCAGTGAACTAAAGAGTGCCTTTAGTAGAGGGTATCGCATCAGCACAGCGTTCATCACGTTCTACTGCCATACGTAGTGCTCGTCCGAATGCTTTGAATACAGTTTCTACAATATGATGTGCGTTTTTACCGCGAATATTATCAAGATGAAGACTGACCAATGCGTGGTTAACAAAGCCTTGGAAAAACTCACCAAATAAGTCCACATCAAAACGACCAATCATGGCACGTTTGTAATCAATATTATCCTGAAGTGAGGGTCGACCAGAAAAATCTATCACCACTCGCGAAAGCGCCTCATCTAAAGGTACATAAGCGTGACCATAGCGGCGAATACCTTTTTTATCACCAATCGCTTTAGCGAATGCTTGACCTAAGGTTATTCCAATATCTTCAACCGTGTGGTGATCATCAATTTGAGTGTCGCCATTGGCTTCAATCTCAATATCTATCATCCCATGTAAGGCGATTTGCTGCATCATATGCTCAAGAAAAGGCACATCAGTTTTAAAGCGTGCTTTGCCTGTACCGTCAAGATTGATGGTAACAGTGATTTGGGTTTCCAGTGTGTCACGAGTGACAGTGGCGGTACGTTCAGTCATGTGTATGCTTTTTAATAAACTAGATTTCGCGATAATACCATATTGTGACTAGATGTAACCTGAATTAAATTGATTTTCAATTGTCTAAAAAAGGTGGGGGTGCCATTTGATCTATTGAGTATTTTATGATGTTACTTCAGGAAATTAAGCATAAAACTGTGCATATTCATGCTGTATTCATAGTTTGAAATATAGTATCCCCTAGTATTAATAACAATTCTAAGCTTTTAGGGAGTCACAATGAAATATTCAACTATGGTAGGTACTGTATTACTTTCATCAATTGTATTATCAGCCTGTGAGATTGAAGACAAAATTAAAGAGTCTTTTGTTGATTATGCAACGCCGTTGAGTGAGCAGACTTCAAATCCAGGTGATCCAGCGAGAGTATTACCGCCTAATCCAGAAGGTTGTCCTAACTGGCAGAAAAATGACATTATCGATATCACAGAAAGTTTAACGCTTCCAGCAGGTTGTCAATATGATCGTGTTGGTCTTCGTATATTAGATAAATCTGATGTTACCCTTGATTGTAATGGTGCGATATTAAGTGGTCTTGATAGAGAGTTTAGACAGGCAATTGATAAGCCATACTCAGAAGAAACAGCGCCTTTAAGTGTGGGTATTCAGATTGGTACAGGTCCGAATAGAATGAATAATATTACTATTAAAAACTGTAATTTACGAAACTATGTCAGAGGCATTCGAGTGACTTTAGGTTTTTCTGAGCAACAAAAAGAAGACCTTAGGAATAATATCAATGTCACTGAACTTGAAAATTTTCTTCGTACAGGCTCACCTAAAAATGTGAAAGTCCAAGATAGTGTGATTAACTTTAGTCATAAAGACGGTGTTTATATTGACCGTTTTGTGACGGGTTTTGTATTTGAAAATTCTTCTATTAATTTCACAGGAGCTGTAGGTTTATATTTAGACTCTGGTTCAATGGGAGCTAAAATCAGGAATTCTACCTTCACTAAAAATGGTCATTCTGACTATGACCCTAGTCAACGAAAAAGAATTCGTAGGTTGGCTGTTGATACACGAGAAGCCATCGCGATTGACTCTTCTTTCAATCATACGGTAGAGAATAATACCTTTGCACAAAATTCGCGTGGTGCTGTTTTTATTTATAAAAACTGTAATGAGCATGCTCAGGATCCAAGACAAATTCCACGTTATCAGTCAGCGGATAATAACTTGATAACGAATAATATTTTTAATAATGAGGCGATAGGAGTATGGGTTGCATCACGTCAAAGTAAGGACTTAGCGGCATTAGAGTGTGGCTCTCCTGTCATGGCTGAAGGTACAGTGAGATTTGGTCCTAAAAAAGAAGATGCTTTTTACTATGAGGATTTCGCGAAGAATAATCAGGTTTCTTTCAATACGTTTAATGATGTTAACAGAGCGGTAGTGATTGAAGATGATAATAACTTTGTTTTAAATAATGTCTTTAATGGTAAAGCAGATTTTGATGTGCAGGTGGGTACTAGGTACAGAACGGAAAATTTCTCTCATCCAGTGACCAATACAAGCATTCAAAATAACAGCTTTAATACGAATGCTTCACCGCATATTAAAGAAGTATTTGCTCCTGTAGATACAGTTATTGAGAATAATACGCCCTAATCAGAATAACAGAGTAAAACAGGATTCCCCAGTTTTACTCTGTTTAACTATCATATAATTCAAATAAATAGGGTCCATCACAATTATGTAAGTAATTGGTATGCGTCACTAAATTATGATCAGGCGTCCAATAATGTAATTGATAAGCAGGCGCCTCAAGAACAAAAGCCTCTGTTTTAAGGTTTAGATCTAATACTAATTGCATTCCCATACTTGGGGCAGTGCTCACAACCGTACCTCGCCATCTTGTAAAAGCAGGTCTATGAATATGACCGCAGAGAATCGCCTCTATATTGCCATATTTCTCTACGACATTGCCTAATCGATCATCACCTATAAAGCCATTAATATCAGTTTCAATCACACCACATTTAACGGGTGGGTGATGCATGCAAATTAATGTAGGTTTGTTGATATCTTTAGCCAGTTTTTTGTCGAGCCATGCGGCTCTTTGATGACAAATCTCACCACCCGATTCACCATGAATCGTGCTATCAACCATGACAATGCGTAGCTCATGACCATCTATAACATACTGAATGAAATCATCTGTTTCGCTGGGACATGAGCTACCCTTAAAAGCATTTTGGAGTTTTTTACGATCATCATGGTTGCCAGGAATAATGTAAAATGGCATATTTAGATTGGAAATAATCTGTGCCGCATAAGCAAACTCTTCAGTCAATGCTTTACTCGTAATATCGCCCGTGATCAATACGATTTCAGGACGTGGGTCTAACTGATTCAAGTGTTCAACACAGATGCTTAAGTTTCCAGCCATGTCGGCAATACCGTATGTCTTTTCACCTTGAACAGGGATATGTAAGTCACTAATTTGAGCTATGAGCATGGGCTTTATCTAGAGAGGTTATTGATTTCTATAGCTTAGACCAAAAATAGTATTTTTTATGGAAATGTACTGCTGCAAGCTGCAATCTTGTAAAAAGGGTGGGGGTGCCATTGAGATATTTTTACTGTTGTTTTTTAGAATCAATGGCTGAGTCTATTGGATCTCAATCATTGAAAATAACAATGATCTATATTGACAAAAGTGTAATGTAAAGCTACCTTAATGAAAGCTATAAGAAAAGAAAAGAAAATAAGATTAATTAATATCGGAAATGGAGAATGAATGTTGGCACATGAATTACTGGTAAAAGCGCCATCAAGAACTAAACAACTCTTTGCTTATTCCATTCTAATATTTTTTTTATTGTTAGTCAGTTTAGTTTCTACAGCAGAGCCGATTTATAAAGCATTTGATGGTTATCAAAATATTTTTTCTGAGGTTGGGGTTACACCTGAAAAAGCCTGTAAAAAAGGCGTTGGTAAATATAATGTATTATCAGGTGGAACTTTACATTTAAAATTTGTAAATGCTACACAAACAGATGATGATGTGACGTATGGTTGTTTTTGTACTAGACCTGGACATTCAATATCTGGCTGTGGTTGGGCAAAAGCAATATGTGATAGTCCGTATTCATATAGAACCACAACATCAACAGAAACAATTGGCTGTAAATACATAAGCCCAATAGAAAAATACACTTTAACAGCCACGCCAATATCTGACACCTGTCTAGAGCAAAGAGGCAATCCATGCAGCCCAATTACAGGCAATAAATTCCAATCAGAGATTGATTACTTATCAGCTAATCCTTCTGCATTAACTTTCTCACGTATTTATAACAGTATGGGTGAATACCGCACTGGAGAGTATTTTACTTCTAATTGGCGACATGAGTATCTGGTATCTATGGATACAAATCAATTAGGCAGCATAGGATATCAGCAAGGTGAAACTACGAATAATACTTACAATACGCCTGAAGAAGCCTGTTTAGATGGGTTTGAAGACATAAAGACGTCTGCCATGGGTGGAGCCCTTTCAGAGGCTACTGCAGAATATGATGGTAACTCAATATGCAAGATTACCATTCCAAAAGATGGTGAAACAAAGTTTAAAATTAGTCGTGAAGGAACATTTTTTCAGTTTGAAGCTCATAATTTAAAAACATATGGCACAACATCCAATCAATATAATACCCGTAAAGATGCTTGTGAAAATGGCTTTGATGACATTGAAAGCACCGTATGGGGTGGTGCCCTTACTGGAGCGTCAGCGACATACGCTGGCGGTACCCATTGTAGAATTAATATTCCAAATGGTGGGCACACTTTCTTTATTATTAATGGTAGTGGTAGTTTTATCGAACCATCGGAATCAAATACTCATACCATCACACTGGCAAATGGTGGATTAATTGTTTTTGAACAAATAGGTGGTGAGTGGAAAAGTGTTTATGACCTTAGTCTTAAGCTAGAAGACACTGGCTCAGATTGGGTGTTTTCAGATTCACAAGATATCAAATGGACGTTTAACTATGATGGAAAACTGGTATCTATTATACCCATAAATGGTCAAGAAAAGGTTTTAACTTATAACCTTGATAGTGGCTCTGGCGGTGATGATAATTCTGAAACTCTTGATAAAATAACGAGTAGTGATGATAGGTCAATTTCACTGCACTATTTAGATAGACAACTCAGTGTTATTTCAACTCCTGATGGTGATATTACATATGAATATGAATCTGGAGATCTCACCAAAGTAAAATACTCGGATAATTCCATAAAGACATATCATTATAATGACAAGCATCAACTAACTGGCATTACCGATGAAAAAGGCAAGCGCTTTGCAACATGGACATATAATTCTTATGATGGAAAAGTTAGATCATCTACTCATGCTAGAGGTGTAGAATATACAAATTTTTTTGGTGTAAACGACACCAAAGTTTCTGGGCCGTTAAGTGATGTACTCACCTACAATTTCACCGCTAAACGTGGAGCACCAGTCGTTAGTGAACTAACAGGAGATCAATGTACCACTTGCCCTAATGGTTTTATGAAAACAAGAACCTATGATGATAACGGCTATCTTAGTGGCTATACAGATTGGCAAGGTAACAAAACTACAATAGTTAATAATTTGCGTGGTTTACCGATATCACAAACAGATGTTATTGGAACTCCAGAAGAACGTAATACGTCTACTACATGGCATAGCGAATTCAATTTACCCTTAAGCATCACAAAACCCCAACAACAGATTAATTTAAGCTACGACTCTTCAGGTAAGTTACTCTCTCGTGAAGTAAGTGCTTCTGGCAGTGATAGTCGTACTACCTCATACACATATCATCCGATTGGTGCAAATGGTGCGAACTTAATCGCAACAATAGATGCTCCACGAACTGATGTATCTGATATAAGCAGTTATGCTTATAACACAACAAATGATCTCATTAGCATCACAAATTCCCTAGGACATATCACATCCATTACTTCACATGATGCAAGTGGTAGACCGCTTACGATTACTGATGCTAATGGAGTAGAATCAACCCTTACATGGGATTTGCGTGGACGTTTAATATCAACTCTAGTTGATGGACATATAACGGTTTATACCTATGACCCCGTTGGAAAAGTAATACAAATTCTATCCCCCGATGCGAGTACGATAACGTTTGAATATGATGATGCCCATCGTCTAAAAAAGATAACGGACAAACTAGGTAAATCAATTTCTTATGATCTAGATGCCATGGGGAATTTAATTGCCAGCACCCAAACAGAGCCAGGGGAACGACTTTTTAAATCTTATGTATACGATAAGTTAAGTAACCTACAGAAAAGCTTACAATCAAATGGACAATACCTAAATTATACTTACGATAATAATCAAAATATATTAAGCAGCACAAACGCGTTAGACCATCAAACCCAGTACAACTACGACGCACTGGATAGATTAATTAAAAGCATTGACCCTGATGCCCAAGAAACCAATTTTGAATATGATAATCAAGATAATCTCACCAAAGTCACAGATGCTAAAGGTTTAGAAACAACTTATGCCTACAACGGCTTTGATGAAGTCATTATCCAAACAAGTCCTGATACTGGTACAACAAGCTACACTTATGATCTTGCAGGTAATCGCACCAGCATGACAGATGCTCGCGGGGTGACTGTTAATTATAGTTATGATGCTTTAAATCGCCTTACGTTTACTAACTATACAGATAACTCCCTTGATGTAACTCATACTTACGATAGCGGAAGTAACGGTATAGGTCGTTTAAGTAGCACCGCAGATGCCAGTGGTACAACAACTTACGGTTATGATGCTCGTGGTAATTTATTAACTCAAACACAAATCACTGGTTCGTCAAGCTTTACGATTGGCTATAGTTATAATGGCGCTGATCGTTTGACTGGAATAGTTTATCCAAGTGGAAATTCTCTTCAATACCAACGCGCTAGTAATGGTGATATAAGTCAGATAACGTCAACTGTTAATGGCGTAGCACAAACCATCGTCAGCAATGCAAGTTATAAGCCTTTTGGTCCTTTAAACTCATTCACCTATGGAAATGCACTGGATTTTAGTGCCAGTTTTGATAGAAGCTGGCGTTTGAAAGCTCAAGTTAGCACCGGTATTCAAGGCAATTCATACAATTATAATACCGTCGATAATCTAGTATCATTTAATAACTCACTGGATAGCACCCTAAACCAGCAATTTGATTATGATCCACTAGACAGACTAACCAACGCCAATGGAACCTATGGTAGCTTCCAATATGTATTTGACGTAGTAGGAAACCGCATCCAGAAAAATGATGGCACAAATACAGACAACTACACCTACGCAAACACCAGTCATTATTTACAAAGTATCTCAGGTAGTACTACAAGTAGCTACCAATACGATGCAGTAGGCAATACCATTAACAATGGTGACTATCAGTTTAGCTATGCTGATAACAATCGATTGCAAACAGTAAAACAAGATGCAATAACCCTTGCCCAATATTCCTACAATGCATTAGGTCAACGTAGTCAAAAACGTATCATTGCAAGTGGTACAGTCACACCACCTCCAACGACAGAGCCACAAAGCAGTACCGTTTATGGAGATGCAGAAGAAGGCGATACAGTAGGTTGGGGTGTTTATGACAATAGCCCAACAGGTGCAACAATCAGCAATGTCTTTGATACAGAGACTAATAGCAATGTAATCGAATTCAACGGAGATAGTACTAAAAATGGTTATCGCCTTGGGCACAACAGTGTAAACAATGCCAATGCATGGGGCAATACCAGCGAAAAAGTTATATCTTGGGATAGCAAATTCACTGACCCAGTGACAGTTTATATTGGGGCACAAACCACACTAGGGTTCCGTTATATTTATTATTCAAGTAGCAACAGTGACCTAGGCATTCGTGGTGCTAATAACAACTATATTCATCACGGACTCGGTACATCCATTCGAGATGGACAATGGCATACAACTACCCGTGATTTGGAAGCAGATTTACAAGAATTTGAGCCAGCAAATCAAATAATATCCATAAATGGATTCTTAATCAGAGGTAGCGGTCGGGTTGATAATATAGCCCTTTTAAAAAATCTGCCACCCGTTCCTCCTCTAGCTGAAACTATAAGCTACGAAGATGCAGAAAATGGTGATACTGAAGGCTGGAGCGTCTATGATAATACCCCTGAAGGAGCCACAGTCAGTAATGTATTTGACGCCGATAAAAATAGCCATGTTATAGAGCTTATGGGCAATGGTACGCAAAATGGCTATCGCCTAGGGCACAATAATGCCGCTAATGCTAGAGCATGGGGTAACACAACACATAAAACCATTTCGTGGGATAGTAATTTCTCAGAAAACATGGTGGTCTATATTGGTACCCAAACCACACTAGGTTTCCGTTATATTTACTACTCAAGCAGAGAGGGTGACCTAGGAATTCGTGGCGCAAGTAATAACTATATCCACCATGGACTCGGCACCGCCATTAGGGACGGACAATGGTATACCATTACCCGAGACCTCGAAGCAGATTTGCAAGAGTTTGAGCCAAACAACCAAATACTCTCAGTCAATGGACTTTTAATTAGAGGCAGTGGTCGAGTTGATAATATTAAGCTGTCTGGTTTAGAACAACCTCCTGTTTTAAGTACAACTAAGATTGATTATATCTATGACCAAGCAGGTCGTTTAATTAGCGAGACCTCATCACAAAGCCAAAAAGACTATATTTATTTTGATGGTCAGCCAATAGCGATGATCGAGACTGGGCAGGTTTATTATTATCATAATAACCATCTGGGCAGCCCCGAGGTAATGACTGACAACAACCAGAATATTGTATGGCAGGCGAGTTACACGCCTTATGGCGAGGCATCTATTAGCACTGAAATAGTGACCAATAATATCCGCTTGCCGGGGCAGTATTTTGATGCTGAATCTGGATTACATTATAATTATTTTCGGTATTATGATTCATCTGTTGGTCGGTATGTGACAAGTGATCCGATTGGACTTGCTGGGGGGATTAATACTTATGGGTATGTGGGGGGGAATCCGGTTAATTTTGTTGATCCAACAGGTGAATTTGCTCAGGTTGCAGTTCCTGTAATTGGTGGCGCAATTGCAATAGGTGCTTGTTATTTATCGGGAGCTTGTGAAAATGCAAGTGATGCCATCAGACATGCGATAGATAATTGGTCTAACCCTTTTTCACAACCTCCTATTATATCTCCTTTCCCTACGATACCAGGAATGAATAACGATAATGATGATTCTGGGGAAAGTTGTGACACTCCACCTAAAGTAAACCCTTGGGAATGGCACGACGCACCAGATTATCCAGGTGACCAAGATTTTGATAAAAAGAGAAAAAACTGCCAAGCACTTAAAAACAGCATACTTAAAACCTGCTCAAGTTTATCCGGGCGTAAGATGTTTGCTTGTTTTCAGGCAGCTCAAACCTCTTATAATCAATGTATGCAGCAAGACTAGAAGGTAATAATCAGTTGACAAAATTTGTAGCAGAAAGAAAGCTTCTTTACTCAGATAAAGGCAGTGATAAACGTAAGGAATTAATTATCCGCATTGGTTTGCCATATCAAGTTGAGAGTGGCATGGTGGATTTCCCTGTAGGTAATGGCTTTGTAGGGTGTCATGTAGAGGTTGATGGTTTAGAGGAAGAATATTCAGAAGTGTATGGATGTGATGCAATTCAGGCTTTAAATATCGCATCAGACTTGGAGCCTTTTTTAGAAAGATTACAAAAGAAGTATGATTTATTTTGGTTTTCAGGTGAACCCTATTTTGATGATGATTAAGCCAAATCCTCCGCCTTAAAATCCAGCCGTTTATGAATCACCCCTAACACTTCCGCTTGCTGAGGCTTCACTTCATAAATAATGCGGTAGGAGTAGAGTGATAATTCCCGAATCGCCTCATCGTTTACTTCGGCTACTTTCTTGCCCATCTTGGGTAAATCATTCAGCACATCGGTTTTCTCTCGAATATCCTGTACAACTTTTTTGGCATAGTAGGGAGAATCTTTAGAAATAAAATCATGAATAGACCGTAAATCTGCCTTGGCAGGTTCAGACCAGATCACCATGTATCAATTTCTCGTTGCAGTTCTTCGCTGGTAAGCGTTTTACCTTGCTTGACAGCCTCTTGTCCTTTCTGGATTTTATCCAGCACGTAGAGCCTATACATAATCTCTTCCATGTTTGTATCATCGGGTAATTGATGAATGGTATTTAATGCTTCTTGTTTAGTGGCTTGCATGGCGAGTTCCTCGTACAAAAGTGCCAAAAAGTGGGGGGGTGTGCTTTATAAATATTATTTTCTCTCATTTATTAATGTGCTGCTTGCTGAATGACGGTATCCAGCATATCCATGACAAATTGCTGTTTGGTTCGGGGTAATAAGCTCACCCGCTCCATCTGTTGTAGCAGTTTGGGCGTTGGTCCGCGTTTACCGTTTAATTTTTTAGTCGCTGTACCTAGTAGCTCATCCACAGAAATCATTAACAGCTTTGCCAGTATCGGTAATGAAGAAGCTGGAACGCGTCGCCTTGCTACTTCATAAGAATTAATCGTCTGTTGTGAAACCCCTAGCGTTTCTGCTAGTTGGTTTTGTGTGATTCCCTGTGCTTTGCGTAGCTTCGCAATACGCGAACCCAGCTGAACAAAAAAAGCGTGTTCATCCGCAGAAATAGCCATGTTTGCAATCTCATTTAATGTGACGTGATGCATAGCATACCTCTAGTTTTCAGAACGAAGTTGACAATACTACGAAACGAAGTATTATGCAACGCAGTTATTTTTACTAAATAGGGGTTGACAGCTTTTTAGCAAAATCTTTCAAGGAGAAAATATGGCACGTTATACAGATGAAGAACTGGAGAAGATAAAAGCAAATACCTCACTGCTAGGCCTAGCCGAAAGCCAAGGCTACGCATTAAAAAAAGAAAGTAAAGACTATGTGATGTGTTGCCCCTTCCATGATGATAAAACCCCGTCATTAAAAATCACTCCCGCTAAAAACCTATTCCATTGCTTTGGCTGTGGCGCAGGTGGTTCAGTGATTGACTGGGTAATTAAAACGCAAGGTGTCTCATTCCGTCATGCGGTAGAGTTGCTAAAAGACCGTTCTTCTTTAGTCGCTAGTGTTGCTGATGAAAAAACAAAAGCCGTAAAACTAGCCACCGTTCGCAAACTCGTCTCTCCCTTATCCAAAAACGCCGACCAACAAACCGCCTTGCAACAGGTGATTGGGTTTTATCATCAAACCCTAAAAGAAAATAGCGAAGTTCAGGATTACCTAAAACAACGAGGCTTAGACAGCGTAAAGCTGATTGACCATTTTAAATTAGGCTACGCCAATCGAACGCTGGGATTGCATTTACCCCACAAGAACCGCAAAGCAGGAAAACAAATGCGGGAGCTACTGCAAGAAACAGGCTTATTGAGAACTAGCGGACACGAACACTTTAACGGCTCTTTGGTCATTCCTGTTATCAATGATAATAAAGTGATGGAGGTTTACGGTAGAAAGTTACTAGGCGGAAGACTACGCAAAGGCACACCGCAACATCTGTACTTACCAGGGGAGCATTTAGGCGTCTTTAACAAAGAGAGTTTAATCGGTGATGAAGTTATCCTGTGTGAATCGCTGATAGATGCCTTAACCTTCTGGCGTTGGGACTTTAAACAGGTGACGTGTAGCTATGGCACGAATGGTTTTACCAATGAAATCTTACAATGCTTTATTGAGAGAAAAATTAAACGAGTTTTAATTGCTTATGATCGAGACACCGCAGGAAACGAAGCCAGCGAGAAATTAGTAAAGCAACTAAATAAAAACAATATTGAAGCCTATAGAATCCTGTTCCCTAAAAATACTGATGCCAACGAGTACGCAATGCAGGTACAACCTGCACAAAAGTCTTTGTCGCTGGCAATAAGAAAAGCAGAGCCAATAGGCAAAGTGATACACCAAATAAATTCCCCTTTAGTCGCTGATGTTGCGGAACGTGAACTGGAAACAAAAGCCAGTCCAGTGCCTAAATTGCCAAAAAGTGATAGTCTGCTAGAAATTACAGAGCATGAAATCAACCTAACACTAGGCGACAGACACTACCGCATAAAAGGCTTTGAGCCAGAAAATCCAAACGCTTGCACCGATAGCCTAAAAATAAACCTGATGGTAAAAAAGGGTGAGAACTTCCACCTAGACAAATTAGATTTATACCTAAGCAAACAGCGTCAAGTCTTTATCAATCAAGCCTCGGTAGAATGTGGTGTAGAACCTGCGGTAATTAAAACGGATTTAGGTAAAATCTTATTACAACTCGAAGGCTTACAGTCACAAAAAGCAGAAGAATTACCCCAAGAAAAAAGCTTATCAAACACCGAGCGAGAAAATGCACTCTCTCTGCTAAAGAGCAAAAACCTAAGCAAACGCATTCTAGAAGACTTTAATAAAATCGGTGTAGTTGGAGAAGAAACCAATAAACTTATCGGTTATCTTGCGTGTGTATCCAGAAAACTAGACAAGCCTCTAGCCCTAATGGTGCAGTCGTCCAGCTCCGCTGGAAAGAGTGCTTTAATGGATGCGATTCTAAATTTGATACCAGAAGATGAAAGAGTCCAATACTCCGCCATGACAGGTCAAAGCCTGTTCTATATGGGAGAAACCAACCTAAAAAACAAGATACTGGCCATCAGTGAAGAAGAAGGCGCACAGAATGCCAGTTATGCCTTAAAGCTGTTACAAAGTGAGGGAGAAGTGACAATAGCGAGTACAGGAAAAGACGATACCAGCGGTGATCTAGTTACCAAAGAATACCGCGTAGAAGGTCCTGTCATGTTGTTTATGACCACAACCGCTATCGACATAGACGAAGAATTATTAAACCGTTGCTTAGTGCTAACGGTGAATGAATCAAGAGAGCAGACCCAAGCGATACACCAGGCCCAAAGAAAAAGCCGAACCTTAGAAGGCTTGCAGAGCAAGCTTGAAAAGCAACAACTCACTAAACTACACCGCGATGCACAACAGCTTTTAAAATCTTTAGCCGTGATAAATCCTTACGCTGACCAGCTCACCTTCCTCGATGATAAAACCAGAACCAGACGTGACCATGAAAAGTATTTAACGTTGATAGATAGCATTGCGCTATTGCATCAATACCAACGAGAAACAAAAACGATTACATCACCCGAAGCAGAACCGATTGAATATATTGAAGTTGAACCCAGCGATATAAAACTAGCCAACAAATTAGCCCATGAAATACTGGGCAGATCACTGGATGAACTCCCACCCCAAACCCGAAAGCTACTAAAAGAAATACAGCAGATGGTCAAAGCTAACTGCAAAGCTCAATCAATAGCACAAAAGGACTACCGCTTTAGTCGCAAAACCATCCGCGACATGAGCCAATGGAGCGATGGCCAATTAAAAATCCACTGCAAACGATTAGAAGAACTGGAATACCTGCTAGTGCATCGAGGAGGCAGAGGCATCATCATTGAGTATGAACTGCTTTACACAGGCAATACAGAAACCGACAAAGCCCAAATGATGGGCTTGCTTGATGTGAAGAATCTGAAAAACCAAGACTACGATGAACAGAAGTTAGGGCAAACCAAACAAAAGACAGCCTCAAGTAAGGGGCAAGTTAGCACCAAGTCAGACAAGCAAAAACCTGCCAAAGCTATACCCAGCATGGCGCATCGGGGAGCTGGTCAGGCTATCCC
>JAZGEM010000115.1:0-12754 GCA_036478745.1 Cocleimonas sp.
CAGAGCCATTAACTTATAGGCAATATTGTAATAACCTAAGGCTGTTGATCCCAAAAAGAAACTGATTAAAAAACTGTCTGCATTTCGGTTAACGAAAACCAGCAAGTCATTCATGGTTACTTTAATACCAAAAGAAAATAACTCTCTAAAATGTTTTCTAGAAAATGAAAAGCTAGGGTACCATTTGCTAATACCCCAGAGAAGCATAACGCTAACAGAGGAAGTGGCTATATAACGCCCCACTAAACTCCATACGCCGAAACCGTAAAAGGCAAGCGCTATACCAATGCCTCCTCCGATTAGTTTTCCAATTGATGCACGAATCGCATAGACTTTAAAATTTAGCTCACGTCGTAGAATGGCTTCTTGTACAGTTGTTAATGAGATTAATATGACACTGATTGATAACCAAGGTAGAACCTCACTGAGTTTGGGTTCTGAAAAAACAGTAGCCCACCAATCTGCGCTTATTGTAATAAAGACAGACATTAAACACCCAACTATAAATGTTGACCAGAATGCCGAGTCTAGATGTTTTTTTTCTATTTCTGAGCGTTGAGTAATTGCCACCCCTAAGCCATGTGCAATAAAGGGTCTCATCGCTGATATAATAATTGTAGCTGTTGCTGTTATACCGAAATCTTTAGGGTCAAGTAGTCGAGCAAGAAAAATGATGATAAAAAAATCAAGAAATCGACTTATTATTTCTTGGAACATCGACCATTTTGCACCGTGTATTGCTTTTTTTCTTAATGTCATTTAATTATGATAAAGCCAGAAACTCCAAATAATATTGAGCTGAGTCTGTTAAATTATTTTGTTAGTACGGTTTGATAAATATTTTCTACAGCCATAACGTGTTGCTGGACTGAAAATTTTTCTTGTGCATATTTCTTGGCTAATTTAGCCATTTTTTGTGATTTTTCAGGGTTTTCCATAATTCTCTGCATTGCATCCGCCATTGAGGTTATATTCTCTAGTGGAATCAGTATTCCATTGACTTGATCTTCGATAATTTCCAGAACACCTCCTGCTGCAGTTGCGATGATTGGTGTCTCTGCAAGCATAGCCTCTACTATTACCCGACCAAAAGGTTCTGGTTTTGAGGCACTATGGACAACAATATCTGACGCTACCATAATTTGCGGGATATCAAATCGATGACCTGTAAAAATTACATGTTTGGAAATATTTAATTCTTTTGTTAAGTTTTGTAAGTGTTCATAATAGAGTATCCCTTCTTGTGAAGTTTTTCCATAATCACCCACTATTAATGCTTTTGTATTGGGGTGTGTTTTTAAAACTTTAGCAAAAGCCTTTAAAAAATAATCTTGCCCTTTCCATGAATCTAAACGACCAACATTACTAATTAAGACGTCTGTTTTTTTTAATCCAAACTCTTCGTATAAGCTATTTATTTCATCATTTTTAATATGTTGAAATATTGCCTTATCAAAAGGGTTGTAGATGACATGTCCTTTGTTTAACGGAAGACCTAGGTTGTTTTGTCTTTTTGCAATGACATTTGAAATATATAAAAAGGCACTAACAAAGGTAGCTAGTTTTTTTGAGGTGTACGGAATGTTTGTTGAAAACATTCTAAAATGACAGATTTGTGGAGTTTTAGTTAAAATAGAAGCAAGCATTGTAGGTCTATCAAGTCCTAAATTCATGTGCACAAGGTCTATCTTTTCTCTTTTTAGTATGAAAGCTATATGTAGAGACAATAGAATATCAGCAATGAGTTGATATATTTTACTTATAACTGATTGTTTTCTTTTTTTAGATATATCTAAAGTAAGTGTTTTTATACCTGCTGTGTTGAATTTTTCTACGTATTGGTTTTTTTTAAAAAATAATATAATAGGTTTATATTTTGTTGTATCCAGCCCTTTAGTCAACTCATAAAGAGAAATTGTAGACCCTCCTCCCGTTGGTCTTTGAATGTAGAGGATTTTTCGTGGTTTGTTATTCATTTAATGGCTATAAAAAATTCTTTAAATAAATGGCGTCTCTTTTTTATGGCCCAAATAAGCAGGACGGAATAACAAGAAATACTTTCTAGCCAGCTTAAATGAGTTCTCTTTATTGCCCTGACATACTCAGTAAAATTCTTACTATCCTTAAATGAAATTTTTTGTTCCGTATCAGGGTTAAACCAATCGGTACGAGTACTATCATTTTCTAAAGCACAATATTGTTCACTGTGTCTTCGGAAATAAATAGGTTCAGGAGATTCCCAGAAACGACCTGATAATGAAAGTTCCGCCACAAGCACTCTATCTGACCCAAGATAGTTAGCAATTTTGGGTGTCTGTTTAAGGATTGTTGTTCTGGTAAGGCCAAAAATCATAAAACAGCCATGATTAAGGCAACTTAAATCATAAAATCGTTGATAGGTTGATGTTGAGGATAAATGATTAAGCGGGCGATACTTGTCCATGTAGTTTTCCATTACCTCGCCATCTTTATCTATTGCAATTTCTTTTGGACAACAAAGGACAACGGATGAATCACTCTCCAGTTTTTCAACACAACTTTGCAGGTAATCAGGTGAACACACATCATCATGAGCTGCCCATTTAAAATACTCCCCCCGTGCTAATTCAAAAACATAGTTATAGTTAGCTGCCGCGCCAATATTGGTATCATGACGAAAGTAACGAATACGACCATCTTTTTTAGTATACGCTTCACAAATCTTTTTTGTTGCATCTGTTGAAGCGTTATCCCCTATAATAAGTTCAAATTTTTCATAGGATTGCGATAATAAAGAATCTAAAGCATCTTGCAAATAATTTTCGCCATTATAGACAGGAAGGGCAATACTGACTTTTGGAGTCAAACTATCAGGTTTGTTATTTTTCATTTATTAGGTGATATTGATGACGAATAATACTTAATAGAAGTATAGATAGAGACTGGAAAAGACTCAAGAAAGTCACCCTGTCTAATTATAAATTAGACTATTTTATTACATTATTTAATGTAATATGATGTTTTATCACCCATAATTAGGGTGATTGCGTAGGTTTTTTAGCATTTTAATCTATGATTAGCTATACAGATTAAAGAAGCATGGTTATATTAAAGGTAATAATATGAAAAATCTCCACTGGTTATGGAATCGATTGCAATGTATGTCATTGGCAGAAATAAGCTATCGTTTTTATCAAAAAGGGAGTTCAAAATGTCAGCAATATGGTTTTTTTACCGCAAATAATCCAGCAGAACCGGCTATTATAGATGTTGATAAGAAATGGTTATCAATCCCCCCAAACACGAATATTAAACTTTATACCGAGAAAGCCGACCAGATTATATCGGGTAATATCTCCGTTTTTTCTTTGGGTTATCGTTTTAACGAGACCCCCGACTGGAATTATGATGTAGCGGCGGATAAAAAAACACCCAGGTCTTTTGGGAAAGGGATAGATTATAGAAATTCTGACTTGGTCGGGGATATTAAATATGTGTGGGAACCTAATCGGCATTTGCATTTTGTGACATTGGGGCAAGCTTTTGCTTTAACTGGGGATAAAAAATACAGTGAGACACTGGATAAACACCTTTCATCATGGCTTAATGAGTGCCCTTATCCACAAGGACTTAATTGGACCAGTTCACTGGAACTAGGCATCCGGTTGATTAATTGGTCGATGATCTGGCAATTGGTTTATGCCGATAATAATGAACTCTTTGAGAGTCCATCAGGAAAAGCGTTAAAAAATAAATGGCTTGATTCCATCTATCAGCATTGTCATTTTATCAATGGCCACTGGTCACGTTATTCATCTTCTAATAACCATTTGATTGGTGAAGCAGCTGGGTTGTATATTGCCTCTGTTACTTGGCCTTATTGGAAAGAGTCGGCCCAATGGAGAGATAAAGCGCAAAAGATTTTAATCGAAGAAGCGTTGAAACAAAATTACAATGATGGCGTCAATAAAGAACAAGCGATTTCTTATCAGCAATTTGTATTGGATTTTTTAATCTTTGCAGGATTGGCGGCAAGATCCTCGGGGCTTGATTTTCCTAAAGCCTATTGGGGTAATATCGAAAAGATGATTGCATTTATTGCCTCAATAATGGATGTAAAAGGCAATATCCCCATGATTGGTGATGCAGATGACGGTTATGTGAGTGACTTATCGCAAGAACCTGACTTTTGCCCTTATAAATCCTTATTAGCAACCGGTGCAGTCTTATTTAATCGTGCGGATTTTAAGTTTAAGGCGGGAGAATTGGATGATAAGTCGCAATGGCTTGTCGATGGGGACGAAGCCACAAAAAAATTTGAATCCTTGAGCTATAATAAAGAAGATTTACCAGTACATAGAGTCTTTTCTGATGCAGGTTACTATATTTTAGGGACTGATTTTGAGACAGACTCAGAGATTAAAATGCTGGTTGATGTAGGTCCGCTGGGTTATTTATCCATTGCAGCACACGGGCATGCCGATGCACTGGCAGTAACGCTGTCGGTTGCTGGAAAAGAGTTTTTAATTGACCCAGGGACTTACGCTTACCATACACAAAAAAAATGGCGAGATTATTTTCGCGGGACCTCATGTCATAACACAGTCTGTCTTGATAATGTAGATCAGTCGGTTGCAGGGGGTAATTTTATGTGGGTAAAGCATGCGAATTCTGAGTGTGTTAATTGGAGTGAGGATGACAATAAAACAGTTTTTGTAGGTAAACATGAGGGGTACCAACGATTAGATGATGCTGTCACTCATAGTCGGGAAATTATTTTAAATAAGCAGCAACGCTCCTTTTTTATTAAAGATACGTTGGAATGTCAACAGGTACATAGTGCTGAACGGTTTTGGCATTTTTCTGAAAAATGTGAGGTTTCTCTGGCTGATGATGGTTCTGTTATTGCTATTAATGAGGGACAAAAAATAACATTGAAACCACTTCAAGCCGTAACAGCAAAGCTTTATCGTGGCAATGAAGATAAACCATTGGGCTGGATATCAAGAAATTATGATGTGAAAAAGCCGACAACAACCGTTGTTTGGATGAATGCAGTGAATGGAACGTGTACCTTTGATGCTATGATTGAATGTACATAATCTTATAAGATTAAATAGTTAGGAGTAAGTGTGAAGATATCTGTTTTTGGTTTGGGTTATGTGGGAACTGTTTTTTCTGGCTGTTTGGCAAAAGATGGGCATCAAGTGATTGGTGTTGATCCTAATGTCACCAAAGTAGAGCTTATCAATAAAGGACTTTCCCCTATTATCGAGAAAGATATTCCAGAAATTATTAAAGAAGTGGTTGAGAATGGATACTTTAAGGCAACGACAGATGCCTTGGATGCAGTGCAACAAGCTGAAATCTCTTTAATTTGTGTAGGGACACCTAGCCGACTGAATGGAGCGCTGGATTTAAAGTTTGTACGTTCTGCCTGTGAGGAAATAGGCTCAGCGATCAAAGACCTTGACTATCATATCGTTGTGATAAGAAGCACCATGCTACCGGGCACCATGCATGAGCTTGTTATTCCTGTTTTAGAAGAGTTCTCAGGAAAAAAAGCCGGTGTTGATTTTGGAGTTTGTAATAATCCGGAATTTTTGCGAGAAGGTACGGCAGTTTATGATTTTTATCATCCCCCCAAAACAGTGATTGGCGAAACGGATGAAAAAAGTGGTGATATTTTAGCCTCACTTTATGCTGATTTACCCGGCCCGATGATTCGTACAGATGTAGCCACTGCAGAAATGGTGAAATATACCGATAATGTATGGCATGCACTAAAAATTGGCTTTGCTAATGAAATCGGTAATATTTGTAAAGCCGTGGGGCTGGATGGGCATCAGGTGATGGATATTTTTTGTCAAGACACCAAACTTAATTTATCCCCTTACTATATGAAGCCAGGGTTTGCCTTTGGAGGCTCCTGTTTGCCAAAAGATGTCCGCGCTTTAACCTATAAAGGACGAACTCTGGATCTTGATCTCCCTATTCTCAATTCAATTTTACCCAGTAATCTTGAACAAATAGAAAAAGGACTTTCCATGATTATGGAGAAAGGCAATAAAAAAGTAGGTGTTTTAGGTTTTAGCTTTAAAGCGGGCACGGATGATTTGCGAGAAAGCCCGATGGTTGAAGTGATAGAACGCTTATTAGGAAAAGGCTATGAATTATCTATTTATGATGAAAATGTCAATATTGCCCGACTAATTGGAGCAAATAAAGATTATATTTTAAATCGTATCCCCCATATTTCTAAGCACATGGTAGAAACGATAGATGAAGTTTTACAATCATCGGACACTATTGTGATTGGCAATGGGGCGGAAGAATTTAAGGATATTTTGAATAAAGTAACAGAAAAACAAGTGGTTGTTGATTTGGTGCGGATAAATAATAAGGACGGTTCAAAGGATCAATATGACGGTATTTGCTGGTGATGGAGAGCATAAAGGTAGCTCGTTTCAAGGTACTATTTCACACTTAATATATTCTTTTTATTTTATAACTTATAATCAATCATTTATTGTTGTGTAGAAAAACGGATGCTTTGTAAAAAAGAAAAATAATAAATGAAAAAAATATTAATCATTGTAGAAAATTTACCCAGCCCTTTTGACCGCCGTGTTTGGCAAGAGGCAACAACGCTGTATGAGAATGGCTATCAGGTTAATATTATCTGTCCAACGGGAAAAGGCTACGAAAAAAAATTTGAAGTGATTGATGGAATTCATATCTATCGCCACAGTCTACCATTAGAAGCCGATGGATTTGTTGGTTATATCCTTGAATATTCCGTTGCTTTGTTTTGGGAATTTGTACTTGCCTGGAAAATATTATTAACCCGTGGGTTTGATGTTATACAAGCCTGTAACCCACCGGATAACATCTTTCTTATTGGCGGATTTTTCAAATTATTAGGTAAAAAATTCGTTTTTGATCATCATGATGTGAACCCAGAGCTTTACGAAGCCAAATTTGGTCGACAAGACTTTCTTTATAAGGTCATGTTGTTACTGGAGAGGCTCACCTTCAAAGTTGCCGATATTTCAATTGCCACGAATGATTCTTATCGCAAGATAGCGATTGAACGCGCTGGAATGGATCCTAAGAAAATATTTGTTGTGCGTAGCGGACCTAAACTGGATCGTTTAAAAATATTACCCCCAGTGCCTGAATTAAAAAAAGGGCGCCAATTTTTAATTGGTTATGTCGGTGTGATGGGAAAACAAGAAGGCATTGACTCTTTATTAAGGTCTGCCAGTTATCTGATTAAAGAATGTAGTCGGACAGATATTCACTTTGGGCTAGTGGGGGGAGGGACTGAGCTTGAGGCGATGAAAAACTATGCAAAAGAACTTAATATAGCGGATTATGTCACTTTTACAGGAAGAGTGCCTGATAAAGAAATGCTCGATTTTTTAAACACCGCTGATGTTTGTGTTAATCCTGATATAGCTAATAAAATGAACGACATATCAACCATGAATAAAATCATGGAATACATGGCACTGGGTAAACCGATTGTTCAGTTTGATTTGGCAGAAGGTCGTTTTTCAGCACAAGAGGCTTCATTGTATGCCAGAAAAAATGATGAGCAGGATATGGCAGATAAAATTGTAGAATTGCTTGATTCTCCTAAGCTTAGGAAAAAAATGGGGGAGTTTGGGCGGAACCGGGTTCTTAATGCTTTGGAATGGAGGTATGAGGCACCTAAACTTTTAAAGGCTTATGATGAGTTGTTTAAGTCAAGATAATAGAGAGGAATTTCTCATCAGAAACCTAAGTCTATTTATTGAATGGTAATAACTTTTATGTGAAGTAGTGGTGCTAATTACTCACTCTATTGTACTGAAGTACAATATTCTAAAATATTTAATAATGATAATATAAAAACAATTTTAGTATTTTAGTTGGTGCGTGTAATGACCTTTCAAGTTAGTAGCTGGTTATCCTTAAGTAAGATTCTGTTTATTCTTCTTACCTTGGCTTGCTCTCATAGTATAAAAGCCTCCGATTTGCTTTCCGATGATTTCAATCCAGCAACACAAGAACAAAACCCTACTTGGCGTTTTTATGATCCTTATAATCTTGATAATGACACGGATAACGCCAACAGTAATGAAGCGAATGAAGCAACACTGACTTTAGATGGAACGAATGCCTTAATCAGCATACCTAATGGCGTGACGCATGATTTGTGGACACCTGATAATAAAGCACCTCGTGTACTACAGCCTGCTTCCGATACTGATTTTCAAGTTGAAGTCAAGTTTGAAACAGAACCTAAGATAAAACATCAATTACAAGGGATTATTGTCCAGCAAACGGATGAGATATTTCTGCGTTTTGATATTTTTTATAATATTTCTGAAGTGGCTGTATTTGTTGCTTATATCGACAATACTACAGGGAATACTACGCCGTACACTCTTCATCATGGACCTATCGGGTTAGGGCTTGCGGCTTTTCCAAATTACCAACGCGTTGAGCGTTCTGGTGATGACTGGATATTCAGTTACTCTTCTGATGGAGTAAATTGGACATCGCTTGCTTCATTTACTCAGCCTATAACAGTCACAGAGGTTGGTTTTTTTGCGGGTACAGCATCGTCAAATCCAAAATTTCTATCGAGCGTCGATTATTTCATCGATTTAGAAGATGAGTCACCCTCAATAGATGTTGACACATGGATACCCCCTAGCACGCCCCTCCCGGTTATTAATACATGGTACGACCATCCAGAAACAGCAGATTCAACAATAGATTTTGGTTTGGCAGGTATCCCACAACCCTGGGCTAATATTCTAGGCAATGTATCCTCCGATATTAATATACTGACTTTGTCATACACACTTAATGGTGGGTCAGGGCAAGCATTACCGATGGGGGCTAATGGTAATCGGTTAGAAAGGGAAGGTGACTTTAATATTGAGATTGATCAGGCTAACCTATTAGTAGGGCCTAACACCATAGTTATTAGGGCTGAGGATGACAATAATCAAGTTGTGACCAAAACAGTGATTATTAACTATGCTCCAGCAAATATTGGAATGCCACCTTATGCTGTGGATTGGAGTTCATTATCAAATAATATTCAGGATGTTGAAAGTATCGCGCATGTTGTCGATGGTTTATGGAATTTACCTACTGGTGGAGGTATTAGAACAACTGAAACAGGGTATGATCGTGCAATAGCGATTGGTGATTATGAAACGTGGTTGTCCGACAATTATGAAATCACTGTTCCTTTTACGCCGCATTCAAACTTTGCGGGCATAGGGTTTGCTGTTGGCTGGCAAGGCCATATAGGGTCTCAATCACCAAGAATAGAATGGCCTGCGCAGGCGTTGGCTTGGGTGAGAGGCCCTGTAACAAGTCCTAGGCTTGAAGTCTTAACCTATGGAGGGCTTCCAACGAGCACTTGGGAAGTCCCTGTGGGAACCCATGAAGACCTCGCACCACTGACTTTTAATCAAAAATATATACTTAAAAGCTACTCTGAACCTTTGAGCAATGGAACAAGTCGGTTTCATGTGAAATTTTGGCAGGATGGTAATGTAGAGCCTAGTGATTGGAATATTCAAGCAGATGTTCCAACCCGAGATGGATCCGTTTTACTGGTTGCTTACGATGGAGATATTACTTTTGGGAATGTTAATATTACACCTGTAACTATTACACCACCAGACACCACGCCCCCCGTCATTAGTAATATCCAGACAACGGTGACAGACTCAACAGCGACCCTTAGCTGGACAACAGATGAGCCATCCAATAGTGTCGTTGATTACGGATTAAATAATAATTACGGAATTAACGTCAATGATTCCATTCAGACCACAACGCACAGTCTGATTTTAACCGGCTTAAATTCAAATACGCTGTATCACTATCAAATTAAATCGTCTGATAGCAACGGTAATGTAGCCAATAGTACAGACCTTGAGTTGACAACATCCACCATCACAACACCTTCGGATAGCTGGTGGAATAACAACTGGAATTACCGCGCATCTTTGACCGTTCATTCAGGAAATCATGTCCGCTTTGAAAAACCGGTAGAAACCAGTATTAACTTTACAGATTATTTAACAACGGCAGATCAGGCAACCCCTTTTGATGTAAATTCAATGCGTGTTCATGAAGTGAATGCCAGTGGTGCTGTCATTACTGAAAACATTCCTTTTCAGTTTGATCCAGCTATAGACTTTAATGCCACCACTAAAGCTGAGGGCAACTTAATTTTTCTTCTGAGTGGCAATACAGCCAGTCAGGCAAATCGTTATTTTCAGGTTTATTTTGATGTAGAAGGGGGAGGATATACTGCCTCTGTCTTTACAGATCAAGTGAATGTCACCGATAACATCATAGATGAAGGACAAAGCTCTTTTAAGATAGAAACGGACAACGCAAGCTATTTTTATCAAAAAGAAGCCGGTGGTTTTTCAAGTATTGTTGATAATAACGGTAATGACTGGATTAGTTATCACCCAGCTGCTTCTGGTGTTTCTGGTGCAGCCGGCGTTTATCGAGGACTTCCCAACCTAGTCTTTCCCGAAGGTTATTTCCACCCAGGCAGTACCGATGCAAGCAGTACATTACTACATGAAGGTCCTTTAAAAGCAACGATAGAATCTGTTACCAACGACAACCTTTGGAAAGTGAAATGGGAGTTTTTTCCAACATTTTCTCGTATGACGGTTACCCAAGCCGATAAAAACTTCTGGTTTTTATACGAAGGAACACCCGGTGGAACGCTTGATATATCGGATTTTGTTATGCGATCTAATGGCGTGCAAAATTCAGTTACAGAATCTTGGACAAGTGATATAAGCAATCCAGAATGGGTTTATTTTGCAGATCCTAATGTGGGCAATGGTCGCTCTTTATTTGTAGCACACCATAACGATGACAGTGCAATAGATTCTTATTTCCCACTGGATTCAGCCACAGACCTTCAAATGACAGTTTTTGGTTTTGGTCGAGAGGGTACGAATAGCTCAATTGATAAAAACCAGACCCATCAATTCACACTGGGGTTAACTGATTCAACTGATTTTTCAAATACCGCAGGCACAATAGAGTCAGCCTATAATGCAATCACATCAACTATTACGGCTAATGCACAGAACCCAGGAAATACAGGTTCTGATACGACACCCCCTGTGGTTAGCAATATTCAAACGGTCGTCACAGACACCACAGCAACTATTACCTGGACGACAGATGAAGCCTCTAGTGGAAAAGTGAATTATGGGTTGGATAATACTTATGGTTCTAATGCAGTGGATAGTAATACCGTTTTAGGGACAGCGCACAGCGTTACATTAAATGGTTTAACAGCAGGGACTGAATACCATTTTGAAGTGGTTTCTACCGATGAAAGTGGGAATAATAGTCTTCCTGTTGATCAGGTGTTGACTACAGATGGTGCGAGTAATAATACACCTCCTATAGCTGCAGATGATAGTTATACAACATCTGTAGAGATAGCATTAGCCGTCAATATTGCTAATGGTGTTTTAGCAAATGACTCCGATTCTGATCTGGACTCAATAACAGCCTTGTTGGTTGATAATGTATCTAATGGCACATTAACTCTAAATGATGATGGTTCATTTAATTACATACCCAATACTGGTTATAGCGGAACAGACAGCTTTACTTATCAGGCAAATGACAGCTTAATTAATTCAAATTTAGCAACGGTAACAATCACTGTTACTAACTCAACTGGTTTTTGTGGTAAAGCATTGCAATTTGATGGTGCTAATGATTGGGTTAACATTCCTAATCTAAGTTTTTCTGGAGATTTTAGTATTGAAGCTTGGGTTTATTTGGAACCAGGAATTGATAGTAAAGATGGTTTAGTGGGTCAAGAAGGAACAGGTCAGGACATTAATTTCTATCAAGGAAAGGTTCATTTGTGGGCGCCTAATGATGTCCTTGTTGCTAATACAGCAATGAGTGCCTCCACTTGGAACCATATTGCTATTACTCGCTCATCTGGTAATTTAACTGCATATCTTAATGGTGTGGAAGATGGTACTGGAGTTTGGACGGGAGTATTTGCACCAAAAGCAATAGGACGTACTAACAAAGGGTTTTTAAATGGCCGACTTGATGAGGTCAGAATATGGGATATCGCTCGCAATAGTACAGAAATTGCAGCAAACTATAATAAAAGCGTAGCTACAAATAGTGTTGGACTGGTTGGTTATTGGACATTTAATGATGACTCTAATGCGCAACAGGTACTTGATTCCTCAAGTTCGGCTAATTCTGCCTTTAAAGGGCTTGATGCCGATGCTAGCACTGATGACCCTGTACAAACAAATGGTTCAACATTATTAAACGAAGATTGTGCGATAGGTAATACTAACGTAGCTCCATTGATTAATGCAGGTACCGATCAAACGATTATCTTACCGAGTAATGCAACATTGAGTGGTATTGTCAGTGATGATGGTTTACCGACTCCACCGGGTGCTGTAACAACCTTATGGACAGTGATCAGCGGACCAGGAACGGTCACTTTTACCGATGCTACCCAGCTTGATACCACGGCAAGCTTTAGTCTGGATGGAACTTATGTACTGGATCTGACAGCCGATGATGGTGAATTAACAAGCAATGATCAGTTAACCATTATAGTCAATGCAGAGGGAGCCGCTAATACAGCTCCAACGATTCATGCAGGTGCCGATCAAACACTTCTCTTACCGAGTAACGCAACATTGAGCGGTATTGTCAGTGATGATGGTTTGCC
>JAZGEM010000116.1:0-100253 GCA_036478745.1 Cocleimonas sp.
TCCTCTTGTTGCTGATGCAATGAAACGTGCACAAGACGAGACTGGCGAAGCTAAGATCTTCTCTGCAAACATCACAGCTGATGACCATTACGAAATGCTTCACCGTGCTGATTATGTTCTTGAGACATTCGCTGAGAACTCATCTCACGTTGCATTCCTAGTTGACGGTTTTGTTGGCGGTCCAGGTATGATTACTACTGCTCGTCGTAACTACCCTGCACAGTACTTACATTACCATCGTGCTGGTCACGGTATGGTTACTTCTCCTTCTGCTAAGCGTGGTTATGATGCGTTTGTATTAGGCAAGCTATCTCGTTTACAAGGTGCTTCTGGTATCCACGTAGGTACAATGGGCTTCGGTAAAATGGAAGGTGGACCTGAAGATAACCTTATCTGTTACATGCTTGAGCGTGATGAGTGTCAAGGACCAGTTTACTACCAGAAGTGGTACGGAATGAAGCCAACAACATCAATCATCTCTGGCGGCATGAACGCACTTCGTCTACCTGGTTTCTTCGAGAACCTTGGTCACGGTAACGTAATCAATACTTCTGGTGGCGGATCTTACGGTCACATCGACAGCCCAGCTGACGGTGCTAAGTCATTAAGACAAGCTTACGAATGTTTCATGGCTGGCGCAGACCCAATTGAGTTTGCTAAAGATCACAAAGAGTTTGCTCGTGCATTCGAGTCATTCCCAGGTGATGCTGACTTGTTATATCCTAATTGGAGAGACAAGCTAGGTGTTCATAAGTAAGCAATAGTTACTTATATATTTAGTTGAAAAAGCCCCGCATGTTCGGGGCTTTTTCATATAACAGTACAATAACAGTACAATGAACAGTACAATAAGTATTTACTACACATATTCTTAGTCTAATTACTTTCGTAAATTTTCATAAAAGTTTATGCAAGTAACTAATCTAAAAACCATCAGAAATAGTCTTATCTAATTTATCAACAGGCATGCAATCATGAGCGATATTGAGCAATATAAAATTACCGAAGAACCTTATTACGAAGCACAGGGCGATGAGGTTAAGTGGTATCAAGCCGCTTACGATGCGCGTTTACCTGTGATGGTAAAAGGTCCAACCGGTTGTGGTAAATCACGTTTTATAGAACACATGGCATATAAACTGGACAAGCCGTTAATTACGGTTGCTTGTAACGAAGATATGACTGCTTCTGATTTGGTCGGTCGTTATTTACTCGATGCTAACGGCACACGTTGGTTAGATGGTCCGCTAACGGTTGCTGCACGTATTGGCGCGATTTGTTACTTGGATGAAATCGTTGAAGCTCGCCAAGACACTACGGTTGTTATACACCCATTGACCGATCACCGTCGTACTTTGCCTTTGGATAAAAAAGGCGAAACAGTCGCGGCGCATCCTGATTTTCAGTTGGTTATTTCTTATAACCCTGGCTACCAAAGTATGATGAAAGAGCTAAAGCAATCAACCAAACAAAGATTTGTTGCAATGGATTTTGATTATGCGCCTGCGAAAGTAGAAGAAGGCATTGTTGCTAAAGAAGCAGGTATTGATGCAGAAACAGCCAAGAAGCTAGTTAAAATCGGTGGCGTAGCGCGTAACCTTAAAGGTCATGGTTTGGATGAAGGTATCTCAACACGTTTATTGGTATATGCTGCAAGCTTGATGAACCAAGGCATAAATGCAAAAGATGCGTGTAAGATGGCGTTAGTTCGTCCAATTACAGATGATGCTGATATTAGACAAACATTGGATCATGCAATCGACACAATTTTCGCTTAGAGCGACCCGCCTTATTTACGCCAGAAGCATTATTGAAAAGTATTCATTTATGACTTATAACTTCACACTTCTTCACCTTGTTCTAACGCAAAACGAAGTAAGCTAAGCCACTCTATTTAGATTTATTCTGAATATGTAATTACTAAAATTAATTATATGACAACTGCAACCGAAGAAAACACACTACCGCCTGAGCTTCAAATCTTTCGCAACAAACTCAAATGTAGTTTTGAGCAGATTGACGATGTGTTTGAAGATTGTATTCTTGATGCCCAAAGACGGCTATCAAATAAAGGCATGGATGATTATTTAAAAGGCGCATCCCTGATTTGTATGATTGGGCGGGGTGTTGAGCCTGTTTTACAGTTTATGGAAGTGATTCCTAAATTAGCGGGCAAGCTGGGCGAAGAGGTTATTAACCAAGTTTCAAATGGCGTATGGGAAGTTTCACGCACCCCCAACGGTGTTGCGATTCCACCGTTTATGGCAACCTTGCAAGAGGCCGGTCGTCGTCTTGGTAGCTTAAATCAGTTTAACCGCTACATGGATATTCTTTTCGATATGATGGAGCGCACAACAGGCTCGATTCATGGTCATCATACCACCATGCCTAGCCCTGGTTTACCTGAATTATTGAATCAAATGCCGTACTTATTGAGTCAAATTTCTTTAGATGGCTTACGCAACTGGGTTGATTACGGCATCCGCAATTACAATAATCACCCAGAACGTCAAATTAATTATTTTACCCTGCAATCAGCTGACTCACGTGCGATGTTACAACGTGAACGCCACGGCACTTTATTTGCCGATAATGAGCGTAATTTAAGTCTTTACTTACAAGCCTTATGGGAAGATAAAGACTATCTCGTACCGTATTCAACAGGCTTTGATGAACTACGCAAACCAGTACCTTATTATGACAAGTTGGGTATGCGCATTCCTGATGTGTATGATGATGTAGTTGATAAAGCAAGCGATAAAATTATTAAAGGTATCAATCGTTACCGTGCGGTTTTAGCACATATGTCCGCACATCGTCGTTGGAGCTCGCAAATGATTGCGGATAACTTTAGCCCTTTTCAGCGTATTGCGATTGAGGTTTTAGAGGATTCACGTGTTGAATATCTTGCCATGCAAGAATACCCCGGTTTGCGTAACTTATGGTTATCTCTTCACCCTGTACCTGTTGAGGGGGAGTGTAATGAGGCAGGTGTATCGTGTATTCGTCATCGACTTGCCATGCTGTCTTACGCCTTGTTAAATAAAGATCACAATTATAAAGACGAAGATATTCTAAGCACAGTTAACGCTTTTCATAAGTTAATGGAAAGTCCGGATAAAATAAAAACAAAAGATATGGTGAATATCGGCTTAGGTTACATCACTCGAACTCGTCGTCAAGAAGATCAAGCGGCTCGTATGTTTTTTGATAATACTGTTGTTGATTATCGTGATGATAATCGACATCTTTGGGTGTTTATCGAAGACGGTGATGAAGAAGAACAATTTGATGATAAACCGCAAAAACCTGATGAGGAAGAAGAGCTTCACGCACTTCCGCCACGTCATTATCCCGAGTGGGATTACAATACCAAAAGCTACCGACCTGACTGGGTAAGCTTATATGAAAGCCTACATCCTTCTGGTAACCCTGCGGATATCGATAAAATACTTGAAAAGCATTCGGCACTGGCGAAGCGTTTAAAACAAATTCTTGATATGTTAAAACCACAAAATTATGTGCGTATACGTTATCAAGAAGAAGGCAGTGAGCTAGATTTAGACGTAGCGGTTCGCTCATTAATTGACTTTAAAAGTGGCGCACAACCTGATCCACGCATCAATATGAGTCACAAACATGATGGGCGCGATATTGCTGTAACGCTGTTACTGGATTTATCAGCTTCATTAGACGACACCCCACATGGGAGCACGCAAACTTTATTAGAGTTAAGTCAAGAAGCAGTGTCATTATTGGGCTGGGCGATTGATCAGCTGGATGATAAATTCTCTATTGGTGGCTTTTTCTCTAACACGCGCCACGATGTTAAATATTTACACATGAAAGGCTTTAGCGAGAGCTGGAATGATGAAGTAAAAGCGCGTGTGGCCAAAATGGAAGCAGGCTTTTCAACAAGAATGGGCGCGGCAATGCGTCACGCAGGGCATTATTTGAGTACGCAAAAAGCTGATAAAAAGTTGTTATTGATTCTTACCGACGGCGAACCCGCAGATATTGATGTTGAGGATGCACAGCTATTAATAAAAGATGCACATAAGGCCACTACCGAGCTAGATATGAATGGCATCTACACTCACTGTATCAGTCTCGACCCTAAAGCTGATGAATACGTGAGTGATATATTTGGTTCGCATTACACCGTTATTGATAACGTCAGTCGCTTGCCAGAAAAGTTGCCACAGTTGTTTTTGGCGTTAACGAAATAGAATCTGTCTGAGCCTTCTTGAGAAGAACCTAAGTACCTGTACTGAGCGAAGTCGAAGTATGAAAAACACCATTAAAGTCACCATACCTTTTTCTTTCAAAGGAATTGAACACACACCTTCATCAATCATTGATTTAGATATTTTTATCCGGGGCGATCAAAACCTAAACTCTGTATTTCATCTTGTTGCCAATGAAAATAAGATTGATAACTACTCCTACGAATACGAAGTACTGCAGGCATCATCACTCCATTTCAGTAATGCCACAGGGTTAGCAGAAAAGCATCTAACTAATAGAAATTTTGATTTTGAAGGCTTTAAACAAATCTTAAATGAGGAGCAGCTTTTAAACACGTTGCAAACGATTGCAAAACAAACCATGAATATCGAAAACATCGAAGAACACGAAACACTTCAACTAGCGCTAGAGCAAGCTTACCAAGCGGGTAAAAACAGTTAGTGCACTATATCATCAGAGCATTTTTACTAATCTGATTTTCCCGGGTCTTCAAGACTATTTCTTTCTTGAGGGTTAAATCTACGCCAAGTAAACTCAATGACTTCTCTTCGATGTGCGTATACAAAAATAACTTCCTCGCGATCAATTACCGCCATGTATTGCATACTACGAATAGGCACAAACAAACACGGCTTCCCACTACTGTTTCATTATAGATCGTTGCCGGCATAAACTTTGATTCTGAACCTAGTTTCTTACCGCGATGAAAGCTTTCAAATTGACTCATATAAATCACTCAATTAAGTTAAAAAATGCTAATTAATAGAGATTCCTTTTAAAACAGTATAATTGTTTTTGATATGCTTTAGCTAAAACGGACACTTTATACCTTTAAAAGGAGTGTTCTATGAAACTATGAAGAAAGAGGGGTAAGCAAAGATGACAGAGAAAGAGATCTTCATCAGTCCTTAGACGAAGATCTCAATCTTTTTGAATCAGGTTTTCATTGCCATTTTTATACGTTTGGCATAGTCCCCATCGGCTTTTGCAAACTGTTCCAGCATTCTGCTTTGAACTGAACTGCATGCTTGCACTAGCCCATCTGCAATGGTGCTTGTAAGTTGGTTTTTTTGAGATTCATCCATAATGCGAAATAAATCTCCTGCCTGAGAATAATGATCTTCATCATCTGTGACACCATAACGTTGAATCCAGGCATTTTCCAAAACAGGCATTAGTGGTTCTTCTACAGAGGGTGAAGGTACGGGCGCGCCGTCATTAATCTGATCATTAGGATAATAGTTCACACTAGCGTTTTGGATATTGTTATCGCCATGTGCAGGGCACATCCCCGCCATAGCTCCATCTCGTTGATAGTGATGCACTGGACATTTTGCGGCGTTTACAGGTAACTGATTAGCATTTGCACCGACACGATAACGATGTGCATCTTGATAGGCTAATAGTCGACCTTGTAACATTTTATCAGGTGATGCACCGATACCGGGTACAAAATTATTGGGTGCAAAACAGGCTTGCTCAGTCTCAGCAAAGTAGTTTTCAACATTACGGTTAAACTCAAGCTGCCCGACTTCAATCAATGGGAAATCAGCATGTGGCCAAACCTTGGTTAGGTCAAATGGGTTGATGTGATAATCCTTAGCTTGTGCTTCACTCATGATTTGCACTTTTGCTGTCCAGCTAGGAAAGTCCCCTCGATCAATAGAATCAACCATGTCTTGCTGTGCGCCAAAAGGAGATGCCTGAGCGGCTTCGTCATTAGTTAAACATTTAATACCCTGATTTGTTTTGAAATGCCATTTGAACCAATAACGTTCACCCTTATCATTCCAGAAACTGAATGTGTGCGAACTAAAGCCATGCATGTGTCTATATGATGCTGGAATCCCACGATCAGACATTAAGGTTGTAATCTGATGTAATGATTGTGGATGATTGGCCCAAAACTCAAACATCGCAGCTGGGTTAGCAATATTGGTGCGGGGATCTTTCTTTTGTGAGTGTATGAAGTCAGGGAATTTAATCGCATCACGCAAAAAGAATACGGGTGTATTATTGCCCACCATATCGTAGTTACCTTGATCGGTATAAAACTTCAAGGCAAATCCACGTGGATCACGGGCATAATCACTAGAATCTTGTCCGCCACCTACGGTTGATAGGCGTGCAAAGATAGGCGTTTGTTGACCTTCTTTTTGCAGGAAGCTGGCAATGGTGTAGTCTTTTAATGATTTGCTGACAGTAAACGTACCATAGACTCCAGTACCTCTAGCATGTACAACACGCTCGGGAATCCTCTCACGATTAAAGTGAGCAAGTTTTTCAAAAGTATAATGATTGTCAAAAGTTAAAGGTCCGTGTTCTCCAACACTAATGCTGTTGTCATCATCTGGTACGGGTGAGCCGGTAGCGGTGGTTAAAATAGTTTTTTTCATTTTATATTACTCCTTGGCTATTAAGTCTATTTTTAGGCTATTTCTAGTCTTTGATTAGAATAATAGGAATATTTTTACAATTTGTAAAATTGAATAATATTATTATAACGATGTATAATATCGAACGATTGTATGTTTAATGCATATCAATGGCATATAGACAGCCATAAAAAAACCCTTTATTCTTCGCTTCGCTTTTAGGTGTCACATTACAATTTTTTGTAATGAGATTAAACGGGAAGCTGGTGAGCTGTTTTTATTGAGTTAGCGATTCCAGCGCTGCCCCCGCAACGGTAATTGAGTTGGGTTTATATTTATAGACCATAATGGCACCCCCCCCTTTTTTGGATAATTGTGTTTATTAAATGCAATTGTTTAAAAACAGGGGGGGTGCCATTTAAAAGATACTATTATCCTAGAGTCCCAAGTTAAGTTATATTTTTAAGGTGAATCAACATCTTATTAGTCAATAAAAGCTGTCAACTGAGGAATCTAGGGTTAACCACTGTGTTTAACATGGGAAGGTAAGTATCTACTAGCGAAAGCTAGCACTCATAAGCCCGGAGACCGGCCTAATTGCTAGGCAGATGAATAGCTAATATTTATCTTTATTTTAAATCAGCACGGCGGGTGCTGCTCTTTGGACTTATACAAATGAAAAACAATCTTACGGCTATGAAAATAGCATTCCCTCTTATTCTTCTTTCAACTCCATTTCAAACTACTTTAGCAGCAGATGATTTAGATGATACGGTGAAAATCGGCGAAGATGGTGGTTTGGAAATCACCATAACAGCGAATCGACGTTTACAGCCCGTCGAGAGCACTTTAGCTTCTGTTACAGTAATCACGCGAAAAGACATTGAACAGATTCAGGCTCAAGATGTCACTGATGTATTGCGTTTGCAGACTGGGGTTGATGTTTCCCGAAATGGTGGTGCGGGTAGCCTTAGCAGTGTGTTTTTACGTGGCGCTGAAAGTGATCAAGTATTAGTTTTGATTGATGGCATACGTGTTTCTTCTGCTACATCGGGAGCTTTTGATTGGAGCGCTTTGCCGATTGATCAAGTTGAACGGATTGAAATCGTGCGTGGTCCGCGTACGGCATTGTATGGCTCTGATGCGATAGGTGGCGTGATTCAGGTATTTACCAAGAATGCTGATAGCGGTAGCGGTGCCTATGGCTCACTCACATTCGGAAAGTATAGTGCTGTTCGTGGATCAGTAGGTTTTGCGAAATCGACCGCTAAGACTAAGTTTTCCTTTAATGTCTCTGCTGAAGATACCGATGGTTTTTCTGCTACTAACATAAAAGCGGGAGCGTTTGTTTTTAACCCCGATGATGATAGTAATAAAAAGAAAAGCGTTAACATGGCAGTGTCACATCAGTTGAACAACAAAATATCAATAGGGTTTAATGCACTAGCAACTAATAATGATGTTGAGTTTGATCAGGGTGTTTCTGATACAGATGTAAAAACTTTGCAAGCGACTGTTGAGGTTAATTCTTCAGCACGTTGGAAGCAGAAGTTTACGGTTGGTCAGAGTAAAAATGAGTTATTAAGTCGTTCAAGTTTTGGTGACTCTACATTTGATACAAATCGTAAGACGCTCAATTGGCAAAATGATATTAAACTTTCAAATCGCTCAACGTTGATTTTGGGTTTAGATTATCGAGAAGATAAAGGCACTACAGGTGGTTTCACTAGCTTTTCTGATAAAATCAGTAATAAAGCAGCTTATGCTAACTATAGTCATCAATTAGGTGGTTTTAACTTAGATTTGGCAGGACGTTTGGATAACCACAGTGAATTTGAAAACGAGTTCACAGGTCAAATATCTGGCGGTTATAAAATCAATCCATCGAGCACCGTTTATGCAGGTTACGGAACGGGTTTTAGAGCGCCAAGTATTAATGATTTATTCTCACCAGGCTTTGTAAACTTTGCGGGTGTAACGACTTATGCAGGAAATCCTGATTTAGACCCAGAGTCATCCAAGAATATTGAGATCGGATTTAAATCACAGCTTTCACAAAATCACCGTTTAGAGGCCAATATCTTCAGAAATGAAATTGAAGATATGGTGAGCTTTACAGGGATTGATAACCAAGCCATCAACAGTGACGAGGTTACTTTAAAAGGTATTGAACTCAGTTATAAAGGCAAGGCGAATAAACTGGACTGGGCATTGGGCGCAACATTCCAGCGAGCTGATGATATTAGTAATAATCTGCCTCTCGTGCGCCGTCCTAACAGTAAGTTTACTGCAAACTTAGGTTTGGCGATGACTAACCGTACGCATGTGGGTGTTGATGCCGTTATCTCCAGTTCGCGCCAAGACAATGATTTTAGTGCATTTCCTGCACAGCGCGTCTCTTTGCCTTCGTATGGTTTAGTGAATTTTTCAGTCAAACATAAATTAAACAAACATCTCGATTTAGGCTTGCGTGTAGAAAATATCACGGATGAAGATTATGAATTGGCTCAAGGCTTTAATACATCAGGTCGTGGGGCGTATTTCACGCTAAGTTATAAATAACAGTCGTTTTAATATTGATTACAATATATAGGCTATAATAAGATACTTTGTTATAGCCTATTTTAATTTTGGGAATACCATGAATACATCTACTACAACTTTATTAAAGTACCAGCAGCAAATTATTGTCGGTATTTTGTTACTGTTAACCATGATCTTAACGCGTGGCAATATTACCGCTCACTTACAGGATGCATCATGGGCAGTTTTCTTTTTAGTCGGCTTTTATTTTCGTGGTTCGTCATTCGCAAGACTGGGTTTTCCACTCTTTTTCCTTGTGGCATTTATTATTGACCTAGTGGTGATTGATGCACAAGGTGGCACTCATTATTGCTTTACCCCAGCCTATCCATTTTTGATTCCAGCCTACGCAGCGATGTGGTTTGCAGGTCATTGGTTTGCGAAACACTATGAGGAAAACGTGCAAGGAACAGTTAAGTTTATGGCGGCTGGATTCGTTGGTGTTGCGGTTTGCTTTTTGATTTCTAATGCGGGTTTTTACTTCTTCTCAGCAAAGTTTGAAGAGATGAGTGTTATTCAATATACACAAAGTGTGGCGCAATATTTGCCCAGCTATTTAAAAACAACGGCCGTTTATTTAGGTTTTGTTGCGCTGGTTCATCTTGCGGTTAAGCATGGTGGTAAACTGCTTGGACATGCTCACTCATAATCTGATTGGTTGACGCGTTTAGTTCAGTGCCGTCTTGCCTGCATTATTTTTAAGATATTCATCGGCACCTGATTCCAATAGATACTCAATCATATCTTCATTATTTCTTAAGTTGGCGTAATGTAAGGCACTGTCACCTTTATTATTTTGGGCATTAATCTCTGGGCCGCATTCCACTATTGCTTTGACCATTTTTAAACCATAGCGTGTTGCTAGCATTAAGGGTGTAACACCATCTTTATCGGATATATCACAGCTGACGCCTTTTTCGATAAGCATTGGCACTAATTTGTTGTCAATATTTTTACCTTTTTGAGAAAGGAGTAAATGCAGTGGTGATCGTTTAGTCTCAGGTTCAACTTCTTCTAGGTTTATATTGGCAGAGATTAATGCTTCTGCCTCATCCCAGTTACGCGTTTTAATCGCAAAAACTAACCTTGCTTTTTTCTTTGCAGTCTTTTTTTCTTCTGCTTTTTCAGCAATGAGCTTTTCTGCTTGAGCAGTGTTATAGGCTTGATATATTTTATTACCAAATGTAAAAGCAAGGATCCCTGCGAGCATGGTGAAACCTGCAAACTTTAAAAGTAATGAATTAGGTAGCGGCTTTGAGCCATATTGATTATTCCCATTCGTTCCTGGAATGAAAATAAAGGCAAGTATGCTGATAGGCAAAATCAAAGAAAGACTATAAAAAGCGGGCTTATTAAAGTCATGGCAGCGTTTAATGGTTAAAAATATTAATAGTGATATGACTATTAAGGAATAGAGAGCGATGATAATAAATAAAGGAGTGTATGGATTGTTGAAGTCGATCACTGCCGCTGTAGATTTGAGTATCAATATCGGTATAGCAATGGCTAAAACCACAAAGAAAAAATAACGTAAGCGACCCATTCTTCCTATACGATTAAATATATTAGTTGATTCTGGTTCAGTATTTATACTATAGGGGTTGTTTATATCGTCGTTCATTTATCCGTTATTCCAGTTTTGTTTTTTTTAAGTTTAGGGGTGATATTAATATAGGCCCATTTCTTGAAATGATAATGAGTTCGACTTTACAATATCTAACCATTGTTTGACGTTAACATTAATGGGTTAATACCATAATCAACTTGATGATTACAGTCAATATTTTTACTTATGAGCGGGGGTAAAATTTTAAGCTAGGAGAGTTCACCTATTTTTTCTGTTACGGGTAGCAATCTGAATTAGCATTCATAGACTGCAAGACTATATAATAAAGTTTGCTTATAATAATACTGATGAGACACCTGTTATATGGCACCCCCACCTTATTTAGATAATTGATATATGAGTCACAATAAGAGTAAACAACAGCGCCATAAAACGCGCATGGAAAAGAAAAAGTCAGTCATTGATGAATCGATTGCTCAAGCAGATAAAAGCAAAGGTTTATTGTTGATATTAACAGGCAATGGTAAGGGTAAATCCAGCTCGGCTTTTGGCATGGTGGCGCGCGCTCTAGGGCATGGCATGAAAGTGGGTGTTTGTCAGTTTATTAAAAGCCGAACTGACACAGGAGAAGAAGCTTTTTTTGCAAAACAAAAAGAGTGTGACTGGCATGTGCTCGGTGATGGTTTTACTTGGGATATACAAGATCGAGCGCAAGATATTGCTACCTCAGAAAAAGGCTGGAAGATTGCTTGTGATATGCTAGCCAATTCAAAATATGATTTAGTCATCTTGGATGAGCTGACTTATTTGCTCAATTACAACTATCTTGATAGAGAATCAGTACTCAGTGATATTCAATCACGCCCTAAGATGCAACATGTGGTGGTTACTGGGCGTGCAGCTGATGATGAATTATTTGAGATTGCGGATACAGTTTCTGAAATTGCTGATGTTAAACACGCCTATCGGGATGGGATTCAAGCGCAGAAAGGTATTGATTTATAGCTTAGATCTCAGACCTCAGCATAACTTGCGCAAGTTGTAATGGCACCCCCCCCCTTTTTTTGATATTTAGACAATACCTATGAAAATAATCTATTTAGCACGGCATGCAAAATCATCTTGGAGTAGTGGTGCTTCCAATGATTTTGATCGACCTTTAAGTAATAGGGGGTTTGCCGATGCTGAAAAAATGGGGAAACAGCTTCAGCACTTAGAAATTAAACCAGAAAAAATAATATCCTCAACCGCGCTTCGTGCAAAACAGACCTGTGAATCATACTGTGAACAGTTAAATATTCCTCTCAATGAAATAGAGTGGAATAGTGAAATCTATGCCGCTTACACAGTGACTCTATTGCAGATACTTACAGCGCAGCCAAAAGCTATTAAAAGCATCATGCTGGTAGGCCACAATCCTGCAATGGAAGACTTAATAGTCCATCTATGCGGAGAATCAGCAGTGAATATTCACAGGCAAAAAAACGGCAAGTTACTGACGACTGGAAATGTAGCAAAAATTATTGTGTCGGTGCCATGGCAGCAGTTGGTTATGCATGATGCGCAGTTACAGACTTTGTTAAGACCTAAAACACTTGGTTTATAAAGAGTAGTTTACCCAAATGAAGATCTAGCTTTTAAAAGAAATTACCAGTCTAATTTTACATCGTAATGATCAAACCACTGATCTTTGCTTAAAAGTATTAACGTTTCAATTTGTGCCTGCGCTATTAGTAGGCGATCAAATGGATCACGATGATGCATGGGTAACTTAACTGTTTGCATAATGTGTTGAGTATTAAGAGCGAGTAATTCAAAACCATTTTCTTCTACAGTATCCTCAAGTTTTTTGACAGGGAAAGCTAAACGATCAATGGCTACCTTAATCGCTATCTCCCACTGAGATGCATGACTTACAAAGATTCTATTATCTGAGTTACCTATAATATTTCGAACAGGTTTACTGAGTTTTTTAGAATTTTCCAGCCACCAAATAAAAGTATGAGTATCAAGTAAATAATTCAAGTTAGAGTAGCCCTAATGACTCGGCTATATCATCAGGCAAAGGTGCATCAAAGTCATCCTTCATCTTGATTTCACCTTTCAAAGCACCTGGTTTACGAATCGTAGGTTTTGTTTCAAAAGGGATTAGGCGCGCAATAGGTTTGCCATGTTTGGCGATGACAACCTCATCACCTTCTATAATACTTTCTAAAAGACGAGATAGATGTGTTTTCGCTTCGTGAATGTTTATTTGCTTTATCATTGTTATTTTCTTTTATTAGTCTAGTCTAGTCTAGTCTAGTTTTTTAGTGAAATCAAATTAGACTCTAGCTAAAATCATTTTGACCGTTGAATTATGCAAAAGAGGGGGGGGTGCCAATATCTATTATTGTGGCTAAATCCTTTCCCTGTTGTTGCCCGATATGTTAAATTTCCTGCTCAAGGGCATCTCTATTAATTAGGTATTTCTTCTGGCAACGCCAAAAACTCAGAATCAAGGCGTAGTCATGCAGGAATGCTCATACCTTTTAAGTGGCTACAACGAAGAGTCTGGGTTTTTGGCTAAGCCCCGCAGGGCAAGACTACAAGCTATCATCTCCGTTGTTACACTTCTTGTAAAGGGAACAACCATTTCCTGCGAAGCGCGCCTAGGATATGATAGCTTGTAGTCTTGCAGAAGAAACACCTAATTAATAGAGGTGCCCTCATTAAAAAACACATAAAACACGGTTAAAATCATGTCCCTGACACCTGATGAAGTCAAAAGCATTGCTTTTTTAGCACGGCTTTCAATTAAAGAAGAAAATATTGAGCAATATTCACAAGACCTAAATAATATTTTAGGTCTTGTTGAGCAGATGAATGCTGCAAAAACGGATGGTGTAGAAGCCATGGCGCACCCACAGGATGCGATGCAACGTTTGCGTGCAGATGCGGTTACTGAGATTAACCAACGTGAAAAACTAATGAGCAATGCGCCTGTTACAGAAGACGGTTTGTTTCTTGTTCCTAAAGTTTTAGATTGAGGTTGTTGGACGTATGAAAAATAAATCTTTAGCAGAATTAAGCGTTGCTTTGCAAACGGGAAAGTTTTCCAGTGTTGAGTTGACCCAATATTACTTAGATCGTATTGCCAAATTCGATGGTAAAGATGCGGATAACGGTGGTTTAAATTCATTTATAACGGTGACAGAAGAAGTGGCTTTGGCTGCTGCCAAAACTGCGGATGAACGTATTGCAAAGGGTCCAACCAATGCACTTTGCGGTATTCCAATGGCGCACAAAGATATTTTTTGTACCGATGGGGTGCGTACTTCTGCGGGTTCTAAAATGTTGGATAATTTTATTGCTCCTTACAATGCAACCGTTGTTGAAAAGTTAAAATCAGCAGGTATGCCAATGTTGGGTAAAACCAATATGGATGAATTCGCAATGGGTTCTTCGAATGAAAACTCTTATTACGGTGCGGTTAAAAACCCATGGGATTTAGAACGCGTTCCCGGTGGTTCATCGGGGGGTAGTGCGGCGGCAGTGGCGGCAAAGCTTACGCCATTTGCAACAGGCACAGATACAGGTGGTTCGATAAGACAACCCGCGTCACTTACGGGTATTACAGGCATAAAACCAACTTACGGTCGGGTGTCACGCTTTGGCATGATTGCCTATGCATCGAGCCTTGATCAAGGTGGTGTGTTTGCCGCATCAGCCGCTGACAGCGCTTTAGTTTTGCAGGAAATATCTGGCTTTGATGAAAAGGATTCAACCTCGGTAGATAAAGCTGTTGCTGATTTCTCAATAGGTTTAAATGATTCTTTAAAAGGTTTAAAAATTGGCATACCTAAAGAATACTTTAGCGAAGGATTGAATGCTGATGTTGCTGAAGTTGTAAAGAATGCGATTGATGAATATAAAAAACTAGGTGCTGAAATTATCGAGATCAGCCTACCTAATACAGAACTGGCAATGCCCTCTTATTATGTGATTGCACCAGCAGAGGCCTCTTCAAATCTGTCACGTTTTGATGGGGTGCGCTATGGCTATCGCTGTGAAGACCCTATTGATTTAACCGATATGTATATGCGTTCACGCGGTGAAGGTTTTGGTACTGAAGTGAAGCGCCGAATTATGACAGGCACCTATGCACTTTCAGCGGGTTATTACGATGCTTATTATTTAAAAGCACAAAAAATCCGACGCTTAATCAGTGAAGATTTCAAACAAGCATTTGATAAGGTTGATGTGATTATGGGGCCTGTTGCACCAGAGACTGCTTTTAAAATTGGTGAAAAATCGGATGACCCGATTAGTATGTATTTATCAGATGTCTACACTTTAGCGGTAAATTTAGCAGGCTTACCAGGGATGTCGATACCTGCTGGATTTGCCAATAAAATGCCAGTAGGTTTACAAATTATCGGTAACTATTTCAATGAAGCTAAAATGCTCAATATCGCACATCAATACCAGCAGGTGACGGATTGGCATAAACAGTCACCAACTGACTACGCGGGAGATAAATAATATGGAATGGGAAACAGTGATCGGGCTGGAAATTCACGCCCAACTTTCAACAAAATCAAAATTATTTTCTGGCTCATCAACCGAGTACGGTCAAGAACCAAATACGCAAGCGAATGTCGTAGATCTAGCTATGCCGGGTGTTTTACCTGTGCTCAATACAGAAGCCGTTCGTATGGCGGCGATGTTTGGTTTGGCCATAGGTGCGCCAATTGGTAAAGGCAATGTCTTTGCGCGTAAGAATTATTTCTACCCAGATTTACCGCAAGGTTATCAAATCAGCCAGTTTGATAAACCGATTGTTGAACTAGGTCATATGGATATCACTCTTGAAAATGGTGATGGCAATATAACAACTAAACGCGTTGGCATAACCCGCGCTCATTTAGAGCAGGATGCGGGAAAATCCTTGCACGAAGATTATGCGGGAATGACAGGCATCGATCTTAACCGTTCAGGTACGCCGCTATTGGAAATTGTCTCTGAGCCTGATATGAGTTCAGCTAAAGAAGCGGTAGCTTACATGAAGAAAATTCATGAACTGGTACAGTACTTAGAAATTAATGATGGCAACTTAGCGGAAGGTTCTTTTCGCTGTGATGCCAATGTTTCGGTTCGTCCTAAAGGTCAAAAAGAGTTAGGCACGCGTGCCGAATTAAAAAACATCAACTCATTCCGTTTTGTTGAGCGCGCTATTAATATCGAAGTAGAGCGCCAGATAGATATTATTGAAGAAGGTGGTGAAGTCGCACAGGAAACGCGACTTTATGATCCCGATAAAAATGAAACGCGTTCGATGCGTTCTAAAGAAGAAGCTAATGACTACCGCTACTTCCCTTGTCCAGATCTACTTCCAATAGAAATAACCGATGCGTTTTTAGAAGAAGTGAGAAAAACACTGCCCGAATTACCGCATATAAAGTTTGAACGCTTTATGAAGGAATACGAACTAAGTGAATATGATGCCGGCATTCTAACCGCAACACGCGCCACCGCAGACTATTTCGAAGCAGTGGCAAAAGCCTGTAATGAGCCGAAGTTAGCGGCTAACTGGGTAGTAGGTGAGTTATCAAGCCATCTTAATAATAATGACTTAATTATCACAGAGTCACCCGTAAACAGCGCCATGCTAACAGGCTTAATTAAACGCATTGCGGATAAAACTATCTCAGGAAAGATTGCTAAAGAAGTTTTCCAAGAGCTATGGAAAGGAGAAAGCGGTGATGATGAATCAGCCACTGACGCCGTGATAGAAAGCAAAGGTCTAAAACAAATCACCGACTCAGGCGCAATTGAAAGCCTAGTCGATGAAATCATTGCCAATAATCCGGCACAGGTAGAACAATACCGCAGCGGAAAAGATAAAGTCTTTGGATTCTTTGTAGGACAGGTAATGAAAGCCTCACAGGGAAAAGCGAATCCAGATAAGGTTAATGAGATATTAAAAGCTAAGCTGAGTTAGCCAATGAGATTTTTTCACAAATAAATCTACTAAGTTTATTGAACTTACTGGCTTGAATAAAGTCTAGTAACATCTGGGGTTATAGCTTTTAACAAATTACTAGGGGTCTCGAGGTGAATGCTTTATGAGTATAGATGGCACCCCCCTATTATTTAGATAATTGGTTCCTTATTAGAAAACTAATTATTAGCATAGAAATTTAATACTTATATTTTTCAATAATATAGTTCATAGTACTTATCATAACTGTGTGAATAAAGGGCTAAATCATAGTAGTAACAGGGGGTAAGCTGCTTCTGGCGTATTCAACGTTTGATTTCTAAACATCTTTTAAATGATACCCCTTGTCGATGACACACTGATTTTATAGCTTCAATACGGATATTGTAATGCAATTAAAAATTGTTGAGAAAGAGCAAATGGAAGTTGCTTCATTAGTTTCAGTTTCGGAATACATTACAATAGTGCGTGGAATTATTGACCGAGGTGGTCCTGAAGTTTCTGAATATGAAATATTAAAGGAATTTGCCAAAGTAGTATCTAAGTCTTCATTAAAAGATCAACTTGTAGCTTTTGAATTAATGAAACCATTGTTAGTTCAAGATTCAATGTTGGGTTTTACCTTTCAAAAACCACATGGATATGCGGGTGACTTTGAACTTATCAATAGAATTTACATTAAATGGAAATCAGATAATCTACAATTCTATAAATGGGATATTCTTTATCATGCTTTGGAAGCTACTGAAGCAGTAAGGAATCGTGTAGATTATTTTAAAGGGTTGGCTCGACTAACAGCGAAAAAACATGATAGTGCTTTAGTTTTAAATTTGGGTAGTGGACCCTGTATTGATCTATTCGGTTATCTTCGAACTGAGCGTAGCCATAAATTGAAGTTTGAATGTTTAGATATGGATCAAAAAGCCATAGATTTTGGTACGGTGGTTTGTGATAACTATCTAGACGATATTAAGTTTATAAAGAAAAATGCTTTAAAATTTGATCCTGGGTATCAATATGATTTGATTTGGTCAGCAGGTTTGTTTGATTATTTTAATGATAAAATCTTTACAAGATTACTTAGAAGAGTGTATGCAATGCTCAAGCCCAGTGGTGAATTGGTTATTGGCAATTTTTCGACGTATAACCCCAGCAGGGAAATTATGGAACTTTTGGGACAATGGTATCTCTATCATCGTAGTAAAGAAACTTTATTCAAACTTGCAGTAAAAGCAGGTATTCCAAAACATTTAATTGAGGTTGAGCAAGAAGATATGGGAATTAATCTATTCTTGCATTTGAGAAAAATTTAAGGAGTGAAATTGATAATGAATTTAGGACGAAGTGAAATATTAAAAATAGTTAAAGATGCGGTGGTTGAAACTTTTGATCTAAAGGAGAAAATTACTAATGATAACTTATCCTTTGTTGAAGATTTGGATGCCGATTCTATTGATCTCGCAAGTTTAGTAATGGTTTTAGAAGATGAATTTTCTGCAGATATTGAAGAAGAGAAAGTAAGAAGTTTTGTTACCATCAATGATGTAGTTGATTTTATTGTGGAGCAACAGAAACTGCAAAATATTAAACAGAATATAGCCTAATCTTTGTGAGTAAGGATAAAGTAGTAATAACGGGTTTGGGGGTTGTAAGTCCTATTGGCTTAGACATAGATAGTTTTTGGACTGCATGCTTAAATAATAAAAGTAATGTGGAAAAAATCCCTGAAAAATGGAATGATTATTCTGACTATAGGTCAGGTATCTGGTCGCCGTTACCAGAGATTGATTTCAAACAATATGGATTCAATCGTCTTGATTTAATGCAGAGAGATCCAGTTAGTTTGATTGCTCTTATGGCGGCAGCTCAAGCTCTAGAGCAAGCTAATATTGAAGTCTCTCCGACGAACGATAAAAATAAGCAAAATATACTTGTGGGTGTAGATTCGAATAATGCAGGTGTTTTTATTGGAACAGGGATTGCTGGAGCCAAAACATTATTTGAAAATAACTCATGTCACATGCTTAAAAGAACAGCTAAGTATATGGCTGATGACGGGGTTAATCCTGACTTAATAGCAAGATTACAACATCCACCCAAGACCAATCCATTTGCTGTTTCTATGTTGATGCAAAATTCAGTGTCAGCTACGGTGGGAATAAAGTACTCAATTCATGGCAGAAATAGAACCATTAGCCAGGCATGTTCTTCTGGAACCACTGCAATTGGTTCTGCCTATAAGGCAATAAAATCGGGTGAAATTGATTTTGCTATCTGCGGTGGTTCTGAGTTTGTTTATGATGATTATGGCAGTTTGTACATGGGCTTTGATATAGCCCGTGCTTTAGTTGAACCTGGCAATAATATTGGAAAAGCAAATCGACCATTTGATAAAGACAGAAGTGGTTTTTTATATTCTCAAGGTGGTGCTGGAATTTTAATTCTTGAAACAGAGTCAAGAGCTAAAAAGCGAGGTGCAACAGTTTTAGCTGAAGTGGCAGGCTATGCAGAAACTTTTGATGCGCATTCAATTATGAATATCAACCCTGAAGGGAAAGAAATAAAGAGAATGATTCATCAGGTAGTTGATGATGCTAAATTGCAACTCTCAGATATCGACTACATTAATACACATGGAACTGGTACCAGATTAAATGACGAAATTGAAAGCATGGTAATCGATGATCTATTTGGTAATAAGCCACTCGTTAATTCCAGTAAGTCTCTTTTAGGTCATACTTTCGGTGCAAGCGGTGCTTTAGAGGCAATAATTAGTGTTCTGAGCTTATTAAACCAAACCACGCATCAATGCAGAAATCTAGATAATCCGATTCGTGACTTAAATTTTGTAACCGATATCAAAGAGCAAAATATCCAGCATGTTTTAACAGAGTCTTTTGCTTTTGGCGGACATAATTCTTCACTGATTCTAAGTATAAACTAACAACTACTACTGAACGTTACCAGTGGTGCATTTATGAATATTTTCTAAGCTATTGATTTTTTAATGGATCGAGAATTCAAGTATTATTAACTTAAGCCATTTTCTACAAAAACTGAAACGTTCCACAATTATGGGCTTAAACAGGTTGATTTCGATTAGACTAATCAGCATTATTGCTTGATGGTATAAAGCGTATGTTCAGAGAATCATAACGTATTGATTTATAAATAATAATTTTCCCTAAATGTGCCATGAGTAAACATTAGTAATTTATATATTTAAAATTATTTCTTGTGTTTGTTTTTTTGTTCACATTCTAATTTAAAAGAAACAACTACCACCTATCTGACAAAAATGATTTCACCTTCGTAAAAAGCTATTCTTTCAAGTGACTGATCTATAGTCACAAAATATTTGCTTAACAATAAAAAAAAATCTAATGAATAAAGAGCACGATAATTTAGAAGTACTATTCCAAAAACATATTGAACCTGAAAAAATTTCAGGGGTTCGTACGATGTCAGTGCTTGCATCTATTTTATATTCAATGTTCTTCATAGTAGATTACTTCTCTCTTTCTTCTGGATTAACAGATGTTTTTATAATTAGAGGAGGAGTAGTTAGCCTGATGGTTGCTATTTTTATACTTTCCTATACTTCAATTATGGAGTATTTCATTAAATATTATGATTTTTTGTTTTCAATTGTCTATTTAATAGCTGCAGCTAGTATAGATACAATGATATATTTATCTCTGCCTGTAGATCATGCTTCTAAAGTGTATTTTGTTGGTTTAATTCTGATTTTAATGACCGTGTTTTCATGGTCTTATTTTAAACTAAGCACCTCAATTATTATTACTGTATTGATCATTTCATCTTATATATTGACAGATTTTTTGAAAGACAAAGGATTTGTACCTATTGCAGTAAACGTGTTTTTTCTTTTAAGTGGTGCAACAATAGCTTTTATATCTCAAATAATACGAGATAAAGTACTAAGAGAAAACTTTTTATTACAACAGTCTTTAAAGCATTCACTTGAAGAAAAAACAGAAGAAGCAAGAGATAATGAGTATCTGGCTAATCATGATGCTTTAACTGGTTTACCAAATCGCAGGTATATTACCCTACTACTAGAGCAGACATTAGAGTCTGCTAAACTGCAAGATAGAGTAATGGTTATTTTATTTGCTGATCTTAATGGTTTTAAGCAAGTAAATGATCACTACGGACATTATGCCGGTGATGAAGTCTTGAAAATAGTGGCTCAACGTCTTGAAATGGGTATGCGTAAGGGTGATAGCCTTTCCCGTCTTGGGGGAGATGAATATCTAATTGGTTTGCTTATGGGAAAAGAAAACCTATCTGAAATCGAAGCTATAGCTAAAAAGTTCTCTGATATGGTTGAGCAGCCTATGAACATAGCGGGTGTTAGTATTAATATTTCTTGTTGTATTGGGATTGCTGCATTCCCTATTCATGGTAATAATGTAGAAGTTTTGATTGATATTGCTGATAAAAAAATGTATCAGGCTAAAAGTGAACAGATTGAATCCAGAAACTTCATAGATAACTCTCAATCAATTATCAACTTTAATCGAAGTTCTAGAAAAGGGAGGTAGTTCACTGTAATTATTTAAATCTATTTGGTTTTCTCTTTTATTACTTGATATTTGACATTATCTATAATGTTGCAAATAACATATGTTATAGTTTTCTTAAAATGTCTTCATTTAAAAGGCTGATTCCAAATGTCATCTAAAAATATTGAGTTAATATCTATAAAAGAATACGTTTCAGTATTAAAAAAAGTACTTCCGTCTTATGTATTTCAAACGAATAAATTCCAACTTATTGTTATATTTTTACATTCAATTGGAGTCATTTCATTCATTGCCCTAAGTGTTATGACTAACAATGTTTTTTTGAAAATAATTTATAGTATTGTTGCAGGTCATAGTTTAGGAGTAATTGGGTTAATTGGTCATGAGGTTTTGCATGGAACTGTCGTAAAGAAAAGGAGATGGCAGTATTTAGTTGGTGGCTATTGTATTTTTCAATTTGGTTTGCATCCAAAAATGTGGAAAGCTTGGCATAACGTTGAGCATCACCAAAGTACACAAGACCCAAAAACAGATCCCGATTGTTTTGGTCATGTCTTAATTTATAAGAAAAGTAAGGTGCTCAGATTTTTGGAAACTATAGCACCAGGTTCAGGAAAGAAACGTAGTTTCTTTTTTCTTTTTTACTGGTTTTCATTACATACAATTATAGTTGCTTTTTTTGATTCAAAAAGCTTTTTAGATTTCAGATATAGATTAATTTCGCAAATTTATTTAATATTTATTTTAGCTTCCTGGATTTTTTTGACATTGTTTTTAGGTGGCTTTAATGCATTTGTATTTGCTTTTCTAATTCCACTTTCCATTTCAAATTTTCTAATGATGAGTTATATCGCTACACAGCACTTTTTAAGTCCATTAACAGTAACAACGAATGATCCTCTTATTAACTCTTTGACTGTTAGGTCTCCTAAGTGGATTGAAAGGTTACACGTCAATACGGGTTACCATGCGGTGCATCATATTTTCCCTAGTTTGAACCCTAAATATGCTCCTATTGTTAATGATGCCATCAAAGAATTGTGGCCTGGACGGATTCGAGAAATGAGTCACTTAAAAGCTTTAAAGCAAATTTATAGAACACCACGTTTTTATTCTAAATGGAATGTCTTACAGAATCCTAGAACGGGTGAAAAAGTTCAGACACTTTATTCTAGTATGGATAATGACCCAGTAAGTTAAGTTGTTACATATTCTTATATGGCACCTCACCTTTTTCAATATTTAACAATATCAATCGTATTTCTACGGTAGAATCTCTTTTTTAGTGTATGTCGGGAGAGTGGTTTTGTCTGACAAGATTCATCGTTTTCATTTAGAAAATTTAAATGTTCGTGGCGAGTGGGTTTCGCTTTCTACATCGTGGCAGGAGATTCAAAAAACTGCGGACTATCCTTTGCCTGTTAAGTTGGTGTTGGGTGAGGCATTGGTGGCGATTAGCTTATTGGCTGAGTCGTTAAAGTTTGATGGGTCTTTGGTGTTGCAAATTCAAGGAACTGCTCCTGTGACGATGCTAGTGGTACAGGCAAGCTCTGATGGGGCTATTCGTGGTATCGCGCGTTGGCAAGGTGAGATTGCTGATAATAGCGATTTTAAAGCGTTATTTGGTGCGGGTACTATGGTCATTAGCGTGGAGAACAACTCCAAGCCTGGGGCGCAACAGGGTGAACGTTATCAGAGTATGGTGTCTTTACAGGGTGCTTCTTTGGCGGCGTGTTTCTCGGATTACTTTTCTCAGTCTGAGCAGTTAAATACTGAAATGTGGTTGGCTGTGAATGAGACCAGTGCAGCAGGCTTATTACTACAAAGCCTGCCCACAAAAAATACTGAAGAAGGCATAGCAGATAGTGATGGTTGGGATCATGCCAAAATCCTTGCTGATACCTTAAGTAATGATAAAGGTAAAGAAGAGTTGTTAACGCTGGACTCCAATACATTATTACATCGACTCTATAATGAAGATGATTTACGACTCTATGATAATTCACCGCTTCGTTTTGAGTGCAGTTGTTCTCAACAAAAAATTGAAGATACTATTTTCTCACTCGGTGCAGTTGAAGCTAATGATATTGTGGCAGAGCAAGGAAACATCAGTATTGATTGTGAATTTTGTAATCAACATTATGAACTTGACAAGGTCGATATCATGCGTATTTTCACCGACGATACAACTTTAGGAACAACTAACGGCTCAGGAAGTGTCCACTGAGGAAACCCAAAAGCAGCGTAAAATAATCCATATTGATATGGACTGTTTTTATGCGGCAGTTGAAGTTCGAGAGAATCCTCAGCTTAAAGGTAAGCCTGTCGCGGTTGGAGGAAAACCAAATACGCGTGGTGTGGTGGCAGCGTGTAATTATGAAGCACGACAATTTGGCGTGCACTCTGCCATGCCGATGGCGCAAGCATTTCAAAAATGCCCTAATCTTATTTCTATGCCCGTACATATGGACTTATATAAAGAGGTGTCGGTCGCGATACACGCGATTTTTAAAAATTACACCGATCTGATTGAGCCACTGTCTTTAGATGAAGCTTACCTAGATGTAAGTGAAGAAAGTCATTGTAATGGGAGTGCCACACTGATGGCGCAAGAAATTCGCCAGCGCATATTTGAAGCGCAACGACTCACTGCTTCAGCAGGAATCGCACCGAATAAATTCCTCGCTAAAGTCGCTAGTGATTGGCACAAACCTAATGGGCAAAAAGTTATAACACCTGATGAGGTACTTGAATTTGTAACAGCCTTACCTGTAACAGCTATTTCAGGTGTGGGTAAAGTCACTGCAAAAAAAATGGATTCGCTGGGTTTAAAAACCTGTGGTGATTTAAATGCGCTTGGCTTAGCAAAATTGCAATATCATTTTGGTAGCTTTGGCGAACCACTGTATCTATACAGTAAGGGGATTGATCAACGCCCTGTACAAAATCACTGGATTAGAAAATCGTTAAGTGTCGAAGATACTTTTGCCAAAGATTTGCCTGATTTAGAGAGCTGTATTAATGAAATTCCTAAAATATACGAGGAGTTATTACGAAGGTATGCGCGCGCTAAGAAAAAACAACAGCTCATGCCAAAAGCATTATTTGTAAAGTTACGCTTTAATGACTTTGAAACAACCACCATACAAATACCCGGAACAGAAACAGATGAACATGCTTATAAGCGATTATTAGCCGAGGCGTGGCAACGCGGACAACGCCCAGTGCGTTTGATTGGAATTGGCTTACAATTTAATCCACCTGATATGCCGGAGCAGTTAAGGTTGTTTGAGGTTTAGAATCCAACGGGTAAGTACATTCAAATATAACCGTTAGTTCATTTTTTTTTGCATATACTTTATACTTTCTATTTTAAAATTTGTATTCTGGAGTAATAACAGTGCTTTATTCCAAAAGAGATAATGTTGTTCCACCTGCTGGTATTAGTATTGATCCCAATAAAGCATGGGTTAAACGCTTTGAAAATATGTTCTTTGTCGGTGTTCCTTTTTTAGGTTCGCTGTATGCAATTTACTATTTTCAATTTCATGCCTTTACTTGGATAGAAATTTCTTCATTTATATTTTTTTATATTATTGGTGGACTGGGTATAACAATAGGATATCACCGTTATATGACACATCGGAGCTTTGAGGCTGGTTCAATTGTAAAAATAGCTCTCTCATTTATGGCTACAATGTCATTTCAAGGATCAATACTTAGATGGGTTTCAGATCATAATAGGCACCATAAATATAGTGATGAGCCATGGGATATTCATTCTCCAAAAGTCTATTTAGATGGTTATATTAATAACAAGTGGCTTGGTTTTTTTCATGCTCACTTCGGTTGGTTGTTTGATAGCACGACTACTGATGAGAAAAAATACGGTGTTCTTATCCTAAAGGATCCCATATACATGTTTTTTACTCGCCATGTGTATGCCATCAGTTTGTTGTCTCTAATACTTCCCTTTACTTATGGCTATTTATTGGGTGGTGTGGAATCTGGTATTGGTTCCTTGTTGATGGGGGGAGCTATTAGAATTTGTGTATCACAAAATATTACTTGGACTGTAAACTCATTTGGTCATATTTGGGGAACTCAGGAATCAACGCACAAAGACTCAAGTAGAAATAATCTGGTAATAGTGATACTTACATTTGGTGAAGGCTACCATAATAATCATCATGCAGATCCTCGCTCAGCGAATCAAGGTTTTTTAAATCATCAGTTTGATTTTTTTTGGTTAATCATTAAAGGAATGGAAAAAATCGGTTTAGTCACAAATGTTGTACGACCAAGGATTATTAAATAGCTAGATAGATTTAAGTTGTTTATTTTTTTATATGAATTGTTTTCTAAGACTTACTACGAACTAGAAAGTACATCACTATAAATTTCGAAGTTAGAATAGATGTAAGTTTGTGTCTCTTCATGCTAAAAAGAAAAACATTTAAAAGTTGAGATAAATATAGAAGATATGGCACCCCCCCACTATTTACAATATTGTAAATAGTGGGGGGGTGCCATTAGTAATCTAAAGCTATTCCGAAACAGGCATTCCAGCATTGCGCCAGCCAATAAATCCTGCTGAGTAGTTCTTTACATTGGTGTATCCCATTTTCTGTAACGTGTCTGCTGCTAAAGGCGTTCTAATGCCACCGCCGCAGTATACAACGATAGGTGTGTCTTTGCTTAGTGCGACATTGGTGATGCGGTATTCTAACCAGCCACGAGGGATATTTCTGTTCTGTGCTGCTTTTATTGCGCCACCCATATTTTTAATTTCGGTTGGTAGACGTACATCTACAAGCACCATATCAAGGTCTTCATCGAGCATTTTCTTTAACTCTTCGGTGCTTATTATGGAGGTACGTTTTTCAGCGGCTGCTTGTAATTGCGCGCCTGTAGTAATCCCGGGGACTTTTGCTTGAGCTACTGGTAAGATAAGGGCTGCTCCTAAGATAATAGAAGTCATAGTAACAATGCTGAGTTTTTTCATTTTGAATTTCCTGATATGGTTAAAGTTTGAATCATGATTCAATTACGAAATTTTCTTTATTACAGATGCGCGTCTAGGCTTATTAGTATAGAGCAATGATTAATCTAGTTAAAATACCCCTATGGATTTTCGAATTATTTACGACCTCAAAGTCGTTTAGGGATAATCCTATTATAGGATCGCCTGTTTTAAATAAAATGGGTTTACACGTCATTCGCCTGCTTGTATCTCATGCCATTATGCGTACTAGAATGTGGTTTCTGGCGTTGTCTATTTCAGTTGAAGATAGAAAGTCATTTTTTGACAATGGTTATATAGCTATTGAGAATTTTCTCTCTGATGAAGCGTTTGTCACCTTAGAAAAAGAAGCGCGAGCATTTAAAGGTGAAATACGTGAGGCTCGTCAAGGCGATACATTGACGCATCGTGGTGTTTTATCTCCTGATGTTTTACAGCAACATCCTGCTATAAAAAAAGTATTAAATTCTAAAAAGCTATCCCGTTTAGCCAAGTTTAGTAGTGGTCATTTTAGAGCGCCTTTATATTATTTAGAGCAAGTAAAGAATAAATATTGCGAGGGAGCGGCAGACCCGCAAAAAACCTTACACAATGATACATTTCATCCGTCCATGAAAGTGTGGTTTTTTATTGATGATGTTGCGCCTGAAGCGGGAGCTTTTACCTTTGTACTCGGTTCACATAAGTTGAGTTGGGAGCGTTTGAAATGGCACTATCGTATGAGTATTGATGCTAAAAATAATAGTAATACCTTGCATGCAAGAGGCTCTACACGCTATAGCTTGGATGATTTGAAAACTTTGGGTTTGCCTGAGCCGCATGCCTTTACGGTAAAAAAGAACACCTTATTAATTGTCAATGTTTTTGGCATTCATCGTCGTGGTGATAGCTTAACAAAATCCACTCGTATGGCGATATGGGGAGACAGTCGCACTAACCCATTTATTCCTTTTCCTGGGATTGGGGGAAAGTTTGCCAATCGACTACAATATTACTTCTTAGAATTGTATCGAAAAAATGTAGATGAGAGTGCGCAAAAACGCGGTGTTCCATCGCCTTGGAAAGTGATCCTGCCAGAAGATAAGTGATTTCACTAAATCATTCTAAACAATAGTGTTGCCTGTGATTAATTGGTATCCTTAGCCGTTTTAAGATGTTTAAAAGCAGGATGCATTGTGAGCGACAACGACTCTAACAAAAACAGCAATTCAATAGATTATAAGAAAACCTTAAATCTACCCTCTACCCCGTTTCCTATGAAAGGAAATCTAGCTAATCGCGAGCCTGCATGGTTAGAGACGTGGACTAAAGATGATATTTATGGGCAGCTTCGCACAGTAGCGAAAGGTCGACCTACTTATATTTTACATGATGGTCCTCCGTATGCGAATGGCGAGTTACATCTTGGTCATGCCATTAATAAAATCCTAAAAGATATTGTTGTTAAAAGTAAAACCTTGGCAGGCTTTGATTCACCTTATAAACCTGGGTGGGATTGTCACGGTTTGCCGATTGAGGCTGTGGTTGAAAAGAAAGTCGGAAAAGTTGGGAAAAAGGTTGATGCGACTGAATTTCGTAAGCTGTGTCGTGAATACGCAGGCAAGCAGGTTGAGCAACAAAAAGAAGGCTTTATCCGCATGGGTATTCTTGGTGAGTGGGGTGAGCCTTATTTAACCATGAACTTTCAAACCGAAGCAGATATCGTTCGCTCACTCGGTAAAATTGTCGAAAAAGGTCACTTAATCAAAGGGCAGAAGCCTGTTAACTGGTGTTTAGATTGTGGTTCATCGTTGGCAGAAGCAGAAGTTGAGCATCAAGATAAAACATCAGATTCTATTGATGTTAGATATTTAGCCGCTGATCAAAGTGCAATTGCATCAAAATTTAATGCGACAGCAGATGATATTTATTTGGTTATCTGGACAACCACGCCGTGGACATTGCCAGCAAGTATGGCGGTAACACTACACGAAGATTTTACTTATCTGCTTATTAAAACAGAAAAGGGCGCACTTGTTTTAGAAGAGACCTTGCACGAGGCTGCGTTAGAGCGCTATGAGCTAGAAAACCAAGGTGTGCTTGGCACATGCAAAGGCGCTGATCTTGAAGGTTTAATGCTTAAGCATCCTTTTTATGATCGTGAATTACCTATTATTTTGGGTGAGCATGTAACCGCAGAAGGTGGAACAGGTGCAGTACATACGGCTGCAGCACATGGTACGGATGATTACATCGTTGCTAAAAAATATAATTTAGAGGTGATTAATCCGCTAGGAAACGATGGCCACTTTTTTGAAGACGTAGGGCTAGTGGGCGGGCAATTCGTTTACGGTGGTAATAAAACCGTTTTGGCAGAGATTGCTGAGAACGGAAGTCTGCTTTGCCAAGAAAAAATTCGTCATAGTTACCCACATTGTTGGAGGCATAAAACCCCCATTATCTTTCGTGCAACGCCACAGTGGTTTATTAGCATGGAAAAACAGGGCTTACGTCAAGCTGCACTCAAAGGTATTGAAAGTGTAACGTGGGTGCCAGAATGGGGTGAAAGCCGTATCTCCAAAATGATTGAAACGCGCCCCGATTGGTGTATTTCGCGCCAGCGTTTTTGGGGTGTTCCGATACCGTTATTTGTGCACAGCGAAACGCAAGAATTGCATCCAGATACTCTAGACGTAATTGAAACTGTCGCAAAAGGCATCGAGCAAGAAGGCATCGAATATTGGCATCGCATGACCTCAGAAGATTTGATTGGCGAAGATGCAAATGACTATGAAAAAACCACTGACACGCTTGATGTTTGGTTTGATTCCGGCACAACACACTTCTCAGTATTAGATCGTGAAGAGCACTTGTATTCGCCGGCAGATATGTACTTAGAAGGTTCGGATCAGCATCGTGGTTGGTTCCATTCATCACTATTAACATCGACGGCAATGCACGGTAAACCACCTTATAAAAATGTTTTAACGCATGGTTTTGTGGTGGATGAAAACGGTAAAAAAATGTCAAAATCAGACAGTAACGGTATTGCGCCTGTAAAAGTTATGAAAAATCTAGGTGCTGATATTTTACGCCTGTGGGTTTCTTCATCTGATTACTCTCGTGAAATCACCGTCTCAGATGAAATCTTAAAACGCTCTGCAGATGCGTATCGTCGTATCAGAAATACAGCGCGTTATTTGCTATCCAATACCAATGATTTTAACCCAGAAACGGATAAGGTCGCGCCAGAAGATATGTTGGCACTAGATCGCTGGGCAATGGATAAAACGGCAAAGTCACAAGCGATTATTGTAAAAGCCTATGAGGATATGCAGTTCCACGTAGTCTATCAAGAAATTCTAAAATTCTGCTCAATTGATATGGGAAGTTTGTATTTAGATATTACTAAAGATCGCCAGTACACTATGCCAGCGAATTCATTGGCAAGACGTTCTGCACAAACTGCAGCCCATCATATTCTGCAAGCATTAGTACGTTGGATGTATCCCATCTTAAGCTTTACTAGTGAAGAAATTTGGCATTCAATATATGCGAATGAATCTGTAGCAAAACAAAAGCCTGTAGATTATGTATTGTTGACTCAGTGGTACGATGGATTATTTGAATTGGGTGTGAATGAAGTATTAAGTGAAGCAGATTGGGAGAAAATATTCGCTGTGCGTATTGCTGTTAGTAAGCAACTTGAGCAGGTTCGTAAAGATGGCTCAATTGGTTCTTCATTAAATGCACAAGTTACTATTTTCGCTTCAGGTGAAACCTATGACGCATTAAACAAGCTAGGTGAAGAGCTGCGTTTTGTTTTGATTACATCTGGTGCTAGCATCGAAAAATCCGAGTCGCAACCTGACGGCTCTATTGTTGCGCAGGGTGAATCAGTAAAAGATGTTTGGTTGAGTGTTAAAGCATCTGACAGTGAAAAGTGCGTGCGTTGTTGGCATCACCGAGAAGATGTTGGCAATAACGAAGAGCACCCAGAGCTTTGTAGCCGCTGTGTAGATAATGTTGGGGCAATTTTAGATGACAGCCAAAGCGGTGAGGCAAGACACTATGCTTAGGTGGTTATGGATTAGTCTAGTGGTTGTCTTTCTAGATCAAATTACCAAATGGATGGCTGAGGCACAAATTGACTATACAACTACTATCGCAAAATTTGATGGTGTTGCTAGAGAAGTCATTAAAACAGCAGATTATATTCCTGTATTCCCACATTTGAATTGGACCTTCGCTTATAACTATGGAGCGGCATTTAATATGTTTGGGGGACAGCGCGTTTTCTTATCGATACTTGCCGCAGCAGTCAGTATTGTCATTCTAGTTTGGATGAAGAAACTAAAAAGTACCGAAAGGTGGATGGCAATTGGTTTAGCTTTTGTACTTGGTGGTGCACTGGGTAATTTGATTGATCGTGTTATCTATGGTCGTGTTATTGATTTTATCGATGTTTATGCGGATTGGGATGTATTTTTTCTCCACCTAGGAGCGGATAATCATTGGCACTTCGCCACTTTCAATGTGGCTGATATCGCGATTAATATTGGTGCAATGATTCTGATTTTTGGTAGCTTGTTTTTCGCTGAAGAAGAATGAGAGCTTGTGACATGCTAAGCTTTGTCTATGCCTAAAATAATTATAGTAGAAGATGATCCCGCGATAGCCGAAATGTTGGTCTATCACCTGCAAGATTTAGGTTATGAAATTGAGCATTTTTCAGATGGTCTTGAGGCAAAAGAATACCTTTTTACTGCCCAGTATGATTTAGTCTTATTGGATATCATGTTACCTAGCTATAACGGTCTTGATATTTGTCGTGAACTACGTCAGAAAAAACCATCAATACCTATTATGTTACTCACATCATTAGATGGTGAAGCTGATCGTGTGATAGGTTTGGAATTAGGCGCGGATGATTATTTGACTAAACCGTTTAGTATGCGTGAATGTCAGGCACGAATTAAAGCTTTATTACGCCGTTGTAGCTTGAATAGTCAAGCTGAAGCTTCTGTTGAACTCCCTTCCAAAATAACCTTTGAAGAGTTAAAAATAAACCAGGACTCACGGCATGTGTCAGTTGATGGAAATTCAATTGAATTAACCGCTCGTGAATTTGATTTGCTGTCATACCTTGCTCAAAATAAACAAAAAGTTTTTTCTCGCAGCCAATTACTGGATGCGATTTGGGGCTATAGTCATGAAGGTTATGAACACACCGTCAATACGCATATTAATCGTCTACGAAAAAAACTAAAACGGAGTGATGATAAAGCAGATTTTATTCAAACAGTTTGGTCCGTTGGTTATAAATTCTTGGATAGTAATTTCTAATGTTTAAAAGCCTCTATAGTCGCCTTGCTGTTGTTTTGTTAGGCGTGTTTTTAGTAATGGGAATATTATTATTTTGGTTGTTTGAACATGCCTCAATGTCAACCCAAAATGAAACCTCACAAAGACTGCATCTTGAATTAGCAGAGCATATCGTTAAAGATTTAGGTATCACCAGTAAGGGGCATTTTGATACAGAAATGATTAAAGATGCTTTTCATCAAATGATGATTTTGGGGCCAACTATTGAACTTTATGTGCTAGATAAAGAAGGCAAGTTGATTACTTATGATGCGCCTGAGGAAAAAATAAAACTTAGACAGGTCGATCTAAAACCAATCATAGCTTTTGTGGAGCGTAAGCGTGATTTACCTATTCTTGGAGACGATCCACGATCTACAAGCAAACAGAAAATATTTTCAGCCGCCCGTGTTTTTGCCAAAAACCAAAATGAAACGATTGTTGGCTATCTCTATATTATTATCGGTGGTGAAAATTACGATAGTGTCGCAACCGCGTTAAGATTAAGTAGAGCATGGAAAATCAGTCTGATTGGAATTGCTAGTGCTTTACTGTTTTTATTATTGGCATCGTTGCTTTTATTTTACGCATTAACGCGTCCTTTAAGACGCTTAACCAAAGAAATAACAACATTTGAGCAGTCAGATTTCAAAGAGCTTCCCCACGATTTGGATGGTGACTCATCTTTAAATCGAGGTGAACTAAATCAACTTAAAGTTTCATTTCATCAAATGGAAAAGCGTATTGCGATGCAGCTAGAACGCTTAAATAATCAGGATAAAATTCGTCGTGAGTTCTTGGCCTATGTTTCGCATGATTTACGTACACCACTTGCCGGGATGAAAGCTTATTTGGAAACGCTAGAACTAAAGCCAGATATGGCGTTATCTGAAAGGCAGGATTTCTTGAAAAAAGCGATTTTTAATGGTGGTCGCTTGGAAGGCATGATCAATGAGTTATTTGAACTAACGCGCTTGGAAAGCAATCAAGTCGAGTTAAATAAAGATGACTTTGCAATCGGTGATTTATTAAGCGATATTTATTCAAGCCTTGAGAAAAAGGCAAAGGATAAAAAGGTTAATCTCACGATAGAATGCGATGAACCTCAAACTCAAGTCCTTGCAGATATTGCTAAGATAGAAAGAGTGATTCAAAACTTGGTAGAAAATGCGATTCGTTATAGTGATGATGGCGAAACGGTTATTCTGCGTGCAAAAAAGAAAGATGATAAAACAATACAGCTAGTCATCAAAGATACGGGCTCAGGAATTTCTGCAAAACATTTGCCTTATATTTTCGAGCCGTATTATCGAGCCTCGGATGAATACAAATTAAAACACAAAGGGGCAGGTTTAGGTCTTGCCATTAGTCAGCGATTACTCGCTTTGCATGGCGTTACATTAAATGTAAAAAGTACAATCAATAAAGGTACAACTTTTAGTTTTGACCTTAGTTCCTATTGATTTTCTAAAAATATTCTTCAATTTACTCTTTTGAGTTTACAAAAAGTTTATAAATTGTTGAAGCCTACGTTACACAATCAACTACATTCTTGAATACACTTTCTCTCATTATATCAACCAACAGAGGAAGTAAAATGAAATCACCTAAAAACAAACTAACAAAAACATTGGGAGCAGTCTTCGCTCTTACAGTACTTTCAAGTTCTGCATATGCTCAAAAAGTAACCGTCACTGTACTAAACCTTACTCACGGCTCACACTTTACGCCTTTATTAGTGGCTGCACATGATAATGCAACACACCTTTTTCAATCAGGTAGCGCAGCATCTGCTCATTTACAAGCAATGGCAGAAGGTGGAGACACATCTGCTTTGATCATGGACTTAGATGCAGCGGGTGCTTTACATGATTCTGCTGCTGGTTTATTAGCTCCGGGACATAGTTTTACATCCGTTGAGATTAATACCGATGGTACCAGTAATAATTACTTATCAATCGTGGGTATGGTTTTACCCAGTAATGACGGTTTTGTTGGTGTTAATAGTTGGCATATTCCATCAGCTCCCGGGACTTATATGATGCCAGCATTGGCATATGATGCTGGAACTGAGGCGAATGATGAGTTATTGGGTTTAGATAGTCCTGGCGCACCAGGAAACCCAGGTTTACCAGCTGCTCCAAGTGGTAGAGGAGGATTAGGTGGCACAGGCGCAGCGGGAGTAGATACCAATCAAAGTGTGCATATTCACCGTGGAATTTTGGGTGATACCAATGCAGAAGGGGGTAGCAGTGATTTAGACAGTCGTGTTCATCGTTGGTTAAATCCTGTTGCGCGTGTGATTGTAACAGTATCTGAATAAAGGGAGGCAGTCATGAATAAGCTTAACTTAAATATGAAAAAATCATTGTCGTTATGTGTGCTTACAAGTGCTTTTTTACTTAGTGCTTGTGGTAGCTCTAGTAATAATGCTATTACGCCAGACCCAGTTAACAAAACCTATAAAGTAACGGTTAACAATGTCACTGCAAATCAGCCTTTGTCACCTGCTATAGTGGTTATCCATAAACCCTCATATCGTACTTTTAGAGCAGGACAGCCTGCAAGTTTGGCGATTGAAAATCTTGCCGAAGGGGGCAGTAACCAACCGTTATTAGATGAAGCGAGTGCCGACGGAGGATTTGTTGCGAGTATCTCTGGTGCTGCGCCGATTGGTCCTGGTGGTTCTGATTCATTAGAGTTATCTACTGGAGATGAAACTGGCTTTATTATTAGTGTCGCCGCAATGTTGGTAAATACTAATGATGCTTTTGTCGGTGTCTCTTCAAATAAGATTGCAGGTTTAGAGGTAGGTGAAAGCTTCAGAATGCATATTCCGGTATGGGATGCAGGTACTGAAGTGAATAGTGAAGCGGCTGGAACCATGCCGGGTCCTGCTGATGGTGGTGAAGGTTTTAATGCGAGCCGTGATGGTGATGCTAATTTTGTCGCAATTCACCAAGGTGTCATCACGCATGCCGATGGTTTGGCTTCATCGGTATTGAATGAGTCGCATCGTTTTATTAACCCCGGCGGTTTGCTTAAAGTAGAGCGAATAAAGTAGTTGACCATCAAAATACCCATGACAAAATGGTTTGTCATGGGTATTTCTTGCTTATGCTAAAATAGTTATTAGAATTGAATAAGGATAAAAATAATATGCTCATTTTAAAAGATAAAGATATTAATGAGAATGAAGTAACTGATTTTGAGATTTATAGAGGTCGTCGTAAATTCATGAAAACGGCAGCAGGCGTTGGTATTGTTGCTGTTTCAGGTTTGCCGATTACTCAGGCAAGTGCAAAAGCCGTTGTTTCACCTTATTCTACCGATGAAAAGCTAACAGATTATGATGATATCACCAGTTATTGTAACTTCTATGAATTCGGTACCGGAAAGTCAGATCCTGCAAAAAACGCACATACTTTAGTTACTTCACCTTGGGATGTGGTGGTAGAAGGTGAATGTGAGAAGCCCGGTAAATATTCACTGGAAGACCTACTCAAGCCGATGAAATTAGAAGAACGGATATATCGTTTTCGCTGTGTAGAAGGTTGGTCTATGGTGATTCCTTGGATGGGTTTTCCATTGGCAGACTTAATTAAGCGAATGCAACCGACCTCTAAAGCCAAGTATGTTTATTTCGAGACTCTGCTTGATCCTGAACATATGCCAGGGCAAAGAGGTAATACCTTAGATTGGCCTTATGTCGAGGGTTTACGCATGGATGAAGCGATGAATCCGTTGACATTATTAGCCACGGGAATTTATGGTAAAGACTTGCTGAATCAAAATGGTGCGCCATTGCGTTTAGTGGTGCCGTGGAAATATGGTTTTAAAAATATTAAGAGTATTGCCAAGATTCGATTTTCTGAAACACAGCCAGTGAACACTTGGCAAAAAGCGAATAAACATGAATATGGCTTTTTCTCGAATGTGAACCCTAAAGTATCACATCCGCGTTGGAGCCAACGAAAAGAGCGTCGAATAGGGCAGTTTCGTAAAATTAAAACCAAAATGTTTAATGGTTATGGTGAACAGGTTGCCTCACTTTACAAAGGCATGGATTTAACGAAAAACTATTAAATTTCTCTAAGTATTCATGCTCATTACAGTTTTGGCTGTAGTGAGCAAATGATCACGTAATATAAAAATGAAAATAAACGAAACCTATTTTAGTCGAATTATAAAACCCACTGTATTTATCTTGCTGTTACTGCCATCTATTTATTACGGAGCAGGTCTATGGCTGGATAAATTGGGAGCAAATCCGTTAGAGGCAGTTATCCGAGGGTTAGGTGACTGGGGCTTGAGAATACTCTTGATTACGCTGTTGATCTCACCTTTAAGACGCTTATTAAACTGGGCTCAGTTATTGCGCTTGCGCCGTATGCTTGGTTTATATGCTTACTATTATGTGGTGTTACATTTGTTTATGTATCTCTACTTTGAACAGTACTTTGATTGGGAGGAAATCTGGTTTGATATTGTCGAGCGTCCCTTTATCACGGTTGGTATGGGAAGCGTGGTGTTACTGACCCCATTAGCATTGACTTCCACAAAAGGTATGATCAAGCGCTTGGGTAAAAACTGGAAGCGTTTGCATATGCTAATTTATCCTATCTCCATATTAGCTGTTTTGCATTTTTGGTGGATGGTGAAAATAGATATTACTGAACCTGTAATCTATGCCTTCATCTTAGCGATAATGTTATCAGAGAGAATTTTCAGAAAGTACTTTTAACAGACTTCTGGGTATTATGTTTTTGGATATGGCACCCCCCTATTTTTTACAAGATTGCCTTACAAATAATAGTTTTTATTAAAATCTTAAAGATCTCTGTTAAAGTTACTACACTCAATTAAAATTATTTAAGGAGAGAAAAAATGGCTACATACAAATGTGATTTATGTGGAATGAGTGTTAATGCATCTTGCGGGGAATGTGATGCTCCCTTAGTTGATGCTTCATTAGAATTAGATGATGGGACTGATGTAAATGTATCTGAGTGCCCTAATGGACATGGTAAAATTAAATCTCCGCTTTGCTGTGGACAAGATATGGCTTGTACAGCGAGTTAGTTATTTTAAAGAGATCTCAGCATAACTCTCTGGACGAGAGAATTAATGGCACTTCAGTGTCATTAATTCTTAAGCTCTCTCTGCTAGGGAGAGGATTTATCTAAGATAAAATTGTATGAGTCTTGTCCTTTTCCTGTTCTTCTAGCCTTGAAAGGCTGCTTCCACACTACAATTTATCTCTCCATATACTCATATGGCACCCCCCCTGTTTTTAAACAATTACAAACTCTCATATGATAGAAGGTCGTATCTCAGAGTAAAAGCATATTCATATAAAAAAATCTATTCCAGAATGATAAAAACAGAAGTTTTAAATGCTTAACTTGATAGTATTACCTTGTATTAACAATAAGTTGGTGTAGTCGATATGAATAAAACTAACGAAAAAACAAAGCAAGATGCGATAGTAAATTTAAAAAAACAGCAAGCCGTTATTAAGACCCATAACAATACAACGGTTAATTGGATTGTAGGCATATTAGCACTTATACATATTGCCTTAGTCGGTTTAATCATTGATATGATGTTTAGAAGAAAACTACACACCGTTTTTGATGATGAGCAGTGGCTGGTTTTGATCGTGCTTCTCACGACTGTCTTGACCGCTGTTGTGGTGATAACCAAAAAACCGCGTTTAGTAATTATGGGTTTCATTGGAATAGCCATTACTGGCATATTGCTACAATTTTTATCAACTAGAGGTTTTCATGGAACCTCTCTTTTCTATATTGGTTTACCATTAATTCTCGCCTATTTATTCAAAAATCTAGATTCTTCTTCCTCAGCAATGGGAGGTATTTTAAAAGGGATTACGATTGTGATGTTGTTATCTGCGCCGATTCTTCAAGAAGGATTTATTTGTATCTTAATGGCCGCACCTTTATTTTATATCGTGGGTGGTCTTATTGGTTTTATGATCGATTATTCGCGCAAAAAACAACTCAGTACACTACAGGCATCGCCGATGTTTTTATTGATTGCTTTGATGAGTTTAGAAGGCACTCATCCTGATTTAACTTTTCCACGCCAACATACCGTGATTGTTGAACAAGTGGTTGCAGCGAATAGTGAAGCGATAAAGGGGCAACTTCGTAAGCCATTAGTTTTAGGAAACGATGTCCCGATGTTTTTGAAAATATTCCCTTTTCCTGATGCGCCTGTACAGTTTGGTACAAAGTTAGGGGATAAAACCAAACTGCATTTTGTTTATAACAAACATGTTTATTTTAATCCTAAAATCGGTGATTTGGTTTATGAAGTAACGGCAGTAGGTGATAACTTTATTGAGTCAAAAATTCTCTCTGATGACAGTTATGTTAATACTTATTTAAACTGGCAGAAGGGTAAAGTCTCTTGGCAGGCGCTGGATAAAGCTCACACCAAAGTTACTTGGGAAATTCACTATGAGCGTAAGCTTGATCCAGCCTGGTACTTTGGAACATTGGAGTATTACACAACTATATTAATGGCAAATGCTTTGATTAAATACGCTGCTACGCCAGAATACGCAAGAAAGTAAAATGGAAAGTGAGATTAATAAAGCTTTGATTGTGATCTTATTAGTTCTTATTCCTGCGGGCTTATTGGCACATCAATTCTTGCATCGCAGCCATCCCGTGATTCATTGGGTGGCAGCATTATTTGCACATATTTGGCAGTTCCAATGGCGACTCATTTTATTTGCGACAGGAGCGCATTGGCAACTTTGGGAATTTGCACCTAGCGATATGCAATTATTTGGTGTTCCTGCTGTTACGCTGTTTGGCGCAAGCTTACTGCTGGGAATGTTGCCGAGAATTTTCTTCACTAAACTACACCCACTGGTATTAATAGCGGTATTGTTGGTTTTGGATTTAGTCTTGATTTTAGCGGTATTTCCGTTGATATTTCCAGCAACGAGTCTGCTCTGGTTCGGCTTGGTTTCATTGCTAGTGATTGTTCCTTCAACATTACTGGCAGAATGGACAGTAACAGTAAAACGTGTTTATTTACGCAGTTTATTGCAGAACATCTCTTGGGGGATTTTATTGCTGTGGCTATTTCCCTCGATAATATTTAAACATAGCCATGATGATAGTTGGCAACCATTTATTTCTCAGCTTTTAGAGCGTGATTTATTGAATACTATCATTTATTTTTTGCCCATGATTGTTCCAATAGGATTAATCGTGAATGCACTCTATGTATTTGCTAAGCAAGGTCAAGGGACAGGTTTTCCCTATGATGCACCTCGTTATCTAGTCACAACAGGAGTCTATCGTTATATTTCAAATCCAATGCAACTGGGTATTGTGATGATGATGGCACTATGGGGGTGGATGTTGCAAAGTTATCTCGTGGCACTTTCAGCCGTGGTCGCATTGGTTTTATTTCTTGTTTTTAAAAATGTCTGTAATGGTAGCTGTCAGTTGGGTATTAGCGACCCAGAATGGAAAAAGTATCAGGAGAATACACCTAAGTGGTTGCCCTTTAGATTCTCGTTGTGAATATTCTTAGTCTAAGAATTAACCCTGAATTTGATATGGCACCCCCCCCTTTTTTACATAATTGAAGTTATAAAGGTGCTTTAAGAGTTTTCCCGATGATAGATATCATCACAAGAAACGGAATAGTTGGTTAACACGCGCTCATCATTGTGCATTCGCCATGACAACAGTTGTTGTGAAAATTTAAGTACTAATGGAGCATACTCAGCTTGATCAACGACATTATGGCTGCAGTTTGGATCTTTACGTAAGTCAAAAAACAATGCTGGAAGATTGGCAAAATAGACAAACATATAATTATCATTACTGATCACGTTTAGTTTGCAGTCATCCATTTCTAATCCTAAAGATTTTTCAAGTTCAAGTGATTTTGTATCATAAAAATCATATTCCCAATGTGCTTCTTTGCGCCAGTTCTTTGGGGTCTTCCCTTTGATAAAGGGCAACAGAGATTTGCCATCACATTGACGTGGGATAGGCTTATCAATCCAGTTAAGTATTGTTGGCATAATATCAATGGATTCTGTGATTGATGTTTCAATATGACCACGATCTGTTTTAGTTTGTGTTGGATCACGAATGATTAAGGGGATGTGATAGGACTCCTTAAAATAGCCACGTTTTCCAAACAAGCCGTGATCTCCCATCAGTTCACCATGGTCAGAAGTCATGATAATGAGTGTGTTGTCATATTCTCCGATACTTTTAAGGTGGCTAATTAACTTCCCAAAATAGTGATCCACCTTAGTAATCAAACCATAATAGGTTGCACGCAGTTGACGTGTTTCCTTGTCATAATCTTTGCTATTAGCAAGTTCTTGAATCCAGGCTTCTGGCCAATCACCCAGCGGACCATGTGCAGCTTTTAAATAGGGGTGATCATCTTTATGTACTTTTGGGGTATCAGCTGCTTCAAGTAAGTCTGGATTATACATTTCATTGTAGGGTTCAGGCGCCACAAAGGGTGGGTGAGGTCGTAAATAGGAGAGATGAACACACCAACCGATGTCATTATTTAATTTATTCTGGTCAATGTATTCAATAACATTTTTAGTCAAAAAAGCGGTTTGTGAGTGTTCCTCTTTAAACTTCGCAGGATGCCCTGCTTTGGCTAATGTGTTGTTCTTTGGAAGCTCCTCAATATCAAATGCATCAGTCACAGAGCTAAAGTCATAACCCTTATCCTGTAGCCACTGAAGCCATTCTTTGGGGTTTTCACTGGCGAGCAACAAGCCTTCTTCGAAGCCTGGCATGATGCCTTCATATCCATATTTAAGGACTTCCTCCTTTGAATAGAAACGCGGGTCAAGTGCAGTATCGGTATAACCAAAAAGAGTCGGTCTGTAGCCTGCTTTTTTTAGTTCAATGGCAATATTGCTATGGCGATGATCAAGAGGGGTGCCGTTGCGTGTCACTCGATGATTTTGTAAATACATTCCTGTTAATAAGCTAGCGCGGGCAGGTGCGCAAGGGACACAAACAGAATAATGATGGTCAAAGGTGATCCCGTCAGAAATAAGTGCATCAAAGTTTGGTGTTTTGACGTGGGGATGCCCCATTGCAGATAGACAGTCACCACGCCATTGGTCTGCGGTTATTAATAAAATGTTTTTTCTTTTCATATTTACAATACCTACGACCCATCTTAGCTTAGTCTGTAATCTAACCATTTTCTATAAAATAATATGATGTATGCATAATATGTGTTTGTGAGCTATATTTATTGGTATGCACTTATCTAAGGAGGAGATATGCAGAAAACTAAAACTGATTATAAATTAGGACAAGACAATATCACGCCCTTTGGATTGGATATTCACAATCCTGTTTTTCTTATCTCGGGAATTTCTGTCGTTGCTTTTGTCATTCTTACATTGATGTTTCAAGAGCAAGCCGCAGAATTTTTTAAATGGCTGCGACCTGCTGTTACAAGTACATTTGACTGGTTTTTCTTATCCGCTGCTAATATCTTTGTGGTATTTGCTTTATTTCTAGCTATTTCACCACTTGGTAGAGTGCGTTTAGGTGGGCAGGAGGCTACGCCTGATTATGGTTATTTGGGCTGGTTTGCAATGCTCTTCGCTGCAGGAATGGGTATTGGATTAATGTTCTTTGGTGTTTCCGAACCGATGTCTCACTTTGGATCATCAATGGGAGGTATTACCTTAGGAGAAGGTGGAGTCAGAACGGACTGGGCTCCTTTAGGTGCGGCTGCAGGCGATGCTGACGGATCACGAAAACTAGCAATGGCGGCAACCATATTTCATTGGGGGCTACATCCTTGGGCTATTTATGCCACAGTGGCTTTGGCATTAGCATTCTTTGCTTATAATCACAATTTACCTCTCACTCTACGCTCTGCTTTTTATCCTTTACTTGGCGATAAGGTTTGGGGTTGGCCGGGACACATTATTGATATAACCGCTGTTTTTGCTACCCTGTTTGGTTTAACCACGTCTTTAGGGTTTGGTACAACACAAGCACTGGCTGGGTTTAATTTTCTATTTGGTTGGGGAACGGGAGGTGTTGCCGCATTTGTATTGGTTACAGTGATTACCATAATTGCACTTATTTCAGTACTTCGCGGTCTTGATGGTGGTGTGAAAATACTTTCAGAGATTAATATGGTGCTCGCGTTATTGTTGCTATTGTTCATAATAGCAGTGGGTCCAACAGCCGATATTTTCAAATCTTTTTTTGAAGGAGGAGCAGAATACATTAAGCAATTAATACCTTTGTCGATGCCATTTGGACGCGAAGATGTAAACTTTTCTCAGGGCTGGACTTCTTTTTATTGGGCATGGTGGATTTCATGGTCACCTTTTGTTGGTATGTTTATCGCACGAGTCTCACGAGGTCGGACTGTTAGAGAGTTTGTATTAGCCGTTATTTTAGTACCTACCATTTTATGTGTTCTTTGGATGAGCGCTTTCGGTGGTTCTGCAATCAGCCAAGTTATTGCCGATGCGGCTGCTCCTGTCGCTAAAGCTTCACAGGAACTAAAGCTTTTTGAAATGGTAAAAGAATTTCCATTCACTGGCTTCCTATCGTTAGTTGGTATCATTCTAGTATTGGTATTCTTTGTAACATCTTCTGATTCTGGTTCACTCGTAATAGATACAATTACAGCAGGCGGTAAAGAAAATGCCCCTGTTTCTCAACGTATTTTCTGGTGTACTTTTGAAGGTCTAGTAGCGATTGTATTATTACTGGTAGGAGGTAAAGAAGCTCTTGGTGCCTTACAAGCCATGGCTGTTTCAACTGGATTACCGTTTACATTTGTATTGCTCGCGATGTGCGTAAGCCTCTATATGGGGCTGAGTAAAGCGAGTAAAGCTTTGAAGAAGTAGGTAGGTTGAACTCATAACGATAAAAAACCCCGTTATTGGGGTTTTTTATCAGTTTGAATCTAGAAAGAAGAATTAATCTACTCTCTAAAAACACCTTTAAACTTGATATGGCATCCCCCCCTTTTTTAGAAGATTCAATGAAAGGGGGATACTCTAAAAAGGATAGATCACTTCATGTTTCGGATCATGTCCACTCTATTTTTAAGATACATATAATAAAGCAATGGAATAACAACCAGCGTAAGCACTGTAGAAACCAATATTCCTGAAATCAATGCTACGGCTAAGCCACCAAAAATCGGATCATCTATAATAAAGAATGCACCCACCATCGCGGCAATCGCGGTTAGAATGATTGGCATAGCGCGAACGGCACTGGAATTAATAATGGCTTCTTTTAGTTCAACCCCAGCTTTGAGCTGTTCGTTAATAAAGTCCACTAGCAGTATTGAGTTTCGCACGATAATACCCGCCAAGGCAATCATGCCAATCATAGAAGTTGCAGTGAACTGCTTGTCCATTAAAAAGTGTGCTGGCATGACGCCGATAATGGTTAGTGGAATAGGGGACATAATCACTAATGGCACCACATATGAGCGGAACTGCGCTACGATAAGTAAGAAAATCATGATCATGCCAACACCATAAGCGATGCCCATGTCACGGAAAGTTTCAAAGGTAATCTGCCACTCGCCATCCCACTTTAAACTGTAGAAATACGGGTCATCTGGCGCTGAGAAATAGTACTGTTGTAAGTCCTTATCATAGATCTGAACAGGCTTATCTTCGATGCCTGTGGATATATCAAACATGCCATAAAGTGGGCTATCCGTTGTACCCGTCATATCACCTGTGACGTAGACGACGGGTAATAAGTCTTTGTGATTAATGGAATATTCACGGGTATTCTTTTGAATATCGACCACTTCTGACATAGGAACGAGTGCCCCAGAAAGACTGCGAATTCGTAAGGCAAGCACCGATTCAATATTGTCTTTCTTTGAGACGGGAAATTCAAGACGAATAGGCACCGCATACTTAAGATTTTTACCGTGTAAGAAGCCTATATCTTCACCACCAAGAACCGTGCTAATAGCAGAACTTATTGCCTGTTGAGAAACGCCCAATGCTGCTGCTTTATGACGATCAACTTTAACGATAAGGCGTTGCTGAGGTGCTTCAACAGTATCGTCAATATCGTCAATATCATCGGTTGCGTGAAACACATCACGCACTTTTTTTGCAACATCAATCTGTCCCTTGTGATCAAGACCATAAATTTCGGCAACGATCGGAGCCAACACAGGAGGGCCTGGTGGGACTTCAACCACTTTTACATTGGCATTATATTTTTGTGCAATATCCTTCATTGCAAGGCGAACGGCTAGCGCAATATCATGGCTCTTACGTTCACGGTCATGCTTGTCAGTCAAATTAACTTGTATATCACCGACATTAGAACCACGGCGTAAATAGTACTGTCTGATAAGCCCATTAAAGTTGATGGGTGCAGCGGTACCTGCGTAGATTTGGTAATCAGTGACCTCTTCAACGTCATCCAGCTTCTTAGAAAGCTCATTTAGAACGCGTGACGTTTGCTCCAAAGTAGTGCCTTCAGGCATGTCTAAAACAACCTGAAATTCACCCTTATTATCAAAGGGCAGCATTTTTAAAACCACTTGTTTAAATGGATCAAAAGGGATGGCTAAGGATACCGAGCCTGCGATAAGTAATGGGATAAAAACAAATAACAATAAAAAGCGTTTTTTACTCCCGCCTTTTGTCTCTAAGAAAGGACCAAGTACTTTATTAAAAAAGCGCTTAGTGCGGGTTTCTAGAGGGTTTCCATCATCATCCATTTTTTCTGCATGTTTACTGAAATCGACATTTGCGAGTACTTTATTGGTCATCCAAGGTGTCACAATGTAAGCAACGCCCAGAGATAACAACATACCAATGCTGGCATTAATCGGAATAGGGCTCATATACGGCCCCATTAATCCTGTTACAAATGCCATTGGCAATAAGGCAGCAATAACCGCAAAGGTGGCTAAGATGGTTGGACCACCTACCTCATCAACTGCGTAGGGTATGGCATCTACCAGTTTTCGTCCACCTAGCACCATATGACGGTGAATATTTTCGACCACCACAATTGCATCATCAACTAAGATACCAATGGAGAAAATTAAGGCGAATAATGAGACTCGATTTAAGGTGAAACCATAGGCCCACGAAGCAAATAAGGTTAAGGCTAAAGTGATAACCACTGCGGTGCCGACGATAAATGCTTCACGAATTCCCAATGCCAACCAAATTAAAGCAGCCACGGCTAAAGTTTCTATTATCAACTTACTTATGAGTTTATCTGACTTTGCTTTTGCCGTGGCACCATAATTACGAGTTACCGTCACATTCACACCGTCTGGAATAAACGTGCCTTTTAGCTGCTCAATACGTTTAATCAGATGATTCGAAACGGAAACGGCATTTATACCCGGTTGTTTAGCAATGGCGATTGTTACAGCAGGTGAGCGTTTTCCTGAATCTAAGCCTTTGTGTGAAGCGCCTTTACCCGTAGCAAAAGTGACATAGGACTCGGCAGAGTCAGCAGTTTGTTTGATCGTAGCAACATCACGTAGATAAACTAGGCTACCTTTTGATACGCCAACAACAAGGTCACCAATTTCATTTTCATTACTTAAAAATGTACCTGATACCACTTGTATTTCGGTATTGTTATCAACTAATGAAACAGCATCTGTAGCGGCATTACTCGCTTGTAATGCTCTGCGTAAATCAGTTAAAGATATATCATATCCAGCAAGTTTTGCGCTATCTAAAAGCACATGAACAACGCGACTTGTTGAGCCCACCGTGTAAACATCACGAGTACCAGGAACACGCTTAAGCTCTGATTCAATCGCATGAGCAACCTGCGTTAATTCATAGGCTCCGCGACTTTCATCCTCTGTCCAAAGCGTTAAGGAAACGATTGGAACATCATCAATCCCTTTTGGTTTGATTAGGGGTAAGCCAACGCCGAGGTTTTGTGGCAACCAATCTTGATTGGTGGCAATCTTATTATAAAGTCTGACTAATGCCTCTGTTCTATCTAACCCCACTTTGTACTGCACGGTGATTAAAGACATGCCAGGAAATGAAGTCGAGTAGATATGTTTTATCCCAGATATTTCTGATAAAACCTGCTCTGCGGGCGTGCTAACAAGGCTTTCAACCTCTGCCGCACTCGCCCCCGGAAAAGGAATAAAAATATTAGCAAACGTTACATTAATTTGTGGATCTTCTTCGCGAGGTGTCACCATGACAGCGAAAAAACCTAATAACAAAGCAACCAATGCTATTAAAGGTGTGATTTCTGTAAGTAAAAACTTTTTTGCAATAGCACCTGAAATACCCAGTTTGTGATCTTTCGGTGTTTTTTGTTGATTATGAGAGGAATCACTCATCTGAACTTTCCTCTTTTCTAGACTCTAATTGGCGTAAGTGTTTTAAATAAACCGCAGCCTGAACTGGGTCAAGTGCGATTGTTTCCCCTTCATCTAAACCTGCTAGGACACGAATCTTACTATCAGGTGCTACAAGTCCAAGTCGAATTTGACGCAAAGATGGAACGCCATTTTTATCCATTACATAGACACCGGTCACTTCACTGCGATGAGCAACAGAAGATATTGGAATAACAAGATGTTCTTGTGTGCCTACTTCAAATCCTATTTTGACGAATACACCAGGGAAAAGTCCTTTAGATGCAGAATCTAATGTAGCACGGACTTTAAAAGCATTAGTAGCTGGGTCAGCGTAAGGGAATATGGTGAGTTTTTTAATCGCGGTACCAACTTCATCACCATCAACAAAGAGTCTTGCTGAATTATGTTTTCTTACTTTAAGTATTAAACGCTGGGGAATATTGGCAACAGCGCGCATTTGATCTAAAGATATCCCTGTCATAATAGGTGTACCAGGAGAGACTACTTCGCCAAGTTCCACATGGCGTTCTGTAACAATGCCACTATATGGCGCGATGATTTCTGTATAGCCTAGCTGCTCACCCGCTTTAGAAAGATTTGCTTTAGAAGAGCTTAAACTTGCTTTGGCAGAGGATAAATTCGCTTTAGATGATGAGAGCGCGGCTTTAGCAGATGATAATCTTGATATGGCTGCTACTTTATCTGCCTTGGCAGAATTTTGCTGTGCTTTTGCTGATTCAACTCGTGCTAGAGTAGAGCGCATCGTGGCTTCTGCTCGATCATATTGAGATTTAGTTAAGATGCGTTTTGCAAATAAACCTTTAACACGTTCAAACTCTGAACGGGCTGCCGAGTAGTTTGCTTGTGCTTCTTTAGTGGCTGCATGCGTCTGGGCAATAGTGGCTGAGGCGCGAACAATGGCTGCTTCCGCCTCTTTCATTGTCGCTAAAGAACCACTTATAGATGCGTTAGCTGCAGAAATAGATGCCTTAGACTGATTCACCGTTGCTTTAGCCTCAAGTACACCAGACTCCTGATTTTGTGAAGTAATTCGAGCGATTAATTCACCCTGTTTTACCGTGTCGCCAATGTCATAACTAAGGCTACTAATAATACCACCCGTTTGAGCTGAGACCGTGCTCTTATTGACTACTTCAATCTGTCCGTCCAGTATTTGGTATTCTATTAATTGCTCTTGTGCCGCAACTGTTGTGGCAGGTGCAGTTATTTCTGCTTTTAAAGCCATTGGGAGTGCTAGTAATACAACGGCACTACTACGAATAATTTTTTTCAACAAGCTCATGATCTAAATACCTTGGAGGTCTCTTATATTTGCGACATAGTATAGCAGACTATATTAGTCGATTCTAATATTCATGTAAAGATAATGGGAATAGAATTATGCTGGGTTCCTTAAAAATTATAATTATTAAAATCAAGGGCTTGCTATCACCACCTATCTGATTGTAAGAGTAATTTATATCACTTCGTCGTGAGTGACTAGACTGATAAGTAGAAACATATAGAATAGGCGCCAGTTAGTCCAGAACTCCGAATAAATTATTTTTAGGCATGTCTGGAAAAAAATAATAACAAAAAAACGGTAACTCAATGAAAACACAAACCCTAATTGGGCTTGCCGCAGTAGCTATTTCTGGTTTATCTGCGTGCAGTCAACAAACTTCTTTTCCACAGAATTCTTCAAAATCATCTAAAACATATTATGTGCAGGTGCAACCACAAAAGACCCAGCAAGTAATTTTTCAACAGCGGGCTAAAGCACCACATCAGCAAAGAGCAGCACATCAACAGGTAAGAAAACCTCAAGTTGTAAAGCCTGTGGTAAAAAGGCATGTGCCTGTAAAAAGAACACAACCAGCGCCACGCAGGACGGTTCGTAACAACCCTGCTCAAGTTGAAACGGCGGAGTTATATGCAATTGGAGATAAAATATTTAAGAATGAGACAGGTGGTCGTATAGATCAATTAGTACATTGGAATCACCGTGAAAACTTTGCTTCAATGGGTATTGGTCACTTCACTTGGTATCCATCAGGTAGACGTGCACGCTATGGTAATACATTCCCAGGCTTGCTTGATTACTTAAAAAAGAATGGCGTTAATTTACCGCAATGGGTACAGCGTGCTCGTTTTGAAGGTGCTCCTTGGCGTACTCGTGAAGAATTAATGCGCGCAAAAAACACCCATGAAGTTCGCCAATTCTCACAATTACTTTATAAAACGCGTCATTTACAGGCGAAATACATAATGGATCGCGCGATGCGAGCGATGCCACGTTTAGTGAAAAAGACACCATCACATTTGCGTCGTCAAGTAGCTGATAATCTAAATGCAGTGGCAAACTCACGTGGCGGTCGTTATGTGTTAATTGATTATGTTAATTTTAAAGGTGAAGGTCTTAACCGACATGGTGGTTATAAAGGAAAAAACTGGGGGCTGCTACAAGTTCTTGAAGAAATGCGACCTACACAGGTAGGTCCACGTGCTTTAAATGAATTTGCAGATGCTGCAATGCGTGTTTTAGAACGTCGTGTTAGAAACTCAAAACCAAGTCGTAATGAAAGAAAATGGTTACCTGGCTGGAGAAATAGAACAAATACTTATAGAAACCCTATTTAAAAAATATGCTTGGAGTGTAGGTAACCTCATGTTTTTTTGTAAAATATGAATTTGAGGTGTAAAAAAGGACTGATTAATCAGTCCTTTTTTATGTGTAAGCTACTTTGATTTGGTATTAATCAGTACGACTAGTCACTTCAAGTAAATGATACCCGAACTGTGTTTTAACAGGACCTTGCACTGTATTTAGTGGCGCACTAAATACAACTTTATCAAACTCAGGCACCATTTGACCTGGACCAAAACTTCCTAGATCACCACCCTGTGCTTTAGATGGACAGCTAGAATTCTGTTGAGCCATAGCAGCAAAGTCTGCTCCTTCTTCAATCTTCTTTTTAATATCGTTACATTGCTCTTCAGTTTCAACTAATAAATGTCGTGCGCTCGCTTGTGGCATGGATGTTTCTCTCTTTAAGTAAAATTAATCTCAGTAGTAAAATGGGGTTATTAATCAGTTTTTCAAGAGTTGCTAGCGTTGATATTCGCATCCACTCTATTTGACAATTATCTAAAAAAGGTGGGGGTGCCATTGAGCGTCCAACAGGTTTTATCTTAGGGTTGTTCTTTTTGGAGATCAAACAAGTTTCGACTCACATCGACACTTCCTTTGGAAGGTGTAGCGATGTACTTTTTAGCTATTGATGAGCTTTAAAAAGCAATCTTCCAAATAGTAGGGGGGTGCCATTCTCTATTTTAGGTGCGTGTAGGGTTGTTTATTTAGTAGGCTTAGCGCAAGTTCCAAACAATCTTAATTTTAACGTTGTTTCAACATGCCCTTATCAATAATGAAGTCTATAACGTCATTCACATTTTCTCCGTCTTTTAAGTTAGTGAAAATATAAGGTTTATCTCCGCGCATCTGCTTGGTATCTTTATCCATAACCTCAAGGGATGCGCCAACCATTGGTGCAAGGTCAGTTTTATTGATTATTAGTAAATCGGACTTGGTAATGCCAGGACCACCTTTACGCGGAATTTTATCGCCTGCAGCAACATCAATGACGTAGATGGTGAGATCCGATAATTCAGGGCTAAACGTTGCACTCAGGTTATCACCACCGCTTTCAATTATCACAAAATCCAAACTAGGGAAGCGCTCACACATTGTATCGACAGCCGCTAGGTTGATTGATGCATCTTCTCTAATTGCTGTATGAGGGCAGCCGCCCGTTTCAACGCCCATGATACGATCAGCATCTAATGCATTGTGGCGCAAAAGGAATTCGGCATCTTCTTTCGTGTAAATATCATTAGTGACAACGGCTAAGTCATAATCATCTTGCATTTTTTTACAGAGTTGACGAAGAAGTGCGGTCTTGCCCGAACCTACAGGACCACCTACACCTATGCGCAGAACATTTTTATTATTCATTTAGTTTCCTTTGAATATTTAAAATAAAGTACCTCAAGACCTGAATAGCCTTGAATATTGCGTTTCATGTTGCGAACTGAGTATTGCGAGTGATGGTAAAGATGCACCTATTTCATTATCTTTAACTACAAGCCCTTGTTTAACAACATCTGGAACGGTAGCTAATAATGCTGATAGTACTTTTTGTCCATCGGTTTGCCCTAATGGAACGAGTTTAACCGCAGCGGCAATTTGATTGTCTAGCCATGACCAAATAAAGCCATTTGCCGCTTGTTCCATTTGAATATTCCATTTACACGCTGCTAATGTGAATAAAGTTAGAAAACAAAGGTCTTTACGTTTGTGTAAATCACTCGCCTCTTCAATACCAAGGTCTTTTAGTAAGCGCGCTAATGCTAAACCAAGATGATGATCTTCATCACGTAGCTCGCTCGTTTCACGCTGTGCTCTTAAGTTTTTATTCCACTTTAAAACCTGCTCAATATCAGAGCTTTCCCAGCTTCTATAAAGACGTGAAAATATCGGCAGGTCTACTTTTTTTATGCTGAGGATTAATGTATCTAAGAGCCATTCTTGAAGTGTATTTTTATCATTTATAAAGCCAGATTCGATAGCTGACTCTAGACCTTGAGAATAAGCAAAAGCACCGACAGGCAATGTCGGACTACTCAACTGCATGAGCTTTAACAGGCTTAGGTTGTTTATTGAATCTGCCATTAGTGGTCGTGGTCATGTCCGTGATGGTGGTGTCCGCCGCCGCCGTGTGAACTACCAGAATGCGAACCAACAGAGTAGGCACCTGATTCAGGCTCAAAAGGTGTTTGTTCCGTGGTCACTTCTAAACCGAGCCCTCTAACCATCTCATCTAAAACGTGGTCATGTTGATAACACAAAACTGATGCATTAATTTGCAACGGTACATGACGATTGCCGAGGTGGTAACAGGCTTTTGCTAATAATAGTGGGTTATTGCATTTCACCATTGAAACAGTTTCTGATGCCGCTTTGATTTCAACTAAAACAGCTCCATCATCGCTAATGATTAAATCACCATTTTGAAAACTTGTGCCCTTGGCAAAAAATAACCCGCCTTCCCGACCATCATCCAATATGACTTTAAGGCGACTCTTTTCGCGTAAGTCACGCACTAAGGTAACGCTTGTATCTGGCAAACCTGCTTCTACTTTTTTCTCAAATCTAATCATTAGAATAAAAAGTACCTCTGTGCTAAGGGTAATACTTCGGCTGGTTCACAGGTGAGTAATTCACCATCAGCGCGTACTTCATAGGTCTGTGAGTCCACATCAATATTAGGCATGTAGCTATTATGAATCATGTCTGTTTTTTTCACGGTTCGACATGCTTTGACTGTGCCGATCAGGCTGTTTAGATTAAGCTGATCAGCAATACCTGCATCAATACCCGCTTGAGATAAGAATGTCATGCGAGTGGCTAAACGGGCACCACCGTAAGCGCCAAACATCGGGCGAAAATGCACAGGTTGTGGTGTAGGAATTGAAGCATTGGGGTCACCCATTGGCGCAGCTGCTATCATTCCACCTTTTAAAATCAGGCTAGGTTTTGCACCAAAAAAGGCAGGTTTCCACAGTACTATATCGGCTAATTTTCCCACTTCAATAGAGCCAACTTCGTGCGCCATACCATGTGAAAGTGCAGGATTTATGGTGTACTTAGCGATATATCGTTTAATACGGTTATTATCATTTTGCTTAGGGTCACCTTTGAGGCTACCACGTTGTACTTTCATTTTGTGGGCTGTTTGCCATGTGCGGGTTATCACTTCTCCTACACGCCCCATTGCTTGCGAGTCAGAGGCAATCATCGAGAATGCTCCCAAATCATGCAGAATATCTTCGGCTGCAATCGTTTCACGACGAATTCGAGATTCAGCAAACGCTACATCCTCGGCGATACTGGGATCAAGATGATGACACACCATTAACATATCCAAATGTTCATCAACCGTATTAATTGTGTAAGGACGGGTAGGGTTAGTGGAAGATGGCAATACATTTAATTCACCACAAGCTTTAATAATATCGGGGGCATGACCACCACCTGCACCTTCTGTGTGGAAAGTATGAATCGTGCGATTTTTAAAGGCAGCAATGGTGTCTTCAACAAAACCTGATTCATTAAGAGTGTCAGTATGAATCGCAACCTGAATGTCGTGTCGCTCAGCTACGTTTAAGCAGTTGTCGATAGAGGCTGGTGTTGTCCCCCAATCTTCATGGAGTTTAAGCCCGATAACACCTGCTTCAACTTGTTCATCCAGTGCTTCGGGCAAACTGGCGTTGCCTTTTCCCATAAAACCTAGGTTCATTGGGAATTCTTCCGCAGCTTGTAACATGCGATGAATATTCCACGGGCCTGGCGTACAGGTTGTTGCATTCGTTCCTGTTGCTGGACCAGTGCCACCACCCAGCATGGTTGTTACGCCAGACATGAGTGCTTCTTCGATTTGTTGTGGGCAGATAAAGTGGATGTGTGCATCAATGCCGCCTGCTGTAATGATATGACCTTCACCTGCAATTGCTTCGCTGCCCGGCCCAATAATAATATCAACATTAGGCTGGACATCAGGGTTTCCTGCTTTACCAATACCAGAAATCCGACCATTTTTAATCCCAATATCGGCTTTAATAATCCCCCAGTGATCGACAATCAAGGCGTTGGTTATAACGACATCAGCCACCTCGGCAGAAACACGTTGGCTTTGTCCCATGCCGTCACGGATGACTTTACCACCTCCAAATTTCACTTCATCGCCGTATGTTGTTAGGTCTTTTTCGACTTCGAGCCAAAGTTCAGTATCACCTAAACGTAAGCGATCACCCGCTGTAGGGCCGTACATTTCGGCATAGGCTTGCCTGCTTATTTTGCTCATTTGACTGCTCCACTTATATCACCCATCACGTCACCCCTAAAGCCATAAGCCTTTCGGTCTCCAGAATATTCAACGAGTGTAATTGAGCGTGTTTGCCCGGGCTCAAAGCGCACAGCCGTACCCGCAGCAATATCTAAACGATAGCCCAATGTTTTTTTACGGTCGAATTCAAGCGCAAGATTTGTTTCATAAAAGTGATAGTGCGAGCCGACCTGAATGGGTCTGTCGCCACTATTAGCAACTTCGATATTTATCGTTTTCCTACCTTTATTGAGTTCAATATCTGCACCCTTGGCAACAATCATTTCTCCAGGAATCATAACAGCCTCTCTTTAAACAATCGGGTTGTGAACAGTGACAAGTTTTGTTCCATCAGGAAAAGTGGCTTCAACCTGTACATCGTGAATCATTTCAGAAATACCTTCCATGACATCATCTCGCGTCAATAAAGTTTGACCATAACCCATGAGTTCCGCAACCGTTTTTCCATCTCGTGCACCTTCCATAATAGCGGCGCTTATAAAAGCGATTGCTTCAGGGTGATTCAATTTCACCCCTCGGTTTTTACGCCGCTCGGCAAGCAGGGCGGCGGTAAAAAGGAGTAACTTATCTTTTTCTCTGGGAGTTAAGTCCATTTATATTTCCTTTTTGAAGTGATTTTTAAGGGCACCCCCCCTGTTTTTAGACTTTTGATGCTGAAAAGTCTAAAAACAGGGGGGGTGCCCTATAAACATTTATCATGTTGACCAAATTCGAGGCTGGCAAGTATCTCTTCCTAAAATATCAGGGCGTAATGATGTCCAAACTAACTTTAGTGTAGTCGATATTTGTTCGGCATATTGACCAAGGCAACGAGCGACTAAAACATCATCCATTAAGGTAATGCCAATTTGTTGATTGTCACTTTTAATATTAATATCTTTGACTGCTGATCGCGCTTTATCAAGTAGTTCTGGTGTAACTTGAGTGCTAATAAATGTACCAAAACATGGGTAACTGTTTAAACTTGTTGCACTCATGAGTGCATTGTTGTCGCCTGTCATATTATTAACGCATAAACTATCAAGTATCAAAGGTGTATCGTCACGAAACAGTTCCAAGCGTGTAAGCACCTTGCCATTTTCAAATAACTCATTGGATGCCGGTCTTCCATAGCAATTAATTTCCCACCCCATGAATTGAGCATTTTTCTCAAGCTCAACTCTCGTGACTAATTGAGTATGAGTATTATCAAAAAAGATATTCTCTTGTGGAAACCATTCTAAAGCGCAGCAATCGGCAACGCGTAAATGCTGACGTTGTTTCGCAAGTTTTCCTAGTTCTTCTGAGTTTCCACTTCGATAGAATTTAGTAGCACCAGGTGTTGTGATTAGCGTATGAGCATGATCCGTTAGCGCAATATCAATATGTAATTCATCACCACCGACCACGCCCCCAGGAGGATGTAATAAATAAAGATGACAAACATCACCTTCTGGATAAAAAGGGCGCTGTACGGTGAGTGGGCCAGATTGCGTGCGATTGGCAAGCACTGTTTTTGCACCGTTATGCTTAAAGCCCAAATTTAAATGGGCATGCCAGCCTTGGGTTTTTTGACAGTCTTTAGGGTGAGACATTGCTAAAATTCGTTAAAGAATTGATCGTTATTTTTTAATTCTAACAGGGACTTTTTTAGCCTTAGGCTGGCGATTAAACAAGAGAAAGCCAGCAATTAACAGTACGACAACAATACCAATACTAGGTAAAATATGGAATATTGAATGTGATATATTTGATAATGCTGTATCGGAATGAGCTGATGCCGTTGTACTAAGCAAAAGCATTAAGTAGACTAAAGATAAGGTTTTCAATGTTTTGATCATGTTTGTTAGGGTAGGTGTTATCACTATTTTAATCTCCATTAAACCGTTAAGAATTTCTGTACAAGTTCATCACTAAGCTCGTTCATTTCCCCAGTAGCCACGTTTTTACCACGTTCCATAATACAAAAATTATCACCCACACGGCGAGCAAAAGGTAATTTTTGTTCAACTAATAAAATAGTAATACCCATTTCAGTACTGAGTTGCGTAATAATATCACCAATTTGCTGTACGATATTGGGTTGAATGCCCTCTGTCGGCTCATCTAAAATAAGTATTTTGGGGTCGATTACCAAAGCGCGTCCAATGGCAAGTTGTTGTTGTTGACCACCCGATAAATCACCGCCTCTACGTGAAATCATTTCTTTTAAAACAGGGAACAGTTCAAAAATAGATTCAGGAATTTTTTTGGCTTTATCTTTTCGTGAAAATAAGCCTAGCTCTAAGTTTTGCCCAACTGTTAGCTGTGGAAAAATCTGTCGCCCCTGAGGTACATAACCCACACCCATGCCTGCGCGCTTTTCTGCTATTTCATTTTGAATATCTTGACCATTAAAACGAATGCTTCCACTTCGGGTATCTTGTAAGCCCATGATGCATTGCAACAGTGTGGTTTTGCCTACGCCATTGCGCCCCATGAGCACGGTACATTTTCCTTTGATGACGGATAAATCCAAATCCCAAAGTGTATGGCTTTCTCCATAAAACTGATTCAGCTTACTGACTTGTAGTATTGAACCTGTCTCTTGGTTTGGTTCGTTATTCGAATCTTTATTCACCAAGATACACCTCAATCACTTTTTGGTTATTTTGAACTTCATCCATTGTTCCTTCTGCAAGAATACTGCCTTGATGTAAAACGGATACTTTTTTGGCAATAGAGCGTACAAAATCCATATCATGTTCCACAACCACCACAGAATGTTCGCCAGCCAATGAGGTAAGTAGTTCGCCTGTCTTATCCATTTCTTGATGTGTCATTCCAGCAACAGGTTCATCAACCAATAACAGTTTGGGGTTTTGCATGAGCAACATACCAATTTCAAGCCACTGTTTTTGACCATGTGATAATGCGCCTGCACGATGTTTGTCTTGTTCAGTTAAACCAATAGTGTCCATTACGCTCATTATGCGATCATGTTGTTCACTGGAAAGCTTTGCTCTATAGGTAGCCCAGACGCCCTTGTTTCCTGCCATTGCCATTTCTAGGTTTTCAAATATATTATGATGTTCAAATACCGTTGGCTTTTGAAATTTTCTACCGACACCTGCTTGTGCAATTTCTGGCTCAGTCATTTTTAAAAGATTGATATTTTGACCAAACCAAACCGAACCTTTGTCTGGTTTTGTTTTGCCCGTGATGATGTCCATCATGGTGGTTTTACCCGCACCATTTGGACCAATCATGCAACGAAGCTCACCCACTTCAATATAGAAATTTAATTCATTAATGGCTTTAAAACCATCGAAAGAAACGGTGACATCTTCCACGTACAAAATCTGTCCGTGACTGGTATCTATCTCAGAATAGTCTTGCTTATTGACCATGTCGAAAACTTGGTCGCGACGCATTGTTTCTCTAAATTTATCTAATGCGTTCATGCTAGCCTAAACTCCTTAGTTGGACAGAGCAGTGTAATTTTCTCTGTAGCGTCTCTGCCAATTTAATACGGTTTGATAAAAAAACATATATAAAATAAATCATAATTATTTGCCTGTCACTAAGCGATCAACTAGGGACTTTAGGCTCCCTCCTCTTCACTAGGCCAACAATGCCATTAGGGAGGTAAAGGGTGACAAAAACAAATAATGCACCGAGTGCAAACAGCCATGTTTCGGGTGCAACACCCGTAAGGTAGGTTTTGGAATAGTTGACAATAAATGCACCAAGCACTGCACCATAAAGTGTTGTTCTACCGCCTATTGCTACCCAAACCACTAATTCAATAGAACGGATCGGAGAGAATTCGCCGGGATTAATAATCCCCACCTGCGGAACATATAAAGCCCCTGCCACACCAGCTAATACGGCTGAGAAAGTAAAAATTGCTAATTTAACATGATCAACACGGTAACCAATAAAACGAACGCGATCTTCTGAATCTCGTATCGCTACGGCAACCCGACCAAGGCGTGAAGTTACAATAGAGCGACAAGATAAATAGCCCAGCGCTAATGCCACTGCCGAGGCAACAAAAAGAGCAATTCGAGTATTATCAGATTGCAGGCTAAAGCCTAAAATGTCCTTAAAATCGGTTAAGCCATTATTGCCCCCAAAGCCCATTTCATTTCTGAAAAATGCGAGTAACAAGGCATAAGTTAGCGCTTGCGTAATAATAGAAAGATAAACACCAGTTACACGAGAACGAAAAGCCAAAGCACCAAATATAAAAGCAAGCAAGCCCGGAACAAGCGCTACCATAATCATGGCAAACCAGAAATTATCAAAGCCCTGCCAGAACCATGGGATTTCTTTCCAGTTTAAGAAGACCATAAAATCAGGCAAATCAGGATTCCCATAAACTCCACGATCCCCAATTTGAAGCATCAAATACATACCCATGGCATAACCACCCAGAGCAAAAAATGCACCGTGTCCAAGGCTAAGAATTCCCATATAGCCCCAAACTAAATCTACCGAGAGTGCTAGTAAAGCAAACGCTAGATACTTTCCAAGCAAGGTAACTGTAAAGGTAGATACATGAAATGGGCTACTTTCAGGGAGAATGAGATTGAAAATAGGAATGAGTACTGCAGCCAGTGTAAGCAGGGCTAAAAATATCTGCCCGCCACGGTCGCCTTTTAATAATCGAAACATAATTAAAGCCTCCCGTTATGATTCTGCAGCTCGACCTTTTTGCGGGAATAATCCGCGAGGTCGTTTCTGTATAAAGAGAATAATAAATACCAATACCAGTATTTTTGCTAGCACTGCGCCTGCCCACGGCTCTAAAAATTTATTGGCAATACCAAGGGTGAACCCGCTAATTAATGTCCCCCATAAATTACCCACACCGCCAAACACGACCACCATAAAGGAATCAATAATATAAGCTTGTCCAAGGTTGGGGCCAACATTGGTTAGCTGTGAAAGAGCAACACCAGCAACCCCTGCAATTCCTGAACCTAAACCGAAAGTTAGCGCATCAACACGGCTTGCTCGAATACCCATGGCGCGTGCCATTGAACGATTTTGTGAAACTGCCTGCACACTTAAACCCAAAGAGGTTTTCTTGATAATCAGATAAAGTATTGTGAAAACAGCCAAACAAAAGAAAATAATGTAAAGGCGATTGTAGGTGAGAGATAACGCAGGGTTAATCTCTAGTGATCCTGCCATCCAAACGGGTGTTTCAACCGCTCTGTTTAAGGGTGAAAAAACTGATCTAACGGCTTGTTGTAATATTAAGCTAATACCAAAAGTAGCTAACAAAGTTTCCAATGGTCGTCCGTATAAATGCCGTATAACCAAGCGCTCAATTAATATCCCAACTGACCCTGAGACAATGAAGGCGGCAGGCACCGCCAAAACCAATGCTAATCCTATGTGGTTAGGCATGATTTGCTGAATGACATACGTGGTGTAAGCGCCAAGCATAATAAGCTCACCGTGCGCCATATTGATAACGCCCATTACACCAAAGGTAATTGCAAGCCCAATTGCAGCAAGCACTAAAACTGAGCCAAGGCTTAAACCAAAGAAAGCGGTGTTTACATTATCGTAAAAGCCTAATTTTTTATTGATATTTTTTAGTGCAACTTGTGAAGCTGAGGCAATATCTGCATCTGCATTATCTTTTAGTGTTTCTAGCTTATTTCTAGTTTCTGGATTTAGATTATTGAACAAGGTTTTGATAGCAGCGAGTTGCGTGTCTTTATCGCTAGAGCCTAAATCATTAATATTGATTAGTGTTTCGATTTGACTACGCACACCACTGTCTTTTTCTGTTTTTAAATGTGCCTGTAAAGCCACAATCCCCGCTTTATTGGTTTTACCGTACATTTGTTTGACTGCGGCTAAACGCTTACTTGCATCGGGACTGGAAAGACTCAATGTTGCAATGGATGCGCGTAGTATCTCGCGTAGTTTATTGTTCACTTTGACTTTTTTAAGCTTTGATTTACTCAGCGTGCCTAAGTCTTTTTGGTCAAGTACGCTGGTTAAAGAAAATCCATCATCGACTTTTTTGCCGATGACTATAGTCTTGTTTTCTTTGGTGTAAAACAACCGCGCTTTGAGCATGGCTTCTAAAATGGATTGAACACGCTCATCTTTTGTTGCGACAAGTTGTTTTATTGCTTCGCCTTTTTTGTTATAGCTTTTGGATTGCAATAATTCGAGTGCTTGGATGAATGGTTCTGAATTTGTTGTTTCTGCAAAGCTGCTGCTTGAAAAAAGTAAGCTTAGAGAAAGGAGTAAAAAAAGGGTGATTCTATTTTTCTTTGAGAAAAATGACATAAATGATTACGAGTTGGGGTTAATAACTTGTACAAGTATAGAGTACCCCCTCACTTTGTGCACTTTGTAAGTAGGATGATGTATTAATTGATTTATTTCGTGTGGAATATCAACCAGCCCAATGAGGGCTGGTTGATACGATATTGCTATTAAGAGACCTCAGCATAACTCAGATGACAAGTAAAAATGGCTAAAACCTTCCTGCTTTTCGTTGTGAATCTTGCCAATAGCTCGCTATTAGCGGTAATTCACGCCTCAATCAGAAAGATTTTATCGCATTTTTCTTTTGCCACTGACTTATGCTGAGGTCTCATTAAACAATAGAATTATTTAGCAGCTGCCAAACATTTCTTCTCTTTCGTGTTGTAGTTTCCACATTTTATAGGCGCAGTCCAATCTGAGATTAGATCTTTACTACCTTCAAGATGATCAGACCATGCATCACCAGCAACTTCACCATCTGTTTGCCATACCACATCAAACTGACCGTCTTCTTGGATTTCACCGATAAGAACAGGCTTGGTTAAATGATGGTTCTTTAACATTTTAGCAGTACCGCCCGTCATGTTTGGTACTTCAATACCGATCATTGCATCGATAACTTTATCAGTATCAGTCGTACCCGCTTTCTCAACCGCTTTTACCCACATGTTAAAGCCAATAACGTGTGCTTCCATAGGGTCGTTAGTTACACGTTTTTTGTCTTTAATGAATGTCTGCCAAGTTTTGATGAACTCTTCGTTCTCTTTACTCTCAACGCTCATGAAGTAGTTCCATGCAGCAAGATGACCCACTAGAGGCTTAGTATCAAGACCAGAAAGCTCTTCTTCTCCTACCGAGAATGCAATAACAGGAATATCTTCAGACGAAATACCTTGGTTTCCTAGTTCTTTATAGAAAGGCACGTTTGCATCACCATTAATTGTCGATACAACTGCTGTTTTCTTACCAGTAGCACCAAACTTTTTGATATCAGAAACAATTGACTGCCAATCAGAATGTCCGAATGGCGTGTAGTTAACCATGATGTCTGCTTCTGCAACACCTTTAGAGATCAAGTAAGCTTTGAGGATTTTGTTAGTTGTACGTGGGTAAACATAATCCGTACCTGCAAGTACCCAACGCTTAACTTTGATTTCGTCCATTAGGTAATTAACCGCAGGAATCGCCTGTTGGTTTGGCGCAGCACCTGTGTAGAAGATATTCTTAGATGACTCTTCACCTTCGTATTGAACAGGGTAGAACATTAGACCATTTAGTTCTTCGATTACAGGCAGAACTGACTTACGAGAAACAGATGTCCAACAACCGAAAATCGCATCTACTTTTTCTTTTGAAATTAGCTCGCGTGTTTTCTCCGCAAATAACGGCCAATCAGAAGCAGGGTCAACAACTACCGCTTCAAGTTGCTTTCCTAGTAATCCGCCTTTTTTATTTTGTTGTTCGATAAGCATTAGCATGGTGTCTTTCAGTGTGGTTTCACTGATTGCCATAGTGCCAGACAGTGAATGTAGTACACCGACTTTGATAGTTTCTTTAGAATGAGAAGCGGCAAAAGCCTGTGTTGATAGAAAGGTAGTGGTAAGCATTAGGCTTCCAGCCAATAGTTTTTTGAAATTTAACTTCATTTGATATCTCCTTGAGGGGTAATGTATTGTAACAATTACAAATAAGCAAATATCATGCCAAACTTGGCTTGATCTGAAGTTCCATGTGCTGGTTGTCATAAAAAAATCCACGCGCCCAAAAAAGTCATTGTGATTCTATTTTGCCTCATTTTGGTGCGTTATTGATAATGTGGGTGGATATTCTATGGTTTTAACTTTTATGAAGTGCTGACGTGCTGTATCAAGACGTATTTTCGATAGAGTTCCTATAGACTTAAGAAAATAAGAAACCACTTGAAAAACACGAGCGGGCTTGAGACTGTACGTTATAGATAATATTAAGTGGTGTTTAAGTTCTGAACGAGATTAGCTCCCTGTCGGTCGCTGGTCTCCGCTACGCTCCGGCTCGAACTATTTTTGTGGCCCAGTATCTACTATCACGACACAAATAAAAAAGCCCACTCGAAAAACACGAGCGGGCTTTTTTATTTGTATGGCGGAGAAGGAGAGATTCGAACTCTCGACACGGGATAAACCATGTACTCCCTTAGCAGGGGAGCGCCTTCGGCCACTCGGCCACTTCTCCATTGTTGGGTGCATCATTTTTACGAAGCGCAAGGATACCTTTGCTTAGCGCTCAGGTAAAGCGTGTTTTGATAAAAACAGGGGAATTTTTTGAAATATGTTCGTGTGTAGAAAGCATCTCTAATTGAGAATATATTAGGTGCGCGATTTTAAACGCAATTGTTCAAATAAAGGGGGGGTGCCATATCACTTCTTTTTTGTGTTTATTGTAGATTTTTTAGCCCGCACATGCACACACTATAGGAAAGAACTTTCCTTTGTATGTGCATTAACTTAAGCCGTTTTATTGATTAAACAACACTGCCAAAAGAAAGGTCTACGTTTCCAGCTGGATTTCGAATTCCCGCCAAAGCGCAGCCTTGAGAGATTGGGCCCTTTGGAAGTAGTTTGTATAAGAATTTCATACCGCCTTTATTGTGGAATTTTTCTTCTAATGCATCGGTTATCTCACGTCGATTATGAACATTTTTATCATGTGAGCCAAAGTAAGTATGTAAAGCGCCGATTAAATCCCATATATCTTCATTCAGTGTGATGCCTTGTTGTTTCGCTACATTTTCAGCATCTGAAGGTTCCCAGCCGAACGGTGCATTGGGGAAACTATCCATTTTTGATCTCCTTTATTTTATGTTTATAGGTGTATCTTATATATGTATAGAACAAATATTTGGATGCGTCTTTAATAAATACAATATTTATACGTTCTTATTTGGGTCTAGATTAAAATATGTGGGTATTTATAGAGCTATTATCAATTTTTGTTATTATATGAATAATGAAAAGTTTTATAAAAAAAATCATTGTGGTATTCCTTTTCATCGCAACTGTTCCCAATACTGTAAGTGTGTATGCAGACACAACAGTGTTAAAGAGTTTTCTGATGGGAAAGTTTACTCCGCAAAAGCATCCGAATTTTGTCAGAATCAATTCACAATACGCTAGCCGGAAGGGTATGTATTTACAAAGAGAAGCCTATATTGCTTATATGAAAATGTATCAAGCAGCACGAAAAGATGGTGTTTATTTAAAAATAAGATCAGCGACAAGAAGCTTTGAGCATCAAAAACGAATTTGGGAGGCAAAGTGGACGGGCAGAAGAAAAGTTTCAGGAATGAATCTGTCCAAGAAAATACCCAATAGTTTGAATAGAGCTAGAAAGATTCTTCATTATAGCGCAATGCCCGGCAGTTCTAGGCATCATTGGGGGACAGAGGTAGATCTTAATTCATTTAGTCATAGTTGGTTTTCTTACGGAAAGGGTCGACGCTTGTATGAATGGTTACAGAAGAATGCAAAAAAACATGGGTTTTGTCAGGCATATACAAAGAAAAATCAGCATCGTTTAACAGGTTATGAAGAAGAGAAGTGGCACTGGTCTTATATGCCTTTGTCATCCTCATATACAAAACAGTCTAAAGAAGAAATCATACTAAATGATTTCTCAGGATTTAAAGGAAGCTCAGTGGCTAAGAAAGTTGATATTATAAATTCATACATGCTGAGTATTAACCCTGAATGTGATCAAAGGATATAATCAAATCGCTTGACTTGTTATAATGAAATAAGCAAAATACGCCTCCTTGATTTATCAAGCCTGCGCGCTGGTAGCTCAGTTGGATAGAGTACCTGGCTACGAACCAGGGGGTCGGGGGTTCGAATCCTCCCCAGCGCGCCATATTATCAATCACAAAGGAAGCCTTTAGGTTTCCTTTGTCGTTTTTGAATCATGCGTAGTCACTATGGTTATTTTCACAGTCTCAATGGCACCCCCCCCTTTTTTGCAAGATTGATGTTAGGTCATAGCTAAAACTATTTACTGTTAGGTAAAGAGCATAGAATAATGAAGATACGATTTAACAGCCTGATTATTATCCAGACTTCTCTGTTTATAGCCTTTCCTTTCTTTGTACTTGCTGATACTAATGTAAAAGTTGAGACGTTATCAGGTGCGAGTGCACCGATGCTTGCTAATAATTGTGCAGGTTGTCATGGGTCTTTTGGCGCTAGTCGAGGGCCGTCTATTCCTATATTGAGCGGACTGTCGGCGGCTTATTTAGTGAATATGATGGGGGGCTTTAAGTCGGATGTTATCCCATCAACGATTATGGGTCGAATCGCTAAAGGTTACTCTTCTGAAGAAATTGAAAAGCTGGCGCAGTATTTTGCAGATCAAAAGTTTGTGGCAGCTAAGGGGCAAGCATCAGATCCTATAAAAGCAAGAAAAGGCGCTGATCTTCATAAAAAATACTGTGAGAAGTGCCATACTGAAAATGGAGCTGTGGGGGGAGATGATTCTGGCTATCTCCAGGGGCAATGGAAGCCTTATTTAGCAGCTCAGTTTAAAAGCTTTATAAAAGGTCAGCGTAAAGCACCACGAAAAATGAAAAAAAGAATAAAAAGGCTATTACGTAAAGAGGGAGCAGCAGGTGTAGAGGCGTTGCTGGAGTTTTATAGTCAATAGCTCTTTATTTGATAGTAAAACTTGGGTCTCGTTTATAGAATCTTTTCTTTATCATGGTTGCGACGGTAATAAACGGCAACATTACCAATTCGTTGAATTAAATCAGCTCTATGTTTCTTAGCTAATTCGTCAATCAATGTGTCTCTAGCGTCACGATCACCAAGGTTAACCTTAAGCTTTACCAGTTGATGAAATTCAAGAGCGCTTTCAAGTTCATCACTTATGGTCTCTTTCATACCTTGTTGCCCAACGGTAACAATTGGCTTGAGTTTGTGTGCTATTGCTTTAAGCTGTTTTATTTGAGTTTTATTCATAGGTACGCATGATAATGCGAGCAGATATAAATGGCGAGAAGTAAAACAAGCGGAAGTTGGTTAAAAGAGCATTTTGATGATGAATATGTAAAGCGCTCTCAAAAAGAAGGTTATCGCTCACGCGCAGTTTATAAACTTGAAGAAATTCAGAAAAAAGATAATTTAATCCGCCCAAACATGCAGGTGGTCGATTTAGGTGCAGCACCTGGCGGTTGGAGTCAGTATGCTGTAAAGCTTGTCGGTAAAAACGGTCGAGTGGTAGCGAGTGATATTTTGGCGATCGATCCTTTACCCTTTGTCGAATTCATTAAAGGTGACTTTACGGAAGAAAACGTCTTAAATGATATTTTAGGCGTATTGAATAAAGATTCAAAAAATTACAAAGCAGATGTTGTAATTTCAGATATGGCACCCAATATGACAGGAGTAGAAGCAACAGATCAGCCGCGTTCGATTTATCTTTGTGAACTATCTTTGGATATGGCATGTCAGATACTTAAAGAAGGCGGATCTTTTGTGGCTAAAGTATTTCAAGGGGATGGTTCTGATGATTTTCTTAAAGAGGTTCGTAGCCATTTTAGGAAAGTGAAAGTCCGTAAACCCAAAGCGTCAAGACCACGAAGCAGAGAAGTATATGTTGTAGCACAGGGGTTTTATAACTAATAATTTTATTAAGATTAGTGTAAGATTGACCCTCGCAAGTGTACTAAAATCAAAGAGCAGATTTAATTAGAGGTTATTTTTTTGAACGATTTAAATAAAAATATATTGATGTGGGTTGTTATTGCCCTTGTGTTAGTTGCTGTATTTAGCAAGTTCAATGTGCCCCAAACACAGTCAACCGGGCTCTCTTATTCAGAGTTTATTGACCGCGTTGAGAGTAAGCAGGTTCAGGAAGTTGTTATTAGTGGTCAACAAATAACGGGTTCAAGTTCTTCAGGTGACTTTCAAACCTACGCACCTTATAACGACCCTAAGCTAATTGATGACCTTTACACAAATGATGTGAAAATTAATGTAAAAGAGCCAGAAGGTCGTTCGGTTCTTGTAGATATTTTAGTTAATACCATTCCATTTTTACTGATTATCGGTTTATGGATTTACATTATGCGTCAAATGCAAGGCGGCGGTGGCAAGGGTGGCCCGATGTCTTTCGGTAAAAGTAAAGCGCGGATGATGACAGAAGATCAAGTTAAAGTGACTTTTAATGATGTTGCTGGTTGTGAAGAGGCAAAGGAAGAAGTTTTTGAGATTGTTGAGTTCTTGCGTGACCCGAGTAAATTCCAAAAACTGGGTGGAAAAATTCCACGCGGTATTTTATTAGCGGGCTCTCCTGGTACAGGTAAAACGTTATTAGCCAAAGCGATTGCTGGTGAAGCTAAAGTGCCATTTTTCAGTATCTCTGGTTCTGACTTTGTTGAGATGTTTGTTGGTGTAGGTGCTTCGCGAGTTCGTGATATGTTTGAACAAGCAAAAAAACATGCTCCATGTATTATCTTTATTGATGAAATTGATGCGGTTGGTCGCCAACGTGGCGCAGGACTTGGTGGTGGTAATGATGAACGTGAACAAACCTTAAACCAGTTATTGGTAGAAATGGATGGTTTTGAAGGAACGGAAGGCGTTATTGTTATAGCGGCAACTAACCGTCCTGATGTTTTAGATCCTGCATTACTTCGCCCTGGTCGATTTGACCGTCAAGTGGTTGTGCCATTACCCGATGTTCGTGGACGTGAGCAAATTCTTAAAGTACATATGCGTAAAGTGCCTTTAGGTGATGATGTAAAGCCTGCTATCTTAGCGCGCGGTACCCCAGGGTTTTCTGGTGCAGATTTAGCTAATCTTGTTAATGAGGCTGCTTTGTTTGCAGCGCGTAATGATAAACGCACGGTTAGCATGGAAGAATTTGAACAGGCTAAAGATAAAATCATGATGGGTGCAGAACGCAAATCCATGGTGATGAACGAAAAAGAGAAGTCAAACACGGCTTTTCATGAAGCAGGTCATGCGATTGTTGGATTGACCGTTCCTGATCATGATCCTGTATACAAAGTAACGATTATTCCGCGCGGTCGTGCTTTGGGTGTCACTATGTTTTTACCTGAAGAAGATAAATACAGTGCCAGCAGACAAAGCTTAGAGAGCCAAATTGCAACATTATTTGGTGGACGTATTGCAGAGGAAATGATTCTTGGTAAAGGTGGTGTTACAACAGGTGCTTCTAACGATATTGAACGAGCCACTGAGATTGCCCGTAATATGGTTACGAAGTGGGGTTTATCAGAAAGGCTTGGTCCATTATCCTATAGTGATGAAGAGGGTGAAGTTTTCCTTGGTCGTTCCGTGACTCAAACCAAGCATGTATCGGATGATACAGCGCATGAAATTGATGATGAAATTCGCACGATTATTGATGAGAATTATGCGCGCGCAGAAAAAATATTAGATGAGAAAAAGGATATTCTGCATGCGATGGCTGAAGCATTGATCAAGTATGAAACAATAGATCAGACGCAACTAGAAGCATTGATGAAAGGTGATGTGCCCCCGCCACCTGAAGATTGGAGTGATGATGATAAGCCTCTGGATGGCGACGACGGTGGGTCTGCTGTTAAAGCAGAGGTACCTGAAAAAGACAAAAAATCTAAAGATACGGATAAAATAGGGGATCCGGCAGAGTCTCATTAATCAATTGTTAATTTAATATTTAAAAAAGGACGCAGATTTGCGTCCTTTTTTATTGGTCTTGAAACATAGATTAATGTCCGTTTATTCCTTGTGGTTTAAAAAAAGCATCGTTCGTCTTTTTTTGAGAATCATTGAGAGTTTGAGCTGATATGATGTGTATAGAAATTAAACAAATAGAAGAATAAACTATGAGTAGAAAATATTTTGGAACGGATGGTATTCGTGGTGAAGTTGGTAAAGCGCCAATGACACCGGATTTTGCATTAAAGCTTGGTTGGGCTGCTGGCAAGGTATTAGTATCTAAAGGTAAATCATTAGCCGTTATCGGTAAAGATACGCGTATTTCAGGCTATATGATGGAATCTGCACTAGAAGCTGGTTTGGTTGCAGCCGGTGTAAATATCCGTTTACTTGGGCCAATGCCTACCCCTGCTGTCGCTTATTTAACCCGTGCTTTTAGAGCTTCAGCGGGAATCGTTATTAGCGCCTCTCATAATCCATACCAAGATAATGGTGTTAAGTTCTTCTCTAGCGAGGGTACTAAGTTATCCGATGAGACTGAGCTAAAGATAGAAGAGTACTTAGATCGTGATATCGAAACAGTTAGCTCTGACAAGTTGGGAAAAGTCGAGCGTGTTGAAGACGCAGGCGGACGTTATATTGAATTTTGTAAACGTGCCATACCCGCCGATATTAGCCTCGAAGGTTTGCGTATTGTTGTTGATTGTGCAAACGGTGCGACTTATCAAGTAAGCCCTGAAGTATTCACTGAATTAGGCGCTGATGTCATTAAAATTGCGACAGAACCTGATGGTTTTAATATCAATAAAAATTGTGGTGCAACATCATTAGGCTTACTCCAAGAAAAGCTAAAAGAATTCCGTGCTGATATTGGTATTGCGCTAGACGGTGACGGTGATCGTTTGATGCTGGTTGACAGTAAAGGTGAGGTGGTTGATGGCGATGAGATTCTTGCCGTAATCGCTGCACATAAAAAACAAGAAGGGACGCTCGGTGAGCATGTTGTTGGCACACTAATGAGTAATTTAGGCCTTGAGAAAGCCATCATTGATATGTCTTTGAAGTTCCACCGTGCTGATGTTGGTGATCGTTATGTGATGGATATTATGAGAAAAACAGGCGGAATGCTTGGTGGTGAGTCATCTGGGCACATCATTGTGCGTGATCGTATTTCAACGGGTGATGGCACCATAGCGGCATTACAAGTATTGCATGCGATGATTCAATCAGGTAAAAGCTTATATGACTTAAAGCAAGTCATGACTAAATACCCGCAGACATTAATCAATGTACGAATGAAAGATCGTATTGATCTTGGTAGTAGTAAAAGTATCCAAGCTGCTGTAAAGCAAGCTGAGAAATCTTTAGGTGCATCGGGTCGTGTTTTACTCCGTGCATCGGGTACAGAGCCTGTAATTCGTGTCATGGTTGAGGCCGAACAAGAAGCCCATACGTTGAAACATGCACAAGCTATTGCCAAGGTTGTTGAAAAAAGCGCCCCCTGATCGCATAAACTAATTGATTTATGGGCTAGCTAGGGTTAATCTTCCGCGATTCGAAAACGATAGCGGGATAATATTATGCGCAAAACACTTGTAGCAGGTAATTGGAAGTTAAACGGCTCTAAAGATAGCATTCAAGAATTATTAAAAGGTATTTTGGCGGGAATGCCAGAAGCTAAAGCTGATGTTGCCGTTTGTGCACCTTATATTTATATCCCACTCGTTGAAGAAATCTTATCTGGTACAGAGATTGGATACGGTTCAGAAAGTATCTCAGAGCACGATTCAGGTGCTTTTACAGGTGAAATCGCTGGTTCAATGCTTAAAGAATTCTCATGTCAATATGCGATTGTTGGTCACTCTGAGCGACGCACACTTTTTGGTGAGCAAGATGCAGACACAGCTAATAAATTTGCAGCGGCAAGAAAACACGGTCTAACTCCCATTCTATGCATAGGTGAGTTACTAGAAGAGCGCGAAAGTGGTACAACAGAAGAAGTAGTTGCTCGCCAATTAGACGCAGTTATAGAGCTTGAAGGTGTTGAAGCACTAAACGATGCAGTTATCGCTTACGAGCCAGTTTGGGCAATCGGAACAGGCATGACTGCATCTCCACAACAAGCACAGGACGTACATGCTTTTATTCGTGGTAAAATTGCAGCCCTTAACGCAGGTGTTGCAGAAAAAGTACAGATTTTATACGGTGGCAGTGTCAATGGTGGCAACGCTGATGAGCTATTTGCAATGGAAGATATCGACGGTGGTTTAATCGGCGGTGCATCTTTAAAAGCAGAAGACTTCTTAGCGATTTGTCGCGCAGGTTAAGTTACGCATTAATTTAGGGTTTAAATATGTTTTACAATGTCATGTTAATCATCCAGATACTAGTTTCACTAGGAATCATCGGTTTGGTTTTAATACAACACGGTAAAGGTGCAGACGCAGGCGCTGCATTCGGTGGCGGTGCATCAGGTACAGTGTTTGGTTCGCGAGGTTCTGGTAACTTCTTAACTAAACTAACCACTGGACTCGCTGTAGTTTTCTTCGCTAATTCACTTATGCTAGCATGGTTAGTTGCTCACCCAGACAGCGTTGATGGAAGATCAATCATCCCAACAGCAGTGACTGAGACATTGTCAACTGACAATACAGCACCGACACCAGAAGTAGATGTGCCAGGTGGCTCAGCCCCAGTGAAAGTTGAAGAGGAACCCGCGTCACAAGACGTTCCGAAGTAAAGACTTCCTCTCTCTATTTATAGAGTATACGAAATACCGCCGATGTGGTGAAATTGGTAGACACGCACGCTTGAGGGGCGTGTTGCGCAAGCAGTGTCGGTTCGACTCCGACCATCGGCACCAAATTATGTCGTTGTTTATTAGCGATCAAACTCTAGATATTGTTCTGGAATATTAAAGCCCACTAATTATTGTGGGCTTTTTTGCGTCTAGGTTTAAGCAGGTTTTATTGCAATTGTGTAAAAAGGGGTGGGGTGCCATATGATTGTGCTTATTAGATCATTCTGAGCTAGGTCAATTCAATTTAGTTGGCTTAAGTTCTTAGTTCTTTGGGTAGTACAAAGGAGACATTTTCAACGATACCTTGATTGTCAGGTAATATTTCAGCGCCAAGCGCCGTCAACTTTTTATTAACTTCTTCCACTAATATTTCTGGGGCGGAAGCACCGGCGGTTACTCCTACTTTTTGTTTGTCCGTAGTAAACCAGCCTTCATCGATATCTTCAGCACCGTCTATAAGGTAGGCTGTCGTACCGCGTTTTTCAGAAATCTCTCTCAAACGATTAGAGTTAGAACTATTCGGTGAACCAACCACTAATATGATGTCACACTTGTCAGCAAGTTCTTTTAATGAGTCTTGACGGTTTTGGGTGGCGTAACAAATATCATCTTTTTTTGGACCTTCAATATTTGGGAATCGCTCTCTTAAAGAGTCTATTATGATAGCAGTGTCGTCCATAGATAGTGTTGTTTGGGTTACAAAGCCAACTTTACGTTCATTATTTACTTGCAAGTTTTTAACGTCTTCAGGTGAGTCAACACGATAAATATCACCACCAAATTTTTTCTCGTATTGTCCCATGGTACCTTCTACTTCAGGGTGCCCTTTGTGACCAATTAAAATTGTTTCTCTACCTTCTTTGCTATAACGGTAGACTTCCATGTGGACTTTGGTAACTAGTGGGCAGGTAGCATCAAATACTTTCAATCCTCTTCTTTTGGCTTCATTTTGAACTGCTTTTGATACACCGTGAGCACTAAAGATTACCGTAGCGTTATCAGGGATTTCATCAAGCTCATTTACAAAGATAGCACCTTTGTCACGCAAGTTATTGACCACGAAACGGTTGTGTACCACCTCATGGCGAACATAAATTGGTGCGCCAAGAAGCTCTATAGCGCGGTTAACTATCTCTATCGCTCGGTCTACACCGGCGCAAAATCCTCTGGGGTTGGCTAGAGTTACTTTCATAATTAATGATTTTATATTGAATAATTTATTTATTGTAACAGTAGTTTTGATAATATTTGTATATTCAATGATTTTAAAGGGAAATGAAACATGAAGATACTATTGGTAGGCAGTGGTGGGAGAGAGCATGCGCTGGCTTGGAAGTTGGCAAAGTCAGCTAAAGTCACCAAAATTGTTGTGGCGCCGGGGAATGCGGGGACTGAGCTTGAAGATAAGGTGGAGAATATAGCAATTGATGCTGAAGATATTGATACTTTATTGGATTATGCTAAGAATAACGATATTGCTTTAACGGTGGTGGGTCCTGAAGTGCCTTTAGTTAAGGGGATTGTAGATTTATTTCAGTCGCATGATTTGAAGTGTTTTGGCCCTACAAAAGGCGCTGCACAACTTGAAGGCTCGAAGGCATTTTCTAAGGACTTTTTTGCGCGTCATAAAATCCCGACAGCTGCCTATGCTAATTTTACTGATATTGATGAGGCCGTATCTTATATAAAGAAGCAGGGTGCGCCAATTGTTGTTAAAGCAGATGGTCTTGCAGCGGGAAAAGGCGTAATCCTTGCGGAAACAGAAGAAGAAGCGATTGCTGCAGTTAAAGATATGCTGGCGGGTAATTCATTTGGTGATGCGGGTCATAGAGTGGTTATTGAAGAGTTTTTGCGTGGTGAAGAAGCCAGCATTATTGTCATTGCAGATGGCGAAAATTATTTGCCAATGGCAACCTCGCAAGATCATAAAGCACGTGACGATGGAGATAAAGGACCGAATACAGGTGGAATGGGGGCCTATTCTCCTGCGCCTGTGGTAACAGGTGAAATCAGTCAACGAATCATGAAAGATGTTATAGAGCCAACGATGAAAGGTATGGCTGAAGAAGGTCATTCCTTTACTGGGTTTTTATATGCCGGTGTGATGATTGATGAGCAAGGTAATTCTAAAGTGCTGGAATACAATGTGCGTTTTGGTGACCCTGAGACTCAGCCAGTGATGATGCGTCTTCAGTCTGATCTTGTTGAGTTAATAGAGGCAGCATTAGAGGGGAACCTTAATACTCAATCGATAGAGTGGGATGAGCGATCAGCGCTTGGAGTTGTCATGGCAGCAGGTGGTTATCCTGATGGTTATGAGAAAGGTCTGGAGATAAAAGGAATTCCCGCTGAGGCAGATGATAGCAAGGTGTTTCATGCAGGAACTACTTTAAAGGACGGAGAGCTGGTTACAAATGGTGGGCGTGTTCTATGCGTTGTAGGTTTGGGTGATACAGTCACTAGTGCTAGAAATAGGGCGTATAAAGTGACAAAAAATATTCATTGGGAAAATGCATTTTATCGAAATGATATTGGTTATAGAGCAGTTGCACATGAGCAAAAAATAAGCTAAGTTGATTCCTCGCATCTAACCATTAATAATTAACGTAACAATAAGGTGTGTGTTTAAAAATTATTATTTAATCTTAGGAATGGAGTATTAAAATGAATTCAGTTAAAAAATTATCAGGTATCGCATTGGCATCAGCAGCAGCAACATTACTACTGGCAGGTTGTGGCGGTGATAGTGCGAAATCAGAAGCTAAAAAAGCAGCTCCTGAAGCAGCAGCTACAGTAGCAGAAGTGAAATGTTCTGGTATTAATTCTTGTAAAGGTACAGGTGCATGTGGTGGCGCTAGCAATTCATGTGCTGGTCAAAACAGCTGTAAAGGTAAAGGCTGGGTTAAAGCGAGTAAAGCTGATTGTGATGCGAAAGGTGGTAAAGTAATTTAACTCCTTAGCTATGCATCCAGTGAACATTGGGATGCGTAGTATTAACAATAGCTTGCTCTAAGTGAGCTATTGTTAATAAAACCCAAAAGGAGATATACACAATGAAAATTGCATCAAAACTATCGGGAATTACATTAGCATCAGCGGCAGCAACACTATTACTGGCAGGTTGTTCTACAGGTGGAGATACAGGAGCTTCTGCAAGCGCAGCTAAAGTAGCAAATGTGAAGTGTTCAGGTATTAATTCATGTAAAGGTACAGGTGCCTGTGGCGGCGCTAATAACTCATGCGCTGGTCAAAACAGTTGTAAAGGCAAAGGCTGGGTTAAAGCGAGTAAAGCTGATTGTGTGGCGCAAGGTGGTAAGGTTCTGAGTGGGAAAGTTTAAACCTAACTTTCAATAAAGTTATAGCAGTTATAGAATACCCAATGAAATATAGATTTGATTGGGTATTTTTTTGCTTCGAGGATATGGATTATGAGTTTTTCACCATTAGGCTTTGGTCTAGGTCTACGCAAGGAGCACTATACAGCCATCATTGATTCTTCGCCTGATGTTGATTGGTTTGAGATATTAACTGAGAACTACCTAGTTCCAGGGGGTAAGCCGCTTTATTATCTTGATCAGATTTCTGAGCGTTACCCCGTTGTAATGCATGGTGTGTCAATGTCGCTGGGCAGTGTTGATCCACTTGATATGAATTATATGAGACAAGTTAAAGAGCTTGCTGGGCGTACAGGTGCAAGATGGATTTCTGATCATATGTGTTTCACTGGGGTTGATGGAGTTAATGCGCATGATTTATTGCCATTACCATTTACTGAGGAAGCGGTGAAGCACATTTCAGGGAAAATCAAACAAGCTCAAGATTTTCTAGGTAGGCAGATTCTGGTTGAAAATGCCTCAACGTATATTACTTATAAGCAATCAGATATGACTGAGTGGGATTTTACCATGGCTGTTGCTGAGGAGTCGGATAGTTTAATTCTGCTTGATGTTAATAATATCTATGTTAGCTCAGTGAATCATGGTTTTGATCCATTGAAGTATTTAGATGGGATTTCTGCTGACCGAGTTCAGCAGCATCATATTGCCGGTCATAGTCAGTTTGATGGTTATATTATTGATACCCATGATCATCAGGTTGTTCAAGGTGTTTGGGATTTGTATGCTGAATCGATTAAGCGTTATGGTGAGGTCTCGGTGATGATTGAGCGCGATGATAATATACCTGAATTACCTGAATTATTAAGTGAGCTACAAATTGCTCGTGATATTTATGCTACAACAGCAGTTAAAAGTAGCATGGCTTCATAATGTCAGAACTATACCGCTTACAAAAAAATATGCTTGCATGGTTGATGGAAAAGGATGATGCGCTTAAAGCTGACGTGATTGATACGGGAGAAGTCAATAAAGTGAGCGTAGATCAGCGGCTCTCTGTTTATGGTGAAGCCTACGGTTATCGTTTAATTGATGCGCTTTCTGAGAATTATCCTGCGGTGCATACTCTATTAGGTGATGATGATTTCTATGATATGACCTATGCCTATATGGCAGCACAGCCGTCTCATCATTTTTCCTTGCGTTATTTTGGGCATAAACTGGAAGCATTTTTACAAGAGTACAAAAAAGATGTTCCTGCTGCTGCTGATATGGCAAGACTTGAATGGGCGCTGAGAAATGCATTTGATGCAGAAAATAAATCTGCCATTGGGATGCAAGAGTTGCAGCAAATTCCAGTGGAGAGTTGGGGGGAGTTAAAGTTTGAGTTTCACCCTTCTGTGGCACGGGTAAATCTTGAATGGAATACCCCACAATTATGGACGGCTATTGATACGGAAGCAGAGCCGATTGATATAGAAAAATTGGAGCATCCTATTGGGTGGGTAGTTTGGCGCAAAGAACTTATTAACTATTACCGTTCTCTTGAGGTCGATGAGGCTTGGGCTTTAGATGCTGCAATGAAAGGTGATAACTTTGCTTTTTTGTGTGAAGGTGTTTGTGAATGGATTGATGCTGTACATGCGCCTGGGCGTATTGCAGGTTTTTTATCTCAATGGTTGGAAGATGAATTGATCGTTAGTCTTTTATAGGGTTCTTCTGGAGCTTAATCAGAGATCTTCTTAAAGATCGTGTATAAATACTATATGGCACCCCCCCCTTTTTTTAACAATTGTATTAGTGAAGGTAGAGAATAGATAGCGCTGATAATTAAAGCTCCTATGACGCCATACAAGTGTGCGTCTGTGGCTACAGGGATACCGATAAGCTCAGCACTGGTTTGGCTTCCGCCATTTAATGAGTCCCAGATAATCTTAGCAATGATCAGTGATAGCACGAGTATTCCCGTGAAATAATCTTGTTTGATTATGGCTGATATTGCACCAATTATGTATAAGCCGTAAAGAACACCAGAGAAGCCATAATAAAAATCCAACTCAGGGGAATAGAGGTACAGAGCAGAGCCGACAACTAGACCTAAAAAGATGGTGCTTAAAATGAATGTTTTTATTTTTAAACTGTCTACAAATAGGAAGCCAAGCATCCATAGACCTGTAAGATTAAGTGCTAGATGATTGTAATTTGAATGCGTGAGGTTGCCTGTTATGAGCCTCCACCATTGACCTTGTGCGATATTATGGCGATCAAAAACGAATTCACTTTGTAGGTTTTGAAAAGCTAAGAGCAATAAGGATACTCCGATAATAGCTAGAATTAGAGGTCTTATTGATTTGGTCATTTTCATGTACTGTGGCAGAATATAACGAGTATATAGATATTAGGGATCTTTGGCAGTATATGGTCGGGTCTTATCACACTTTAGATAAAAGGGTTAATTTATGAAGGAAGTTAAAAATAAGGCAATGTTATCTGCGATTAGAAATAGTCGTGGTTTTACCTTGCTTGAAGTCATGGTCGTAGTGGTTATTATAGCTGTAATGGCAGCCGCTGTCGGTCCTGCAATTTTTGATAATCTTAACAAGGCAAATGAAACTAGAGCGGCTACAGATATTAAGGCGCTCTCTTCTATGCTAGAAATTTATAGAGCTGAAAATTACTCATTTCCAAGTACTGATCAAGGATTAGAGGCATTGGTTAGCAAGCCTTCTGGATCACCTGAGGCAAAGAACTGGAGACGTTACACCAAGAAAACGCCTATTGATCCATGGGGAGCGCCATATAAATACCTGAGTCCTGGTTCTCATGGTGATGTTGATATTTATTCCTTTGGAAAAGACGGTATTCAAAGTGAAGATGATATTGGTAACTGGGAACTTGATAACTAAGCGTTTCATTGGGTTGAAAGGATGCATATGAGCAGAATCCAACGTGGTTTCACATTAATAGAAATCATGGTGGTGATTACCATTGTTGCTGTTTTGATGGGTGCTGTTACCTTATCATTTCCGCGAACAGGCGATAATCTACTTAAGGAGCAGGCAGAGCGTTTCGCCGCATTGATATCTCTTGCGCAAGATGAAGCTATTTTGCAGTCGAGCGAGCTTGCCCTTTTTGTTAATAAAACAGGCTATGTTTTTTATCGGAACCAAAATAGTAGCTGGGTCCCTTATTCGAGTCGTCCTTTTTCGCAAAGGACTTATCCCGGTGGAATAACGGCAAGCACTATTGTAGAGGGTGTAGATCTAGATTTTAAAGATAATATTAGAGATGCTCCGCAGATAATTATATTCTCAAGTGGAGAAATGACACCTTTTACTTATGTGTTTAATTATCAAAACAAGAGCAAGATCACGCTTGAGATTAGTGCGACTGGAGATATTGAGAAGATATTAGAGTTAAATGAATAAAAAAAATGCAGGATTTACTTTATTGGAGGTGATGGTAGCGTTATTTATTATCGCAGTCGCCCTAGGCGGAGCTATCAAAGTGATGGGGAATGCCGCCAATAACTCATCAAGATTAGTCAATAAAACATTTGCTAATTGGGTGGCGTTAAACCAAGTAACAGAGCTTAGGCTGAAGGGTGAGTGGCCAAAGTTGGGTGAGACTAGTGGTGATCAAGAGATGTCGGATCGAGTTTGGAAGTGGAAGCAAAAAATCATAAAGACTGAAGATGATAATATTAAGCGTATTGAGCTTTCTGTTTGGGGCGAGTCAGATAGTAATGAAGAACCTTATGTAATGGTAGTTGGATTTTTAGCAAAGCCATGATTTTATCAATACCATCAGTAAAAGGTTTTACGTTGCTTGAGCTAATGATAGCAATGACGATTTTTTCTTTTATGTCTATTATGGCTTATTCGGGTTTGGCCAATGTTGCAATAAGTAATACGGTTTTGGAAGAGCAAGAGAAAAGGCTTAAAGTGTTGCAGCGCACCATGATGTTTCTTGATAGGGATATACGACAAATCGTGTCAAGACCCACACGAGCAGGTTATCAGGAAACTGCACCTGCTTTTTCATATGGCTTTGACTCAAATGGCTTATTTGAATTTACACGGGCGGGTAACTCTAACCCTATTGGTTTGGCACGTAGCTCGTTACAGCGTGTTAGGTATGAGTTGGAAGAAGGGAAGTTAACAAGGTTGAGCTGGAATCTTGTTGATCATTTGGATGCAGAACCTATAACAATGACACTGATAGAGGATGTGGATTCTCTTGAGTTACGTTTGTTGGATTCTGCTAATCAATGGCAAAAAAGCTGGAAATCTAATAAAGATATTCCCCAGGGCGTTGAGTTGAGCTTTGAGCATGAATACTGGGGAAAGATTGTTAGATTAATTCCTGTGAAGTAATGATAATTTTTTTCCGATCGTGAAAAGCGCAAAATTTAATTGATAAAACCACTGAACCAACCGTATATTCCTAATAAGCAACCGGCCACTAGGAGATTTTTGCTGGTATTAAACGGCTTTAAAAGCTATAGTCTAGATTCGCTAGGATTAGCAATACCTTTCATCCTCCCAAACACTGAAAATCGTATTGCGCTTTGACTTTGCTTATGTTTATTATTCACATGGCACTTGCAGAGTTCTCCTTTATTTATCGGGTGGTACTCCTATAAGTTGCTGAAGCCTTAGTTGTCTTATAGAAACCGATGTGGATTAAAAATAGGAAATAAAATATGTTGAAGTGCAAACATATAAAAATGCTTGTCGTTAGCCTGTGTTTTTCATTAACAGCCGTGTCTTCGGTGCAAGCTGCTGAAATAATTACTGTTAATAGTTCTTTATCTAGCTCCCAGACCGTTCTAGGTAGTACGGTGGTGCCATATAAGGAACTTACAGTTACTGCGCAAGTTCCTGGTAAAATCACATCGCTTGGTGGTGAGGTGGGGTCAAAGTTTAGTAAAGATGATATTCTAGCGAAGATCGACGATGCACAACTTCTTGCTAAAAGAAATACTCTTTGGGCGCAAATTACCTCTGCACAAGCAGCATTGAAAAACTCCCAAGCGCAATATCAACGTGAAGTTGTTTCCCCTCGTAGTAAAAGTATTTCGGGTATGCCTGGGATGGGTATGCCATCAATGATGGATATTTATTTTACTCGTCCAATGTACGATATGATGGGCGATCAGGATACTGATTACAATCGTTATTCAGATCTAATGAATAGTGCAACAGGTGTTTCTCAAGCAGAAAGTCAAGTGATGATGGCTTGGTCTCAACTCAATGAACTAAATACTAAGATAAAGGATACTGTTTCAGTTGCGCCATTTGAAGGTATTATCATGGCGAAAATGGTTGAGGTGGGGGATGCGGTTCAACCTGGTCAGCCATTGATGAAGTATGGTTTTGTAAAATATCTGCGTTTAAAAGCTGATGTGCCATCAATGTTGGTCACTAGTTTGCAAAAAGGGATGAGTGTACCCGTGCGTATTGGTAATATTAATCCCACCGTCGCAAAAATTTCCCAGATTTATCCAGTTGCTGATCCATCTAGGCATACAGTTGTTGTAAAGTTTGATCTTCCGGTAGGTGTTTTAGCTTCACCAGGAATGTATGCTGAAGTTTATTTGCCAGATACTACGCCAGGTGGAAATTCAGTAATATCTATTCCTAAATCAGCATTGATTGAGGGGCGGAGTTTACCTACGGTATTGGTTGTAGACGAGTCTAAACAAACGTCCTCACTGCGATTAATTCGTTTGGGGTCTGTTCAAGGTGACGGTAGAGTATCAGTAGTTTCAGGATTAAAAGCAGGTGAACGAATATTTAATAACCCTCCGACGGGGGCAACTTCAGGTTGGTATCCAGGGTCTTAGATTCCTTCTAAGCATCATTCTTTTTAAATATACTAACTGAAGATAATCCCATGACTGATCAAAATACATCAAAAGAGAATAAGAAACTAGGACTCGCCGGCGGTATAGCCAAGATGTTCATCACATCTCCATTAGCTCTTTTATTGCTTCTCGGCTTTCTAGCGCTTGGTATACTAGGGATGCAGATGACACCTAGACAAGAAGACCCCCAGATTTCTGTACCGATGGTGGATATTTTTGTTAGTTATCCTGGTGCGTCAGCTTCTGAGGTTGAAAGCCAGGTTGCTAGACCGTTAGAAGGAATTATGTCAGAAATAACGGGCGTAAAGCATGTGTATTCAGCTTCATCTCGTGGTCAAGCACTTATCACTGTTCAATTTAAAGTGGGAGAGAACTTTGAATCTTCCATAGTAAAGTTGAATGATAAATTAGCTTCAAATAAAGATTCTATGCCGCAAGGTATTGCAGGTTTCTTGGTCAAGCCAGTGGGTGTCGATGAAGTTGCTGTCGTGGCGATTACGTTATGGTCGAATGATGTTGATGATGCTTCGTTAAAACTTGTGGCACTTGATTTGCTACAGAAACTTCGTGAAGTACCTAATGCTAGCCAAAGCTTTATCGTTGATGGTCGAACCGATCAGCTTCTCATAGAGGTGTTGCCAGAGCGCTTAGCTACATATGGTGTGTCATTGGGGCAGATTGCTAATACTATCCGAATGGCGAACTCTGAGCGAAATGCGGGATCTGTTGAGCCTAGCGACAGGTTTCTTAAAGTCATTACGGGTTCATTCTTAAAATCAGCTGAGGATATTAAACGGTTAATGGTGGCCGTGATTGATGGTCGCCCAGTCTATGTTCGAGATGTGGCAAGGGTGTCTTCCGGGCCCAGTGAAGCAACTAAAATAGTCGGTTATTATACTGGTGTGGCAGGTAAAAAAGAAGGGGTTGAAGTTGCCAATGGTGCTCCTGCTGTCACAATAGCCATCGCGAAAAAACACGGAACCAATGGTGTTGATGTTGCAGAGGCTATTCTGGAGAGAGTCGAGCATTTTAAAGGACGTTTGATCCCTGATAATGTACATATTGCAATTACACGAAATTATGGTGCATCAGCTAAAGAAAAAGTCAATGGGTTGCTTCTAAAGTTGGTAAAAGCAACGATGATTGTGACCGTTTTGGTTTTTTTGTTTCTTGGTTGGAGAGCATCGTTTGTAACCTTTGTAATCATTCCCGTTGTTATCACGGTTACTGTTTTTTTCGCATGGGTTTTGGGTTTAACCATTGATCGAGTGAGCTTGTTTGCATTGATTTTTTCAATTGGTATTTTGGTGGATGATGCCATAGTCGTGGTGGAAAATATTTATCGGCGATGGCTAATGGCGGGCAGTCTAGATGTAGATGTGGCAGTTGATGCGGTGAGAGAGGTGGGTAATCCAACTATTCTCGCTACCTTTACTGTTATAGCCGCACTACTTCCTATGGGGTTTGTTAGTGGCATGATGGGGCCTTATATGTCTCCCATTCCAGTATTGGGTTCGGTAGCAATGATGTTTTCGCTCTTTGCTGCCTTTGCGTTTACACCTTGGTTAACAAATAAATTGAAACCTAGTCTAGCGCAATTGAATAAGATGGAAGAAAAAGAACATCATCAAGCAGCTATGCTTGATAAGTTTTATAAAGGATTGATTGTTCCACTCATTCAAAATAGGTGGAAAGGGCGGTTATTTATTTATGCTTTGGTAGGTGTTTTGCTTTTGAGTCTAGTGTTTTTCTATACAAAGGGCGTTAAAGTAAAAATGCTACCTTTGGATAATAAACCAGAGTTTAATATCGTAGTGAATTTTCCTGAAGGCACAGCGTTACCCATTACCGCTAATTTAATAAATAAAATCGCTATAGAAGTGCAAGTTTTGGAAGAGGTGACAGCAGTGCAGACCTATGTTGGAACTGCCTCTCCCTTTAACTTTAATGGTTTAGTTCGTCATTATTATTTGCGTAACAGTCCTTGGCAAGGTGATGTTCAAGTGCAGTTAACGGATAAAGGTGATCGTGATCGTAGTAGTAATGAGATTGCTACAGCTGTTCGTGCGCTGTTAACACCATTAGCAAAAGCAGCTGGTGCAAAGATACAGGTTGTAGAAATGCCACCTGGGCCACCTGTATTGCAATCAGTGGTTGCAGAGATATATGGGCCTAGTGCAGAAACACGTCGACAAGTAGCAAGAGATGTTACGAAGGTGTTTGAAGAGGCGGCTAACTTAGGAGATGTTGATAACTTTTTGGAAGAAAGCCATGATATTTTGCGTTTTAAAGTGGATACTGCTAAAGCCCAGAGAAATGGAATTACCGTTGAAGATATTAATAGCACATTGGAAATGGCGATGGGTGGATTCGTTATAGGAGATATCAAGAGAAATGCGTTAATCAATCCTACGCCGATAGTATTGCAAGTTCCTTTAAATGCTCGTTCTCAAATAAACCGACTTATACAGTTGCCCGTTACGAATCGTATGGGTAAAACAATGCCACTATCTGAATTAGGTAGTTTCGTAACTGAAAAAGCTGATCAACCGATTTATCACAAAGATTTACGAGCTGTTGAATTTGTTACGGCGGAAACAGTAGGTGATTTGGCCGCTCCTGTTTATGGTATGTTCCAAGTGCAAGATTTACTGTCACAAGCTAATAATGGAAAGGGATATAAAGCTCCAGATGGTGCTATTGTAACAGGCGGTAGTTGGTTTGGTCGTGAAGCTACGGCGGATAAAACCAATTTTGAGTGGGGGGGGGAGTGGACGGTAACATTTGAAACCTTCCGAGATATGGGTATTGCCTTTATGGCAGCAATGGTTCTGATTTATATGCTTATCGTGGGCTTGTTTGGTAATTTTTCTTTGCCAGCAATTGCTATTGCACCGATACCTTTAACGCTAATTGGTATTATTCCTGGGCATTGGATTTTGGGAGCCGATTTTACCGCAACATCGATGATTGGGTTTATTGCATTAGCAGGTATCGTGGTCAGGAACTCTATATTACTAATTGATTTCACGAGAAACGCTGTATTGGAAGAGGGTATGAGCATTGTTGACGCAGCCATATATTCCTGCGAAGCCAGAACGAGACCGATTGCTATTACCGCTTTTGCTTTAATCGGTGGTTCATTGGTTATTCTTTCGGATCCAATATTTAAAGGTATGGCGGTATCGTTAATTTTTGGCGGTTTAGTTTCAACATTGCTTACCTTGGTTGTTGTGCCATTGGGTTGTATTAGCGCGGGAAAAGCGTTATGTATTGATGCTGATGGCAACTCAATTGTGCCGCCAGATTTTGATCCTAATAATAAAGAAAAGCCTGTATCTCAGGCTTCGCACAGTAGTTCTAATAATACTGATTTTGATGAATCATTATTCGATAAAGTAAAAGATGCTGCTGGAACAGTACTTGGAATAGTTGTTACGGTATTAGGGCTATTGTTATCGGGTGTTAAAGGGCTTCTCGGATTTGTTTTCAAGCGTAAATCTGATGACGATGATTGGGCGCCATCACCACCTAAAAAAGTAAGCAAGAAAGATGATGAAGAGTGGGTTCCATCACCACGAAAACCTAGTAAGGCGAAAAGAGAAAATAAATCTACAAAGGTGGAATCATTGAAAGACACTAAGAGGACTACAGCTAAGCCAAAAACTGTAGCTAAGCCAAAAACTGCAGCTAAGCCAAAAACTGCAGCTAAGCCAAAAACTGTAGCTAAGCCAAAAACTGTAGCTAAGCCAAAAACTGTAGCTAAGTCAAAAACTGTAGCTAAGTCAAAAACTGTAGCTAAGCCAAAAACTGTAGCTAAGTCAAAAACTGTAGCTGAGAGTGAAGAGACGAAACAGCAGCAGACAACAAAACGTAGAGGAATACGTTTGAAAAAAGATATTTAATAAGAGACTTAAGGTGTTTTAATCAATGGATATGTTAACAAAAGGAGCGTTTACTGTTATTACTGCTACCGCCATTACTTCTGTATTAATTCTATTTGTAGGGAATGGTGCTGCGAAAAGTGAAACAGCAAATTTACAAGGTAATTTGAGTAAAGAGGTTCTAAGTAATATTGCACAATTAAATATTAGCTCCAATAGCCAACATGCTAGACCTTTACCTCCTCCACCGGGACCATTTTTTAAAGCTCAGTTAGAGCCTGGGCAAACTCTTCATAGAGATATAGACCCAAAACTGAGGCCTAAAGCCCCTATTATTCTTCCTAGAGAAAAAGAAACTTTAGCGAAGGCTTTAACTTTAATGCAGAAGAAACCAGTTGTCCCTAAGTTGGAAGGTGCCCCTGTCAGTAGTTTCGTGCCTCCAACGGTGCTTAAGGAGCCTGTATTTAATAGAGGGATAAAGCAGCCAACTTCTCCAGTTATGCCTGCAGTTTATTCTAAGTTAAGTAATGAGCGTAAGCCTGAGTCCCCTATTATGCCTAACTTTCTTGGGATGCAATACAATCTCCTAGATGCGAATAATGTAAAATTTCAAAATCAATATAGGTACGTTCCAATGCCAATGATGCCTAACTATCAATACCAGCAATACCCTACTTTTGGTCATTCAATGGATGGTAATAATAAATGATTACGGTTATTGGTAATTTGAAGGGTGGTACGGGAAAAAGCACTGTAGCTTTTAATCTTTCTATTTGGGTGGCAACGAGAAGAAATGTTCATGTGTCAGTTTATGATCTTGACCCTCAAGCGACTATTACAGATGCGTTAGAAATACGAACTGAAGATGGTTATGTGCCCGCTTTGGAGCCAATTCATTTTGTTAGTCAGTTAGGTAGTGAAGGTAAACATACAGAAGTGATAGTGGATATCGGTCTTTCGGATAGAGATGCCATGAATGCCGCTATTCAACGTGCTGATAGGATTGTTATTCCTGTGGCACCAAGTCAGGCTGATGTATGGTCAACTCAACGTTTTTTGAAAATGATTTCAGCAGTATGTAAAAGTGGAGCATCTCCTGAAATTATTGGTTTTATGAATCGTGCTGATACGCATACGGCTGTTAGAGAGACCGACGATGCTTTTGATGCTTTGAATACGCTAGACGGGATAAAAATGATTGAACCAAGACTTTACCAAAGAACCGCCTATAGAAGATCTTTTAGTGAGGGTTTGGCTGTTTTTGAAATGGATCCAAAATCTAAGGCTGCAGCTGAGGTTGAAACATTAGGTGAGTTATTATATTAATTGATATTTGTTTAGTTGTTAATTATGGTTAGTTATTCACAAATAATATAGATTGAGGAATTTTAAATGTTTATTGTTCGATGGTTGATGGGTCATCCAATTATTGCAGCTTGGGTATTAGCTGCACTTGCTATTGTGTTAAATCTAGATAGCACTAAAATAGAAGAGCATATTGCTGTAGTAAATGATGAAACTATTGTAGTGCCGAATGATTTAGTTGTAAGCAATGTAGATGAAGTCTTAACAGAGCCAAAGTTAGATATTTCAAATGAAAACGACAAATCTAATAATAATCAAGTGAAGAGTAAAAACCTTCTAGAAAAACCTTTGTCAGTAGCACCATTTAAAGCAGGAGACTTAAGTGATGCCAGTACATCAGAAATGTTACTGATGGCCAGAGAAGCATATTGGAATAATGGTCTTGAAGAGGCTGCACAAATTTATTTGCAACTAATTGAAATAGAGCCAAAAGTTGTTGAGTATAGGGGTGAACTGGGTAATGTTTATTGGAAGTTAGGAAATTCTAGAAAAGCTGCGGAATTATACTCTGAGATTGCCATGCCACTGATTAAAAGTGGAAAAATGGATATAGTTAATAATATGCTTAGTTTAATAGGTCAATATTACCCTGAAAGAGCTAAAATAATACAAAAACGACTTGTTCATCAATAAAATTAACAACTCAGCAGGAAATTACCATGGCAAAGAGTGAATTACACAGAGATTATGTACTTGAGCTGGAGAATGAGCTTCAAGAATTTGAGATGAAAGCAGATGCAACTACAAAACGTATGCAGATGCTAGTCTATCCAGCAATGTTAGCATTTTTTATTCTTGCTGCATTTGGTTTTTTTCTAATATATTCCTTAACATCAGATGTAAATCGTATGGCAGATACGATCTCACATATGAGTGGCTCTATAGATAAAAATATGAATTCAATAGCTGGAACAATGGGTGATATGTCAGGTCAAATGACTAACTTAGTTTCCTCAACTAATAAAATGTCAGGGAATCTAGGGAGTATGACGAATAATACTGAAGAGATGGTGAAAAGTATTGGTGGAATGCGTTCGGCAACATATGATATGGCTGCCTCTACTAATAATATGCAGCGTGATATGTGGAGCTTAAATAAAAACATATCGACCCCTCTGAGTGCTATGAATAAATTTCTTCCTTGGAAAAATAGTACCAGCATGCCATTTCCTGGTTCTCGTAAACCACTGCCCCAGTCTTATTTTGCTTATCCAGCAGTTACGCCTCCATATAATGGTGAAAACTTTAATTATGATATTCCTGTTCCGCAACCTTTATATAATCAGGCGCCAATAAATTCAGCACCAGTTACAGGAAATGAGGTGAATGAGCAAGGCACAACTGTTGATTTGCTATTGCCTGTTACTAACTCAGTTTCTATAAACTAAACTTTGGGTGTTTGTGCAGTTCTCCGTTTATAAATAATTATCAGAAAGCTCCGTAAGACTGTCTTAAGTCAATACAAAGAGGTATTTAGATGACGCCAGGTAATAGAATGCAAAACAGATTAAAACTTTTGCAAAAACACCTTGAAGATGAAAATCCTGTGTTAGTTTCTGTCGTTGACAGGTATCAACGATTAGATGTAATAGCGCAAAAAATGGGGTTGCTAGATGAGGGGCAAGCTTATGCAACTCAAATTTCATGGTGGCCTCTTGTTTCTATTTTAGGTACTTTTTCTGCGGGTAAATCAAGTTTTATTAATTCTTACCTAGGGTTGTCTGTGCAGGATACTGGTAATCAAGCAGTTGATGATCGTTTTACAGTATTGACGTACAGTGGTGATACAGATACAAGAACGCTGCCAGGAATAGCGTTAGATGGAGACCCTAGGTTTCCATTTTATCAAATAAGCGAAGAGATTGAGAATATAACTCAAGGAGAAGGTTCAAGAATTGATAATTATTTGCAAATGAAGGCGGTTCCTAGTGAGAAGCTGAAAGGTAAAATCCTAATTGATTCCCCGGGCTTTGATGCTGATGAGCAACGTAAAGAAACGTTGAAAATTACAGACCATATCATCGATCTTTCTGATCTTGTATTGGTCTTGTTTGATGCGCGCCACCCAGAACCAGGCGCTATGCAGGATACATTAGAGCATCTTGTGCGTGGGTCACAACAGAGAAATGACAGCAGTAAATTTTTATTTATTCTTAATCAAATTGATACATCAGCCCAAGATGATAACTTAGAAGATATCGTTGCAGCATGGCAAAAAGCACTAGTTCAATCTGGTTTAGGCACAGGTCGTTTTTATACCAATTTTAATAGTGAGCTTGCTATACCAACTGAGAACAAAGTTGTTTGGGAAAGGTATGTAAATAAAAAGAATAAGGATTATGCTGAAATTACCAAGCGTATGGAAGATATTAATATTGAGAGAGTATATAGAATAATTGGTAGTATGGAGTCACTTTCCAATCATATAGAGCAACAAGCAGTTCCTCAAATACAAATGGCGATGCAGCGTTGGAAAAAAAGAGTAATAATGACTGATATAGCAGTTTTTCTCCCCATTATTTTTGGAGTAATAGCATTAACGGTAGTAGCAGGATATTGGAATGGTTTGTCATTTAACCCTCCGTGGTTAAGTGATGTGAAAGAAAGTAAGCTGTTAAGTATTGGGGTAATAGCTGTTCCAATTATTTTTGCTGTTTTATTACATTTTTTAATTCGGTCTAAGTTAGTAAATGGTGTTGCTAAAAAACTTCCTACTGAAGGTGGTTTTGGAAATGTAGCTCAGGCCTTTAGGGCTAATACTCAATGGTGGCAGAGTATCTTCAGGAAAACCCCTGTTGGTTGGGGAAATAATGTTCGTAAGAAACTAGATGGGATTCGAAGTGATATCGATAGTTTTGTGCAAGCATTAAATGATCAATACACTGGTCCATCAGGCGGACATAAAAAATAATTTAAAGCTAAGTATTGATATTCAGTTATAGTGAAAAAATTCTAATTTAAAGAAGATTTACAGCATGTAATGATAATATCCTCAGGATATTATTAGTCTATAGGTGTTGGCAGTTTACTAATAACTTAAATAAGAAACTTAAGAGTTATGTTACTTGAGTAACTTACATTCCTTTTTTCTTCTAGTTGGAAAATACATGAAAAATTCAAAAACCTTATTTAATAGAGCTCAAAATACGATACCGGGTGGAGTTAATTCGCCGGTTCGTGCATATAGTAGTGTGGGTGGAATACCCCCATTTATTGATAGAGCAAAAGGTGCATATCTATTTGATGTTGAAGGTAATCGTTATATTGATTATGTTGGTTCTTATGGTCCAATGATCGCAGGTCATGCGAATGCTGAGGTTGTAGATGCTGTTAAGCAAGCTGCGGAAAAAGGGTTAAGTTATGGTGCGCCAACTGAAATTGAAGTAAGAATGGCAGAGAAAATATGCGAGTTGATGCCATCAATAGAAATGGTTCGTATGGTTAATTCAGGCACCGAGGCTACCATGTCAGCTATACGGCTTGCCAGGGGCTTTACGGGGCGTGATAATATTGTTAAATTTGAAGGTTGTTATCATGGGCATGGTGATTCACTGTTGGTGAAATCAGGTTCTGGAATGTTAACTTTTGGTGAGCCCAGTTCTTTAGGGGTGCCTGCAGATCTTGCTAAGCACACTATTACGCTCGATTATAATAATTCGCAACAAGTTCGAGATTTATTTTCAAAAATAGGAAATGAAATTTCCTGTGTTATTGTAGAGCCCGTTGCTGGGAATATGAACTGTATTCCTCCAGTTGATGGTTTTTTGAGCACATTGCGTGAAGTTTGTGATGATTCTGGTGCGATACTAATATTTGATGAGGTTATGACTGGATTTCGTACTGCATTAGGTGGTGCTCAATCGATTTACAATATAAAGCCTGACCTAACAACGCTAGGTAAAATAATGGGTGGTGGCATGCCAGTGGCGGCATTTGGTGGGCGTAAAGACATCATGCAAAAGCTCTCTCCTCTAGGGGCAGTTTATCAAGCAGGTACCCTTTCTGGAAATCCGTTAGGAATGGCTGCTGGATTAAAGATGCTGGAAATTATTAGTAGGACTGGCTTTTATGAAGATTTATCAATGAAAACAGAGATGCTTGTTTCTGGGATCTTAAAGGAAGCAGAAATAAATAATGTACCTATGACAAGTAATCAAGTTGGAGCGATGTTTGGCTTGTTTTTTAGTGAGGAAGAAAAAATAGAAAACTTTGAGCAAGTGTCATCTTGTGATGGTGATAGCTTTAATCAGTTTTTTAAGGGTATGCTAAATTCAGGCATAAACATAGCTCCATCTGCCTATGAAACAGGTTTTCTGTCTAGCGCTCACAGTAATGAAGACATTGAAACTACTATTAAAGCTGCGGGGTTAGCATTCGCAACTCTCTAATTAATAAAATATTTTTCAAATAGTCTGAAACTTTTAATGAAATTAGCACTCTAACAGGAAGAGTGCTAATATTATGCACAATACTTGAATGTTTTAGGGGAGACTTATGACAAATACACTCACTATTCAAAATACTACTATGCCTGTCTTATCAGGTAGCTTAGAGAGCTATATTCAATCTGTTCGTGAAATTCCAGTCTTGGAAAAATCAGCCGAACAAGCATTAGCTGTCAAATTACGTGAGAATGATGACCTTGAAGCTGCTCGCCAACTCATAATGCACAATCTTCGCTTTGTTATTAAAGTAGCTCGTGGATATAGTGGTTATGGTTTACCGTTAGCGGATCTAGTGCAAGAAGGAAATGTAGGCTTGATGAAAGCAGTAAAGCGCTTTGATCCTGCTGTTAATGTACGTCTTGTTTCTTTTGCTGTCCATTGGATACGTGCTGAAATCCATGAGTTTATCTTAAAGAATTGGAAAATTGTAAAAGTTGCTACTACTAAAGCCCAGCGCAAACTGTTCTTTAACTTAAGAAGTAAAAAGAAAAGGTTGGCATGGATGAATCAGGCCGAAGTTAATGATATTGCTAATGACTTGGGTGTTACTGGAAAAGATGTTCTTGAAATGGAAAAACGCATGTCTGGTCAGGATATTGGTTTCGACTTGTCATCAGCTAATGATGACGATGATAGTACTTATTCGCCAAACCAATACTTACAGTCTGACGTGATTGATCCTTCTGAGCATACAGAGTCTTCGGATTGGGAATCACATACTAAAGGTTTATTCAAAAATGCAATGTCTACGCTTGATGAGCGTAGTAAAGATATTTTGGCAAGCCGCTGGTTGACTGATAAAAAAGCAACTTTGCAAGATTTGGCCAAAAAGTATAATGTTTCAGCTGAGCGTATACGTCAAATTGAAAGCAATGCAATAGATAAGCTTAAAATTGCTGTTGCTGAATAATCGAAGTCTATTAATTACTACCTGAAGGTATATCAATTGTAAATACATAGGTTAGTAATTTCTCAACACCGTATTTTGAGTGCTAAGAAGTAAAAGGTCGCTGTTAGGCGACCTTTTACATTTTGCTTGCTAGGTAAAATACATAAGTAAGTGTGAAGATTAATCTGGTCAATGAAAACTAGTAAGTTCCACTTGCATTTCATTCCCTGAAGTAACACTATTCCCATATGAATAAGGATAGTGAACAACCACAGACTGATATTGGTCAAAAAGAATCTCAACCTCACTTTGAAGAAGCAATGACAGAATTAGAAAAGCTTGTTTCAAAATTAGAGGCGGGAAATTTATCATTAGCAGACTCTTTAAAAGAATTTGAGAGTGGCATTAAATTAAGTAGAAAATGTCAGCAAGCATTGAGAGGTGCAGAAAAAAGGGTCAGAATATTGAGTGAAGATAGAGAAAATGAGTTCATTGCAACCTCAGGTGAATGAGTCTTTGATGGATAAAGATATCTATAAACACCGCATAGAAAGTGTTTTAGAAACTTTACTTGCCTCAGTTGGGGGCGAAACCTCTTTGCAAAAAGCTATCCAGTATTGTGTGTTAGGTAGTGGTAAGCGAGTACGACCGTTATTAGTATACGCTACTGGTGAAGCACTTGGTTTTAATAAAGAAACACTAGATCCTATAGCTGTAGCTATCGAGTTAATTCACACTTATTCACTGGTTCATGATGACCTTCCTTGTATGGATGATGATGCATTGCGACGGGGTAAACCAACGGCCCATATAGTCTTTGATGAAGCAACTGCAGTTCTAGCAGGAGATGCCTTACAATCAATGGCTTTTGATGTGTTATCAAAGCCTATGCACAGAATAACAGCAAAAAACCAACTGAAAATACTCAATATCTTAGCAAATGCCTCAGGTAGTAATGGTATGGTTATGGGGCAAGCTATTGATCTAGCTGCGGTCGGAAAAAAGCTTCATGAAGATGAGTTGGAAAGAATGCATGCTTATAAGACAGGTGCATTAATTAAAGCGAGTATCTTAATGGCGAGTTACTGTTGTAGTGAGAGAACGAATGATGCCTTAAAAGCGAGAAGGTTGTGCTTAAGTGATTATGCTGACTCAATTGGTCTCGCTTTTCAGGTTCGTGATGATATTCTTGACATACAAAGTGATACAGAAACACTTGGAAAACAACAAGGAGCTGATGTTGCTGCAAATAAACCAACTTACCCTTCTATCATAGGGATGGATGCAGCAAAGCAAAAGCTCTTATTCTTACATAAAAAGGCGCTTGATTCCTTATCTAGTTTTGGAAGTGAAGCTGATTTACTTAGGGAGATAGCAGGTTTTATTATAAAACGTATTGCTTAGACTATTAAACGAAAATGCTATTAGATAATATTAACTCACCTGTAGACTTGAAGAAACTTGAAGTGGAAGAGCTTCCGAGGCTTTGTGAGGAAATTCGTAATTTCTTATTAGAATCTGTATCAAAATCAGGCGGACATCTTGCATCGGGTTTAGGTGCGTTAGAATTAACGGTAGCGATTCATTACGTCTATGATACTCCTCATGATAGGCTAGTGTGGGATGTAGGACACCAAGCTTATGTGCATAAGTTATTAACCGGTCGTCGTGATTTATTAAATACAATTAAAAAGAAAGGTGGTTTATGCGGCTTTCCTAGAAGAGAGGAGAGTAAATACGATGATTTTGGTGTGGGACACTCAAGCACCTCAATAAGTGCTGCTTTAGGTATGGCGCTTGCAGCTAAACACAAGGGGATTGATAGGCATTCAATAGCTGTTATCGGTGATGGGGCAATGACCGCTGGAATGGCATATGAAGCGCTTAATCATGCAGGTGTCATAGATACAGAAATGCTTGTGATTCTCAATGATAACGATATGTCTATTTCTCCGAATGTCGGGGGTTTAAGTAAGTATTTGGCCCGATTGTTATCAGGTAACTTTTATTCAACGATGAGAGAGAATAGCAAGAAAATACTTGCTAAAACGCCAGTAATGAAACGATTTGCTAGGCGTGCTGAAGAGCATACTAAAGGTATGATAATGCCATCAGCGACATTATTTGAAGAGATGGGTTTTGTTTATTATGGGCCTGTTGATGGTCATGATGTTATTGAGTTGGTTAAAATCTTAAATAACTTGAAAGATATTAATGAGCCAAAGTTTTTGCATGTAGTGACACAAAAAGGTAAAGGCTATAGACCTGCAGAAGAAGATCCTATTGCTTATCATGCTGTTTCAGAGTTTGATTTAAAGTCAGGTATTAAGAAAAAGGGAGGGTCGAATAGTACTACACCTACTTACACAGATGTCTTCGGGCGCTGGATATGTGATATGGCCATTGAGGATGATAAATTAGTTGCCATAACGCCGGCTATGTGTGAGGGCTCTGGTTTAGTGGAGTTTTCTAAAGAGTTTCCAGGGCGTTATTATGATGTGGCAATTGCAGAACAACATGCTGTAACCCTAGCTGCTGGAATGGCGTGTGAAGGTTTAAAGCCTGTCGTTGCTATTTATTCAACATTTTTACAGCGGGCATATGATCAGTTAATTCATGATGTGGCATTGCAGAATCTTGCTGTAGTATTTGCAATTGATAGAGCTGGGTTAGTGGGTTCAGATGGGCCGACTCACTCCGGTAATTATGACCTATCCTATTTGCGGTGTATCCCAAATATGATAGTTATGGCGCCAAGTACAGAAGATGAATGTCGTCAGATGCTATATACAGCTTACCTACAAGACTGTCCAACAGCAGTGAGGTATCCACGGGGTAAGGGGATAGGAGAAGTGCCAAAAGCTGATATGAAAAAAATAGAAATTGGTAAAGGCAAGCAAATACTTAAAGGTAAAAATATAGCTATCTTATTATTTGGATCATTGTTAGACGAAGCAATTTATGCTGCAGAAGAGCTTGGTGCGACTTTAATCAACATGCGCTTTGTTAAACCAATTGATGAGGAATTAGTTAGTAACCTTGCTAGAAATCATAGTCTAATTATTACTTTAGAAGATAACGCAATAAAGGGCGGAGCAGGTAGTGCGGTTAACGAATTTTTAAATAATAAAAACATAACTGTTTCTATCTTGAATCTCGGTATTCCTGATGAATATATAGAGCATGCTACCCGTGAGGAGCAATTAAAAGAAATTGGTTTATGTGGTGTGGGTATAGTAGAGAAAACAAGAGATTATTTTAATAGGGATGATATTAACTCTTCTTCAGTATCAATATTGTCTGGACTCTCTTGATCAATGTAACAAAAAAAGATGATTGGACTTCCTCACTCTAAAGTAGCTTGAGTCAAACTGAGTTTCCCAAGTGAAACAGTAATAAATCTCAGTTATGAAAAATACCATTGTAGAAATATATATAGTAAAGGAAGCGCAGCCCCCTGCTTTGTTTGGGAATAGTGTTGCTGGATTGAGTTCAATCTTACAAAAAAGGGTGGGGTGCCATACAGTTTAATGTGAAGGCGGCTACGCTTCTCGGTTTTTTATGTGTAGCATTGGCTAATCTGTGCGAAAATGGGAGCACTTTGTTTATTGTGTAATTTCCATGAAGTTTGATTTATTGTTGTTGTCTTTCGTTGTTGGCTTTAGTCAGTTTATTTTTGCTGCTGAGGAGACTGACGCGTCTCTTTTAGGTGGAAGTTTGATTGAGTTTCCTGAGGCGACTAACCGCCTGTCTCCTTTAGGAATTAATGCGAATGAGGTTTATGAACAGGACTCTAGTATTCCTTTTGTGGATTTGTTTCGGGTGGCGACCCCTTTTCATGAGAATATTCGTTGTCGTGCGAAAGACCAGCCTTGTTTGACTTCGGCTAAGGTTGAGTATGATGAGCAAGGTTGGCCGAAAAAATTGAATGAAGGTAGTGCGGGTGTTTACTTTATTCGTAATATTCATATTGATGCTTTGCCAAAGGGTGATTATACGGTGCTTTATGAGGGTGAGGGAAAGATAGAGTATTTGCATAATGTGAGCGTGGTTTCGCGCAAGTCGGGTAAGGATGTTATCCGTTTCGATGCACGTGAAGATGGTTTTATGACGGCTGCTTTAAAAATTATCGAATCTAACCCAGATAAACCACTACGCAAAATCCAGATTATTATGCCAGGTGGGATTTGTCATGATGATCCTTTTCGTCAGGTCAAAGGGGCTTCATCTTGTAAGGACTCATTGTATTTATCGTTTAAAAATTATCATAAAGAGATTATTTTCAACCCTGATTATTTAAATTTTATGAAGGATTTTAGTTTGATCCGTTTTATGCCGATGTCGGGTGTTACACGAAATCCAGCGGTTAAATGGAGTAAGCGTCCGAGCATGGATGATCCTACTTGGGGTGGGGTTTATGGGTCACGTGGTGCACCGTTAGAGATTCAAATTGCACTGGCAAATAAAGTCAAAGCAGATCCTTGGTTGAATGTTCCACATGCGGCGGATGATGATTATATTGAGCGTTTTGCGCGCTATGTGCATAAGCATCTATCTCCAGATTTAACGCCACATATCGAATTTACCAATGAAGCTTGGAATGCGAATTTTATCCATAATGAACATATGCAGAAAATGGGTATTGCACAAGAGCTTGATAAAGATGCGTTGATGGCGGGGTATAAATATTATGCTAAACGCTCGGTTGAGTTTTTTAATATTTGGGAAAAGGTGTATGGTGGTCATGAAAGGCTGGTGCGGGTAATTGGTGGTTGGGATACGCGACCTGATATTAGCGGAATAATTCTGGCGTACAATGATACATATAAATCAGTCGATGCTTTGGCAATTGCACCTTATATTGGCGGAAATTTACGTGGTTTTCGTGAGGCGGAAAAAGTCAGTGATATTTTTCAATTATTAACCGATGAAAAATCTTATCGTTCATTGCCAAAGATTATGCATGAACTTAAAAAGCATACGGCGTTAGCTGAAAAATTCAAAGTCAGTCTGGTGGCTTATGAAGGAGGTCAAGGGCTTGTCGATTGGGCGGCGCGAGATTATTTGGCACATCCGAATCCTTTATTTTTTGCAGCGAATCGAGATTCCCGAATGGCGGATCTTTATAAGGATTTATACAGTAATTGGCGTGAAATGGGGGCAGGATTGTTTGTTGCTTTTAGAGCGCCTAGTAGTTGTAATACTTCGGGTTGCTGGGGCTTGAAAGAGCATATTCGCCAAGATGTGGAGAAAGCACCAAAACTTGCGGCTTCATTAAAGTTTATTTCTGAGAATAAAAAATGGTGGGATTGGAGTGAAATTAAGAAGCTAAAGAAGCCCGCAAGTTCAAAAGTGAGTCATTATCTCCCTAACCTAGATCCGGATAAACCAAGAATCGTGATTCGACCTGCTAAGGGAAAGGAAGAGGCTTTCTTTCAATTGCAAAATCCACAGGCACTGAATATTTTATTGGAAGGTAAAACGTGGGACAAGCGCGATATTTCAGGTAAATGGCAGGTCAAGTGGTCTGATGAGTATTTGTATTTCAGCGCTAAGGTCTATGATAAAGAAGCATCTTCAGATTCAGGTGATCCTATTCAAGATGACTCAGTAGAATTATTTATTGATGGGAATAATAATCGCGGTGATGAATTTGATAAAGATCAGGATTTCCATTTTGTCTTTGCTAGAAATAAGGATATAGCAGTTATGGGGAGGAGTAATCCTTCCAAGATAAAAATATCAATTCCATATGAGGTCATTGAAAAATACGATGGATATGAGATACAGGCAAAAATAAAATGGAGTGAACTTGGTTTTGTGCCTGAAGTTAAAAAGAAACTAGGTTTTGATGTTGTGATGAATGATGATGATGATGGTGGCGATCGTGATGCGCGAATTGCTTGGAATAGCCGCAATGTAAAACTTACCCCTGATGACTTTGGTATGGTGCTTGTGAGTGGTCGCTAAGATGGTGAAAACTGGCACTCCTCAAACCAAGGGGAAATGGCATATAGCAATTAGTATTATTTATAGATGAAATTATGTTTAGTTAATGGGTAGTTTCTTTGGTATTTGTAAATTTAATATCGCTATTGGTTAAAAAATAGTTAAAAAAAGTGTCTCTGTTATTGTGAACATTCTAATAATAAGTGTATATTCGGTCTCCACATTATAATAATCGTCACATGTTCTTGGGTGAATTAAAATATTCTCAGACGGTTGTCATTAATAAATAACAAGGAATAGTATATGTTAGCTGAGTATTTGCCCGTGTTAGTGTTTTTGGGTGTTGGTTTTGGTTTGGCGATAGTTATGCTGATACTAGGAGCATTACTTTCTCCTCACCGCCCTGATGAAGCAAAGAATTCTCCTTTTGAGTGTGGCTTTGAAGCTTTCGAAGATGCGCGTATGAAGTTTGATGTGCGTTATTATTTGGTGGCAATATTATTTATTATCTTCGATCTTGAGATTGCATTTCTTTTTCCTTGGGCGATTGTGTTAGATAAGATTGGTTTGTTTGGTTTAATTTCCATGGGTGTCTTTCTCAGTATTCTTATTATTGGTTTCATTTACGAATGGAATAAAGGTGCGCTTGAGTGGGAATAGAAGGAAGGATGGAAGAAGGCTTTGTAACAGCAAAGCTTGATGGTCTAATCAATTGGGCTCGTACGGGGTCGTTGTGGCCAGTAACGTTTGGTTTGGCCTGTTGTGCTGTTGAAATGATGCAAGCAGGTGCTTCACGTTATGATATGGATCGGTTTGGAATTCTGTTTCGTCCCAGCCCGCGCCAATCAGATGTTCTGATTGTGGCAGGAACTTTAACCAATAAAATGGCACCTGCATTACGTAAAGTTTATGATCAAATGGCAGAGCCCCGCTGGGTTATTTCTATGGGTTCTTGTGCTAACGGTGGTGGATATTATCATTATTCGTATGCTGTTGTTCGAGGCTGTGATCGTATCGTACCCGTAGATGTGTACATTCCAGGCTGCCCGCCTACGGCTGAAGCATTGCTTTATGGAATTATTCAATTGCAAAATAAAATTAAAAGAACGAATACCATTGCAAGACAGGATGTTGCTTAATGAGCGGCTCTTTAGATAAATTAAATACTCATTTGAGTGAACTGTTAGCGGGTAAAATTCAGCAGAGTAAGATGGCTTTTAATGAGCTGACGATTGAAGTATCCCCAGATAATTTGCTAGAGATCGCTACTTTGTTACGCGATGATTTTGGTTGTGGTTTTGAACAGTTGATTGACTTGTGTGGTGTCGATTATTTACATTACGGTGAAACTGAGTGGGATGTTGGTGGTAGTAGTTTTACGCGTGGTGTTAAAAGAGAGTTTTCTTTTGATGATGCGGGTGAGATTAGCAACGAGTCTGTTAGTTTCAAAGGGAAGCGTTTTGCCGTTGTTATCCATTTGTTGTCGATTAAAAATAACCATCGTGTTCGTGTAAAAGTATTTTGTGATGATAATGAATTTCCATTAATTGATTCCTTAACGGGTATCTGGAATGGTGTTGATTGGTTTGAGAGAGAAGCATTCGATTTGTTTGGTATTATGTTTAATAATCATCCTGATTTACGTCGAATTCTTACTGATTATGGTTTTTCTGGGCATCCATTTAGAAAAGATTTCCCGCTGACAGGTCACGTCGAAATGCGTTATGACGAAGATCAAAAACGTGTTGTTTATGAGCCTGTAAGTATAGAGCCTCGTACCTTGGTGCCACGTATTATTCGCGATGATCAGCGTTTTTCTCCAGCAACAGAGGTTGATGAATAACTGATGCCTGAGATTAAAAACTTCACCCTGAACTTTGGACCTGCCCACCCTGCAGCGCATGGTGTATTACGTCTTGTGTTAGAGATGGATGGAGAGGTTATCCAACGTGCTGATCCACATATTGGACTATTGCACCGTGGAACTGAAAAATTAGCAGAAAGTAAACCATATAATCAAAGTATTGGTTATATGGATCGCTTAGATTATGTTTCGATGATGTGTAATGAGCATGGTTATGTGCTGGCGTTGGAAAAAATGCTTGCTATTGAAGCGCCAATTCGTGCTCAATATATTCGAACCATGTTTGATGAAATCACTCGTATTTTGAATCATCTATTGTGGATTGGTGCTCATGGCTTAGATGTTGGTGCAATGACCATGTTCCTTTATGCTTTTCGTGAACGTGAAGATTTAATGGATGTTTACGAAGCTGTTTCTGGGGCGAGATTACATGCGACTTATTATCGCCCGGGTGGTGTTTATCGAGATATTCCTGATGCGATGCCATTACATGAGAAATCAAAGTGGTATAGCGATGCCGATATTACTCGGCTAAACAAAAATCGTGGTGGTAGTGTACTTGATTTTATTGAAGACTTTACGCAGCGTTTTCCTGCCTGTGTGGATGAATATGAAACATTGCTAACTGATAATCGTATTTGGAAGCAGCGCCTTGTTGATATTGGAATCGTATCACCGGAGCGTGCATTACAGCTTGGTTTAACAGGTGCGATGTTACGTGGTTCTGGTATCGAGTGGGATTTGAGAAAGAAACAGCCCTATGCAATGTATGACAAGGTTGATTTTGATATTCCAGTTGGTACTAATGGTGATAGTTATGACCGCTATGTGGTGCGAGTTGAAGAAATGCGTCAATCTAACCGTATTATAAAACAGTGTGTTGATTGGTTGAGGCAAAACCCTGGACCTGTAATGCATGAGGATCACAAAATCACGCCACCCAATCGCGAAAGTATGAAAGGTGATATGGAGTCTTTGATACATCATTTTAAATTAGCGACCGAAGGGTATTGTTTGCCTGAAGGCGAAGCATACGCAGCAATTGAACATCCTAAGGGTGAATTTGGTTGCTATATTGTTTCTGATGGTGCAAATAAACCCTATCGTTTAAAAGTACGTGCCCCCGGGTTTGCACATATGTCTGCGATGGATGAACTTACTAAAGGGCATATGTTGGCTGATGTGGTAACTGTTATTGGAACTATGGATATTGTGTTTGGTGAGGTGGATAGGTAATGGCTTCTCTTAACAAGCGCGCCCCAACAGATACAGTTTTATCTAAGCATGAACAACATGAAATTAATGAGTGGCTAAAGCGTTACCCAGAAGATCGTTCTCAATCTGCATTATTACCCGCGTTACGAGCTGTAATGCATGAAGATCATTATCTTTCTACTGAGAAAATGGATGCAGTAGCCGATTATTTAAGTATTCCCAAGATTGCTGTTTATGAAGTAGCTAGTTTTTATTCTATGTTCGAGATAGATGAAAAAGCGGCGGGTAAGAATACCATTGCGGTATGTACCAATATTTCCTGTATGTTAAATGGTTCGGATAAAATTGTTGAGCATATTGAAGATAAGCTTGGAATTAAAATGGGTGAAACGACTCCCGATGGTGAGTTTTTCTTTAAAATTGAAGAAGAATGTTTGGCTGCTTGTTGTGGTGCGCCAATGATGCAACTCAACCATGTATATCACGAGAATTTAACAATAGAGAAAGTTGATGAATTATTAGACAGTGTTTCTAGTAATGTGTCGCAAGAGAGCAGGGAGGCAGATAATGGTTGATCAAGTCTGCTTTACTACAAAGCAATACGGTGATGATGCACATACGCTTGAGAGTTATCTTAAAACAGGAGGCTATCAATCTTGGGAAAAAATTCTTAAGGACGGGCAGGATGCAGACGATGTAATAGAAATTGTTAAAGAATCTGGCTTGAGAGGTCGTGGCGGTGCAGGCTTTCCAACGGGTCTTAAGTGGAGCTTTATGCCCAAAGACATGCCAGGTCAAAAATATATTGTTTGTAATTCAGATGAATCTGAGCCGGGAACGTGTAAAGATCGAGATATTCTGCGTTTTAATCCACATGCTTTGGTCGAAGGAATGGCTATTGCTGGTTATTGTATCGGTGCTACGGTTGGTTATAACTATATGCGCGGTGAATTTATGGATGAACCATTTATACGCTTTGAACAGGCTGTTAAAGAGGCTTATGAAGCAGGTTATCTGGGTAAAAATATTCAATCCAGTGGTGTAGATTTTGATTTGCATGGTTCTCTTGGGGCAGGTGCCTATATCTGCGGTGAAGAAACTGCTTTGCTGGAATCCTTAGAGGGAAAAAAAGGGCAGCCACGTTTTAAACCGCCATTCCCTGCTAGTTTTGGTTTATACGGTCGTCCAACAACGATTAATAATACCGAGAGTCTGGCATCTATTCCAGCTATCTTGCGTGGTGGTGGCGATTGGTTTCAAAAAATGGGTGTTGAAGGCTCAGGCGGAGAGAAGCTTTTTTCCGTGTCTGGGCACCTAAATAATCCAGGTAACTTTGAAGTACCCATGGGAATTCCATTTAAAGAATTGCTAGAAATGGCGGGTGGTGTTCGTGATGGTAATAAATTAAAGGCGGTTATTCCCGGTGGATCATCTGTTCCTGTTTTGAAAGGCGACGTGATGATGGGGCTTACCATGGATTACGATACCATTGCTAAAGCAGGCTCCTATCTTGGTTCAGGTGCGGTTATCATTATGGATGACACCACCGATATGGTTAAGGTATTACAACGTATCTCGCAATTCTATTTCTCAGAATCTTGTGGACAATGTACACCATGTCGTGAGGGCACAGGTTGGTT
>JAZGEM010000117.1:0-2699 GCA_036478745.1 Cocleimonas sp.
GGCAAAGGTCTCAGGGTCTGTGCCAGAGGGTAAAGTGCCAACGGGTTTCATTGTTTCAATGTCAATGATTTGTATGGTGTTGTCATCACTGGTAGCAATGTAGAGTTGTTGTTGATCTTTACTTAGCACGATGCCCCGTGGTCGCTGCCCCAGCGGGATTGTTTTTATCAGCTTGTTTGAAGTGGCATCAACAATTGCAAGGGCATTGTCTTTTTCTAAGGTAACAAAGATTGTTTCGGCAAAGATTTGAGTGCTTGCTAGTAACAAGCCTGCTGCTAGTATTTTTTTCATGTTAGCTAAGTTTTGATTTTATAAAGTCGACGATATTATCTAAAGCAATATCTTGTGTTTCTGTATCAGTGCGTGCTTTATATTCAGCAATGCCAGAATCCAGCCCCCTATCACCAATTACTATGCGATGTGGGATGCCGATTAATTCCATATCAGAAAACATGAATCCAGCACGTACTTTACGATCGTCGAATAAGACATCAATGCCTAAATTGAGAAGATTCTGATAAATTTTTTCAGTCACTTCTCTTAGGCGGTCAGACTTGTGCATGTTTATTGGACATAATGCAACCTGAAACGGAGCTAGTCTATCTGGCCAGATAATGCCTTTGTCATCATGACTTTGTTCTATCGCTGCTGCAACAATTCTTGAAATACCAATGCCATAGCAGCCCATGATTAAAGTCTGGCTTTTTCCACCTTCATTTATAACCGTTGCCTTCATTGCTTCACTGTATTTAGTGCCTAATTGAAAAATATGGCCAACTTCAATACCTCGAGCTAGTGTAATAGAGCCTTTTCCATCGGGGCTTGGGTCGCCTTCCATAATAAGACGTATATCTTCAATTTGAGGTAGTGGCAGATCACGTTCCCAATTAGCACCTTTATAATGCCTATTATCTTTATTTGCACCACAAATAAAGTCACTTAGTAAACTGGCACTTCGATCGACAATGATTTTAATGTTAAGTCCAATAGGACCAATAGAGCCAGACTTGCACTGGCAAGTGGCTAAAATTTCTTCATCACTCGCAAATTCTAATGGGGATTGTATTCCTTTAATCTTTTCTGCTTTTAGTTCATTAAGGGCATGATCTCCTCTTAATAATAGTGCAACAAGGCTTCCATCTTTACCTTTAACAATCAGTGTTTTAAGACATTGTTGAGTAGAAACATTAAAAAAATGGCTTATTTCTTCAATAGTATGTTGGTTTGGGGTTTCAACAATACTTAATTCTGTGCTTGCATCTGCACGGTTGTCTGTGGGCATCAAGGCTTCGGCTTTCTCAATATTGGCAGCATAATCACTTTCTGTCGAAAAAGCGATGGCATCTTCACCTGATGTTGCCAACACATGAAATTCATGGGAGACAGCTCCACCAATAGAGCCAGAGTCTGCAATGACAGCTCTATATTTAAGCCCTAATGAGTCGAATATATTACTGTATGCCTGAAACATGACATTATACGTTTGTTGTAATGAGTCTTGATCCAAATGGAAAGAATAGGCATCTTTCATAATAAATTCACGCGAGCGCATAATGCCGAAGCGTGGACGAATCTCATCTCTCACTTTCGTCTGAATTTGATAATAAGTAATGGGTAATTGCTTATAACTTTTTAGTTCGTTTCTGGCTAAATCAGTGATAATTTCTTCATGCGTGGGGCCCAAGCAAAAATCACGATCATGACGATCCTTTAAACGGGCAAGTTCTGGACCGTATTGCTCCCAGCGTCCTGTTTCCTGCCATAGTTCAGCAGGTTGTAGTACCGGCATTAGAACTTCCAATGCGCCGGCTTTACTCATTTCTTCCCGCGTAATGTGTTCTACTTTTCGCAAAACTCTTAAACCTAATGGGAGCCAAGTATATAAACCAGCTGCTAATTTGCGGATTAAGCCTGCTCGAATCATTAATTTATGGCTGTCGATTTCAGCATCCGAAGGTGTTTCTTTGACAGTGCTAAGAGGGAACTGGGTAGTACGCATGGTGGGTATTAGGTAAAGTTTAAGCGAAAATGCTTATTTTACCGATTATTAGATTCGCTGTGTATGTAATTTAAGCGAAAAAATAGTTTGCTAGTGAGCCTCTTGCAAAATTCCAAGTTTTACAAGATTTAAATTTGCTAATAAATCTCATTCGCATTTTAAAAAAATAAAAACCATCCCTGTGTAATACTCGGCTATTTCCCCGTGATTCACTGATTTATTTAGGTTAATGGGAACCTGAGATTATCTTTCTCATATTAGACAAGCGACGAAAGATTAAGTATTAACTCATTATCAATGATGTCCACCATTGATTTGGACGTTATATAAATCCTTGCTGATTAGTGAAATGATGATATAGATGAAGGGGGTCTGTTGTTGTAGATAGGAATGTGAGATAAGCAAGGAAGGGGTAGGAAGGAACTAGTTCCATTATGCAAAAAATTACAAAAAATTCAAATTTTCTTATTTAAGATAAGAAAGCTGCTTTATAAATTTAATTTGCTAATTGAACTAGTTCCTTAAGTTTTGGTAAAAAAAGCTATTTTACAGCTGTATTATTTTTTACGACGAGACCAACTTGCAAGACCAAGTATACCGGTCCCAAATAGCCAAACAGCACCAGGAACAGGAACAGCAGCAACTGCATTGTCTGCAGCTGCACCAGTTGTAGCTTCAGGGTTGGCAGTGTCAGTAGGTA
>JAZGEM010000118.1:0-3047 GCA_036478745.1 Cocleimonas sp.
CTGTCGGAGGCATTGTCATCATGCGCTATGGTGAAGATGCCCTGAAAGTTATTCAGCGGGTTAAACAACGGATAGAAAATATTCGCCAGTCTTTACCTGCCGGGATTGAAATTGTTACCACTTATGATCGTTCAAAACTAATTTCCAGAGCGATAAATACATTAAAAACCACCTTAATTGAAGAGTTTATTGTTGTATCTCTAGTGATTTTTGTGTTCTTGCGACAATTGCGTATCGCGATTATTGCGGTGATTACTTTACCTGTGGCTATTTTGCTAGCCTTTATTCCACTGCAAGAGCATCAGATTACTGCCAATATTATGTCGTTAGGCGGTATTGCCGTCGCGATTGGGGCTATGGTTGATGCATCCATTGTTATGCTCGACAATATTCATCGTCGCATCAGTCGGAAATTAAAAAAGACTGAAACACAGGCAGAAGTTGTTCTTAAAGCGATGCAAGAAGTTGGGTCGAGTATTTTCTTCTCCTTAGCGATTATTACTTTATCTTTTTTGCCGGTTTTTGTTTTTGAGGGAACGGAAGGACGCTTGTTTCGTCCTTTGGCATACACTAAAACTTATGCTATGGGGTTTGCTGCTCTACTGGCAATTACATTAACGCCGGCTTTAGTCTCAGTATTGCTGCGTAAACGAAAAAAACCGACAAAAGACAAGTTAACAAGATGGCTCTATAGTCTTTATCAGCCCATTGCACTTTCTGCAATGAATCATCGTAAAAGCATTATTTGTGCTGCCTTGTTATTGTTATTGGTGACAATCCCCGTGTTTAATCAATTGGAAACTGAATTTATGCCACCTCTAAATGAGGGAAGCATACTTTATATGCCAACTTCACCACCAGGTATGTCGGTTACTGCTGCGGGAAAAACACTTCACGCGATGGATGCTGAATTAAAAAAATTTCCTGAAGTTGAGCATGTGTTCGGTAAAATTGGTCGATCGACTAGCTCAACAGATTCTGCACCATTATCGATGGTGGAGACCATTATTTCTTTGAAACCCAAAGATCAATGGCGAGAAGGCTTGAGCTGGGATGACTTAATTGCCGAAATGGATCAAACGCTAGATTATCCCGGTATGCCCAATGTTTGGTGGATGCCAATTCAGACACGGACAGAAATGTTGGCAACGGGTATAAGATCAAGTTTAGGTATTAAAGTGTTAGGAGATAATGTAGAACAACTTGAAAAGCTAGCAGTCGATCTTGAAAAATTAATACAGCAAGATGATAGAACGAAACTCTATACCCGCAGTGCCTTTGCAGAACGCTTAACCGGTGGTTATTATTTGGATTTTAATATTAAAAGAGACAAGATTGCACGCTATGGGCTGACGATTGCCGACGTAGAAGATACCATAAGAACCGCAGTAGGTGGGGAAGAAGTTTCTCAGGTGATTTCAGGTCGTGAAAGATATGCGGTTAATTTACGATATGCAAGAGAATTTAGAGACAGTCCGGAATCATTAAAACGAATTTTAGTCAATACGCCTAATGGTACTTCAATTCCGATTAGCCAAGTTGCAGACCTTGAGTTTACTAATGGCCCACCCATGTTACGCAATGAAAATGGAGAGCTTGTCTCTTTTGTTTTTATCGATATTAAAGAGATAGGTATTGCCGACTATGTGAAATTGGCACAAGAGGTTATTAATGAAAAGGCTAATATCCCCGCAGGGTACCGTATTAGTTGGGCAGGACAATTTAAATACTTACAACGAGCACAAGAAAAATTACAACTGATGGTGCCATTAACCTTAGTTATCATTTTTCTATTATTGTATTTCAATCACGGATCGGTGATCGCTTCTTTAATCATTCTAGGGACTATTCCATTCGCTCTTACAGGTGCTATCTGGTTGTTATATGTCTTGGATTACAAACTCAGTATTGCCGTTTGGGTGGGGCTGATTGCGCTTGCAGGCTTGGTAGCAGAGATGGGTGTGCTGATGATGTTGTATTTACGAATGCATTGCAATGAATGCACAAAGGAACAATTGAAAAATGATTTAGGCGCGGTAATTAGTAGAGCTGCGGCTCTTAGAATCCGCCCCATGCTGATGACAAGTCTAACTTTATTGCTAGGATTTATCCCCATTTTATGGAGTGATGGAACTGGTGCGGATGTGATGAAACGTATCGCAGCGCCGATGGTTGGAGGTGTGTTTACCGCTCTGGTGATGATATTGATAGTGTTCCCCGTGGTTTTTTCTTATTGGAAAGAGTGGGAGGAATCGGAGGAGGACGACAAGTCACTTTAACTCAGTAAGCTTATCGATTAACAGAGAATATTCATTCAAAGAGTATTTAATACCCGTAATATCAAAACTATCAATACTGAATGTCAATTTTTCTGCATAGTCATAAATTAAAGAAATAGGATATTGCTTTGCTATACCCATTAAGGTATCGGTAAATGCCTTAATTTCCGAAATATTATTGCTTTTTAATATTTCATTGCAGTGCTCACGCTGTTGTTCTAGTTTTTCTATTACAGTTGGCAAAACAATCCGTTCTGCTGCAGTTAAGAATATAAAAAGGGGACAGATTTATTTTATTAAATAAATCTGTCCCCTTTTTATATCAACAACGTTCCGACAACCATTGTTTTCGTTTAGCTTGCGTGTTTTTTTTGGATAAACAGATCGGTTTGTTTTTCTTTTTGTCGTTTTTCCTCTTGTTGTTTTGCTTTGCGTTTAGCTGTTTGCTTTTTGTGTTTCTTTAGTCGTTGAGGTGAAGTCTTCTTTCTGATGTTTTTTTCATTGAGGCTTTACTTTAGATTAATCTAATAAATAATTAAATTTATTAACTATACAGGGTTAAAATAGCGAGAAAAATATTTTTTACGTCTACTCTATCTTATTGATTTACTTGATTGACCTTAAATGCTCTGAATCGCTGCCCTCTGTTAAGGAGTTATGTTAAAGTTATCAGGACTCTTCCGCTCTGCTACAGAGCCTAATAACAAGACGTTCGACAGGCGTTTCGCACCCATGATATTATATTATCAATAAGTTACAATATTTACT
>JAZGEM010000119.1:0-8213 GCA_036478745.1 Cocleimonas sp.
TTTCTGACGTACTTTATTAGCCCGTGCTGTTGTTGTTTTTGTAGGGCGGTTTACTTTTTTTGACTTAGTCATAACCGCTTCCTCATTCCTTTGATGTTGCTTCTATTTTTAATAATACAAGGGAGAAGCTTTTCCCTTTTTTATATTAACTTACCTAATAATTTGTAAAGGTGTTGCTGGTGCTTGAATTTTCGTTGAGAGCAAGGCGCGAAAGTATCGGGAACCGGAGCGTACAATAGTAGGTGAGGATTTCCGATGCTTTTGCAACGCCGCTATCGACGAAGAGGCAAGTATCAGGAATACCTTCTACTGGCAGGCATCGCAATCTGGATCTAAAATCGAACACGCCGCTGGCGCCGCTGATCCAACCTGTTGCGGAGCCTCAGGAATATTTTCACTAGTATTGCTACTAGATTCCTGCGATTTTTCCATTGCCGTAGCACCCATGGAGCGCAAGTAATAAGTGGTTTTCAAGCCGCGTACCCAAGCCAGTTTATACAAATTGTCGAGCTTCACTCCTGATGGTTCTTTCATATAAAGATTGAGTGACTGTCCTTGGTCTAGCCATTTTTGGCGACGGCTTCCTGCTTCAATTAACCAGCGAGAATCCACCTCAAATGCAGTTGCATATTTAGCTTTCATTTCTTCGGGTACGCGATCAATTTCCTGTACGCTACCGTCGAAGTATTTAAGATCATTGATCATTACATCATCCCATAAGCTTATTTCTTTTAGCTCATTGACAAGGTAAGGATTAACAACGGTGAACTCACCTGAAAGATTTGATTTTACAAACATGTTTTGGTAAGTCGGTTCAATAGATTGGCTGACACCACAGATATTTGAAATAGTTGCGGTGGGTGCAATTGCCATGGTGTTGGAATTACGCATACCGTGCTTTTTAACTTGTTTACGCAGTGTGTCCCAATCCAATGTGCTGCTTTTGTCTACTTGATAGAACTTTTCGCCACGTTGTTTTTCCATTAGATCTATTGAGTCAATTGGCAGGATACCTTTGCTCCATAATGAGCCTTCATAGCTCGGGTAGGTGCCGCGTTCCTCTGCAAGGTCAGATGATGTTTTGATCGCGAAGTAAGATATCGCTTCCATACTTTTGTCTGCAAATTCCACTGCATCCATAGATGCATAAGGAATATTTTGCTTATAAAGTGAATCTTGAAAGCCCATTAAACCGAGTCCAACAGGACGATGTTGCATATTGGAATTACGCGCTTGGGGTACGCTGTAATAATTGTACTCAATGACGTTATCGAGCATACGCATTGCCGTAGTAATGGTGTTTTCTAACATTGCCATATCAATGCCGTCAGCGGTGGTATGCTGCGCCATATTGACTGAGCCAAGATTACATACTGCAATTTCCTCATCATTGGTATGTAACATAATTTCAGTACAAAGATTTGAGCTGTGTACCACGCCAATGTGTTGGTTGCTGTAGCGGATATTACAAGGGTCTTTAAAGGTGATCCAAGGATGACCTGTCTCAAATAACATGCCTAGCATTTTTCGCCAAAGGACTACTGCCTTGACTGTTTTATGTAAATTGATCTCACCACGAGCCGCTTTCGCCTCGTATGCTTCATAGGCTTTAGTGAATTCTTTACCGACTAAATCGTGTAGGTCTGGCACTTCTTCTGGTGAGAACAAAGTCCATTCGCCTTCTTCGGCAACACGTTGCATAAATAAATCTGGAATCCAGTTCGCTGTATTCATGTCGTGAGTACGGCGGCGCTCATCCCCAGTATTTTTACGCAGCTCGATAAATTCTTCGATATCGACGTGCCATGTTTCCATATAGGCGCAGATAGCGCCTTTGCGTTTGCCACCTTGATTAACCGCTACTGCAGTATCATTGGTGACTTTCAAGAAAGGTACAACCCCCTGTGATTTTCCGTTTGTTCCTTTTATGTGGGACCCTAGTCCACGCACGCGCGTCCAGTCATTTCCTAAACCACCAGCAAACTTGGAGAGTAGTGCATTGTCCTTAATGGAACTATAAATTCCGTCAAGGCTATCTGGCACTGTGGTTAAGTAACAAGAAGATAACTGTGGGCGACGCGTTCCTGAATTAAACAGTGTTGGCGTGCTGCTCATAAAATTAAAACTGGAGAGGAGGTTGTAAAACTCAATCGCGCGTTCTTCTCGATTCACTTCGTTCATGGCTAGTCCCATGGAAACGCGCATAAAAAAGATCTGTGGCAATTCAAAGCGAATGCCCTTTTCTGTATGAATAAAATAACGGTCGTAAAGCGTTTGTAAACCAAGGTAAGTAAACTTTTGGTCGCGTTCTGGTTGGATGGCTGCACCGAGCTTCGCTAAGTCATAACGAGTCAGTTCTTCATCCAGTAACTCTAGCTCAACGGCTTGATTGATATATTTCTTAAAAGTGGCAGGGTAGCGCCTTGCCATTTCTAGCTGGGTTGCTTCGCTTGGGCGAGCATTAAGATAACTAAGTGCTTCACTGCGTAAATTATCAAGTAAAAGACGCGCGGCCACCATCGAATAATTTGAATCTCTTTCGATGTTGACGCGCGTCGCCATTACAAGTGCAGAACCGACATCTTCTTCAGGGATGCCATCAAATAAGTTCCGCATAGCCTCTTTTTCGACGGTGTCTTGATCGACTCCATCTAAGCCTGAAACTGCTTCCGCAATGACCTTGCGTAGGCGGTTTCTATCGAGTGGCCTGGTGTCCCCGTCCGATGTGATAACGTTTAATACATCTTTTTTAGATGTTTTTTTGGGTTTTTCTAGTTGGTCTTTTTCTGCACGTAGGTGAGCACGTTCTTCTCGGTAAAGAACATAAGCACGCGCCACTTTACGTTCTCCAGAACGCATCAGTGCTAATTCTACTTGGTCTTGGATATCTTCAATATGAACAATTCCACCATCTGGCATACGACGAAATAAACTGTCATTTACCTGCTTTGCCATTTTTTTGACAGAATCATGAATACGAGAGGAAGCTGCTGCAACGCCACCCTCTACACCAAGAAATGCTTTGGTTAATGCGACTTCGATTTTACTACAGTCAAAGGGGGTTACTTTGCCATTACGACGAATTACTTTATAAACTACCGCTTCTTGTTCTGTATTGGGTGTTGTCGTTGACATAGTTTCATCAATGACACTAGCGGTGTTTTTATTCTGTTCGTCAGTATTTTCAAAGTTGACTGGTTGCATTTTTTCCCCTTAGTTGTAATGGTGGCTTGTAAATTAACTTTTGATATTGATCTTTTGAGCTCACTTTATTGGTATGGCTGTTCAAAGAAAAAATAGGCTAAATCAATCACCATTTCTAATGAGTAATATCAATATTTTTTCTATTGTTGTTTTGTTTGATCTTCCTGAAAATAAAACATTTTGAATGATCTAATCATTGACCTCCAATTATTGTTCATTTTTTAGCCTGCATACTATAGATTGTGGTTGATGCTCTCGTCAAGCACAATATGTTGTGTTTAAGCTTTTCAGAACGTGTATATAATCTGTGGATAACTTGGGTAAAACTTCGTGTATTCAGACGTAGTGACTTGTGATGAATCGGATGTTATTACAAATAAATTTATTTAAATATTTTTTAGGTTAAAATTGCCTCCTAAAAACATAAGGATAGAAATAAAATATGTCTTATCAGGTTACATTACAGCCAAGTGAGCACGTTTTTAATGTGGAAGAAAATGAGTTTATTTTGGATGCCGCTCTACGCCAAGGAATTGATCTTCCTTATGGGTGTAAAAGTGGATCTTGTGGTACTTGCCTAGGAAAAGTAGTTTCAGGAGAAATACATTATCCTGAAGGTTTACCACTAACTGTAATGGAGCATGAGCATTTAGAGGGGAAAGCTGTTTTTTGTGTGTCAGTTGCTAAGTCTGATTTAACCTTGGAGGTTAAAGAGGTCGATAATGAGGGTGATATTCAAGTTCAAATGCTACCTGCAAGGGTAGAGTCATTACGAAAGCTGGCTGATGATGTGATGGAAATGCAGTTAAAACTACCTGCAGCAAAACGACTCGCCTTTCATGCGGGTCAATATATAGAGTTTATTCTTAGGGATAAGTCTCGCCGAGCATTTTCAATTGCCAATGCGCCTACGAGTGATGAATATTTAGAGTTACATCTACGTAAGATCCCAGATGGTAAATTCACTAATCACGTTTTTAATGAGATGAAAGAAAAGGCAATGGTACGCTTTGAAGGACCATTTGGTAGCTTTTATATTCGAGATAAATCAAATAGACCATTAATTTTAATAGCGGGTGGTACTGGCTTTGCACCAATTAAAGCTATTCTTGAGCAACTAATCGAAGAGCAAGATACTCGGCTCGTTCACCTTTATTGGGGTGCTAGAGACCAGCAAGATTTGTATCGTGATGATTTGGCAAAAAAGTGGGCATTTCAATATGAGAACATTGAATATATTCCCGTATTATCTGATGTTAAGGAGAAACAAGAGTGGCAAGGGAGAACAGGCTTCGTGCATGCTTCGGTTGCAGAGGATTTTGAAGATCTATCTAAATTTGATGTTTATATGGCGGGACCGCCCGTTATGATCAATGCCGCTAAAGAAAGCTTTTCTAAGCTTGGTTTGCCTGTTGATCAGTTATTTTCTGATTCATTTGAATATGCCGAGCAATCGGAGTAGTTGCTACCAATTATCGAAAAAAAGGGGGGGTGCCATTACGCTTTCTCTTTTCTTCAGGGGCTGAACCTTGGGTATAAAAAAAGCCGCAATAGTTGAGTATTGCGGCTTTTTTTCTAATTGATAGAGATTTATTTTTTTGAGCTATCAATCAAGCGATGAATAATGGGCGCAAGAATGATTTCCATTGCCATGCTCATCTTTCCGCCAGGAATGACGATTGTATTACGACGTGTCATAAATGAATCATGTAGCATGTTGAGAAGGTAAGGAAAATCAACGCAGAACTTTTGTGCATTTTCAAAACGAATAATAACAAAACTCTCATCAGCCGTTGGAATATCACGTGCAATAAACGGGTTAGAAGTATCTACCGTTGGAACACGCTGAAAGTTAATATCGGTGCGTGAGAATTGTGGCGCGATGTAATTCACATAATCAGGCATACGACGTAAAATTGTATCAACAATGACATCTGTACCATAACCGCGCTCTGCATGGTCACGATGGATTTTCTGAATCCACTCAAGATTAACGCTAGGTACAACGCCGACACCTAAATCTACATATTGCGATGTATCAACACCTTGTTTGTCATCTGCAGCTAAGCCGTGTAGACCTTCATAGAAAAGAAGGTCGCTGCCTGCTTCAATATCTTCCCAAGGTGTAAATTCACCTGATGACTTATCACAGCCTAAACGTTTATTTTGCTCTACAGCTTCATCATCATTGTGAAGGTAGTAGCGCTTCTTACCGATACCCGTGTCACCATATGCTTTAAATGTTTCTTCAAGTGCGGCAAAGTCATTAGCTTCTGGGCCAAAGTGACTGAAATGATTATTACCTGCGGCCTCAGTTTTCTTTACCATTTTGCTAAACTCTACACGGCTTAAGCTATGGAAACTATCACCTTCTATAATAGCTGGATTGATATTTTCACGACGGAAGATGTTTTCAAAAGCACGTTTTACAAAAGTTGTACCAGCTCCAGATGAACCGGTTACTGCAACAACAGGATGTTTAATCGACATTAGGGACTCCTACATTTATATGATGGTGGAGCATTCTACCTGAAGTTCTTCAGAAGCGGAAATTTATACAAGAACGTATGGTATTAAGTCACTGATGATATGTTTTTCACATAGAAAAAACTTCTCTATGATAAGTATTTTTTTTATGCTTAAGTTTGTTTGAAATTCCACCTAACTTCCCGTGCTTTTGTAGTGTATTAATGCAGAAAAATTACGCAACTACTTGAAAAGATGAAATAATAAGTAGCATGGTTTTTTTTAAAATATTTAGGGAAACTGTTTGACTTATTTGATAGCTTTAGTTGTCCACAATATCTGTGGATAAGTCTGTGGGTATCTTTGTGAATTAGTCTCTAAAGCCTATTCTATTTAGTTCCTCGACAAGTTGCTTAATTTTTGACCACTTACTTTAATCAAATAAATATCAATAACTTACGCGTATTAATTGATGGAGTTGAGTCAAAATGAGCGCGAAATCACGTTTATTTTAATGAGAATCAGTAAATATGCAGACTGTGTATAAATACAGTGTACTTTTTTTTTAGTTGACATAACATAAGTGCTTGTTAAGCATAGATTCATTTTCAGAAAATGTCTTTTTATGAGGAATATAATCGAGTGATAGGTGAAAATTTGGATGCGCCACGAGTTGGTTTTGTCAGTTTGGGGTGTCCAAAAGCATTAGTGGATTCTGAGCGAATATTGACGCAGTTAAAAACAGAAGGTTATGAACTGGTTTCTGATTATGATGGCGCTGATGTTGTCGTTATAAATACCTGTGGTTTTATCGATAGTGCGGTTGAGGAGTCTTTAGATGCAATTGGTGAAGCATTAAAAGAAAATGGCAAAGTCATTGTTACCGGCTGTTTGGGAGCGGATTCTAAGAAGGTATTAGATGCATATCCAGATGTCCTCGCAGTAACAGGACCGCACGCTTATGAAGAGGTTATGGGTGCTGTACATAAACAGTTAAAACCACCGCATGATCCTTATCTTGATATTGTGCCTCCTCAGGGTATTAAACTAACACCTAAACATTATGCCTATTTGAAAATCTCAGAAGGGTGTAATCATCGTTGTTCATTTTGCATTATTCCATCTTTGCGTGGTGATTTGGTTAGCCGTCCTATCGGCGATGTTATGCAAGAAGCAGAAAATCTAGTTAATGCGGGTGTAAAAGAACTGCTGGTGGTTTCTCAAGATACCAGTGCTTATGGCATTGATACAAAATACCGCACGGGTTTTTGGAATGGTAAACCGATTAAATCGCATATCCAACAATTAAGTGAGTCGCTAAGTGAGCTGGATGCCTGGGTACGCCTACATTATGTTTATCCATATCCACATGTTGATAAGCTTATTCCCCTGATGTCAGAGAATGTTGATAAAGGTATTTTGCCGTATTTAGATATTCCCTTTCAGCATGCTAGTCACAAGATATTAAAAGACATGCGTCGCCCAGCCCATGCAGAAAAAGTACTTACCCGTATTGAAAATTGGCGCAGTATTTGTCCTGATCTGACTATTCGCAGTACTTTTATTGCAGGTTTTCCGGGTGAAACAGAAGAAGATTTTGAATTGCTATTAGACTTCTTGAGAGAAGCGCAGTTGAATCGAGTAGGTTGTTTTGCCTATTCAGAAGTTGATGGAGCAGAATCTAATAAATTGCCCAATCATGTGCCTGAAGATGAAAAACAACATCGTTTAGAACGTTTTATGGAAGTGCAGGCAGAAATTAGCGCGAACAAGTTGGCTTCTAAAATAGGCAAAACAATGATGGTATTAACAGATGATACGGTGCAAGGTGAAACAGAAAAAGAAGATATAACCATCTCCAGAAGCAGTAGTGATGCACCAGAAATTGATGGGGTGGTTTACATAGAGGGCGAGCTATTAGAAGCAGGTCAGTTTGCCCAAGTAGAAATTACCCATGCTGATGAGCATGATCTATGGGGTAAGCTAATATAAAGAAATATTAAGTGTGACTCTTAAAACAAAAAATCCAAGCATCTTTCGATACTCGGACTTTTTACTTTAGCCAACTGGTTGATGCACCAGTTGGGCTGGATCAGTACTTATAGACTTTGGTAATACTCAATCAAAATCTTAGCTACTTCAGGGCGTGAAAATTCTTTAGGTGGCGCTTCGCCATTACCTAACATCTCACGTACTTTAGTACCTGAGAGAAGTACAAAGTCATCTTTTTGATGATCATCTACTTCACGCATCATCACAACTTTATTTAACTTCTTAGACCAAGCGGTGTGATCTGCCATGAACATTTCGATTTCCATTGCACCTTCTGGCACTTCGTCATCAAAGATGGTCTGAGCATCAAAGTCACCATAGTAGTCTCCTACTCCAGCATGGTCACGACCAATAATGAAGTGCGTAGCACCCATATTTTGACGGAAGTAAGCATGAAGTACACCTTCACGTGGTCCTGCATAAAGCATATCGTAACCATAACCCGTTACCATTGCGCTGTTTTCAGGGAAGTAAACGTCAACCATTTTACG